>CAZYGG010000005.1:0-41008 GCA_964647585.1 uncultured Desulfobacterales bacterium
GATACAAAAGAGCCGGCCTGCCAATTATGAAGCTGAGGTGCCGGTGAGTATTGTAGTGGAAACCGCTAAAACAGATCTGGCGGTGAGTGGCCGCATTGACGGGGTCTACCGGGACACCGCGGGGTGCACGGTTGAGGAAATCAAGACAACCATGCGGGATCTCGAACAGATTAGCCGGGATCCGGATCCGGTGCACCTCGGGCAGGCACGCTGCTATGCTTACATGTACGCCGTGGAAAAGAACCTGGCGAGCGTTGAGATCCACCTCACCTATTACCAGGTCGAAAGTGGCCAGGCGGCGTCATGGGCACAGATTTACCCGATATCCGAGCTTGCGCTTTTTTTTAATACGATCGTGGACCGTTACCTGGCCCAGATCGAATTATGCCTGGACTGGCAGGTATGCCGGAACGCCTCCATTGATGCTCTGGATTTTCCTTTTGACAACTATCGCGATGGACAGCGTGACATGGCCGTGGGTGTATACCGGGCGATTCGGGACCGGAGACAACTTCTGGTCCAGGCTGCCACTGGTATCGGCAAGACCATGGCAGCGCTTTTCCCGGCGATCAAGGCGATGGACGGCATTGAAAATCCGGTGATACTGTATCTAACCGCCAGAACCACCGGCCGTCTGGCCGCCGACAAAGCCATTGGGGTCATGCGGGACAAGGGGCTCAGGCTGAAGACCCTGACCATAACCGCCAAGGACAAGATCTGTTTTCTGGCGGAAAGGTCCTGCCGCCCGGAGGATTGCGAATTTGCCAAGGGCTATTTTGACAGGGTTGATGGGGCTCTCGAGGCTATTTTCCCCTCAGATGACTTTTCGCGCAGCCGCATCGAAGCCGTCGCCCGCGAGTTCGTTATCTGTCCCTTTGAGTTTTCCCTGGAGCTCATTTTTTTTTCGGATTGCCTTATCTGTGATTATAATTACACTTTTGATCCCCGGGTATCGCTCAAGCGCCTTATCGTGGAATCCGACCGCAACTGCATCTACCTGGTGGATGAGGCGCACAACCTGGTGGATCGATCCCGGGAGATGTTCTCGGCGCAGATTGAAAAACAGGCTGTTTTGGATTTAAGGCGCAAAGTCCGCAACCCACTGCCGGCTCTGTTTAAAAGCCTGGGAAAAATTAACAGCTGGATGGTCACCGCAAGGAAACAGTGCCGGCAACTGCCCGGCGGTGCTTTTTCGCAAAGTCAGGCCCCTTTGGATCTGCTGACACGTTTGACGGATTTCGTCCGCAAGGCCGAAAAGTGGCTGGTTGATAATCTGAACACCCCTTTCCGCGAGAATCTGCTGGAGTTTTACTTTAAAAGCATTAATTTTTTAAAAACCGCTGATCAGTATAGAGACGAGTATGTCACCTTTATGGAACAATCCGGCGACAACCTCAGGATCAAGCTTTTCTGTCTTGACCCTGCTAAGCGGCTGAAAGCGACTTTGGATACTAGTGCTGCGGCTGTTTTTTTCTCGGCCACCATGACTCCGGCTGTATATTTTCGACGTTTGTTCGGCTGTCCGGCGGATACCGCCGCCATGCAGATCGGATCACCCTTTCCAGACGCCAACCTCGGACTTTTCGTGGCCGACCGGATTTCAACCCTGTATCGGCAAAGAGCCGCATCACTGGCGCAGCTGGGAGACATCCTGCAGGCCGTGGTGGCCCAAAAAAGTGGCAATTATCTTTTCTTCTTTCCCTCTTACCGTTACCTTGCCATGGTGCATGCGGCCGTTGTGCAGGCGCAGCCGGCGCTGCGTATCATCGTACAGACACCGGAGATGAACCACATTGAAAAAACAGCATTTTTACAGCATTTCCAGGAAAGGCGCGACGAGACCCTGATCGGATTTGCGGTATTGGGCGGCATATTCGGTGAAGGTATCGACCTGGTGGGGGACAAGTTGTCCGGGGCGGCAGTGGTCGGGGTCGGACTGCCGGGGATATCCTACGAGAATGAACTGATAAAAGCGTATTTTAATGCTACCGAAAAAGCAGGGTTTCAGTATGCGTACCAGTATCCGGGGATCAACCGTGTTTTACAGGGGGCCGGCAGAGTGATTCGCACGGCGCAAGACCGGGGTATCGTGTTGCTTGTGGATCAGCGCTATGGACGTCACAGCTATCGAACCATGCTTCCGAAACACTGGCGCCCTGTCAGGATACGCGACCCGGAGCATCTTGAGGCGGCTCTGGATGACTTCTGGAACAACGGCGGCGTCGACAGCTGAACGGATAAATTTATTCGGTGGACTGGTATTGCACAAAGTGAAAGGGGAAAGTTTTCCAGAAAAGATGAAACGGAGGCAACACCTCCCAAGAAACCTTGCGCGGGGAGGCGGTTAGTCGATAGGGATGTTAGGCAGAGCTAGTGGATCAGGTTTAACCCGGTTACTTCTTGGTCGACGAATAACCGTCGGCGTACCATCCGCTGCCTTTCAATTCGAAAGTACAGAGGGACATGATCTTTTTGGCTTTCCGACCACATTCAGGGCAGGGTACCTCTTTGGTACCCAGCTTGACGAGTTCCTCGCTTAGGTGACCACATTCACATTCAAATTCATACACAGGCATAAAAAACCTCGTAGTCCGTTATTTGCTTGATGACGGTATAATAAGATTCTTGCCCGTAAAGTCAAGGACGAAATCGAACAGGTGTCCAGCAGGGCCCCTCAAGACGGCCGGTACAACCTATAACATTTTGAAAATAAAAAAATATCCGTCCTTTCATTACTTAAAAGAAAGGGCCCCGACCTGTTCAAAATCAGGCCGGGGCCCCTGCGTAAGGTGATGCTGTCTTGTCTAATAGCGAAAAGTTGTGTATCATCATCCACTTAAAAGAGCATTGAATGATGTGATTATTCGCTAATAAGGATAGTGAACGACTCAGCCGGTGAGAAATTCTTGACACTGGAAATACCACCGGCCAGCATTTTTTGGACATCGTCTATGAGTTTGCAGTTTGCAGCACACTTTGGAAGCATTGCCCGTTTGTGACATCGTTTACAGGGGCTTTCCAGAAGGTTGCCGATTTCAAAGTCGAATGTTGCGCATGTCGGTGGTCTCTTTTCCATTTTGGCCTCCAGATAGCAAAATGTTCGATGATCAGGATTGGGGCAGCCGATTGGCATCTGGGTATCTAGCTACCCCCAAGGGAGATGTAGGTATTTAAATGCAATATATATACCCAGAAATGATAGATTCAATATTATGTTGATAATTTTGGCCTGTTTTTGGAAAATCGATGGCTAAATCAAAGAAAATTGAGATCCATTGGCCCCTTATTTCAGTTAGGTGAACGCCGATGTGCTCATTTTGGAGATAAAACTCTCCATACTATGGAGGCCTCCTATTTAAACCTACAATTTTTGAGGGTCAATATTATGTTGCTTGTTGTATACGCCCCAGACGGTGATAAACCATGCCCCGGGGACAGGGGGTTGACCTTATAACCATCTTAATTTTTAATATAAAAAAGTATACTATAGATCAATTCAGTCTATGGATTGAAGTCACATGCTGAAGAAAGATTAAAAAAATGATTGCGTCAAAATATTGACACTTTTCGGGTGCTATGGACATTCTTCCATAATCGATAGTAAGGAGAGTAGCGTGCGACTTTTGCTGATAGAGGATGATCTTAAAATCGCCTCATTTATTATCAAGGGCTTTAAAGCGGCCGCTTTTGCGGTGGACCATGCCGCCGATGGTATCCAGGGACTGGACCTTGCGCTGTGTGAGCCGTATGATGTTGTTATTGTAGATATTATGCTGCCTGAAAAGAATGGTTTGGACGTTATTGAGGAGATGCGCAGGGCCAAGGTGATGACACCTGTCATCATTTTAAGCGCCAAGGATTCCATTGATGACCGGGTCCGGGGACTCCAGATAGGCGGTGATGATTACCTGACCAAACCGTTCGCATTTTCTGAACTGATGGCACGGGTCCAGGCCCTCATCCGGAGGCAGAGCAATAGTGCCGAACCTACCCGGCTGGTAGCCGGAAAGCTCTCCATGGATCTGCTTACGCGTGTGGTCAGGCGCGGTGATAAGGAAATCGAATTGCAGCCACGTGAATATGCGCTTTTGGAATATCTTTTAAGGAACCGAGACAAAGTTGTCTCAAAAACAATGATCATGGAACATGTGTGGGATTATAATTTTGATCCCCAGACCAATGTTGTTGAAGCCAGAATCTGCCGGTTGCGTGACAAGGTGGATAAAAGTTTCAGTGAAAAGATGATTCAGACAGTACGCGGAGTCGGGTATGTCCTCAAAACCAGGCAGTAAGTTTAGCCATTCACTCGCTTTCCGGCTGACGCTCTGGTATGCGGTTGTTTTCGTGGGATCGCTATGTATTGCGTTTGGGGTGATTTATTTTTTATTGGCCCTGGAGTTCCGGGACAGGACCGACCGGGATCTTGAAAGACAGATCATCCATTTTTCGGCAATGCTGGCAATCAAGGACCTTGAAAGTGTCAAGGAAGCCGCCTTAATCGAGACCCAGGCGGCCGGTGAAAAGGAAGTTTTCCTGCGGATGCTGGCGCCTAACGGAGAAATTTTCCTTTCCTCTTCAAGAACTTACTGGCAGGATCTGAAGGTGAATGCCAAAGCGATCAGGCGGCTGCTGGAAGGCGAACGGGTCGTGAAAGAGACTGTTGCGTTGTCCGATGCCGGACGGGATGTAAGGACGATTTATGGTTTCATCGGGCCGGGCGTCATCTTGCAATACGGCCAGTCCCTGGATGCGAACAAGCGCTTTCTCAAGGCGTTGGTGCGAATCTTTCTGGCAACGCTGGCGGTTCTTTTCGTCCTGGCGGTGGTTATCGGCCGGCTCTTATCGAAAAGGGCCCTCTCCGGTGTTGCGGCGGTAACCCTTACGGCCAGTCGCATATCAAGTGAATCCCTGCAGGAGCGCGTGATCGTCGAAAAGCAGTACGGTGATGAAATCGACCGACTTGCGGCAACTTTCAATACCATGTTGGATCGGATTGAAGACCTGGTAACCGGTATCCGCGAGATGAATGATAATATCGCCCATGATCTGCGCAGCCCGATAACAAGGATTAGAGGCCTGGCTGAAGTCACCCTGACCACCGAGGCGACCCCCGGGGATTTTGAAACCATGGCCGGCAATACCATTGAAGAGTGCGATCGACTGCTGGATATGATTAACACCATGCTGATGATCTCAAAAACGGAAGCCGGCGTGGGTCATCTGCACCTGGAAACCCTGGACCTGGCGGCTATTGTGGAGGAAGCCTGTGAGCTTTTCGGCCCCATGGCTGAAGATCGGCAAATCACGCTTACCTGCCATGCAGCGGGGCCGTTTATGTTCAGAGGTGATGTCAAGATGATCCAGAGGATGATTTCCAATCTTATGGACAACGCCATCAAGTACACCCACGCGTCAGGAGGGGTGCAGGTCACGGTTGATCGATTGAAAGACAACCCGACTATTCAGATTACCCTGGCCGATACGGGAACCGGTATCGATGCCCGGGACCTGCCCCTGGTTTTCAACCGCTTTTTCAGGTGTGATGAAAGCCGGTCGCTGCCGGGAACCGGGCTGGGGCTGAGCCTGGCCCGCGCCGTAGCCCGGGTCCATGGGGGTGAAATCGAGGTCACCAGCCGGAAAGAGCAGGGCTCCACCTTTACAGTCACCTTACCGGTCCAGCCGTAATTCCAAACCAAACAAACATTACCAAATGGTAATCTTCCGGTAATCTTCCGGTCAGCTTCGTGTATTAGAATACGCCATTAGAAATGAAACGGTAAACCCAAGGAGGTCGTATATGCGCAGAAAATCATTATGGATATCAATGGGAATCGTGGTTCTCGCGGTGGGGCTGGTGGTCGCTGCCGGCCCGGGTACCGCGCTGGCCAAGAAAACAGAAACAGTACAGATGGTGCCGGCAAATTTCAGTCTGCTGGCGAAAGAGGCCCGGCCGGCGGTTGTGAATATCCGGACTGTAAAGACCATCAAAGGCGGGGGGCGTGTTTTTCGGCATTTTTTCGGAAACCCGTTCGGGCAGGAGAACCCCTTTGGTGATAAGGACCCTTTTCATGATTTTTTCGGCCCCCAGAGAAAGGGCCCCCAGCGTGATTTTAAAGAGAGGAGCCTCGGCTCGGGTTTCATTATCGATAAGACCGGTTACATTGTTACCAACAACCATGTAATCGAAGGTGCCGATGAGATTACCGTGAAGCTTTCCAATGAAAAGGAATACAAGGCCGAGGTCATCGGCCGGGATGCCAACACGGATATAGCCCTTATCAAAGTAGATGCCAAGGGCCTGGCGGCCCTTAAAATGGGTGATTCCGAATCGCTGGAAGTGGGCAACTGGGTCGTGGCCATCGGCAGTCCCTTCGGGCTCGAGCAGACGGTAACCGCCGGGATCGTCAGTGCCAAGGGGCGGATCATCGGCTCCGGTCCCTATGACGATTTTATCCAGACCGACGCTTCCATCAATCCCGGCAACAGTGGCGGTCCCCTTCTAAATCTCGATGGAGAGGTTGTCGGTATCAACACCGCTATCGTGGCCCGGGGGCAGGGCATCGGCTTTGCCATACCCATTGACATGGCCGCAGACATCATCGCCCAGCTGAAAACCGGCAAAGGCGTCACCCGGGGTTGGCTGGGTGTCGGTATTCAAAACCTGACGGGGGAGTTGAAAACATACTATAAGCTCGGCGACAATACCGGGGTCCTGGTGTCACAGGTGTTTGCAGATGACCCGGCCGATAAAGCCGGCATAAAGGTCGGCGATATTATTCTCAAGGTTGATGGGCAGGCGATCACTTCCAGCCGCGAGCTGTCCCGGATGATTGCCGGACTAGAGGTTGGCAAGCAGGCCCGGATTACGATCCTCAGAGATGGCAAGGAGATGACCCGGTCTGTAAAGTTGGCCAAGCGTGAAGACGGCCGGCAGGTCGCCAAAGCCGAACAGGAGAAAAGCGATGACCTGGGTATCAAGGTGACCGCCCTTACCAAGGAAACCGCCCGACGCCTCGGCATTGATGAGGACGAAAAAGGCGTCCTGGTTACGGAAGTCGAACCGGGCGGCAAGGGTGACCGGGCCGGTATCCGCACCGCCGATGTCATCAAGGAGATCAACCGCAAGCATGTCAGCAGCCTGAAAGAATATAAAAAGCTGCTCGGCAAAATTGATAGCGGTGATGAATTCAGCTTGCTTATCCGGCGGCCCAACGCTGGGTTCCTGGTCATCCAGCTGGAAAAGTAGTAAAGAGTCGGACGTATCAGGCCGCCTGGAAGCAGCCGTTTCCGGGCGGCCTTTTTATGCTACCCTTAAAAATCTGGTCCGCAGTGTCAAACTTGTTCCGCTATTTGGGAGCCTGTCCCGCTTCACGGGAGTCAGATATAACTGGCTATGCCGTGAAAGCTTGTTGTCAGTCGTGATCTAAACCCTCCACCTCTGGTTGAGGACCCAGAGAGGTTCTACCGGTCCAGGGGAGTATCAGCGGCTGTAATCTCCTGCTAGATCATATCGGACCTGCCTGCCACAATGTAAGGTTGCGTTACTTTTCTTTTCCGAAAAAGAAAAGTAACCAAAAGAAATCGCCCTGTTACGCGGCCCTTCGGGCTGCCCTGTGCTTCTCGGAAAGGGCGGGCTCAGCGCAACTCGCTGCGCTCAAACAGCACTTCGCCTTTCTCGCCCTTTCCTGCGATGCTCGGCGCGTCACAAAGGGGAAAGGTCAAAACCAAATGATCGTCACCCCGCTTTCAGGGGCATCCGGAGGCCTCACGCTATGCGGGAGGAACATTAATGCCTACTCGGGAAGCCGGACTACCAGCACCGGTTTCAGACAGCGGCGCAGCACCCGTCGCGAGGTGCTGCCCATCATGGCGTCTGCAAAGACGCCGTGGCCATGGGTCCCCATCACGATGAGGTCGAAATCTTTCTCGTTCACCTGGTTAAGGATCTGTTCCACCGGGTTCCCCCGCTTAACCAGGATTTCACCTGTTTTAAAAGCCGGCTCAGGGAGATTTCCCTGAGCGTTATTGCTTAATTGTCCTAAAAGATCTTCAATCGGGGCCCTGCTTTGCATGAGCTTGCCGGTCAGGCTGCTGCGGGCTTCGTCTTCATGCCTCTGTTTGATCTCTTCCCAACCTTGCTGCGAAATATACCCGACCACCTTGTTGTCAAAATCAGGGATGTCTTCGATCACATGTAGCATGGAGAGCTCGGCTCGATAATGACTGGCTAGGCTCACGGCATAGGCGAAGGCGTGGTAGGCATTGGGGGAAAGGTCGGTGGCGTACAAAATTTTTCTAATCTGAATGTCTGGCAGATTCATTGGATTCTCCTTGTTTTCATTAGGGCAAAACTGAACAGCTGGTTTTACGGTGTTCCTTCAGCCTGCGGTCTTTGGCCGAAAAGCCTGAATCCGGCCAAGTACCATCAAAGGGCTTGGGTCAGACGACCCTTAAGGGGGCCATCCAGAGCATAGCCCTTTGAGCCAGGATTCTTCACAAAGGGTCTCCGCAATATTTACAAAATTTCGCATCCGGGTCATGCCCTTCGGCGCTGCAGGACGGACAGGCCTGGGTGCTGACCTGGGTTTTTACGGGCCGGACCAGTTCCGCGGTGACAATGCCCGTAGGGACCGCGATGATTCCATAGCCGATGATCATCACCAGGGATGCCAGCATTTTTCCCGGTACGGTGGCCGGGGCAATGTCTCCATAGCCCACCGTGGTCATGGTGACAATGGCCCAGTAGATGCTCTGGGGGATGTTGGTAAAGCCGTTCTCTTCGCCTTCGATGAGATACATGAGGGCCCCGATGATGATGACCAGCATGCTGATGGTGCCCAGAAAGACAATAATTTTTCCCATGCTGCCCCTGATGGCGGATCGCAGCAGGCGGGCCTCGCGCAGGAAGTGGGCGAGTTTGAGGATTCGGAACACCCGCAGAAGCCTGAGGGCCCGGATCACTGCTAGAGAGTGGGTACCCGCAACGAACAGGCTGAGCCAGGTGGGGAGAATCGCCAGCAGGTCCACGATGCCGAAAAAGCTGCGGGCGTAGCTGAGCGGCTGCCGGACGGCTATCAGCCGGAGGATATATTCTACCGTAAAGATAAGCGTGATGGCCCACTCGACGATGCGCAGGACAGGGCCGATGGCGTTTCTTACCGTGGCAACACTTTCCAGGATTACCGCCAGCGTGCTGAGCAGAATCAGGATAAGCAAGAGGATATCAAAGGCCTTGCCGGCCGGGGTGTCCGCTTCGAAAATAATTTCGTGCAGGGTGTTCCGCCAGTTTTTGCCACAGGTGGGTGCGCTTGACATGGGCTACTCTCCAGGTCCACTTCTGAGTGAAAAATATTTGGTAGTGGTTCTATACTGATTTTTATTCAGCCCCCGGCACTGCCAGGATCATGTCGACATGCAAGATGCCGTCTTCATCATACGGCTCCCCCCGGGGCACAAATCCGAGTTCACTGTAAAAGGGGATCAGGTGCTGCTGGGCGGAAATATAGATAGAGCCGTTTGCATACAGTTCGCTTGCCTTTTGAATCCCGGCGACCATCAGCCGGTTGCCCATTTTAAGGCCGCGAAATGGTTTGGCAATGGCCAGCCGGCCGAGGGCCGGACGGCGATTGGTTATGCCCGGCGGCAGCAGGCGCAGACACCCGATCAGTTCTCCGCTGCGCTCACGGGCAGTCAAATGCAGGGCGGCCGGGTCATTGCCATCAATGTCTGTATAGAGTGAAGCCTGCTCTATAATGAAAACCTGCTGGCGTAAGCGCAGAACTTCGTAGAGTTCATGGCGGCTGAGTTCCGCAAAAGTAAACCAGGTGTATTGGATGTTCATGTTGACGATCAGCCGGGTTTTGAGATTAAGACTGTTTTAAACTGGGTGACGTTTATTCTGTCTTTAAAAACCTGGTCCTCAGAGACTGTGTCACAATGTCCCCTTTGGCCCCATCTCAGCGTCAGATGAAAATTTAAATCCTCAAAATACTCAATGTATTCCTCCGGTTAAAATTTTAATCTTCCTTGATCTGAAACCAAATTGAACATTGTGACACAGCCTCTCAGTGCCAGGATTCTTTACGAAGCTGCATCGATAATTGCGCGTATTCTGGTTCGTAAATTTTCAGCAGCCCGTTCGGTATCGGCCGGGCTGGAGGCGGACGTAAACGCGTCCACGCCGGCCGCCTCAGCCTGCCAATCTGCATCACCGGCGGTGGTCAGCAGGATGATGTGCTCTTTAGTCACAGTAGACTCAAAAAAGGTTTTTACCCGGGGGTCCAGGTCCCAGGCGACGCAGGTGTTTATAATAACAATGACGGTGTAAGACGCGACGGCTTCGGACTCCAGATTACGCAAGTCGGTGATTTTAAAAAACAGCGCTTGATTTTCAAAACCATTGACAACCTTCTCGGTAACGGCCTGCTTGAATTCGCTTTGTTCCGTGGCAATCAAAATCCGGATGGCCGTGTGCGGGTCTCCGAACGCAACCGTATTCACCATTTTTTGGGCGCAGCCGGAAAGGGTCATGGCCACAACCAGAGCCGTCAGAAAAGGGAAAAAGCGGTTGCGCATTATTCTTCCGAATACCTTTCCTGGATGGCGCGGAGCACATCGATGCGGTCAAGAAAGATCTCCACTATTTCCGGATCAAACTGGGCACCGGCCTCTTCTTCAATCGTTGCCAGCACATCGGCTTCGCTCCAGGCTTTTTTGTAAACCCGGGCGGAAGAGAGCGCATCAAAAACATCGGCCAGGGCGACAATACGGCCGAACAGCGGAATTTCTTCTCCCTTTTTACCCCGGGCACCACCCTCGGGGAGTTCGCGACCGGGCAGCGGTTCGCCGGTGGCCATGTCCACATGGCCCGGATAGCCCTTGCCATCCCAGCGCTCATGATGATTGAAGGCGACCTCCCGGGCGGCCTCATCAAAATCCGACTGGGCCTGCAGGAAAAGCTGGGCACCCAGAACCGTGTGCTGCTTCATCAATTCACGTTCATCATTATTGAATTTGCCAGGTTTTTTGAGAATGAGATCAGAGATGGCGACTTTGCCCACATCGTGGAGCATGGCCGCCATGCGCAGGCTGTCCCGACCGCTTTCGATTGCCTGGGCGGCAAGCCCGTGGCGCTCGGCCCATTTTTCATAAATTTCAATTGAGTAGCCGCCGACCCGGTTGACGTGTGCACCGGTTTCCTTTGGATCGCGCATTTCCGCCATGCGGATCATTCGCAGTAAAATGGCCCGGGTCATCTGGGCTCTCTCCAGGGCCACCGCCGCGATGCTTGCAAAGTGCAGCATCAGGTTTTCATCATCGCTGGCAAAGGGGATGACCTCGCCGTTTTCATCACGGGCGTTGATAATCTGGAGGATACCCAGGATGTCGCCCCGTGTATTTTTCAGGGGCAGGGTGACCACCGACCGGGTGATATAACCGGTGGATTCATCGAATTTTTTACTGAAACTGTAGGGCACCTCCGGGGGGAGACGGTAAACATCGGGAATATTAAGCAATTGCCCGGTACTGGCCACATATCCGGCGATGCTGTCGGTGTTGATCGGCATGGAAAAGGTTGAGTAAATCAGTTTTTCCCCCGGGGGCAGCCTTTTTTGCAGGGTGTCATTCTGAGTGTAGGTGAAATCAAGCGTGTTCTCGCGGCAGATATAGATCGAACCGGCATCGGCATTGACGAATCTGCGTGCGTCGGAAAGAATTTTTTCCAGGAGTATGTCCAGATCGTTAAGCTGATTCAGCTCAATCCCCAGAGAAAGGAGTTCATCCAGTTTTTCTTTTTCAGTCAGCATGATCGCTCCTTCGGGTTTATGTAAGCCCGAGCACAGGATGAGGCCCGGATCAATGGGATTTATCAGGGAATCCGGCAGATGGCTGCCTATTTCTTTTTATACATAATATTAACGATTTAGCAATAATCAACATTGAAATATATTTTTGTAATTTTTTAGCATTTCACGCGAACCCTTGAATCCTGGACCCCGTACCCCTCTGGGGAACACCTGTTCAATTGGAGATCACCTAATTTATGGGCCTTAATTAACTACAACTAATCGGGAGATGATCCGAATTGGTTAATATGGGTTATCATCGGTGGGGATGGTCGCCTTATACAGTTATTATTGACAATTATTGACACTATTAATATATCGCCTGGCAAGGGACTGTCTCTAAATTAGGATTTTGGCTCGAGATCCAGTCTTCGCTCTGCGAGCTACGCCCGGCAGGCAAGGCGGCCGTGAGGTTCAAACCGGAGGAATACATCCGGTATTTCGAGGATAGCGCTGATACTTCACTCCGTGCCGAAACGAACGCCCAACGCAGAGATTGGGCCCAAAGGCAATTTAGAAACAGTCCTTAACATGAATGTATGGGCCCGAATTTATTCTCTTAGAAATCAGGAATGAATATGAAAAAAATGATGACTACCCGGGAAGTGGCCGGGTTCCTGGGTGTAAACGAAAAAATGGTTTACAGTCTTATTGCCGATAAAGGCCTCCCGGCGAGTAAAGTGACGGGCAAGTGGCTTTTCCCGATCCACCTTGTGGAGCAGTGGATTGAAAACAATTCCATCAATTATCCGGAGATACCCAATTTACTGCCGCCATACACCGATGTTCTGGTCATTGCCGGGAGCAATGACCCGCTGCTGGACAAGACCATTACCCTGTTCAATACAACCCAGTCGGACCAGATTGCCGTTTTTGGGAATCTGGGCAGCCTGGGGGGCATCCAGGCGTTGAAAAAAGAACTCTGTCATGTGGCTTCCTCCCATCTGGTGCAGGACGACGGCGATGAATACAACTTCGAATTCGCAGACCGGGAAATGGACCGTATGCCGGTTGTCGTCAATTTCTGCCGTCGGGAGCAGGGGATTATTCTTCCCCAGGGCAACCCGCGGAAAATAAAAGGGATCGCTGATTTCTCGCGGCCGGGTTTTCGCATTGTAAACCGCCCACTGGGCACCGGTACCCGGCTGCTCCTGGACCGTGAATTCAAAAAGGCGGGCCTGAAAGGCGAGAAAATATCGGGCTATGAGACCGAACTGTCGCGGCACATGGATGTCGGTCTCGAGGTATTGGCCGGCCGGGCGGATGCCGGGCCGGCAATCAAGCCGGTGGCTTCATTGCTCGGGCTTGATTTCCTGCCGCTGCGCTGGGAACGTTATGACCTCCTGGTTACCAAAGTTCGCTTTTTTGACAAGGGGGTACAGGCATTTATGAGTATGTTGCAGGAACCGGAATTCCAGCAATTGGCCGCGGGGACAGACGGGTACGATGTGAGTATGAGCGGAAAGATTGTGTTTCAAAAATAACGGGCGTAAAAAGTCAAAATTGATTTTTTATGCGTGTTTTAGGTGTTAAGTTGCTAAAAACGGAAGCTATAGATTGAACATGACATTTCATTTTTCCCCTATCGGCATTATCCGAACGCCCCATCAAGATATCGAGGGCATGCCCATCCAGCCGGGAGGGGCCGCGAACATTGCCGGCCGGGTGGAGCTAGACGATAGTTTTGCCACTGGTCTGCAGGATCTTAACGGGTTCTCACACTGCATTCTAATATACGAATTCCATAAAAGCAGGGGCTATGCACTGAAGGTAAAACCGTTTCTGGACAGCCGGGAAAGGGGACTTTTTGCCACCCGGGCACCGCGCCGGCCAAATCCGATTGGAATCAGTGTCGTGGAACTGGTCCGGATTGAAGCCCCTGTTATCCATTTCAGGGGCGCTGATGTCCTGGATGGTACCCCCCTGCTTGATATCAAACCCTATGTTCCCGAATTTGATGCTTTTCCCAAGGCAAAAACTGGCTGGCTGGAAGTATGCGCACACGGGGTTGCCAGTATGAAATCAGATGATCGTTTCCAGTCTTGAGCCGTACATGTCATCAGTTCTCCTCCTCATTTTTTCCTGCCTTTAAAAACCTGGTCCTCAGGGCCAAGCCTGTCCCGCTTCGCGGGAGTCAGAGATAATTGGCTATGCCGTAAGAGCGATATTCTCGCGCAGAGACGCGGGGTTTTGTCTTTGTACTTTAGCAATGAAGCCCCTTTCCCCGTGGAATGCCGGGATCTACGACAGGGCAAACCAAAGCTTGGCCCTCTGGCCCAGTATTTTTTACGATGAGCCCGCTCTAAAGATCGAACCCGCCGGTTCCCCCCAAATTGAGAACCCCTTGATTTTCAGAACCGCCAGCGGGTTTCGGTGTCATTTTTAGTTGGTTTAAGTCATTCCGGGTAAAAAGTGAATCTCTTTTTTAATAAAAATTGACGCTTTCTTTAGATGAAACGTATGGTGGCCATTGCAGATTCCGTTATCTGAATTTAGCGAATATTCAATTGAAAAACAGGGGGGTAAAATGAGTCTCAGGCGAAAAAGTTGTATAGCCGTTGCATTGATAATTTCGGTTTTATGGCTGGCAACCGGTGCATGGGCAGGTGGCGGGCAGCTGATGATGGCAACCACAACCAGCACAGACAACACCGGGTTGCTGGATTACCTGATCCCGGAATTTATCAAGGAGACCGGGATAGAGTTGAAGTGGGTTGCCACCGGAACGGGCAAGGCTCTCAAACTGGGGCAGAACTGTGATGTGGATGTCCTGATGGTCCATGCACCCCCGGCCGAGAAAAAGTATGTTGCCAACGGGTTTGGCATGGATCGGCGCGAGATTATGTACAATGACTTTGTTATCATCGGCCCGGCGGCAGACCCGGCCGGGATAAAAGGCAAAAAGATCGATGCCGCCCTCGGGGTCGTCAAGACAAAAAAGGCCGTCTTTGTCAGCCGGGGCGATAATTCCGGGACCAATAAAAAAGAAAAGCTGCTCTGGAAAGCCGCGGCCATATCACTGCCGGAAAAAGAGAGCTGGTATGTTCAGACCGGCCAGGGGATGCTGGCCACGATCAATGTAGCTGCCGAACGCGGTGGCTACACCATGACCGATCGGGGTACCTATATAAAATACGAGGCCAACTTAAAGGGTAATCCGCCCCTGAAAATCCTGGTGGAAGGGGATGCCATTCTCTTGAACCAGTACAGTGTTATGACGGTAAATCCGGGTAATTGTAAAAACGTCAAAGTCAAACTGGCAGAAAAATTTGCGGACTGGATTACCGGCCCCAGCGCCCAGAAAAAAATCGGGGACTTCCGGCTGATGGGTAAACAGCTGTTTACGCCCAACGCCAAATAGGGACCCAATTTTTAAGAAGCAAAAGGCAAGGGGGGCCGTCGGGCCCCCTTTGCTTGTTTTGGACTTTAATGAAAGCAGTGGGTAAAGCCCTGAACTGAAACAACCATAGAAGGTGCCATGGGGTTTTTAATCGAAGGATTGCAACAGGCTTTTAAGCTGCTGTTGAGCGGGGACAGTGAGACCTATTCCGCGGTTTACGCCACGGTAACGGTGTCCGGCGGATCCATGCTGGCCAGTCTCGTGGTTGGCATACCCCTCGGCTTTGCGCTGGGTTACTTCGATTTTCCCGGCCGGCGCCAGGTACGAACCGTGGTGGATACCCTGCTGGCTTTACCTACGGTGTTTATTGGTCTGCTGGTCTACGCTTTCCTTTCCCGGTCCGGTCCTTTCGGCGATGCGGGCCTGCTCTTCACGCTGGCCGGAATTGCCATCGGCCAGACGATCCTGGCGCTGCCCATTGTAATTGCCCTGACAGCGGCGGCCATTGAGGGCCTGGATCGACACCTGCGCCCGACGCTGATTACCCTCGGGGCCAGCCGCAAGCAGGTGCTGTTAAGCAGCCTCTGGGAGATCCGGCACGGCGTGCTGGCCGCTGCCGTGACCGCCTATGGGCGGGTTATGACAGAGGTGGGGATCTCCATGATGGTGGGTGGCAACATCAAGTGGCATACACGCACCATCACCACGGCCATTGCTCTGGAGACCAACAAGGGGCAGTTTGCCATGGGGATTGCCCTGGGTCTCGTACTGCTGGCCATCGCCTTTATCGTCAACCTGTCCGTCAGTTCATTGCGAAAGAGGGCCAGGGTATGACCCAACCAGCCTACCACTTAAAGCACCTTGAGCATCGCTACAACAGTCACCCGGTCCTGACTATCGATGAGCTGTCTATTCAACCGGCGTCCATAACCGGTCTCATCGGTCCCAACGGCAGCGGCAAGAGCACCTTCCTGAAGCTACTGGCCTTTATTGAAGCACCGGTTGCCGGGCAGATCGCTTTCCAGGGAAAACCGCTGGAGCCGTTTGCGGATACCGTCTGCCGGGAGCGGGTCACCCTGCTGACCCAGGAGCCCTACCTGCTCAAGCGTTCTGTGGCGGAAAACATCGCGTACGGCTTAAAAGTCAGGGGCGATACGGACCGTCTCACAGAGAGACTGGAACAGGCTCTGCAATGGGTCGGGCTGGAAGCCGGCACCTTTTTGAAAAGACCCTGGTACGAACTTTCCGGAGGAGAGGCCCAGCGGGTGGCCCTGGCAGCGCGGCTGGTCTTGAAACCCCGGGTCCTTCTGCTGGATGAACCGACGGCCAATGTGGATGCGGACAGTGCCTGGCTGATCAAGGATGCTTCACTCAAGGCCAGGCAAGAGTGGGGGACCACCCTTGTGGTTGCCAGTCACGACTGGCACTGGTTGTATGAAATCTGTGACGAGGTGCTGCATTTTTACGCGGGACGGGTTTTCAGGACCCGGATGATGTCATTCATTCCCGGTCCGTGGGAGCCGGAGGGGGAAGCCGGGGTCATCAAAAAAATGGCAGACGGCCAGGTTATACGGGCCGCCCGGCCGCCCCATACCGGGGCCATTGCCCTGGTGGCTTCAGACGCCATCAGGATTCATAGTCTGGAGGTAGCCCCGTCCGCAGATGTCAACCGGGTGGTGGGTACGCTGACCCGGCTGCTGCTGGAAAAAAGTACCGGGTTGCTGATTGTTACCGTGGTGGCAGGGCGAACCACTTTTACCACCAAAGTCGAACGGGAAAAAATCGAGGCCGACCGATTGATTCCCGGCAGGCAGGTTGCCGTCCTCTTTGATGTCGCTGGCGTCACTTGGCTGGGCTGACTCTACCGTTGCATATTCAATATCGCAGAATTGGTATAATCCTTTGGACCCTTATTGAGTTATTTCCCAATGCTCCCGGGGTTCTATCAGGGTATGGCGTAGGCCCGCCTTTTGATCACGATTTGCCCTGTTATCTATGCAGCGATAGGGTTCAGAAAATCCCGGACCAGTGAGTTGAACCTTTCCGGGGCTTCAACGGGCAGGGAATGTCCGGCCTTTTGTATTCTTTTAGAAGATGCGTTCAGGCAGCCAGCCAGGATGACCGCATCCCCGGCCGGTACGATCGTGTCCTCGCCTCCGGAGATAACCAGGGCCGGGACGTTCACGTCCATTGCGATACTGCTTGCCGGCGGATAGGCCTGCATGGCTTCCAGCTGCCGGGCTAATCCGGCCTGGCTGTTGCGTGCGGCCACTGCTTTGGCCATCATCGGGATCAGGTGGGCATGCCCGGCCCGAAATGTCTGCCCGGTGGCGGCCGAGATAACATCCAGCGCGTACGCTTCCAAGCCTTCCCCGGTCAGTTTCCTGAGCCACCGGGCCACAATATCCGAACCGCCGTAACGGCCGGCCCGCAGGTTGCACACCACCAGTCTGTTTACCCTCTCCGGATGTCGGGCTGCAAAAGCCAGGGCGATATAGGCCCCGTGGCTGAGTCCGACCAGGCTGGCCGAGGTGATGCCGAGATGCTCAAAAAGAGCCAGAAGGTCGGCCACATGCCGTGCGGGTGTAAGCGGCGCGGGGCCGCCATCACTGTTTCCCTGGGCCCGGCCGTCATACCGGAGCACCCGGTAATCATCTCCAAAAAATTTTGCCTGGGCGTGCCAGTAGGTGGTTGTCTGGGCCAGGCCGTTGAGAAAAACAAGGACCGGCAAGTCCGGCTCCGGTTCCGCGAAAGTGTAATACAGTCGGCAATCATCGTCCGTAATAAAATAGGGCATCAGAAACCTTTTTGGGTTCAGGGTTCAGAGGTTCAGGGTCCAGAGGTTCAAAGATCTTAACCATGAAGCGGGAACCCTGAACGGGGAACCGCAATGATTTCTATTTTCCCTATTATGATTTAACGGTTCTGGCAAGTTGCAGATTGGGTGGTATGACATTACCCTTGAAATGGCGGGCGTCAAAATGCTATGTGTCCACCTGGCAAATGCCGGAAAAGTGGCGAAAATAGTGGGCCACCCCATTAAAGCATCAAGGTTTCTCAATGGATCTATATCTGTACAACACGCTAACGCGCACCAAGGAACATTTCAGCCCCATACAGGCTGGTTCGGTGGGCCTGTATACCTGTGGACCAACTGTGTACAACTATGCCCACATCGGCAACCTGCGGACCTATGTGTTCGAGGACATTCTCAAACGGGTGCTGGCTTATAACGGTTTTAAAGTAAAACACGTCATGAACATCACCGATGTCGGGCACCTCACCGGCGACCGGGACATGGGTGAGGACAAGATGGAAAAAGGCGCCCAGCGTGAAGGCCGGACCGCCTGGGAGATTGCGGCACATTACACTGCGGCTTTTAAAGAGGATCTGGTCCACCTGAACATTATAGACCCGGAGATCTGGTGCAAGGCCACTGATACAATTCCCGAGCAGATTGCATTGATTCAGACGCTTGAGGAAAAAGGGTTCACTTACCGGACCGGAGACGGCATCTATTTCGACACTTCAAAATTTGCAGACTACGCTAAATTGTCCCGTCAAAATCGGGATGCCCTCCAGGAAGGCGCGCGGGTCGAAAAGAACCTGGAAAAGCGGAATCCGACCGATTTCGCCCTCTGGAAATTTTCACCGGAAGGGGCCCGGAGGCAGATGGAGTGGGACTCTCCCTGGGGAACCGGCTTTCCGGGATGGCATATCGAGTGCAGCGCCATGAGCATGAAGTTTCTGGGTGATCAACTCGATATCCACTGCGGTGGGACCGACCATATCGATGTCCACCATACCAATGAGATGGCCCAGTCGGAAGCGGCCACCGGCAAGCAGTTTTTCAATTTCTGGATGCACGGGGAGTTTTTGAACATCCAGGGCGGTAAGAAAATGGCCAAGAGCGAGGGAAATTTTCTTACCCTGGAAAACGCGTTTGTCAAAAATGATATAGACCCGCTCGTCTACCGCTACGCCACCTTTCACAGCCATTACCGCAAACCCATGGAATACAGCGACGATTCCATTGCCGCGGCCGCCAACGGCCTGCGAAACCTGCGCGGTCAGGTGGTCCGGCTGGTGGAGAATGCCGGTGATGAGAAGGCCTCGGTGCACAGTGGCTTCAAGGAAAAGTTCTTAACCCAACTCAACGACGACCTCAACATGCCGCGGGCCCTGGCGGTACTGCAGGCGCTTTTGAAATCCGGAACGGGTGATGCTGTAAAACTGGCAACGGTCAGGGAATTCGATAGGGCCATCCTCGGCCTTGAGCTTGACCGGGAGGAAGTTTCCGAACCCCTGCCGCAGGAGATTCTGGATCTGATGGCCCTGCGCATAAAAGCGCGGAGCGACAAGGACTGGGCGGAATCCGATCGTATCCGGGACGAGATCCAGGCCATGGGCTACGCGGTCCAGGACGGCAAAGAGGGCATGCAGGTTCTAAAAAGATAGATCGTAGTTTGTTCACCCCAGTGATATCGCTCCAATATCCAAACTCTAACAAATCGATAGTAAATATAGTATATCATAACTTATTAACGCAACTTTCGGTTTTCAGCGAAAATCGAAATCGCTATCGGTATCGGGATCGAAATCGGGTCTGGAAACGTCATTCGGAAATCGATTTCGATCCCGATATTGAACCTGAATTTTTATGAAACCCGAAAGTTGAGTTATTAAGGTGCATGCTATATTGGTTTTCTGGCAAGTTAACCTAGAGTGGGCGCTAATGCCAACCGTCTGTTTTTTCCACGGGTGACTATCAATACAGGCAGGGCGTTCTGAATTTAAAGCGGTTACAGAGGGACGGATATGGAAGCGGAAAACGATGTACAAGTCAATTTAAGACCGGCCTTGGGTAAATATGAGTTCAGCGCACATATTTATGATCTTGATGGGGTTATAACCTCAACAGAAAAGTTGCACTTTGACGGTTGGAAAGAGACATTTGATAAACTGATAAATTCTTTGAAGGAGAGCAATTTACTTCCGCAAGGCGCTCCTGCGGAATTTAACGAGAAACATTATCTGGATTATGTGGATGGCAAACCGCGCTATGATGGTGTTAGCTCTTTTATTGATGCTCTGGGAACCGGAGATGATTGTCTGGCCACTAAAATAGCCGGTCAAGTGCAGGCTCAATCGACTGGCAATATGAGTTCTTCGGCCTTTATTCGATTTATTACCTCAAGAATAAACGAGAATACGCCGCCTCTATCTGGTGCAATATCAATAGAATCGTTGGAGGCATTGATCGTGCAGCGGGCAAATGACCCGGCCAAACTTGCCGAGCTCTTTGATCAGAGTGCCATGAATGCTGACCATCTGGGGATGTTTCTCGAAATACTTGCACAAAAACCCTCAGAGTTGGGCATTATAATTGTTCGCAAGGTCGGGGATATCAAAGATGCCTGGATTAATGACCGGCTGAATGATGATTCCGTTGAAATAGTTAAGTTTCAGCATACCGTTGATATGATTAAAGCGGCCAAAAAAGAGGGCATCAACGTTGCGCTGGCTTCGTCAAGTAAGAATGCCAAGAAAATCCTTAAGAAAGCCCAGTTGCTTGATTT
The DNA here is from genome assembly GCA_964647585.1 of uncultured Desulfobacterales bacterium. GTDB lineage: Bacteria > Desulfobacterota > Desulfobacteria > Desulfobacterales > CAJINA01 > CAJINA01. The sequence goes on from CAZYGG010000005.1 coordinate 20,766, forward strand.
ATTCGAAGAACATTTAATTATTGATGGTATTGTCCGGGAAGAGATGGGACTGAACGGGAAACCGGCACCTGATATTTTTGTAGAAGCAGCCAAAAGGATGGGGGTGCCGGTCCATAGAGCGATCGTTTTTGAAGATGCAACTTCAGGGGTCGCCGCCGGCAAGCGTGGTAATTTTGGCATGGTGGTTGGCCTTGCGCGGGCCGGTAACCAGAAAGAACTACAAAAAAATGGGGCTGATATTGTCCTGACAGATATAGGGGTTATGCAAAACCCTCTCACGGAACTGAATCGCTGGTATAAAGAAGGTCTTCAGGAGACTTGTCAGAGACTGACCTATATCGGGACTCCGATGGAAAGCGACCCGGAAACGGATCCGGAGATGTTAAAAGCCAGATTCAGGGCTGAGCAGGCGCTGCAGGCCGTGGGGAATGGCTATTTCTGCACACGGGGAGCCGATTATGAAGAGGTGCCGGGGCCCGATTCGTGGGGCTATGCCGGAACTTATTTTTCTACAATTCGCAACACCCGAAAGTCTTTTATTGATGGGCAACCCGTTTATAATGAAGACTTGGTAAACTGCATAAATTGGCTTCCAGTCACTTTTAGAATCGATGATCATGATTGGTTTCAGCCACATGAAACCGCACTTCTGAGTTATGCCAAGGATCTTGATTTTAGAAACGGCACCTTTACCCGCACACTGGTTTTCAGCAACCAAAATGGGCAGAAAACTGAAGTCGTAGGCCGGCACTGTGTAAGTATGGCTGACAAACACCTGGCTGCCATTGAATATAGTATTACGCCGATTAATTATACCGGGGTGATAACAGTGAAGGCCGGCCTGCATGCGGATCATATTAATGCTGGCGTCGCGCGCTATAGTAAGCTTGATCAGTTGCATTTAAAGCAAATTGCGGAAGGCGGCGAGGACAACGGGACCGCGTTTGTAAGGGTCCAGACGCGTCCATCCCGGGTACCGGGAAAAGAGATGCAGCCAGCTGAAATTGCAGCAGCAGCGCGAATTGTCGCTGAACTGGAGGGCAAAAAACTAAAACCGACTTTCCGGGTTGCAAAGGTTGATCGTCGCGTGGATACATCTTTCAGCCAGAAAGTGGGACAAGGCCAGAAGCTTACCGTGAACAAGCTGGTAGGCCTGCACACCCATACGGACAGTACGGAAGCGCCCACAATTCTGGATGAGGCCCGTAGAACCGTTGCCAGGGTTGCTTCATTTTCTGAAGTGCTTGAATCCTCGGCCGTTAAATGGGCCGCGATCTGGGAGAAAGCCGGCATTGAAATCGTGGGAGATCGACTGGGGCAGCAAGCTTTAAACCTCGCAGCCTACCACCTGTTTATTATGGGTTCCGAACACAACGATGGTGGCATTGGTCCGCGCGGTCTTACCGGAGAAACTTACCGGGGCCATGAGTTCTGGGATGACATTTTATATTATCCTGGAATTTCCCTTCAAAATCCACGGGGAACCAGATCTCTGCTGACACATCGTTACAACGGCCTTGGAATGGCCCGTAAGGCTGCCCGTGAAAACGGTTTCCAGGGGGCCATGTATCCCTGGCAGGCTGGCATTGATGGCGATGAACAGACACAGGTTACGCGCTTTAATCCGGTTTCCGGAAAATGGGACCCGGACAACAGCTGCCGCCAGCGTCATGTCTCCCTGGCCATTGCCTATAATGTGCTTGATTTTTTGGAGACCACCGGCGATGTGGCGTTCCAAAGCATGGGTACGGAAATGGTTCTTGATATCTGCCGCTTTTTCGCAAGCATGTGTGAACTTGATTCGGCCTCCGGCAAATACTCAATTGGCGGCGTTATGGGGCCCAATGAATTCCATGAGGGTAAGGCGAAAATGGGTATTCGCGACAATGCCTATACAAACATAATGCTTGCCTGGACCCTGGAGAACGTTGAACAGCTTGTGGCGAAGGTTAAAACCGCCGGTCTTGTTGAACTTGAAAAAGTTTACCGCCATATGGGGGTCACCGCGGAAGAGATGGAGGACGCGTATGATCATTGGCGCACGATTCGTCAAAATCTTTCACTTCATCTCAATGACGACGGCGTAATTGCCAATCACTCTGAGTGGTTTCATCTAAAAGGCCCGGATGAAATTAAAGGGCTGAAAGTTCAACTGGATGGTAAAGAACACGATCTGTATGCAATTGTATATAAATCTGGAAGAGCTGACCGTCGCATCAGAGCCGTGGGCATGGACCCGGATGATTATCAGATCCAAAAACAAGGTGACACGTTGATGGCTTATTATAATCTGGGGCCTGATGAAGTAAGGCGGATTGTGAGCATGATGGGGTATGCGCTGCCGGAGGACCATTTGCTGAAGAATCTTGACCATCATTTGCCGCGTACTTCCCATGGCTCTACGCTGAGTTATATTACCCATGCAATGGTGCTGGCGAACGCCGGCAGAACGGCAGACAGCTGGCACTTCTACCGGCAGGCGCTTATCAGTGATTTGTCGGATATACAGGGGGGGACCACGGCAGAGGGTATTCATCTGGGCGTCATGGGGGGTTGCCTGAAAGGTGTTATCACTAACTTTGCCGGTTTCAATTGGCACAGGGGCAGGCTTGCGATCAATCCGGATTTACCCGCAGAGTGGGAATTTCTAAAGTTCAGCGTTCTCATCCGGGGAGATCGGTTTTACTTTGAAGCCAACGGGGAAAAGCTTAAACTCCGGGTTGAGCGGGAAGATCAGGCTATCTCCAAACAGGAAAAACCGGTTATCGCGGTGCCGGGCCACTCAGGGATTGTAGACTATAATCGGGAGTATATATTTAAGATCTGAAATAAACGCGCTTACGCCAAAAGGTATTTACCGCAAGTTGTCCCATACAGTCCGTCTGCTTACTTATGGGTATAAGGTGCAACCTCCCAATCCTCGGCGATGATGTGGGTTACCTGGGGCCAGAGCGATCTTACCGCATGACACTCTCTTTCAAGGACTTTCAGCCGGTGATCATTGACTTTTTCTTTTCCTCTCTCTTTTTGAGCGTCAAGGTTAAATTTCTTTTTGTTCATCGCAATAATACGTGCGGCTTTAGATTTGTCCGTCTTAATTTTCCCTATTAAAGCTGCGTAGAGGCCATCAAAAATAAGCACCTTTTTATCTTTCATATCCAGGGTAATTTCCTTAATTGGCCGGGAGCCGTCCGGGTTGATAACAACAATTGGAACCGTAACGGGCATGTTTTGCTCAAAACAAGACATGACCTCTTTAATTCTGGGCCTGTTCATTTCACTTAAGCCAACATTGTTATCGTAATCTTCCGCTCTTTTTGCTTCACGTTCTGCAGGGGTGGTCACATATGCATTGTCAAATGACCACTCAGCTGTTGAGACCCCCTTCTCCTTCAGCTTTTCCCGTACGAGGTAGGCAATCTCACTTTTGCCTGTGCCGGATTCCCCCCCGGCGGCAAATATTACTTTTCCAGTAACTTTAAGAGCTTCCAGGATAACGGGGACAAGGTCATTGGCAGCTTTAGCGTGTCCGGTTGTAATTCTCAGCTTATCCAGGGAGACAGGATCGGTTACCCATCTTACCGGTTCATCCTGGTCAGCGCTCTCATTATCGTCTTTTGGGTTGTCACGCATATTGGCCTTCCTTTAAAGTACATTAAAAAAACAGAAAGTTTCCTATGGCCGCAGGCTAATAATATTCAACACTTAAGTCAATTAAGCATTTGGCTTGACAGGTTCACCACAGCGGCATATAAAGCTTGCATACAAGATAAATATGAGGGCATATGGAAAGCGTATGAAAACTCAGGACTGCATTTTTTTTCAGTTATCCAGAACCAGCCGGGCCGGGGCCCGTTTCTGGCACCAGAAGGTGGCCAGGTTCGGGGTCACGTCGGCACAGGCACTGGTCCTTCTTTTCCTGGTTGAAAAAGACCAGGTTACCTCAAAGTATCTGGGTGAGAAGACTGAATTTGACAGCGCCACCCTCACGGGTTTGCTGGATCGCCTGGCAAAGGCCGGACTCATAGAAAGACGCGATAACCCGGATGACCGGCGGGCGATTCTGGTTTGTCTGACCCGGCAGGGGCGGGAGACAGCCAGCCAGATACAAAATATCATTGGCGATGAAAATCAAGCCTTCCTCTCAAATTTAACCCCGGAGGAGGGGCTGATTTTAAGATCTCTTTTAAAGAAATTGGGCTAACAAAAAAATTTAAAAATATAGCTTGTGTGCAATTAATAATTATACAAGCACATTGAAAGGTTTGGAGGTGTGATGCAAAAAGTAAATCCGGCCTATGTTGAAGCGCTTCAAGAAGTGGTTAAGAAAAGTCCTTATCCAAGTCACATGCGGATGACCCTGGACCAGATCGAAATCGATCGGGCCGCGGTGGTCATCAAGTTGGCGAAATGCCACTTGCAGCCATATGGGATTGTGCATGGCGGGGTTATCTCAACGCTGATCGATACCGCCACCTTCTGGGCTGCTTTTCTCAGGTTGCCGGAAAAGGATGGTCTCGTGAATGTGGACTTGAAGCTGAATTACCTGCAATCGGTGATCGAGGGTACATTGAAGGCCAGGGGAACCTGCGTAAGACCCGGGCGATCCATCTGCTACTCTGAGGCGAGTGTTTACGATGAAAGCGACAACCTGATAGCCCACGGGACGTCGACCCTCATGGTCCTGCCGGATAAAGGCCTGACAATGGATATTCAGAAATTTTTAGAAATATAAACACGCTACTAGTGTTGCGTCCCATAAATATGATAAATAAATATGGGGCCAAAAATATCTGGTTAATGAGTTTGGCTAATTTCGAAATACGAAGCACGAAATTCGAAACAAATTCAAAATTCAAATTACCAAATGACCAAAACAGGGGCGAACCTAATTGTAATGACAGTTTTTGTTTGTTTCTTTCGGTCATTGTGATTTGCCTTTTTGTTTCGAGCTTCGAAATTCGGATTTCGGATTTTTCTTCACTCTAAAACATTTTTTTGGCGGCGCAATTTTATACGAAACTTAAGAGATGCAACACTATCAAGTTTTGGAGAAATGAACGATGAAGACACGTATCACCGAACTTTTCAACATTGAACACCCGATCATCCAGGGCGGCATGCACTACGTGGGGCTGGCCGACCTGGCGGCGGCCGTATCCAATGCCGGCGGCCTAGGGATGATTACGGCGTTGACATTGAAGACGCCTGAAGACCTCGCCGCTGAAATTAAACGCTGCCGGGAGGTAACCGACAAACCTTTCGGGGTCAACGTGACGTTCCTGCCCACCGTTACCACGCCGGATTACCCTGGCTATATCAAAGCCATTATTGAGGGGGGTGTAAAGATAGTTGAAACCGCCGGTCGCAATCCTGAGCCGTACCTGCCCTACCTGAAAGATGCCGGGGTGAAGGTTATCCACAAGTGCACCTCGGTGCGGCATGCCCTCAAAGCAGAGAAGATCGGCTGCGATGCCGTGTCCGTGGATGGGTTTGAATGCGGCGGGCATCCGGGTGAGGATGACATCCCCAACATGATCCTGCTGCCGCGGGCGGCCGAAGAACTGCAGATTCCTTTTGTGGCCTCCGGCGGCCAGGCAGACGCCCGCAGCCTGGTTGCTTCCCTCGCGCTGGGCGCGGAGGGCATCAATATGGGGACCCGTTTCATTGCCACGCAGGAAGCGCCGGTCCATGAAAAAGTGAAAAAAGCTATCCTGGCGGCCAGCGAACTGGATACGCGCCTGGTGATGCGCCCTTTAAAAAATACCGAGCGGGTGCTGAAAAATGAGGCCGTGGAGCGGTTGATGGAGAAAGAGGCGGCGCTGGGTGATAAAATACAGTTCGAAGATATTTTGGAAGAGGTGGCCGGGGTTTATCCCAGGGTCATGACGGAAGGTGAAGTGGATGCCGGGGCCTGGTCCTGCGGTATGGTGGCCGGACTGATCCATGATATTCCGACCTGCCAGGAGCTTTTCGATCGGATCATGTCCGAGGCTGAGGCACTCATTCAAAAGCGCCTGGCGGGTTTACTGAATAGCTGAGAGGAAGAATAGATGGCTGTAAAAGCATTGGGCATTTCCGGGAGTCCTGTCAAAAACAGCAACACGGATCGGCTGGTGAACGCCATCCTCGCAGCCACCGGACTGGAAACGGACTTCGTAAAGCTCAGCCGGATCAATGTCAGGCCCTGTTTTGCCTGTAAAAAATGTGTTTCCGACAACATCTGCAGAATAAACCGTAGCCCCTCAAACCGGGATAAGGAAACCGGGTGCCGCATGAAACCTTTGTTGATGACAACCTGTGCCGTCACCAGTTTTATGATCATTCTTTTTACGATGATCGCTACGCCAGGTCTTAGCGCCGAGATTGTTGCGACTGATAAAGCCCTGGTAAAATACGATACCGGTGTGGTCTATGACCCGGAAGAAGGCCTCGAGTGGTACGCAGGACCGGATCGGGGCATGAGCTGGCAGGCCGCGCGAAACTGGGTAGCCGCTCTCGATGCAGCCGGGGGCGGCTGGCGCATGCCGGCCCGCAGGGAGTTGAAGACCCTGTTTCGAATCAGCGATGGTTTCAATGACATTACGCCCCTGTTGAACAATTCGGGCTATTGGATATGGGCCGGTCAAACTGAAGACACCGCTTCAAAATGGGTGTTCAGCTTCAGCTATGGCGGCGAAGGCTGGAATGGCCCGGCACCGGTTGATGGCGGTCGCGTGCTGGCCGTGCGGATACGCACAAAATAGAATGAAAAATTTAGAAACAGCTTCTAATCTAAATTCAACCTGGTTTTACACCGGTTGCATTTCACAACCCCCCGGAAAACCCGGTTGCCGCACTCCGGGCAATAATAGCGGGCCTCTTCATCTTCGATCCATTTTTCAGTCCCGACTTCACGGCGATAGGGGACGCAACGTAAAATCACCTTCTTCCCGACTTTCATCGAAAAATTGTCTATATGCCGGCAGGGGAATTCAGCGCACTCGTGGCAGCCGGCATAGCCTCTTGCCTGGGTGCAGTCCCGGATGTCACACTGCTGGCAATGCATAAAACGATCGTCGGACAGGCAGCCCTGGCAGCGGATATCCGCGGTGGTGAGGTTTTCACTATTGGGCAGCGTGCCCTTGCCGGAAATGCCCCCTTTGTAGAGGCCCACCAGGCGCTCCTTGAATTTTTCATTATTGTCACGGTGGGCGATGTGAATTGCGCAAACACCGCAATAGAGACCGCAGGGGGAGGCGAAGGCCGGATTTGATTTCATGGTTTAATGCTCCCTATTGATTCAAGTCTTCAAATTGAACCATAAGTAGATGAAATTTACCAGAATAAGGTTATTCTAGGCAAGGGCGGATACCCGCTTGCTGATACCCGGTTCGATTTGTTTGATTGTTTTAGCGGCGATACCGAATTCTTTAAATTTACCGCGCCATCCGGCAACGGCCTGACGGACCCCGTCAACCATGTGCGGGGCGTTTCCAATGCCCAATCTACGGGCCAACCGCAGTAAAGCCGATCTATCCGGAGCGAGATGGTTGTTTTCAAAATAGAGGACATGTTCGCGGCGGTCAGCGGTGTCCGGCAGAAGATCGTATGCTGGTGAAAGATAGTATCCGGCATTATCATGGAGCAGGGTGAAGTTTTTCAGGTGATCATCCGTGTTCCCGATGGCGGCATTGAACGCCATTTGCCGGTAAAGGGCCCGGGTATCAATTTCCGGTTGAAAACTGTATTTTCTCAGGGATTCGAAAAGATCCGGATAACCCAGGCGGTAGTACCCTTCCGCCCCCAGCAGGCTTTGAAAGCTGAACATGTGCCGCCGCCCCCCGGCCCGGGTGACATCAAATCTGCGAACCAGCAGAACCTGCCGCCTGCCTAACGGCACCACTTTAAAACTAGGTACGGGAATCCCCGCTTCTACTGCCAGTGCCAGGGTGGCCGCCTCGATGGGCACAACCGGCAGACGGTCGCGTGAACTGGGGAACTTTGCTATCCACTGGCTGCCGTCATCCATTTTGACCAGAGCTTTGGGGCGGGCGCCGCCGGGAGAACTTGCGGCCTTAAATAACATTTGTAATTCATTTTCAGCGACGATTTCACCGGCATCGTAGCGCCAGGCGATTTCAAGAAGATTCTGGAGCCCCGCCAGATCCGTTCCGATCTGTTTTCCAGGATCGGTTCCTTTTTCAAAGTAGGCGAGGGCTCCCAGACCGCCGCCGCCCAATACGGATAACAAGTTCGGAACGGTCTGGCGGCTGCGGGGCAAGTCGGCCTTGCGCACCATCAGGCGTCGGCCCCAGTCATCGGGCAGGGAATCCTCAAACACCCCATGCACTCCCGTGGGCCGATTTGTTTCATATTCACGGGAGGAAAGAATAAGCGCCCGCGGGTCTAATGCAAAGGCGGCGGGATGGTTTAGAAAGTCCCCGGTATATCTGAAGGCACCGGCGATACGGCCACTGCTGTCCGGTTCACGGCAGACAATTTCGCCGCAAAACAGTGAACCGGCGTCGGGCAGGGTAAGGTGGACATCGAGTTTTTTCATCCGCGCTTCCGTTTGCCGGCCCGCTGGCGTTTTTTGGGTGCCTGTTCTTTTTCCCATTCACTGAACAGCGATGAGGGGGCCAGAATCATGTCAAGTTCCTCTATTCGGTCCAGGAGCCACAGGGCCCGGGCCCAGGTGCCGATAGCCACGGACGGATCGCCGTTTTCCATCTTGCGCAGGGTCGGCACCGAAACGCCCAGCCGGGCGGAAAACAGTTGCTGCGATTCGTTCCGTTCCAGTCGGGAGTCTCTGAGCCGGCCGCCGAGGGATCGCAGGCGAGTGTCTATTTTTTCAGAAAACATAGTTTGCTTTATAGCATATATGGGGACTAAAGGAAAATTAAATACACTTTAAGTTTAGAAATGAGGATCATTTTCAAAAGAGTTGATCTAAATGAAGGGTTCAAGGATTCCAGGGGTAAAGGGTTCGAGTGAGATGCTAAAACAGAATAATATGAAATTACCACAATGTCCGAATCGGGTACCGGCGGATCAGCGGATCGGGTGTCAGGATGGTCAGAGCCTGTTCGATAGCCTGGCAGACCAGCATCCGGTCGAAAGGATCTTTGTGGATGTCAGGCAAATTGGAAAGGTGCAGCGTATCCGCCTCGGTAAGCTCAAGAGAATTGATCAGGTGACTCTCGCGCTGCCGGGGAATAAACTGGTCTGGCGGCAGGGGCAGGGAAAGTTTCCCCAACTGATATTTGATATTGATCTCCCAGACGGAAATGACGCTGAGGCAGACTTCATTTTCCGGTTCGCTGAATGTGGCCCGCACCGTGTCGGGCAGACTCTTTTCACCCTGCACGATCCACAGGAACGTGCAGGTGTCCAGCAGCAGCTTCAATATTTTTCACCGTAAAAGCCGGCCAGAATATCATCCGGCAGGGGTTCGAAAAAGGCATCATTGACCTTGAAATCGGGATACATCTTGCCGGCAAGCCCTATGGGGCGTTTGCGCTTCAATTTCTTCTTGATCGGCTTCAACTCGGCAATGGGGACATTGCGTTTGCAGATGATCACGGTTTCGCCCCGGGCCACTTTGCCCAGGTAGCTGGATAGATGGGTTTTGATTTCGTGGATATTTAAATGGAGCATTTCGCAGACCTCCTGTCGGAACGTTTTTTATTATGGTTACAAAATAGACCATTAATTTGGTCATGTCAATGACCATGTCGAGCCGGCGGGAACCTTTCCTCAGCCTGAATACTTTAGAAAATGCCGCAATACTTGGTTCAAACCCAGCCATCATGCCGGACGTGACCCGGCATCCAGTTGCATGCCTTTCAAAAAAAAACGGTTGCAACCGCTGGCATATTTTAATACGTCTTAAGCGAGCATAAGTTCATAATCAAAAAAATCTTCCTCCCTACGCCAAAAAAATGCGGCACTGTGACCTTATCTGTCAAAGTCGCATGATACAGATATACAAAAGCAGCAGACCTGAAGTTCTCGTACTGAACCTAACTCGTTTCAAGATTAAATTTTTGGATCATCACCCGACTAGTTGAAGGAAAAGCGTTGCGTCTATTTCAAAAAAGCTGCTCGGTGCTCAGGGTATAAGGGTTCAAGGGGCCAAGGATTCGAGGATTCGAGTGAAATGCTGAAAAATGACAAAACTGAATGAAATCAGGGCGAAGATACAAGCTGTTGAAAGAATGCTGAAGGTATTGATCAAATCTTTAGAAAACAACCCTTGAACCTTTGACCCCTGGAATCCTTGAACCCTCTTCTCCAACTATATTGGAGAAGAACCAAATTTTTACCCGTTTTCACAAGCTCGTGCGGGAACCTGGTGGGCTTTTTAACCCATAGGTCCGGTTCCGAGTACCGTAGGTCAGGTTACGAGCGTAGCGAGTTACCTGACAGGTTTCATCGTTATTTGGTTGCAGGATAATTTTAATGACAAACTTTTACGCCCATAGCTTGGAAGGGAAACCGCCTGAAAAATGGCAATTGTTAGAAGATCATTTGGTCGAAGTTGCTGGAATTGCAGCTAGCTTTGCCCTGCCATTCAATGGGGAAGAGTGGGCCTGGCTCTCAGGACTCTGGCACGACCTGGGCAAGTATTCTAATGAGTTCCAGAACAAAATATATGCGGCGAACGGAATTGAGTGTCACTTGGAAACTAAGCCGGGGAAGGTGATTCATTCACAGGCTGGGGGACATCTTGCCCAGAAAAAAATGTCAGGTGGGATGGAGCGAATTTTTTGCTGGCTGATTATGGGGCATCATGCCGGGTTGGCGGATTTTGGATCGGATAAAACAGGTGCTAGCGCATTGGAACCGAAAATGCGTTTTCCCGAAAAATCGGACGCCGCTCTGAGAAATGTTCCCAAAGAAATTAAAAACCAACCCGTACCGGATTTTCCTCCGCTTTTAAAAGACGGTGCCGATATCTCCTTTTTCATCCGTATGGTGTTTTCCTGTGTGGTGGATGCCGACTTTCTTAATACAGAAGCGTTCATGAGTCCGGAAAAGAAAGCACTTAGAAACGAAGGATATCCTGAACTGGATGAGTTGCTCATCACCTTCGATAGACACATGAATCAATTATGCGAAAGGGCTAAATCAACCGCTGTCAATAAAGTTCGTGCGGCGGTTTTGGAACAGTGCCGCAGAGCTGCCAATCGAGAACCGGCCGTTTTCTCACTAACGGTTCCAACAGGCGGTGGGAAAACCCTTTCATCGCTGGCTTTTGCTTTGCGCCATGCGGTGAAAAGGGAAAAGCGGCGAATCATCTATGTGATTCCGTACACCAGTATTATTGAACAGACAGCAAAGGTATTTCGGGATATCCCGGGTTTTGAAAATGCCGTACTTGAGCATCATTGCAATGTGTCGGATGATGATGAAAGCAAAGAGAGTGTCCATGGCCGACTGGCTTCCGAGAATTGGGATGCACCCCTCATCGTCACGACCGCCGTACAGTTTTTTGAATCGCTCTATGCCTGCAAAACCAGCCGGTGCCGTAAGCTTCACAACATCGCCAACAGTGTGGTTATTTTTGATGAAGCCCAGTGCCTGCCGCCACAGTATTTACGGCCAGTTGTTTTTGCGATACGCGAACTCTGCCGACATTATGGTGTAACGCCCGTTCTGTGCACCGCAACCCAGCCGGTACTGACCCAGACCGAACAGTTTGATTTCAAGTTTAAGGAAGGCTTCGAATCGGTTGTGGAAATTGCCAGAAACCCTCAGTCGCTCACAAAAGAACTTAAAAGGGTTGTGGTCGAGATCTGTTTCGGCTTGAATCCGGTCGGATATGATGAGCTGTCCAAAAGGATTTTATCAGAAAATAAATCTGTCCTCTGCATCGTCAATAAAAAAGATGATTGCCGGACACTGGCAAAGCTATTGCCGGAAAAACGGACCCTCCACCTCTCCACCAATATGTGTGCGGTGCATCGTTTGCAGACCTTGAAGGAAATCAGCAATCGGTTACGGTCTGACAAAGATTCCCTTTATGTGGTCAGTACTTCCCTGGTCGAAGCTGGAGTGGATCTCGACTTTCCAGTTGTCTATCGTGCTCTCGCCGGTCTTGATTCCATAGCCCAGGCAGCCGGGCGGTGTAACCGTGAAGGAAATCTTCCGTATTTTGGAAAAACTGTGGTTTTTGTGCCTGAAAAACAACCCGGATATGTCCAATCACCTGCTTCACTTGCACGGGAATATCTTAAAAAAGGACAACTTGGAGAGTTGTTTCTGCCAGAAACAGTTGAAAATTATTTCAAACAACGTTTTTTTCAACTTGGTGATAGCGAACTGGATGGGAAAATGATTTTAAAATTGCTGGGGGGGCAGCTGGATTTCTATTTTCGTACGGTTGCCCAACGATTTCGCCTTATTGATGACGATTGGCAGCTTCCGCTCATCGTTCCTTACAGCGAAGCGCCGGAACTCAGGAATAGACTTATTGGTGAGCCCCGGATAGCACGCAAACTATTCCGAAAACTGCAACGATATATAATCGGAATTCCGAGAAGAGTGATGTATCAGCTGATCGACGAACACCATGCACGTGAAATTCCCGAATATCCAGGGAGCTACTATCTTGACAGCATAGGCCTATACAACGAACATTTTGGTTTCATCCCACCAGATGAAATCGATAGTTATGACCCGGAAATAAATATTGTATAAGGAGGGATCACATGAACAAAAGCAAGCCATTTAGGTTGAAAGTTAGAGGGGAAAATGCCTGCTTTACCCGACCGGAAATGAAGGTTGAGCGGGTATCGTATGATGTGATGACGCCTTCCGCCGCACGGGGAATTCTGGAGGCAATCCTTTGGAAGCCGGCTATCTGTTGGAAAATTCTACAAATCGACGTACTTAACCCAATAAAATGGGAATCGGTAAGACGTAACGAAGTGGGGAAAAAGGCAGCCAGGCCGACTGCGGCTGCGATGCGGGGTGAAGATTCAAAACTCATGGGGATTTATATTGAGAAAGAGCGCCAGCAGCGCGCAGGGCTTTTTCTTCGCGACGTCGCCTATGTCATCCACGCCGAATTTAAGCTGACTGAACGGGCCGGGGCGGATGACAGTATCACCAAGTTCGAACAGATGTTTATCCGCAGGGCATCCCATGGGCAGTGTTTTCATCGTCCCTATTTCGGATGCCGCGAATTTCCGGTTGATTTTAAATTTATACAAAAAAATGCGGATAAGCTCGCGGCTATTGGGAAAACGCAGGATCTTGGATGGATGCTCTACGACATGGATTATTCCGGCAAGGAACCCATGCCACAGTTTTTTAACGCTAAAATGGTCGATGGCAAGATCGACCTTCGTTATGTAGAGGTGCGCTCATGATTTTGAAAGGTCTGTCAGAGTATTACCAGCGGCTCGCCGATGATCCAAACATCGATATTGCACCACCTGGATTTGAGCGTAAGGCAATTGATTTTCTGGTGGTGATTGATGATTCGGGGGATTTCGTAAACTTACAGGATGTCCGCAAAGGAACAGGTAAGAAGCGCAAAGGGCGTATTTCACTGGTCCCCAAAGGTGTAAAGCGTTCGTCGGGTATTGCCGCTAATCTCTTATGGGATACGGTACCGTATGTTCTTGGGAAAGCGCTACCCGAAAAGGGCAAGGATTTGGAAAAAACATCTGCACGAGCGGTGAAACAGCATGAGGCATTTGTAGAAAGAATCAAACAGACCTTCAGCGATAGCCTCGATATTGGGATTCAGGCCGTCTTATCCTTTTTGAAGAGCGGCGAGTTTATACCTGTTTTTGAACATGCGGTTTGGAGCAATGTAGAAGAAGGTGGTGGAAACATCTCTTTTTCACTTTCCGGTGATACGCAGCTGGTTTGTCAGCGTCCAGAAGTGGTTGCAGGCGTTTTAGAAAAATCAAATTTGGATGGAGTGCTTCAGATTTGCTCAGTAAGTGGTGATGATGACGTTCCCGCTAAATTGCATACAGCTATTAAGGGAGTGTGGGGTGCTCAATCTTCCGGCGCAAATATCGTCTCCTTTAACCTTGATGCTTTTCGCTCTTTTGGAAAAAAACAGGGCGCTAATGCCCCGATCGGCAAAGCGGCTGAATTCGCCTACACCACCGCGTTGAATTATCTGCTGGCCTCGGAGGACAAGCGGATACAGGTAGGTGATGCCAGCACCGTTTTCTGGGCTAAAGATCCATGTGATTTTGAAATGGATTTCCATCCTATTCTTGCACCCAAGAAAGGTGAAGAGGCGGTGAGCTATGATAAAATCAGGAGCCTGCTGAGTGCTGTCAAAAACGGTATTCCGCCTGAAGATGCTGATCTACCCTTCTATGTTCTCGGTCTTGCTCCCAATGCGTCGCGCATCGCCGTCCGCTTTTGGTACGCTGGCAATTTAAAAGAAATCAAAGAACGGGTGGCGGATCATTTTCAGGATATTGAAATGATCCGAGCGCCCCATGACCCTGAGTTCTTATCAGTATTCCAGTTGTTGGTTTCAACGGCGACGGAGCGAAAATCAGATAACATTCCACCAAATCTCAGCGGGGAGCTCGCACGGGCTGTACTTACAGGAACCGCCTATCCCCGTACACTATTTGCAAATGCAATCCGCCGATGTAAGGCGGAACAGAAAGTCACCTTTGCTCGTGCATCCATCATCAAAGGAGTTCTTTCCCGTAATTCCCGAATATCAAAATCAAACCAAAAGGAGATTTCTATGGCACTGGATAAAACATACGACAACCTCGGCTATGTGCTCGGGCGGCTCTTTGCTGTGCTTGAGCGAGTTCAAGAGCAAGCACAGGGGGCAGGGCTCAATAAAACAATCCGAGATACGTACTTCGGAGCTGCAACCAGTTCCCCATTGATTACATTCAAACGGTTAAACGAACTTTCTGTGCATCATCTGGCAAAAATGCGGAATTCCGGCAAGAATACGGTTTGGCTGGAGCAATTAAAGCAGGAGGTCTACGGATATATTCCTGCCACTGGAATACCCCCTGTTCTCAACCTCGAAGATCAGGGACGGTTTTCCATTGGCTATTACCACCAGCGCCAGGATTTTTTTACTAAAAAGAAAACTGAAGATAAAGGAGAATAAGCATGAGTGACCCTATCAAAAACCGCTATGAATTCGTATTATTGTTCGACGTAAAAGACGGCAACCCTAACGGTGATCCCGATGCCGGGAACCTTCCGCGCATCGACCCTGAAACCGGCAATGGTTTGGTGACGGACGTTTGCCTGAAGCGTAAAGTACGTAACTACATTGGCCTAATGAAAGGAGAACAGCCGCCCTTTGAGATCTATATCAAAGAGAAAGCGGTTCTCACCCTCCAGCAGAAAAAGGCCTATGATTCGCTTTCGGATGAGGAGAAAGACGGCGCAACAGCTGGGGAACAGGCCAAAGCATGGATGTGCAAGAATTTTTTCGATGTTCGCACCTTCGGGGCTGTCATGTCGTTAAAGGAATTCAACTGTGGTCAGGTTCGCGGCCCCGTCCAATTTGGCTTTGCCCGCAGCAAGGACCGGATTTTCACAGGGGAGCATACCATTACCCGTATGGCCGTTGCCACAGATGCTGAAGCCAAAAAACAAAAGGGTGACAACCGAACCATGGGACGTAAGTTCACCATCCCTTACGGCCTCTACGAAGTCCATGGCTTCATCTCCGCATCGCTGGCCAAGCAGACCGGATTCACCGAAGATGATCTTAAACTTTTCTGGGAGGCACTTGAAAATATGTTTGATCATGATCGGTCCGCCGCCCGTGGTGAAATGGCTGCTCAAAAGGTGATCGTATTCAAGCACGACAGCGAATTGGGAAATGCGTCTGCGCACAAGCTTTTCGATAAGGTGCGCGTTGAGAGAAAGGACGATTCGAAACCGGCCCGGGCGTTTTCTGATTACGATGTTGTTATTGACGAAAATATGCCGCCGGGAGTCGAACTCATGGAGTTGATTTAAGCCAAATCGCAAAAAACCATACTTTTGTTAGAGAACAAAACCATGACCTACTCCCGCTTCGAAGACCTGCCCGTCTGGAAAGAGGCCATCCGTCTGGCCGGAGGCGTTTACAACCTGACCGAACACCGCAACTGGAAAGGCAGCTACAGCATGCGGGACCAGATCGAGCGGGCCGCGCTTTCCGTGTCGAACAACATTGCCGAGGGTTTCGAGCGCGGTACAACCAAAGAACTGCTGATGTTCCTGTATATCGCCCGCGGTTCGGCCGGTGAAGTCCGCTCCATGCTCTGTTTTTTCGAACGCCGGAAGGGCTTTGCCGATTTCAAATCTCAGATTTCAAATTTGAAATCTCTTGCCGAAAGCTGTTCACGCCAGTTACGCGCCTGGGCGGACCACCTGCAGAACTCGGATATAGGGGGGCAGCGGCATTTGAATGAAAAATCGCGCAAGAATTATCAGGCCGGAAAAGAAGCTGAAAGTTTTCAGCAGACACTCCAAAATGCATTGCCCAAAAAGCATCCTGCGAGAAAGCGATGAGACTTTATAAACCCTGGCAGGCAAGGGAACTAAATATTTACTGGTGATTGAAAAGATGAATGCAGACAAAACTATGGAACCTGAATTTGGTGAGATCGTTCTCTATGACGCTGAAGATGGTAAAGCAGCTTTAGATGTACGCTTGCAGGGTGAGACCGTCTGGCTGTCCCAGGCACAGATGCAAGTGCTTTTTAGCAGAGAACGGTCTGTTATTACAAAGCATATTAACAACGTCTTTAAAGAGGGAGAGCTATATAAAAATAGAGTATGTGCAAAATTTGCACATACTGCCACAGACGGTAAAACTTATCAAGTTGCCCACTATAACCTGGATGTCATCATTTCAGTCGGCTATCGGGTAAAATCCCAGCGCGGCACACAGTTCCGCATCTGGGCCACCTCGGTTCTCAAAGACCATCTGGTGCTAGGTTATACACTGAACCAAAAACGGTTGGCCGAAAAAGGCCTTGGCGAAGCCCGGCAGACGCTGGTACTGCTGGCAGATACGCTGAAAATAAACCAGTTAGTAACTGACGAGGGGCAAGCGGTTCTTTCGATTGTCGAGCAATACGCCAAGACGTGGCGACTGCTCTGGCAATATGATGAGGCCACTCTACCTTTACCGGCAAAGAGAAGTGGCGCTGGGGCGATCATCCCGCTTGATGCGGCACGGCAAGCCATCGCCAAATTGCAGCAAAACTTGATGGCCAAGGGAGAGGCGACGGATATATTCGGCAACGAGCAGAATGATGGACTTGCCGGCATCCTTGGCGCAATCGGGCAAACCTTCGATGGCAGGGATCTTTATCCGAGTGCCGAGGAAAAAGCAGCCCATCTTTTGTACTTCGTTATCAAGGATCACCCCTTCACCGACGGCAACAAGAGGATCGGCTCCTTTTTATTTCTTTATTTCCTGAACATTAACAGTCTGCTTGCCCAAAAACACTTGGACAATAGGGGATTGGTGGCTTTGACTCTGCTCATTGCAGCAAGTGATCCCGGTCAGAAAAAGTTGATGGTTAAACTCATCGTCAACTTGCTTATGGAAGGAGAGGAGCTTCCGGCAAAATAGCCTATGTATACCGAATCCGAACTTTTACCCCTTTCCGCACTGCAGCACCTCCAATTTTGCGAGCGGCAGTGTGCCTTGATCCATGTCGAGCAGCTCTGGGTCGAGAATCGGTTTACCGCCGAAGGTCGCATTATGCATGAACGGGTGGACTCGGGAAGCCGGGAGTCAAGGAAAAAGGTGCGGATTGAGTTTTCAGTCCCCCTCAGGTCCCTGCGCCTGGGTCTGGTGGGCAAAGCGGATGTGGTTGAGTTTCATAAAGCGGATGCTGGTGGCGGCAAAGCGATCTGGATGCCTTTTCCGGTGGAATATAAACGCGGCAAACCCAAAAAGAATAAATGCGACGAAGTTCAACTCTGTGCCCAGGCACTGTGCCTTGAAGAGATGACCGGCTTTGAAGTCGGTGCGGGGGCGCTTTTTTATGGCAAGACAAGGCGTCGCAAGGATGTTTCTCTTGATGAAGGACTTCGCAAAGAGACAATGGAAACAGCCTTGCGCCTGCACGCCCTTATACGCGTACGCAAAACACCGTCGCCGGAATTTTCTTCAAAGTGTCGTAGTTGCTCTTTCATTGATTTATGCCTGCCGGATAAAGTGGATGGCAGGCGTTCGGTTAACCAATACCTTGGCGATCTCACGGGGTCCTTATGAAGCGGCATTTAAACACACTCTTTGTAACAACTCAGGGCGCTTACCTGTCTAAGGAGGGTGAAACTGTTTCCGTTTCCGTGGACAGGGAGAAAAAGCTGCAGATTCCGGTTCATACCCTTGACGGAATAGTATGTTTCGGCCGGGTGATGTGCAGTCCCTACCTGATGGGGTTCTGTGCCGAAAAGGACGTCGCTATCAGCTTTCTTTCCGAGTACGGGCGTTTTCTGGCGCGCGTCCAGGGACCGGTGTCCGGTAATGTCCTTTTACGCAGAGAGCAGTACCGGCAGGCCGATCACCCCGAACGCTGTTCCGAAATTGCCTATGCGATTGTTACAGCCAAACTACTTAACAGCCGTTCGGTTTTAAGAAGATCCATTCGCGACCACGGCAGTAGAATAGACTCACAAAAGGTAGGCAAAGCAGGCAACCACCTCGCGGCCCTGGTTAAAGAGGTGTTGCCGGAAATCGGACTGGACAGCCTGCGGGGTGTGGAGGGGGAAGCTGCAAAAACCTATTTCGGTGTGTTTGATCACCTGATCATTAACCATAAAGAGGATTTTGCATTTAAGGGAAGAAACCGGAGGCCACCGCTGGACAAGGTAAACTGCCTTCTCTCTTTTATCTACACCCTTTTACTCCATGATGTCCGTTCGGCCCTGGAATCAGTCGGGCTTGATTCGGCGGTTGGGTTTCTCCACCGTGACAGGCCGGGCAGGCCGGGGCTGGCCCTGGACATGATGGAGGAATTCAGGTCTGTCATTGCGGACAGGTTAACCCTTTCTCTGGTTAATCAGGGCAGTGCGCGAAAAAGTGGCTTCAAGGAGAGCCAGACCGGTGCTGTTTTAATGGGTGACGACATGCGGAAAAAGGTCCTGGTAGCCTACCAGAAACGAAAACAGGCAGAGGTGATGCACCCATTCCTGGAAGAAAAAGTGACCATTGGCCTCCTTTTTCACACCCAGGCCCTGCTCCTATCAAGATATTTAAGGGGCGATCTGGACGGCTATCCCGCGTTTGTCTGGCGATAGGTGATGATATGATGGTTTTGGTCAGTTACGATGTTTCAACTCAAGACAAGGAAGGCGCAAGAAGACTGCGCCGGGTGGCAAAAGCGTGCAAAGATTATGGGCAGCGTGTCCAGTATTCCGTATTTGAGTGCATTGTCGATCCGGCCCAATGGACGAAATTCAAGCACAGGTTGATGGATGAAATTGATTCCGAAAGGGACAGTTTGCGCTTTTATTTCCTTGGTTCTAACTGGCAAAAGCGGATTGAGCATGTCGGTGCAAAAGAGAGTCTTGATCAGGAGGGGCCCCTTGTCATTTGATAGATTGCGAACCTCTTGTAAACAGGTTTTGCCGGAGGGTTCGCAGATACGATACCGTACTAATATCAATTGGAAATTAGGATATTTGTTCTTTGACAAGCTATTAGGATCACGCAGAAAGTGTGGCTTCGCAGAAGTTGAGTATTATTGTTTGTTATTTTATTAGGTTGTAATGTTACTGTCGCCCCCCGTGCGGGGGCGTGGATTGAAACTGGCGGAAGTGAAGTAATATCATTACAGGTAGCAAGTCGCCCCCCGTGCGGGGGCGTGGATTGAAACATTTTTCTTCCTTTTTATTTTTATTCCAATATTGTCGCCCCCCGTGCGGGGGCGTGGATTGAAACATATTGTGCATCACCAATAAAGGATTTAAACTCAGGTCGCCCCCCGTGCGGGGGCGTGGATTGAAACTTTATTATTTTTATTATTTTCTTTATTTAAAAAGTCGCCCCCCGTGCGGGGGCGTGGATTGAAACTGTTTATGTGCTATTCTTTCGGGCAACGAAATAAGTCGCCCCCCGTGCGGGGGCGTGGATTGAAACACCCTGGACGAGTGGCGGGCAATTGCTGAGTTCAGTCGCCCCCCGTGCGGGGGCGTGGATTGAAACTAGAGCAGAGAGACACTATAACGCGACTTGAAAGTCGCCCCCCGTGCGGGGGCGTGGATTGAAACTGTTTATGTGCTATTCTTTC
>CAZYGG010000005.1:41108-95464 GCA_964647585.1 uncultured Desulfobacterales bacterium
GGGCAACGAAATAAGTCGCCCCCCGTGCGGGGGCGTGGATTGAAACAGGTCTTTCCGACAAGAATTTTAAAAACTGCCCCATGTCGCCCCCCGTGCGGGGGCGTGGATTGAAACTGGAGTTACAGTTACTTTGGGTAAGGATTTAGATAGTCGCCCCCCGTGCGGGGGCGTGGATTGAAACAATATCATCTTTAGGGTTTAGTAACACATGGGACGGTCGCCCCCCGTGCGGGGGCGTGGATTGAAACTTGTTCTCTTGCATCACTACCTCTTTGTTTCATGTCGCCCCCCGTGCGGGGGCGTGGATTGAAACTCTTTAAACAATGTAGAAACAGATAAATATATCGGTCGCCCCCCGTGCGGGGGCGTGGATTGAAACTCTTAATATAATCAACATCTCTTTATAGAATTTCGTCGCCCCCCGTGCGGGGGCGTGGATTGAAACGTCTTCGGTCTCGGGGTAATTTTGGCTGAAGTCGTGTCGCCCCCCGTGCGGGGGCGTGGATTGAAACAATATATTCTTGATCTGCTCCTGCTTTTTTTAATGTCGCCCCCCGTGCGGGGGCGTGGATTGAAACATGTCGTGGGAGTAAACTACAGGCATACTTACAAGTCGCCCCCCGTGCGGGGGCGTGGATTGAAACTTAACGCCCATGCAGGAACCATTCCGTCAAAATTAGTCGCCCCCCGTGCGGGGGCGTGGATTGAAACAATTGAGCTCCGCACTTTGGACACTTCATTTTATGTCGCCCCCCGTGCGGGGGCGTGGATTGAAACTGTGTCTACGAGCGATGGCCTGACCACATTCTCGGGTCGCCCCCCGTGCGGGGGCGTGGATTGAAACTATGTGATAGTTGTTTTAATTTGGGAGATTGTTGAGTCGCCCCCCGTGCGGGGGCGTGGATTGAAACCGTGTATCTCTCGCAGCAACGCGATACACTCCTGGTCGCCCCCCGTGCGGGGGCGTGGATTGAAACTTTTATGTCCAGACGGATGAATCAGAAAGAGCAAGTCGCCCCCCGTGCGGGGGCGTGGATTGAAACTAGTTAAATCAATATTACTCATAATAAAGTCCATGTCGCCCCCCGTGCGGGGGCGTGGATTGAAACCTAACATCCGAAATCTTGTTTCTTCGTTATCTGTGTCGCCCCCCGTGCGGGGGCGTGGATTGAAACTTGATAATCTCCAACACAATTAATTATTACATCGTCGCCCCCCGTGCGGGGGCGTGGATTGAAACTTTCGCAATGGGTAAACACCATGAGCGAATCGTGTCGCCCCCCGTGCGGGGGCGTGGATTGAAACCAGAGATTCTCGACCTTGTCACCCGGGAATCCCCGTCGCCCCCCGTGCGGGGGCGTGGATTGAAACTCGGTGGGGTCCTTATCATCCCCTTCAGGATTTCGTCGCCCCCCGTGCGGGGGCGTGGATTGAAACTTGAATCTGTGACTTCACAGGACTGGACTTCAGCGTCGCCCCCCGTGCGGGGGCGTGGATTGAAACAAGTCAATCCCGGTCTTTGCGATAGAATCAACCGGTCGCCCCCCGTGCGGGGGCGTGGATTGAAACTCGAAATGTTTGACAAGTTGCCGGATTATGCGAGTCGCCCCCCGTGCGGGGGCGTGGATTGAAACACGCCTTTAGAACGGAAAGGGGGCAAGATGGCAAGTCGCCCCCCGTGCGGGGGCGTGGATTGAAACCGCAAGTACGAACTAAAAATCGCTGAAATGAAAAAGTCGCCCCCCGTGCGGGGGCGTGGATTGAAACTAGTTCGAATTCCGAATAGCCCATCGTGTCAATAGTCGCCCCCCGTGCGGGGGCGTGGATTGAAACTCGGCAAGGCGTCAACGGATCAACTCTCGTATTCGTCGCCCCCCGTGCGGGGGCGTGGATTGAAACGGGTACGAGTGGTATGACGGCCTGAAGCCGGCAGCCAGTCGCCCCCCGTGCGGGGGCGTGGATTGAAACAGGTTTTCTCAGGCATGGACCGGGCTCAAGGCCAGTCGCCCCCCGTGCGGGGGCGTGGATTGAAACTCGCCAAGTGTACTCAAGAAATATGACCCCCCAGTCGCTCCCCGTGCGGGGGCGTGGATTGAAACAATCGAAGGAATGTTCAATAAACCAAACATTTCCAGTCAGCCAATCATTGTTTCCTTGACCTCTTGCTCTTTTATTCCAGGATTCTCAAAGTCAGGACTTTGCGGTTTGCCGTCAACAACTGATACCGGCCGGAGCCCAACCGGAATCCTTCGCGGGCGGCTGATTTGGGGATTTGTTTTGGATAAGGATACTTTGAATCCAGGTCCAGCAGATACAGATCCAGGTGGATGATCCCGTCCCGCTCGCCCTGGTAGACCAGCCGGGTGCGGTTAACCGTAGCGGCTTCGCCTGTCATCAGGACAACCTGATCGGTTGTTACCATTGATTTACGCAGTGGCTGGGCGGCCTCGGCCCGGCGTTGGTATTCACGCATCCGGGCATCATGATCCGCTGTGAAAGCCCTGTAAATAAGGGCTGCAAACGTCATCAGGGCAATGACGAGAAATAATGAAGACACCCTTTTCTGGCGACGGGTAAGCGCCATTAGACGTGCTCCGCCGAAGTTATGAATTTCTGATGCGTAAGGCTGTGTCGATGCATAACGCCATCCTAATTGATCGAAAAAGCAGTCGTCAAGAGCCAAATGCACCCAAATGGGTATTTTTGCCAGGCGGACGGAATTCAATTAAACTATCTGTTAACATAAAATATTTAAAATATTAGGTTGCTATGGGTGTTTCCAAAAGATTCTCATTTGTACTCAGGTCACCTGTCACCATCCAGCCATGCGGAATTTGATCCACGGCCAGCAGAGCCGGAAAACAGCATAAGTCTATATCCCTGAAAAAAGCAGGGATTGCATTCTTCGACATGTGTATTATATTGAACACGATACCACATTGTGGTAATTTCGCTGAATCTACTGCAATTATATACAATTCTGACGATAATGATGGAGGCCTTGATGGACAGCGCTGAGTTCGTTACCTTGAGAAAAAAGCTGGAAAAAACCCAAAAGCAGATGGCTCAGCTACTGGGCAAATCGATGAAAGCGGTACACAGCTACGAGCAGGGGTGGCGCACGATTCCGCCGGATGTTGAGCGGCAGATGTTGTTTCTGCTCTCCCGCAGTTTTGGCGGCAAACAAAAGCTCAAACCCTGCTGGACAGTGAACAAGTGCCCGACCGAGCGCAAAAAACAGTGCCCGGCCTGGGAATTCAAATCCGGCCAGGAGTGCTGGTTTATCAGCGGCACCATCTGTGAAGGGGAAGCCCATAAAACGTGGGAGGAGAAACTGAAAGTCTGCCGGAAGTGCGAAGTCCTGATGCCGCTTCTTTCCGCTGATCCTGCCTGACCTGTCATTATAAAAATATCCCTGTGCTATCATATTTACAAAGGAGTATACCATGTCTGCCGATTATAAATTTAATACCCTGGCCCTGCATGCCGGTGCCGTTCTGGACGAGACCGGATCCCGGGCCGTTCCGGTTCACCGGACCAGTGCCTATGTCTTCAAAGATACCCAACATGCCGCCAACCTCTTTGCCTTGAAAGAGTTGGGCAACATCTATACCCGTTTGATGAATCCCACCCAGGACGTCCTGAAGCAGCGGATGGCCGCCCTGGAAGGGGGCGCTGCCGGCCTGGCCCTGGCTTCCGGTACTTCGGCGATCTTCTACGCGGTGATCAACACCTGCAGCCAGGGAGATGAAGTGGTGTCAGCGGTGAACCTGTACGGCGGCACCTATACGATGTTCAACGATATCCTGCCCCAGTTCGGCATTAAGGTAAGGTTTGCCGATTCCCTGAAACCGGAAAGCTTCGAGGCCCTGATAAATGAAAAGACCCGTATGATCTTTACAGAAACCATCGGCAACCCGGTGCTGGATGTAGTCGATATTGAGGCGATTGCCAAAATAGCCCAAAAACATCACCTGCCCCTGGTGGTCGACGCCACCTTTACGACGCCCTATATACAGCGACCCATAGAGCAGGGCGCCCATGTGGTGGTGCACTCCCTGACCAAGTGGCTGGGCGGGCACGGCAACGGGATCGGCGGCATTGTGGTGGATGCCGGCACGTTCGACTGGACTGATCCAAAATTCAATCTCTACAATGAACCGGACCCTTCCTACCATGACATCCGCTATGCACACGATCTCGGCGATCTGAACCCGGTGGCCTTTATCATGCGTATGCGGCTGGTGCCCCTGAGAAATCTGGGTGCCTGTATCAGCCCCGACAATGCCTGGATGTTTCTGCAGGGGCTGGAAACCCTGCCGTTGAGGATGGAACGCCATTGCGAAAACGCCCTTAAGGTGGCGCAGTATCTGAAATCGCACAACTGCGTCGAATGGGTCAGATATCCCGGGCTTGAAGATGATCCGGCTCATGCGAGCGCCGCGCGACAGTTTGAAAACGGTTTTGGGGGCATGGTGGTGTTCGGTATCAAACAGGGCAAGGCCGCCGGCGAAAAGTTCATCAACAGCCTCAAGTTGTTTTCACACCTTGCCAATGTGGGCGATGCCAAGAGTCTGGCCATCCACCCGGCTACCACGACCCACTCACAGCTTTCCGAGGAAGCCCAGCGGACCGGCGGCATAACCCCGGACCTGATCCGGCTTTCCATCGGTATCGAGGCTGTGGAGGATATCTTTGCCGACCTGAATCAGGCCCTGGAGTGTGGCTGCTCGCTTTAGGGAATAGTCACGAACCTGTCATGCTGAGGAACGAAGTGACGAAGAATCTCTGACAGTAAAAAAGGCCCTATGCCCGCAAGGGACTCTTCACTTCGTTCAGAGTGACAGCTCGAAAAGAACAACGGATAGAACTTAATGAGCGAATACATTGAACATGACCAGGTCGGTGAGTCGGTGGGGCTGGTAGAGAAACAGACGTTTACTTTCGCCCGGTCTCCTGAAGAACTGGTGTTGGAAAACGGTGCCCGGCTCGGACCGGTTACGCTGGCCTATGAAACCTATGGCAAGCTGAATGCGGAACAGGATAACGCCATCCTGATCCTGCACGCTTTTTCAGGGGACGCCCATGTGGCCGGATATCACCACAAAGACGACCCCCGTCCCGGCTGGTGGGATTTCATGGTAGGCCCCGGCAAAGGGATCGACACAGACCGCTACTTTGTAATTTGTTCCAATATTCTGGGTAGCTGTAACGGTTCAACCGGGCCCGCCTCCATAAACCCGGCTACCGGGAATGCATACGGCCTTGCGTTTCCCATGGTAACCATCGGAGACATGGTGGCTGCCCAGAAAGTGCTCATCGACCATCTCGGGATCAATAAGCTGCATGCGGTCATCGGCGGCTCGGTGGGTGGGATGCAGGCGTTGGAATGGACGGTGCGGTATCCGGAGATGGTCGGATCTGCGGTACTTCTGGCGACCACGACCCGCCACTCGGCCCAGGCCATCGCCTTCAACGAAGTTGCCCGGCAGGCCATCTGTGCCGACCCCCTGTGGAATAAAGGCGACTACTATGGGGGCGACCGGCCGGATACAGGGCTGGCCGTAGCCCGGATGATCGGCCATATCACCTACCTGTCGGATGAAGCCATGCGGCTCAAGTTCGATCGGCGGCTACAGGATCGGGCCGATTTTTCATTCAATTTCGATGCCGAGTTCCAGGTGGAAAGCTATCTGCGCTACCAGGGCCGCAAGTTTGTAGAGCGGTTTGATGCCAACGCGTTTCTCTATATCACCAAGGCCTCGGATTATTACGACTTTGAACGGCAATATGGCAACGGGTCCGCAGTCAAGGCTTTTTCGGGAGCTGCGGCCAAATTCCTGGTGGTCTCGTTCACGTCCGACTGGCTTTACCCGACCTATCAGTCCCGGGCCATGGTCAAGGCCATGAAGAAGACGGGCCTGGATGTCAGCTTCTGTGAAATCGAGGCCCGCTGGGGGCACGATGCCTTTTTGTTGCCCTCGGACAGATTGTCGGCGCTCATGAAAGGGTTTCTGGGACATGGCAATGGAAACAGTTGAAAATAGCGGCTTGCGCTATGACCTGCGGGTCGTGGCTGCCTGGATACACCCCGGGGCGCGGGTTCTGGGACTGGGGTGCGGCGAAGGTGACTTGCTGCATTACCTGAAAACTAAAAAAGATGTCGCCTGTACGGGTATCGAGATAGATGAAGCCCGGGTGGCTTATTGTATTGAACGGGGATTGACCGTACTCCAGGGGGATATTAACGAGGAGGTGCGGGATTATCCCAACGATGCGTTTGACTACGTCGTCCTGAGCCAGACCCTGCAGCAGATCTACGACCCGGCCGATCTGATCAAGTCCATGCTGCGCATAGGCAAGCGGGCTGTGGTGAGTTTCCCTAATTTCAGTCACTGGAAAGTGCGCCTCCAGCTGCTGCTTAAAGGTATCGCGCCGGTGTCCCGGGAATTGCCCTACCAGTGGCATGATACGCCCAACATTCGGGTCATTACTATCGAGGATTTCCGGCGTTATGCCGGCGAGGTGGGGTTTAAAATACTGCGCGAAGTCGCTATCAATACCAACAACGAAGACCGGCGTGGAAACATCATCACCGTGTTGCCAAACCTGAGGGCGAGCTACGGTATTTTTCTCATCGGAAAGGAGTCGACGTGAAAATTGTTTCAATTTCAACCAGCCGGAAAAAAGGTACGGTTAAAAGACAGGTGGATAGGGCCTACCTCATGGAAGGCCACGGCCTGGAAGGGGACGCCCATGCGGGTGAGTGGCATCGCCAGGTGAGCTTTCTCTCCGCAGAAAGTATTGGCGGGGCCCGGGAGAAGGGCCTGGATGTGGGGTTCGGTGACTTTGCCGAAAATATAGCCACAACCGGTATAGACTGGGTCAACGTACCCGTGGGCACAATATTCCAACTGGGGGCGACCGCGCTGGTTGAAATAACCCAGATTGGTAAAGAGTGCCATAACCGGTGTGCAATCTATTACAAAGCCGGGGATTGTATTATGCCCAAGGAAGGTGTTTTCGCCCGGGTGTTAAAAAGCGGCACCATTGACTGTGGGGATGCCATTGAACGCGTGCGCTGAAAAACAATGACCGGCTCCTTTCCGGTAATCAGCCTGGCGAACCACCAGTGAAACGATAGTGGCGCAACGATTGCTGCGAAGTTTCATCCAATTTTGTTAAAAAACTGCCGGGCTGTTCCAGGATACGCCCGGAACCATGCCTTCCCGGGGTTCTAAACGGGCGGGTATGACGGCGGAACGCGCGCTGGCCTTGCCCCGGCATATAAACCCCATTGGACACCGGGGCCCAATTCTTCCGGATGCCGATAAAATCCCAACTTATATTAATGGGTTGTATTGTATAAACAACTGTGGTTTGTTGTCGGGAAAGGCGCAGCTTTTTTTCTTCACTGGACAGTCGCGCAGCTTTATGTAAAAAACACATTTTTCCCATGACGCGGCCAATTCAGGGCTGCCATGGAACCCACAGGATGCAGAATAGTCAAGACGCTTAAAGGAGTACCGCATTGTCTAATCCAGAACCTTTATATAGTAGCAAAATTACCAAGGTTTACCTGTCCTATTTAATGCGAAATCATCCGGACATTGATGTCGCGCCGATTATTCAGGCAGCCGGCATGACGGAATATGAAATCGAAGATCAGACACACTGGTTTACCCAGGAGCAGGTGGATCGCTTTTACAACAGAATTTCAGAAGCCACTGGTGACCCGGGCATAGCCAGAAAAGCCGGGCGCTATGCGACCTCGACAGCGGGATTGGGTGTCTCCAAGCAATATTTGCTGAGCTTGCTGAATTTAAGCACCCTTTATCTGCTCATAGAAAAAGTCTATTCAGTTTTCAGTCGCGGCGTATCCATCAAAGCCAAAAAACTGGGACCGAATAAAGTTGAAATCATTTCAACTCCCAAAGAGGGGGTCGCTGAAAAACCATACCAGTGTGAAAATCGCATCGGTTTTTTCGAGTCCGTGGCGAAGTATTTCGTGCAGAATTTTGCGCAGGTTGACCATCCTGAATGTTTTCATAAAGGGCATGACCACTGTCGCTACATTGTTACCTGGGACAGGGAAAATTCGGCAACTCTGAAACAGATACGCAATATTCTACTATCAGTCACCGGTCTTGTCGCGTTGGTACTTTTTTTCTTTCTGCCGTTTAAGACCTGGGGGATCCTGGTGTTATCATTCGGGTTTATCGGTATGTCTTTCTCCTTTGTAACCGAATACCTGACGCAAAAGGAGCTTGCGGGGATCCTTAAAAGTAAGGGCAGTGAGGCTGAAAACCTTATCGCCGAGATGAAGATTCGCCATGACAACGCCCTGCTTGTCCAGGAGATAGGGGACGCAATTTCGTCCGTCCTGGATATTGAAGACCTTGTCAAGACCGTTGTGCACAGCATGCAGATGTACCTGGATTTTGACCGGGGCATCATCATGCTTGCCGACAGCCGCAAAACACGTCTCGCCTATGTGGCCGGCTACGGCTATGATTATACGAAAGAATCTGATCTCCAGCAGCTAAGATTCAGCCTGAATAACCCGGCCTCGCAAGGGGTCTTCACGCGTGCTTTCAGGGAACAAAAGCCCCTGCTCATCAAGGATGTCGCGCAGATCGAAGATAGTTTTTCTGATAGAAGCATCAAATTTATAAATGATATGAACGTGCAGTCATTAATTTGCATACCGATTATCTATAAAGATGAATCCCTGGGTGTTCTGGGGGTTGATAACATCAAGTCTAAAAGGCCGCTTAATACGAGTGATATCAGCTTGTTGATGGGAGTTGCCTCGCAGACCGCCGTTGGAATCATGAATGCCGTTGCCTTTAGAAAAATTCGGGAGAGCGAGAAAAAATACCGCGAACTTGTCGAAAATGCGAACAGCATTATCATGCGGATTAACATAAAGGGGCACATTACTTTCTTTAATGAGTATGCCCAACGGGTTTTCGGGTATACGGAAACTGAGGCCCGTAAAAAGAAAGACACAGATACTTTCGGCCTTGTAATGGGCGGCGAAGGGAGTTCACTTGGCAGCCTGATTGAAGATTTTAAACAATCTCCGTTGAAAACTGTTTTCGATGAGAGCAAAAGTAAGCTCAAAAATGGGGAAGACGTATGGATTGCCTGGACATACCGACCCATCTTCAGCAAAGACAATACCTTTAGTGAAATTCTGTGTGTCGGCAATGAAATTACAGCTCTCAAGCAAGCGGAACAGGAAAAGGCAGCCTTGGAAATCAGGCTTTACCGCGCCCAAAAAATGGAAGCCATCGGTACCCTGGCCGGTGGCGTTGCCCACGACCTTAACAATATCCTGTCAGGGATTGTAAGTTATCCCCAGGTGTTGTTAAGGAAATTGCCGGACGGCAGCCCGCTTATAAAACCCATCCGGACCATTCAGGATTCAGGTAAAAGAGCCGCGGCGATCGTTCAGGACCTGCTGACCCTGGCAAGAAGAGGGGTCGTTACAAAGGATATCGTCGATTTAAATACCGTCATCACTGAATACCTGCAAAGCCCTGAATTTAAGGATGTCCAGAATACCCATCCGCATGTTCAGGTCAAAGCGGATCTGCTTGAAAGTTCCCTTAACATCAAAGGCTCCCCGGTCCATTTGTCCAAGACGGTCATGAACCTGGTCACCAATGCATTCGAGGCGATTGAGGGGGCCGGTGAGGTTGTCATATCCATAGAAAACAGGACTGTGGATACTTTGCTCAATGGTTACGACCAGGTAAAAAACGGTGATTATGTCACCCTGACTGTTATGGATACGGGCAGTGGTATCCTGTCCCAGGACCTGGAACGAATCTTCGAACCTTTTTACACTAAAAAAGTTATGGGGAAAAGCGGCACCGGACTGGGGATGGCGGTGGTCTGGGGAACCGTCAAAGATCACAACGGATATATTGATGTGCAAAGTACGCCGGGGCGCGGGACCTTCTTCACCCTCTATTTTCCCGCAGTCAGGCAGCCGCTGCCGGGTACCGAATCAATACCCGACTCCATTGATGGGTTCATGGGCAAGGGGGAGTCGATCTTAATTGTCGATGATATCGAAGAGCAGAGGGCCATCGCATCTGAGATATTGGGCATGTTGGGCTACACCGTTCAAGCGGTTGCCAGCGGTGCCGCAGCGGTCGCGTACATGCAGAACCACCAGGTAGATCTCCTGGTCCTGGACATGATCATGGAGCCCGGTATGGACGGGCTGGATACGTACCGGGAAATACTTCGATTGCATCCCGGCCAGAAAGCAATTATAACGAGCGGTTTCGCCGAAACAGAACGTGTCAAGGAAGCCATTCAGCTGGGTGCACGAACCTATATCAAAAAGCCGTATCTGTTCGAGACGATCGGGAAGGCTGTCTGGAATGAGCTGAATTCCGCATAATATTTACTGTCTTTTGAAGAGGAAAACATGCCACGTCTCCTGCTGATCAACCCATCCAATACGCATAAAGGGCTGGGCAATATTCGGGCCACCGCCTTTCCGCCCATGAATCTGCCCTACCTTGCGGCAGTCACCCCCAACAATTACCAGATTGAAGTTCTCGATGAAAATATCCAACCTTTCGAGTACCGGGAAGCCGACCTGGTCGGTATCACGGCGTATACCGCTTCCGTTTACCGCGGATACCAGATCGCCCAATTATATCGGGATAAAGGCATCCCCACGGTGATGGGGGGGATCCATGTCTCCATGCTGCCCGAAGAGGCGCTGACGTTTTGCGACACAGTGGTGATCGGTGAAGCGGAGGGCATCTGGCCGCAGGTGTTGACAGATTTTGAAGCAGGTTGCCTGAAAAAGGAGTACCGGGGCACCTGGCCGGATTTGGAAAACCTGCCGAACCCCCGCCGGGATATACTCAATGACGCTTACTATAAGTGGGGCAGTCTCCAGACCTCCCGGGGTTGCCCCATGGACTGCCACTTTTGTTCCGTAACCGCTTTTAACGGCCGCCGTTTTCGGAGGAGATCACTGGACGCGGTCATGGCCGAACTGGCCCAGATCCCCCAGAAAACGGTGCTGTTGGCCGATGACAACATCATCGGCTACAGCAAGGCGGACATGGCGTGGACCAAGGCCTTTTTCAAGCGGATAATTGAAAGTGGAATTAAAAAGTATTTTTTTGCCCAGGCGTCTCTCCAGATTGGGGAAGATCCCGAGCTGGTTCGGCTAGCTGCCCGGGCAGGCTTAAAGATCGTCTTCGTGGGTATGGAATCTGTGAATCCGGAAACACTACGATCCTATGGTAAAAATATTAACCTTAACCGGTTTCAGGAAAACCGCTACTATGAATTGATTCAAAATATTCGCACGGCCGGTATCGCTTTTCTCGGGGCATTTGTGCTGGGCAGTGATGAGGATGATCTGTCCGTGTTCCATACCACCCTGGAGTTTATAAAAACCGCCCATATAGATGTTCTGCAAGTCACCAAGCCCACACCCCTGCCCGGGACAAAATTGTGGAAGGCATTAAATCAAGAAAACCGGATCTTCAGCCAAAA
Source organism: uncultured Desulfobacterales bacterium (assembly GCA_964647585.1). Taxonomy (GTDB): domain Bacteria; phylum Desulfobacterota; class Desulfobacteria; order Desulfobacterales; family CAJINA01; genus CAJINA01. Next base: position 52,647 of record CAZYGG010000005.1, read on the forward strand.
TTTTCCTGAAGATTGGAAAGACTACCGGTTTTCACGGATGCTTTTTAATCCGTTGAAATTGACCATCGAGGACGTGTACGAAGGGTATGCGTATCTTAAAAATGCCTATTTCAGCCGCTGGGAAACTGTAAAGCGAACCTTGTCCACTTTACTGACAACCCGGGACCCCGCAGCCACGTATATTGCCTACCGGTTTAACGAATCTTACCGTAAGGCGTTTGTGGATTCTGATAACTACCCCTACGCCACCCGCCCAGGGCTGCAAAAGAAATTTGGTTCTAAGCGGGACGTTCAGCGATCAAATCTTTTAAGCAGCCTGCGCATATACCTGAAGTAGTGATCCGTATGTGTCATGTTCAGTATCCAGAGTGTGTATGCTTTTTCCTGGTTTATTGCTGTGGCTTTAGCGTATGTCTCCGGGTACATCAGCACGGGAATGGTGTTGGTTTTGAAATATTTCGCCTGGCAGGCCAATGCTGATTGAAAAATTTCTCCGGGAAGGTTGTCCGGTTCAAGGACAATGACGGTCATGCAGTTGGTCAGCTCAGACATGTTCAGGCCGATATCAGACATGTTCAGGATGAAGATTGCGACCAGGTCATCATTTCGCTTTAGTGAAAATAGAAGCCGAGATCGTCTGAGACCGGCTCGGGTGTAGCGGCCCCGCAGTTCGGAGATTTCCATTGAACCCGGCTCAAGCTCCAGTGCTTTCAGCATTAAACCGCCGGAACGCCGGGCATAAAATCTTCTGAGTGATAGAAGATCACCGGCGTCTGTCTTAGCCAAATGCCAGGGCGGTGCAATTTCTGTTTCCAGAGATGGAATCCTTGAATAGTGGAGATAGGCAAATGAATCCAGGGAGCAGCCCCCGGGGTCACCGATACGTCGGGCGGAACCTCCAAAGACCCGTGCCGGGAACTTGTTTTCGGGCCTGAAATAGCAAAATACGTAATCCATTTTTGATGATTTCAGGCTGTGGGAGTCATTTATATATCTTCCAATCTGGTTGAGTACCACCAGCCCGGCCCGGGTAAAGTCCGCCTTTCTGGCGGCATGGTGATGGATCAGCCAGGACTTTTCATAAAACCGAACCATGGCCATGTGTCCCAATATACGGCCTTTATTCTGATAGATGAAATGCCGGGCGATATCATGATTCTCTGTATACAGTCGGTGATAGGTCGCCTTGATTGTTTCCTTATTCTGGTGGAAAAAACCGTATTTATCGGGATAAATGAAACCGGTATCGAAGAAAAACTCCCAAAGGTCATCCTGGTCAACCGGGTTACACAGGTAGGCATTGTTGTTGGTTGCCTGATATAGCAGGGAAAGCAGTTTTACATGATCTTTGGGGGATATATCAATAAGGGCCAGGCCGCATTTAACATGTTTGCCATCTCCGATTGCCAGCGGGCCGGCTTTGTAGATGACCTGGGCTTTGCACCTGATTTTAAAGCTGCTGGCAAAATGCAATTCCAGTTCCGGAATGAGCAGGCCGGGTAAAAGAACCGACCGGTTTGCTTCTTCTGCCACGGAAAACCCGGAACCGGAGATATCGATCACTTTCAAGGTTATGGTTCTGTGGGCAAAAGGATGCTTAAAGGTAATATCCGGCGGCGGGGTCAATTCCTGCCGGCCAGTCCGGAACTCTTTACTTTTCAGTTGCGGAACCTGACTGTTCGTTGGCGTGACAATAAAATTTCTGTTTCGGCCTCCACCGGTTTGCTTGACGATCCGGCCTTCTCCGGCATAGAGTAGTTCGCTCGCGGATGAGAACTCCATGTGTACCGGCGCGGTGGTATCAATCGACGGGGATTTCTGCGGTGGTTTTGCTGTTTCTGCGATACAGAATGCAGCCGTACTGAAATCAACAAGGGTTCCATTCAAGACGGCGGTACCCTGACGAAGTGTGGCCTGTATATTCTGGCAGGTATTTCGCGCGATTTCCCTGGAGTTGACATCGACGCCCCCATCCGGGACCCGGAACAAAATACCGCCCCCATTGAAACGGACTTGGTCGGGGTTTACCAAAAAGAGATGCTGGCCGCGGGGAACCAGGATATCCTTAACCATGTAGTCAGCGTTAAGTTTACCCGGAGAGTCCTGGCCTGACCACGCGCACTCTACGGTATCATTCAGGCAGGGGCGTGGTTTCGCCCGGAAAGAAATGGGATCAGTAAACCGCGGGTGCCAGAAATTGACCAGAACAGTACCGTTGCTGAAGTTGATGAAATTAAATGCGTTAATCAGGTGGGCTTTGCCGATTTTTGTCCCATTGCGGGAGTATTGCCTCCCCTTGTGGATAGTACCCAAGTGGTGAGGCGCAACGCCAGTATCTTTTTTTGAACGTTTCCCGGCAGATTTAGATAAACATAAGGATTGATTCATGATGCATTGCCGAACTTGTCAGGGGCCAATAGTAGGAGTCAGCAACGTAAACGCCAACAATCCCTTTTCTATCTGTGCCTCTGTCGCGGCAGGTTAGTAGTCGGGAAAACAGCGCTCGTATCTAGGGACGCGACAGTAGTAGAGAAATAACACTCAGAATGTGGTATGTCAAGCTTTGGCAATGACTATATGTTGTAATATCAGCCAACAGGTGGTGCTATATGGCCTGGCTCGCGACCCGAAGCACGGCACCCCGAGCCCCGGTCGTAATCATGAAATCATTGCCAGCCGTGGAATTTTTGATTAATGCTCTATTTTCAATCCGGTTATTTCGGAGAATCAGGGACACTTGAACAACTCGGTGGTACGGGCTGACATGCAGCCAACGGCATGCGCCTGACGTTTTGTAGAACTATATGCAATCGTTCCGTATCAAAACGGGACAGATAGGATAATAATTGATGGCAACAGAATCGATTCATATTGAAGTGCAGCCCCTTAAGATAAAATTGAAATCTACCTTCCGGCATGCCGGCGCCGAGAGGAACGAAGGCGAAAGTGTCTGGATCAGGGCGTGCCGGGGTGAAATTTCCGGATATGGGGAAGGGTGCCCCCGATCCTATTCCGCCGGTGATGACCTGGAATCCAGCGTCCAGTGGATCCGGAAAAATTTTTCAACCGGGACAATCGCGTTTGATTCGCTGGACAGCGTCCTGGGGTGGATGGAAAAAAACGAGACGCTGATAGACCGGTTTCCATCAGCCTGGTGTGCCCTGGAAATGGCCTTGCTGGACCTTTTTTCCAGGGAGCAAAATTGCAGTGTGGAAGCACTGCTCGGCATAACCGAGTGCCAGCGGAAGGGACGTTACTCGGCTGTTCTGGGGGATGACGACAAGTGGAAATATTCTGCGATTGCGGATCAATGCCTGGTCCGCGGACTTTCAGATTTCAAGATCAAACTAAATGGCGACCTTGAACGCGACCAGGAGAAAATTACGATATTGTATGACCTGTGTGAACAGCACGGTGTCACGGATCCACGCATACGTCTCGATGCCAACAACTTATGGACGGGGCGCGTTGAAGATGCAATCGACCACCTGAAAGCTCTGGTCGGCAATGTCTTCGCAATTGAAGAGCCTGTTGGTTCCGGAGATATAGAGGGTATCAGCCGGGTTAGTGTGGCCTGCCAATTGCCCGTTGTTCTGGATGAAAGTCTGTGCACCATCCGGGACCTGGAACGTTTCAAAAGCCTGCCCGGAAAATTTATTGCCAATATCAAGGTTTCTCGTGTAGGAGGGATTGTACGGGCCCTTCGCCTGGTGAACGTGCTGAGAAAATCAGACTGGCCGGTTATCGTGGGATGTCACGTGGGCGAGACATCGCTGTTAACCCGGGCGGCGCTTATTCCGGCTGACGCGGCTGGCGAAGACCTGATTGCCCAGGAAGGGGCTTATGGCGATTACCTGGTAGAACGGGAGCCGGTTTACCCGGTGCTGAAGTTTGGCCGCGGCGGGTATCTGAATCTCAAACGCCCCTATTATTCTGAAACCGTCCAGGGGCTAAAGATAATTCCGGTTGAAAATTGGGACAGGGGCTTCGGCCTGAAATGCCGCTGGACCGAAAGCTCCGGACAATGTTGATCACGACCTTCCGGGTCTCAAAATGCCGGATTGGAAGCCCTCATACCCGGAGAACGATTACATTTGGGTATGAACGGGGAAAGTCCGGCAGCAGGGGGATAATATGGCAGCAACATATGATGTGCTAATTATAGGGGCGGGGCCCGGCGGTATCGCCGCGGGCTATGCCGCCGGACAAAAGGGCTATTCCCACATTATTCTGGAGAAGGGCAAACGGGTCTTCCAGGGAATCATTGATTCATATCCAAAAGGGAAAAAAGTCTACCCGACGATACCCCGGGGCGAGGAGAAGCAGTTCCCGGTAGAGGGACTTACCCCTCCGCCTGAAAAGATCCCGGTGGAAAAGTATATCGAGCAGGCCGAAAGCTTCGTTCGTCTGAAGAAGCTCAATGTTCAGTACGAGGAAGCGTATCAGGATATCCAAAAGAGCAACGACGGATTTACTGTTGAAACAAAACAGAATGTCTACCGGGCTAAGAAAATCATCTTTGCCTTTGGAAGTAACATCCCCAACGACCTGGGCGTTTACGGGGAAGCCAAAACAGTTGCCCGCCGGATTGACAATGTTGCGGACTACATCGGGCGGACCACCCTGGTTATCGGGGGTGGAAACGCGGCGGCGGATATTGTGGCGGCGCTTTCCAAGGAGAAACGTGAAGCCGGTGACACAACCCGTGTCTATTGGGGCCACACCAAAAAGAAGTTCAAAGTAAACAAAAACACGGCCCGCGATCTCGGTGAGGAGATCCTGCTGGGCGGCCAGATAAAAATTCTCCAGGGAGCCATCCCGAAAATAGGCGAAGTCGATACCGAAGGGATCGACCGCTTGTATATCCACCAGAGCCCCGAAATCCAGGCCCGGGACGATGTCTTTATGTACCAGGGCATGAGTTTTCCCATGAAGAACGTTATCGCCTGTGTCGGGACCCATGGCCCGGCGGGGGTTTTTAATGCGATGGATCTGCAGCAGATCGCCTGCACCGGCAATATCTGCAAAATCGCCCGGGAGGGTGAACAACTCCTTCTGCTGACCACCGGTCTGGAAACCAGCCGGGAGGGCATCTACGCCATCGGTGGGTCCATCAGCCCATCCTACATGGAAGCCCAGGGCGACGGTACCATCCGGGAGAAAAAACACTCCAACCTTATTTATACAGCGATAAAAGACGCGGTGACTGTTATTAACCACATTGATTTCTAAGGGTTCGCGCAAAAATAAATTCACAGATTTCCGGAGTTCAGCCGCTCAATCAACAAGGCGCAAAAATTAAGAAATATCAGGTATATTTCGTATTTTTGGAACGCCGCTGATTGGGATGGATGGGCTTTGGAAATGTGAAGTTATTTTTTCGCGAGCCCTAAGCAAGGTGAAACCGCTGGCACGAAGTCGAGTGTTTCTACCTTCAATTCCGAGTATCATAACTGAAAATCAATATATAGCCTTTTAGATGGATTTTCAGTCCTGAGATAACTATTTTATATCACATTAATTTTGTGCTATTGATATATTTGCTTCGTGGCAAGATAACAGTATCCTGACAGTCTTAAAAATTATTCCTTTCTATATTTAAAAATAGTCACTTAAATTCGGAGGCAATTTATGTCACTTAGTGAATTTAGGGCTACCTTTTTTGAAAAGTATCGTGACCACTCGTATGAAACTCAACAAAAAGCATATCTATTCTTTTGGGCATCCGTATGGGCATTTATTCCTGGTTTCTTAATGATGGCCTACGCAATTCATGCCTATTATGCAAAAGGTGATATAGTAGCCTTTAAATTTATTTTTGCAAACTTATTTGGACTTTCAATAATAGCGATTTGTTGTTTTTTTACTTTGCACGAACAATTCCAAAAGGCCTCTTTCTTGGCATTGTTTGTTTTTGCTTTTAATTTTTCTCTGGCGTTCATTATTAGTTTGAGTCGTTTTTACGAAACGGGGATATTCACAAACAGAGAACTTTTTTATGGAGTTCTCGCCTTTACAGCAATATTTCATTACAGAAAAGTTTTTCTTATAGTTACTGCTGCAATAATATTATTAACCTCACTCGTACCAGCATTAACAATGCCAAATTTTGGACCGCAAAAAAATCTTTATGTCAATGTAACCTTACTTAATGGAACATTATCTTTTATTATAGTATCAGTTTTCCTATATTTCACTTCCCTTATAAATCAGAAATCACTCGATACGGCCGAGAAAGAAATTACTATAAACAAAGCTCTCAATGCAGATCTTGACCAGAAAGTAAAAGACAGAACAAAGGAATTGAAAGATAAGAATATAGTGTTAGCTAACATTGAAAATAACTTAAAAAGATATCTTCCAGTTCAATTGGTAAGTGCCATTAAATCTGGCCGTAAAGATGCTATACCAGAAACAGAAAGAAGAAAGCTGACTGTATTTTTCTCTGATATTAAGGGTTTTACTGAAGTTACTGAGTCACTTGAAGCAGAGGAATTATCCACACTTTTAAATGAATACCTGACAGAAATGACTCTAATTGCCCACAACTGGGGAGGCACAGTAGATAAATTCATTGGTGATGCCATTATGATATTTTTCGGTGCCCCCGAAAGAACACCAGATAAAGAGAATGCCCTCAACTGTGTCAAAATGGCAATTGAGATGCAGAACAAAATGAAAGAGCTTCAAGATAAGTGGTATAATGGAGGTTTTGAAAACCCGCTACACATCAGGGTGGGAATCAGTACTGGGACATCAACCGTTGGAAATTTTGGGGCAAAGGACAGACTTTCCTATACGGTCATTGGCGGGCAGGTGAATATTGCCGCAAGATTGGAAGGGCTCTGCAAACCGGATTCAATAATGATAAGCCACCCGACTTGGGCATTAGTCAAAGATGAAATTGACTGCGCTCCAGGCGAAAAGGTCTCTGTAAAGGGGATACAACGAAAAATAATGACCTACGAGGTAGTTCCCAATTAGGCTCTTTAATAAAACGCGGTATGCAAGCACCTGCTATTAAAATGTATCAGAGTCATTTTGGGATATGCTCAAAACCGAATACGTCTCCGATTAAAGATAACATTTTAAAATCACAATAATTTCGTACTATATGATATATTTGGAATCTGGCAAGATAGGTTGAATGGAGGATACTTACCGATACTGAAGGCATATCTGTATGTGAGCACCATTTAACCCAACCACAATACGTAGAGCTGCCCCCGATTCCTGTAGTGTCCTGACCTCTCAACTCGACGTGGACTCTCTCGACCGCGAATCTGCATCCTGCGCTGTAACCCATACAGTCCGTATCCTTGAAAGCACAGTGGCTCAAGGCTAATGCATGCATCCATGTGTTTGAATTTTTGGCAGAATCATGGATCTTCTTCAACGTCCTCATTTTTTATCTCATTTGTTGATTCAGTGACAGGCAGACTTTACTAATCTCAGCCTCTTTTTTTGAACGGGGAGAATCTTGAAAAATGGATAATAATCAAAAAGAAGATATTCCGGATGACGACACCGGTACAGAACTGGTGCGTGAGCTTGGGCTAGGGGCCGCGATGTCGATTGGCATCGGCACAATGGTCTGCGCAGGGATCTTTGTGCTGCCAGGGATTACCGCAGCCAAGGCTGGACCTATCGTAATTCTTGCGTTTGCCCTCTGCGGCCTGGTGGCTGTCTTGATCTCGTTCTGCATGTCCGAGTTATCCACCGGCATGCCTTTGTCCGGGGGTGGCTACCTGTTCATTGTGAGGGCCTTTGGTCCCATGATGGGTACAGTAATGGGGTGGTGTTTGTGGCTGAGCCTTATATTCGCCTCGGCCTTTTATATGATCGGTTTCGGATACTATGTAGCGGATGTCTGGCCCATATCACACGTGTGGCTGGCGCTGATTATGACGGGTTTGCTCACAGGACTCAATTTCATCGGCGCCAAAGAGACGGGAGGAACCCAGAACGTGATCGTTGCTGGGCTTCTCATTGCGCTCACTGTATTTTTCGTGCGAGCCGTGATCGAAGTTGACTTTGAGAACCTGCGTCCCTTGATACCCCCCGAGATCGGCATTTCGGGTTTTTTGGTGGTGACACCTGTTCTGTTTGTAACATTCATGGGTTTTGCTGAAATTGCCGCGGTTTCAGAGGAGATAAAAAACCCGGACCGCAATCTGCCGATTGCAGTGGTCGGTTCGGTAGTCGTTGTGACCGTGGTATATTGCCTGGTAGAATTCTGCGTTGTCGGATTGCTCCGGTACGACGATCCCAACATGGCCACCGAGACTATCCTCATGGAATTGGCCCGAATGCTGATGGGGAAGACGGGCTATTATTTAATTTTGCTCGGTGGCATATTCGCCACCGTATCCTCGGCCAATGCCAGCATTATGGCCGCCTCACGGATCTGCTTCGCCATGGGACGGGATCGTCTTATGCCCGATTGGTTCAATAAAATCCATCGTCGATTCAGAACACCGTACCGGTCTATTTTCGTAACCGGCGGATTGACCATGTTCCTACTTGTGATTTTAGGCGGCCATCTCGAGCTGGTTGCAGAGGTGGGCGCATTTTTGAGCCTTTTACTCTATGCGTTTATCTCTCTGGCCTGCATGGTCATGCGGCATGCGGAATTGGACTGGTATAAACCCAGCTTCAAGACCCCGCTATACCCGGCGGTACCCATATTGGGGTTGCTGGGCTGCCTTTTTGTGATGGGCATCACGAGCCGACCGACGATCCTGATCGGATTGGGCATCATCGCCGCGACTTTGATCTGGTATGTCTTTTTTTTGCGCGAACATACGCAACTTGTGGGCGTATCCAATGAACTGTGGCAGAAGAAAGTTATCAGGCCGCTTGTGGCCAAGGCGGAAGATTATGCGGCGGCCCGGAGGGATGCATTCCCTGTGATCCTCTTGCCCCTTTCCAATCCTGCCACGGAAGGAGCGCTGCTCCGCGTGGGAACGGCGCTGGCCAAGGCTAGAAACTCTCGTCTGCATTTGGCTCACGTTGTGAGCCTTCCGAGGCAGACGCCCCTTGAGGCCGGCCGTATGGAATTCGAGCAGATGCGCCGCGAGCAGGAAACGCTCCTGGATGTTGCATCCAGGCACGCCTCTGAACAAGGAATTCGTGCCCGAGCCAATGCCTTGGTGGCTCACAGCGTACCATCTGCCCTGCTAAATATCGCTGATATCGAACAAACGGACATCATTCTTATGGGATGGCGGGGAGATGTCCGCGGTCCTCGACTGCGAGACACCAATGTGGCAGGAGTGGCCAAATCTGCGGACCGCAATATCCTGGTACTAAAGGATAATGGCTTAAGCAAGGTTGACCGGATTCTTGTACCTGTGGGCGGCGGTCCGCACAACAGGTTGGGGCTGAAGGTAGCTCAACAACTGTCTGCGCAATGGAGGGCCAAAATAACGGCCATGACGGTTAAGGTCGACCGGGAATATTCCGATGCTGTATCTGCCTTTGATCTTGGAAGTCGGCAAATGCTTCAAGATTCTGGTGAAGAATTTGTGGGCGACATTCTGAAAGAAGTGGGCGTCACCGCTGAAATCGTCGTCGTTACCGACACCGACATCAGCCAGGGCATCATCAAAACCGCCCCCGATTACGATCTCATCATCATCGGGGCGTCTGACGAATGGACTGTGCGCCAGTGGCTCTTCGGCTCCATTCCTGATAGGGTGGCCAATCATGTATCGGTGCCGGTATTAATGGTTCGCTCAAAGGATTGATCGTTTCCACCAGTCGCAAACAATCACCATATTACACTCGGTGAATCCAGGAACTTTTAACCTGTAAGCAATGATAAGTAGAGAAGATCAATTACGGCTGATGGTGCAATGAAAACGGTAACGTCAGCAGAAGAGGCGATCAAGGCTTGACGCTGCGGTTATGATATCGGTCGAAAATCATCTTCTATACCACAGGAACCATTGTGTGGCATCGTTCCCCACCTGGATGATGGCAGCAGCACCTTGCTGAGGAATAGCGACCATATATCAAACAATTACAATGTGTTAATGTATGGTATGTATATCCCAATATAAGAAGGCAGCCTAAAAAGACTCAAGCGCGCGACTATCTACCGTAAAGCTGTAGCCCAAAAGTTCTGGAAATTGCTGCCGCATCCGGCATGAAATCTTTTTGCTATTTCTGCCGTCAGTCAGTTGTTACAGCTCTTCAGCCGGCAGAAATCCATGATTTGATTGGATGCGCTCTGGTGATCCCGCCCCAGGTGAAAATTGATCCAGGAAGAGGTGTCGTTAAGCTCCCACATGCGCGGGGGGACGCAGCCGGTATACATTTCATCCTGGGTACCCCCCGATGCCAGGCGGTTGTGGGCCCGGTACCAGACACAATACCGGTCCGGGTTTACTTCGCAGCGGCCCTCGCGGCTGCCGCCGCAGGCCCCGTTGCGGGTATGTTTCGGGCACCCCGATTCCGGGCAGAGAAATCCCACGTGCTGGATGCCGCAATCCCCGCAGTGATGGCAGCGCAGCAACAGGTATTTAACCGGGTCCTCAAGCAGACGAGCGAACAGGGCGCCCATTTTGCTGCCGTCCAGTTGAATACATATTTGCTTGTACAGGGGGGCCAGAGACGATTCGAAATCGAAGAAGGCGCGGTGAGTCGTTTTCAGGAAATTGTAATGCAGTTTTTCGCCTATTGAAAGCGTAGGGGGTTGCTGCCCGAACTGCGGCTCTTCCCGGTTCAGGCCCTTGTGCTCTTTGTAAGCGTAAAAGGCCCCGGGGGCCGGGGAATCGAAGTCCGGCACGAAATCCCGCCAGTTGTCTTCGATCTCCTCCAGACGATCCAGGATCCTGGCCACCGTGGTAAAATCGCGGTGAATACCGCCGATGTGAATACCGCGGTAGCCAAGACCTTTCAGGACGGCTCCCAGCCGAGCGGCCCTTTCAATGGCCATCTCACGGCCGGTCTTTTTATCCTGCCACTCTGTGAGCACTCGTTTGAGCAATTGCGCACCTACTGTCGCACCGGGGACCTTGCCCGCGTGCATGATCCGCGCCGACATGGGTGAGAGGAGGTATACGGACCCCAGAACCGGCAATTGAATGCCGGCGTGGCGCATGCAAAACAGAAGCTCCTGGAATTTACGGGCGTCATAGCCAAGCTGGGTGATGATATACTGGGCCCCGGCCGTTACCTTGCGTTTCAATTTGGCATACTGGGCGAAACATTCGGCTTCGGAGTACTTAAACGGTGAAACCGCGCAGCCCGTGAAAAATCCGTCCGGGTCACCGGATTCATCCAAACGCTGATTCAGGGCATTCAGCATGATCTGCAGGTTTACCGAATCAAGATCGAACACCGGCAGCCCCTGCCCGCCGAAGCCCTGCCCGGAATAGTCGCCGGTCAGCGCCAGGATGTTCTTCATGCCCATCCGGGCCAGCTGCAGGGCCCGGCTTTCCATGCCCACCCGGTTGGCGTCCCGGCAGGTGAAGTGGACGATGGCGTCCATGCCGATTTTGTAGATTTCATACCCGAGCACATCCGGACTGAGCGATGGGTTCCCGCCGGGGTTGTCGGTTATGGAAACGGCCGAGACCCGGCCGTCGGCAAAAGCGTCGCGGGCGATGCCGGTGACCAGGTCCACCGAGCGCCCCTGGGATTCACGCCCGGGCACCAGTTCCAGGGTGATAACGAAATGGTCAGGATCCACTATATCGTTTTGGAAAACGCGCAGCATGATGTAAAGCCTTTCAGGTTGAAGTCTGAAGGCTGAAGGTAATTTTGCGAACTTACCCGGTTCAGACTTTACGTTTGTTTTTATATTGAGAACAACGGCAGGCTCTCCAACAGAACCCGCATCAGTCCGTGCTCAGGAATTCAGGCCCCGTGTACAGGTCTGCGAAACGGGTACCGTTCCGGCTGTGGGCTTTATAGTAGTCAATGCACTTTTTTACGATGGCCAGCACCTCTTCCTCACTGTAGATACCCGGGAGATCTTCGGCCAAACGGGGGTGGCGACCGAGTTTGCCGCCCAGCAGGATGCGAAACCCCTGCTTGCCATCCACAATGGTGCCGGTGGGGCATTCTTTGGCGCAGAGGCCGCATTGCAGGCACAATCGCCGGTCGATCAACGGTATTTCCCGTTTTTCATCCAGCCGGACGGCCTGATCCCGGCACACCTCAACACAGTTGCCGCACAAAGAACAGGCTTCCGCTGAGATAGCCGGTTTGCTTACCCCGATAATGCCCACATCTTTGATCTGGGGCTGGGAGCAGGCATTCGGGCAGTCCGATATCGTCACGCGGAACTCATGGTGATATTTCAGATCTCCCGGGACATGCTGCTTTAAAAACTCCAGGAGATCTCCCCGCTGCAGTAATTGTTCAAGTTGCGCCAAAAGGCCTTCACTTTCAGCCGTCCGGTTCGGGCAGCCCCCGGCACCGAAGCAGGCATCTATCTGATAGCCCTTGATTTCAGAACTCATGTTGTCCAGAAATTTTTTACGGGCGGCCTGCATCACCGCCGGAGTTACCGTATCCCGGCCGGTTAACCGGGCTTCTTTTTCCACCCGGGTCCTGACTTTTTTTCTGACGAAAAACGGGACCTTTTTTAGTGCGTCTTCAGCTTCCTGCGTCCATTTCATATGCGCAACAACTCCCTTGCTTTCAGGCGCCCGATACAGGCTAAGCCCGCCGGTCAATTCAGGAGAGGGCGCCCGGTGATCCTGGACATATCGGGATACTATGCGAGTTCCAAGCCTGGTGCAAATTAGAACAATTTGACGTCGGCTACCTTGATGTATGTCAAAAACCGTGAAAAAGTTCAATAAGGACAACCCGGTTCAATGTCGACGGGAAAGTTGCACATCGGGTCTCCCTGCCTTACTATCTAAAGACACCAAAAAGGAACGCGACGGATGACCGCACCAGAGATAGGCCAGATAAGGATCGATAAGCACATGTTCGGCATTGTGGGTCTCAAGGATGCTTTTGCCGCAATGGCCGGGGAGCATGCTGAAAAGCCCGATGATGTTTTGGCCGGGATGCTGGTGGAACACCTGTCCGGCCGGAACTATATTCCCGACAATGTTAAGGCCGAATACGGACAGGCCTTTGTCCGGGAGTTCAAGAAGTTCCTTGGCTACACCGTTGCAGATGATGCATCCGGCGGGTTGGTGATCAAGGTGCTGGGTGGCGGTTGTGCCGTCTGTGACAACCTTGAGAATACGATCATGGAAACTCTGGCGGGACTGGGGACGGCGGCGGATCTGGAACATGTTCGTGACGCTGAACAGATTGCGCAATACCGGGTCACCGGGACTCCGGCCCTGGTCATCAACGGCAAGATTATGTGTGCGGGCCGAAACCCGTCATCTAAAGAACTCAGGCAGTGGCTGCAGAAAGGTGCTGCCGGCAAAACAACAGGAGGCGAAATGGAAAAGCAGGTTTTTATTAAAAATATACCGTTTTCAGAACCGCAGCAATTGGCTGATCTGGTTACCTACGAGGAGGGCCGGGTTGTCAGTCGGACGTTCGCTCAAAATCCAGCCCTCAGCCTGACGCTTTTCGCGTTTGATACCGGTGAAGGGGTCAGCACCCACACCGCACCCGGCGACGCCATGGTGCAGGTACTCGATGGGGAAGCCACGATTAATATTGATGGGAATGAGATGACTGCCGGGCCGGGAGAGGTGGTGGTGATGCCGGCCAATGTCCCCCACGCGGTTACCGCGGTAAAGCGGTTCAAAATGATTCTAACGGTTGTAAAACAGCCGGTGACGATAAAATCATGAATTTGCTGAAGCAAATTCATGGGTGTTAAGTCTTAAGATAAAAGCTAAAAATCAAGCCCAAATACCTAAAACTCAGCTTTCGGGTTCCGGCCGAATTCGAAATCGCTATCGGTATCGAAATCGACTCTGGAAACGTTCATTTGACACCGATTCTCGATTTCGATCCTGATCCCGATTTCGAACCACAACTTTCATGAAACCCGAAAGTTGAGTTAACACATAAGACCCAACACTTAAAACGCACGGGGAAAGCCGTTTGGCGGCTTTCCCCGTGTTTAGTCTAATCCATTTCAAACGCTCTTTCGCCGTGGATGGAGCTGTCGAGTCCGACGATCTCTTCTTCCTCATCGACCCGGAGGCCGCCGGTGATCAACTTGGTTACATAGATTACCACCAGGGTTCCGACGGCGCTGAAAACAGCGGTTCCGACGATGGAGAGAAACTGGGTCCAGACCTGCCCGGGATTACCATAAAAAAGACCCGCCGCTCCATTGACTGCGGGACAGGCGAAAAGGCCGGTGGCCAGAGCCCCCCACATTCCGCACATACCGTGCACCCCGAAAGCGTCCAGGGAATCATCGTAACCCACTTTCTGTTTGAGGACGGCCACGCTGAAAAACCCTAAAAGCCCGGCTACCAGTCCGATAACCAGCGAGCCTGGGAGGTTTACGAACCCGGCTGCCGGAGTGATGCCCACCAGGCCGGCCACGATGCCCGACGCGATGCCCAGCACCGTCGGTTTTTTACTGTGGACCCATTCGGCGAACATCCAGGAAATGGCCCCCATGGCGGCCGCGGTGTTGGTAACCAGAAATGCCGATGCGGCCACGCCGTCGGCGGCCAGCTGGCTGCCCGCGTTGAAACCGAACCAGCCGAACCACAGGAGCGCGGCGCCAAGGGCGGTCAGGGCGATACTGGAGGGAAACATCGATTCCTTGCCGTAGCCTTTCCGTTTGCCCAGCACGATTGAAAGGACGAGGCCCGCGACACCGGCGTTGATGTGGACCACCGTGCCGCCGGCAAAATCGAGGGCGCCGATTTGAGACATCCAGCCGCCGCCCCAGGCCCAGTTACAGACTGGGCTGTAGATAAACGTTGCCCAGAGGACGGTAAAAACAATCCAGGAGGAGAACTTCATGCGATCAACGATGGCACCCAGTATCAGGGCCACGGTAATGCAGGCAAAGGTCATCTGAAACAGGACGAACACAATCGTAGGGATCGATCCGGAGAGGCTATTGACGTCTATACCCGCCAGGAACAGGTGGTTCAGGCTGCCAATCAGAGAACTCGCGCTTTCGCCAAAGGCAAGGGAGTACCCCCAGAGTACCCAGACAACGCTGACGATGCAGTAAGTCACAAACGTCATGGCCAGCGTGTTTAATAAATTTTTATATCTGGACATACCACCGTAAAAGAGCGCCAGCCCCGCCGGGGTCATCATCATGACCAGGGCGGTTGAGACAATAATCCAGGCCGTGTCCCCGGAGTTCAGGGTGCCCTCGTCAGCCAATGCTGAGGAAAACGGATACAATAGCAGGAACAGGGACATAAACAGGCGTTTCAGCTTCATATGATACTCTCCTTTGTCATTCCGGTCTTAGGGGCTGATTCTAAATTAGGATCTTTGACCAAAAGACAATTTAGAAACAGTCACCAATCGATGCTGTGTCGTGAACGCAATTTAAAGGATATATAGCAAGGCAGGTGCCAACGGCGTTGGTTTGAAGGATATATATTGTATTATATTGTAAATAAAGCGTAATTTTACAATTTAGAACAATGGCTGGAGGAGGATATTGCCCTGGCAGGCGAACAGGTTTTTACAAAGAAGTCATTTTATATTGAATAAAATACATTTTTGTAATAAATACAGAAAGTTCAATTTTGTCCGGCCCGGCAAGCCATTACAGGCTGCCGGACTGACATTCCGGAAAAACACTGCCAGGGGTTGCGCAATTTCGGCCGCACTTCGGTGATGTCTATCCGGTCACAAGTTCCGTGCTCAAATAGCGTTCACCGGTGTCGCAGATGACGGTCACGACCTGTTTCCCCTGGTTTTCAGGGCGGGCGGCGACTTCCAGGGCGGCCCAGACGTTGGCGCCGGCGGAAATGCCGCACAGGATGCCTTCCTGCGAGGCCAGTTTCCGGGAAGTTTCAAAGGCCTGTTCCACGGTGACGGTGACGATTTCATCAATGATGCC
Source organism: uncultured Desulfobacterales bacterium (assembly GCA_964647585.1). Lineage (GTDB taxonomy): Bacteria > Desulfobacterota > Desulfobacteria > Desulfobacterales > CAJINA01 > CAJINA01. The sequence continues at coordinate 68,632 of CAZYGG010000005.1, forward strand.
GGTATTGAGTACCTCCGGGATGAAGCCGGCCCCGATGCCCTGTATTTTATGGGGACCGGGCTGCCCGCCGGAAAGCACGGGTGAATCGGCGGGCTCAACCGCAACGGTCTGGAAATCAGGTTTTCTGGCCTTGATGACTTCAGATACCCCGGTGATGGTGCCGCCGGTGCCGACGCCGGCCACGAAGATATCGATCTGTCCGTCCGTATCCTTCCAGATCTCCTCTGCGGTGGTTTTGCGGTGGACCTCGGGGTTCGCCGGGTTGCCGAACTGGTTGGGCATGAACGCCCCCGGTGTCTGCGCGACGATCTCTTCGGCTTTGGCAATGGCCCCCTTCATTCCCTTGGGGCCTGGAGTGAGAACCAACTCGGCCCCCAGATGCTTTAAAAGCCCCCGTCTTTCCCGGCTCATGGTTTCAGGCATGGTGAGGATGATCCGGTAGCCTCTGGCCGCACAGACAAAGGCCAGGGCAATCCCCGTATTACCGCTGGTGGGCTCAACAATAACCGCGTCGGGCTTGAGCTGGCCGGCAGCCTCGGCCGCTTCAATCATCGCCAGCCCGATCCTGTCTTTGACGCTGGAAAGGGGATTGGCGGATTCAAGTTTCACGAGAACGTCGGCTCCGACTTCTTTGGAAAGCGTGTTCAGTTTAACCAGTGGCGTCGATCCGACAGTGGTGGTGATATTGGTATGCAGGGTCATAAGACCTCCTAGTTCTTCAAGTGACTAAAGTGATCTAAAGTTTGGAGTGATCTAAAGTTAAGGAATGCTGCTGATTATATAAAACTGGCGGAGCGTGGCCAGGTTTCGCCGAAGGCGACGGCCGGCAGGCGACTCCACAACTTTAGTTCACTTAAGCTCACTTTAGTCACTTCCCACTTGTCTGTTTTATTTATAAATCAGTTTGGGCGTTTCCATGAATACCCGGGTATCCGGCGGCACTGATTCGGTGATCCAGACATTACCGCCGATGACCGATCGTGCGCCGATGGTTGTTGCTCCGCCCAAAATGGTTGCGCCGGAGTAGACAATTACATTGTCTTCTATCGTGGGATGGCGTTTTTCCCCCCGCAGACCGTCTACCGTGTCCCTGGAAAGCGACAGGGCTCCCAGGGTGACGCCCTGGTAGATGCGGACGTTTTTCCCAATCCGGGTTGTTTCACCGATGACCACGCCGGTGCCGTGGTCAATGACGAAACTTTCTCCGATTTTTGCCCCGGGATGAATATCGATACCGGTCAGGCTGTGGGCATGCTCGGACATGAGCCGGGGCAGCAGCGGGACTTCCAGTTCAAAAAGCGTGTGGGCCACCCGGTGCACCATGGTTGCGAAGATGCCGGGATAACTGAAAATAATCTCATCATGGCTCTGGGCGGCAGGGTCTCCGATGAACATCGCCCGGACATCAGTTGCCAGCAGTCGCCTCAGTTCTGGAATCGCAGCGATAGTCGCCAGGGCGGCCTGGTTGCCCTTTTCACCACATTCCAGGCAATCCTGCCCATACCGGAAACAGTCATGCCGCATGACATGGGTACTGTAATCTGAGAGCATATCATAAAGATCGGAGATCGTTTGACCGATGCTGTACTTGAGATTAACCGGATCTATTTTTTCCTGGGAGAAATATCCTGGAAAAAGAACTTCTTTGAATTTTACGATGAGCTCGCCCACTGAACTACTGGAACGTATCGGTTCGTAATCGACGTGGGTAAAACAGGTGGGGTCAACACTGTTTTCAATGATCTTTTCAACGATTACAGGAAGTTTCTGTCGGTAACGTCTCAATATCTCCGAGTCTGTTTTACACGCTGTCAGTTCGTTTGGACCGTCACTCATGTTTTTCTCCATTTTTGTACGGATTAGCCGGAGTTCAGAAGCGGCAGGGATCTGGTTATGCCACAAAGTGGTATCTCAAATAATATAATACCGAAACAGTTTTAAGCAAGATTCACCCACTCGCAAACTTTTCACTGGTTTTCACCGTGCCTTGCATTCCATTTTTTTGGGAAAAACCAGACCCTTTCCCGGCCGCCTCAGGCCTGGCACGCCGGGTCGGAATGTGCCATTTCCTGCAGGCCGAATATTGAAAAATCTTCTTTAATTTCAGACGATTTTATAATATAGTCGCGCCAATGGAACCCCGTGCTCCCCATAGCGCCCATAACCAGGGCGAGATGCCGGTTATCGCCAAACCGGAGTGGACGGACGTGCCCTTCGGCCAGGATTACACCGTAACCTGCAAAATTCTGGAGGATAAGATTCTGATAGTGGTGTCCAGAGGATTTGCCTCCTATGGCGCCTTCAAGTCTTCCCGGGAATTTGTCGACCGGGTACGGAATGATGTGATCGGCAGCGATAAACAGTATATCCTGCTTGAGGACATTTCCGCGGTGGAGGGTTTTTCCAAGCGGGCGCGGAATTTTTTTATCGACCACATGACCGCCAAACGCCGGATTGGCGGCCTCGTTTTTTGCTGTACCTCACCGCCCCTGGCCCTGGGCATTAAACTGGCCTTCAAGCTAAATCCCACCGCGTACGAAAAGCATCTGGTCCATTCGCCTGACGAAGCGTATACTCTGGCCAGACGAATACTTGCCGACCGGGGCACCGACCGCCGCGATCCGGTGGTGCCCCCGGTGCCGGCCGGAGAAACTCTGGCACCGGCTGACCGGACAGCGCATTATGTCGACCAGCTGCTCCGGCATGTGGGGTGTATTAACTGGGAGATGAAACCGGATGAGTATGAAGTTGAGAAGATAGATGCCGACCACCCTTTCAAGCCGGTGTTCGACGCCATTTCAATCATCAGCAACGATCTCAATGAAGCCTTTCTGGAGCAGCAGCGGGAAAAGAAAATCAAACAGGCGCTTTTCCGGGTTTCGCACGCGGTCAATAAAACCTACCGTACCCGGGAACTCTACCAGGCCATCCACGCGGCCATTCGGGACATACTGGATGTTACCAATTTTTATATTGCCCTTTATGAGCAGGACAGCCGTATGCTGCGGTTTCCCTACTTTGTAGACCGGGTTGACAAAACGCTGCCTGCGTTGAAGCTCGACCAGAAGAAATCTTTTTCTCTTACGGTGGAGGTGGTGAACCGTAAAACGCCGCTTCTATTCCGTAAAAGTGATATTCTGGAAATGGCCCGACGCAGAAAAAAGAAACCGTTTGGAGAACTGCCGGAAATATGGATCGGGGTCCCTTTGCGGGTCAAAAACCGGGTGATCGGTGCCATGGCAGCCCAGAGCTACACGGACCCGGAAAAGTACGATGAGAATGACCTGGCGGTTCTCAACACTGTGGCCGACCAGGTGGCTTTTGCAATCGAGAGAAAAATTGCGGCCTCTGCGCTGCGCCGCAGTGAGCAGCGCTATCGCAATCTCATTGGTCACCTCAATGACATCATTTTTTCCACCGATAAAAATAAAGCGCTCGCGTATCTCAGCCCGGCCGTGCAAACGGTAACCGGCTATGCGATAACGGAGCTGGTGGGCAAACCCTTTCTGGGCCAGCCCACCGGTAAGGCGGCCGCTGCCGAACCGCTGGCTTTCTCCGACCTCATTCACGCGGATGACCGGGAGATGGTGCGCAAGGTGGTGGGAATGGCCCTGGACAACCGCACCTCCTACCAGGTCGAATACCGCATCATCAGAAAGGACGGGAAGGCGAACTGGGTTCACGAAAAGAGCGATGTGGTCCGTGATGCGACGGGGCGCCTGCGCATTGAAGGTATTATCGTAGATATCCAGGACCGGGTATTTGCCAATGAAATCAACCGGGCGATGTTCCAGATATCCGGTGCGGTCAACCGGTCCAACAATGCCGACGAACTCTTCAGGTCCATCCACATCTCCCTGCAGAGGGTCATGGATGTGTCCAATTTTTTTATCGCAATTTACGATGAAGAGGAAGATACGATCGCTTTTCCTTATTTTGTGGACTGTACGGAGAATATCAAATACCCCAGGATTCCGAGGGTCGGCAAGGTGGATTCATTGACCGCCCGGGTTATAAAAAACAATGAACTGATATTCATCAACCGGGAAGAACGCAAAGAGCAGCTGCGGAAAACGGGCAAACAGCCCCTGGGCACACCGGCGGCTGTGTGGCTGGGCGTACCGCTGCGGGTCGATAACCGGGTGGTGGGCGTGATGGCCACCCAGAATTACAATGATCCCGACGGCTATACCGACAAAGACGTGGAAGTATTCAACGCGGTCTCCGGGCAGGTGGCCATCGCTATCGACCGGATGATAAAAGACGAGGCCCTCAGGGAGCGTGACAACTATGTTAAAACCATGTCCATGCAGATGGAACAGTTTAGCCTCGCCGCCGCCTCGGTGCTCTCTTCGACTGATGAGAAAAGAACTTTCCGGCGAATAAGCCGGGCCATAACCGAGCACTCGGATTTCAGGCGGGTGCTGATTGTCAGCTTCAAACGCAAAGCACCTTTTCACGACATTATTGGTGACAGCGGGATTGACCGGCCCCGGATCGAAGTCTTTAAAAAGACGGATATGCCGCCGAGCTGGTACAAGGCGATTGCCAAGGCAGGTAGCCGGGTGGGACAATTTTGCCTCTATCTGGATCATACCCGGGCAGAGCTTCTGGCCCCGTTCTCAATTACGAGTATCACCGGAGGCGACGCACAACCAGGTCATAGCTGGCATCCGTCCGATCACCTGATTGTGGGGATGACCGACGAAAACAACCTGCCGGTCGGGTTGATCCTGGTAAGCAATTCAAAGACCGGTCAGCGGCCCACGGATGTCACGGTCAGGCCCCTGGAAGTGTTTGCCAGCCTGATATCCCAGATTATCGCCGCCCGCAAGGCACAGGCGAAACTTACCCGGGCAAAATCCCGCGCCGATACGGCTAACCGCGGCTTGTTGATCCTTACCCGGCAGTTGGAGCAGGCCATGGCCAGAACCAATGAAATGGCGAAACAGGCCGCGATTGCCACGAAATATAAAAGCGAATTTCTGGCCAACATGAGCCACGAAATCAGAACCCCCATGAACGCGATAATCGGTTTTGCTGATTTGATGCTGAAGACTGATCTGGACTCGAAGCAACGCAGTTACCTCGACAATATTAATAAATCCAGCCGGTCGCTGCTTACGATTATCAATGACATCCTTGATTTTTCAAAAATTGAGGCCGGGAAACTGGTCCTGGAAAATAGAGATTTCAATATCGATGCGGTCCTGCAGGAAATGTCCGGTATGTTTTCAATGAATGCCAGCGACAAGGGACTGGCCCTGACCGTTTCTTGCGCTCCCGGTGTGCCCCGGATGCTCAAGGGGGATTCCCTGCGGCTGCGCCAGGTTGTCATCAATCTGGTCGGCAATGCGGTGAAGTTCACCAATCGGGGCTCGGTATCCGTGCTCGTGGATGTCAATTCAATGAAAAATGATAAAGTCGACCTGCTTTTTTCAGTGAAAGATACGGGTATCGGTATTATGCCGGAACAGATAGACAACCTCTTTGATTCTTTTTCCCAGGCGGATGGTTCCGCTACCCGGCGTTTCGGTGGCACCGGCCTGGGGCTGGCGATCTGCAAGCAGCTGGTGGAAATGATGAACGGCCGTATATGGGCGGAAAGCCAGCCGGACCAGGGCAGTTGTTTTTTCTTTAAAGCGCGGTTCGGCGTTGCGGATGAATCCCTGGGCGACAGCACCGCAAGATACAATAGCCTCGCGCACCTCAAACTGTTGATCGCCGATGATGATCGGGAATCTCAGCGCAAGCTGCTGGAGGCTTTATCTGCTTATAATGTACGCGCGACCGCGGTTACCTCGGGCAAAAACGCTATTTTCGAACTTGGCCAGGCCATGGCAGCAGATCCCTACGAGATGGTCCTGGTGGATTGGCAGATGCCGGATATGGATGGCATCGAAACCGCGGTGCGTATCAGGGCCGATAAACGTTTTGACCGGATTCCAATAGTGATGATGACCAGTTTTGACCGGCATGAACTGTTCCGGCAGGCCGACCATGTCGACATCGCCGGCGTTATCGATAAGCCCGTTAACAGCAGCCAGATGTTAAATACCCTGCTGCATGCCATTCGCGAGAAACCCCAGGTCTATGGTGCGCGGTCGCCCCGCCCCAAGAAGCTTGCCAGACGAACCGAGGAGTTTCATGGTGCCCGCGTACTGCTGGTTGAAGATAACATTATCAACCAGCGGGTAGCTTCGGAAATTCTCAAAAATGTCGGTATCCGGGTGGAGACTGCCGCAAATGGCGAACAAGCCGTCGAGAGGGTCCGGGTGACCGCATATGATACGGTTTTGATGGACATCCAGATGCCCATCATGGATGGCTATGAAGCCACCCGTCAAATCAAGCAACTTCCGGATGTTGAGCCCCCGCCGATAATAGCCATGACTGCCCATGCCATGAAAGGCGATCGTGAAAAATGCCTGGATGCCGGTATGGATGACTACATTTCAAAACCCATTGATTCCGAGAAACTCATTTTTGTTCTGTCAAAGTGGATCCCGGAAAAAAATGAGCCCGGGGCCGGTACACCGACGGGTGTCGCCAAAGCGCTTCCGGAAACTGCGGTGGGGTCTGACAATCAAGGCACTCGGGGCATGGCTGCTGATGATCTGCCCGGCATCAATCTGCAGCAAGGGCTTCAAAGGCTCGGTCAGGATATGGAACTGTATCGCCTGATTCTGTTTGAATTTCGCCAGGAATATGCCGGGGCTGCAGCAAAAATGCAGGGGTTTATCGATACGGATGACCGTGAAGGGGCCATGCGATACGCCCATACGATCAAGGGGATGGCGGGAAATCTAAGCGCGATTGGCCTTGCGGATGCAGCCCTTGAAATAGAGATGGCCTTCAAGGAGAGTGCGGTTGAGGATTATGCTCCTTTTGTTCGTCAGTTTGAAGCGGCTATCAATGAGTTTATAGCCACAGCCGGAAAAGTAGAGGCAGTGTTGGCGGCCAGGTTGGATGAGACCGCCGGTAAACTGCCGGAGCGGGTCGACCCAACGGGATAAAGTAAAGAATCCTGCCTTGAGGAACAGGTTATTAAGGCGGAATAAACATGGCACCCAGAAAAACCATTGTTATTATCGATGACCACCCGCTTTTCAGGGAGGGTCTCAAGTCGATCATCGCCCGGGATAAGCTGTTTGACATTGTCGGTGAGGCCGGCGATGCCCGCAAAGGGCTGGAAGATGTAAAAAAACTGAAGCCGGATATTGTGATTGTGGATATATCGCTTCCGGATAAAAGCGGTATCGAGGTAACCCGGTCCATACGGAGCCGTTTCCCCGCCATTCGGATATTGATTGTCAGCATGCACTCTAAAATCGACTATATCGTGGAGGCATTTCAGGCCGGGGCAACCGGTTACATTGTCAAAGAATCCGCTTCCGACCGATTGATTCTTGGATTGGAAACGGTGCTGAACGGCGAGTATTTTCTGGATAGTTCCATATCCCATGCCGTTGTGGAGAAATTATTGAAGGCACCTCTCAAGGCGTCCCGGGTTGAAGATGCAGATTACGGTTCGCTCACCCCCCGTGAGCAGGAAATTATGCGCCTGCTGGCCGAAGGTTTTTCGGTCAGAGAGATTGCGCAAAAACTGTATATCAGCCCGAAAACAGTAGAAAATCATCGGTCCAACCTCATGCGCAAACTCGATTTACACAATGCCATAGAACTGGTGCGGTATGCCGCCCGCCTGGGCTTGATTGACGTTGATCTCTGGAAAGACTAGGGCTGTTGCTAAATTAGAACCTTGAACCCGATTGAAGGTCTTGAAACCACTTCTAACCCCGCCGCTTGCTCTGCGACTATAAGCTATATCAAAACCCGGGAGATTCTCCCGGGTGGGGGGTGATTCTCCCGATAAAATGAGCGATGTCCCGATGGACAAAAATATCGCTTCAGGCGATAGTACTATTGTACTGGCATATTCATTTCCGGAACTGACCTGTCAATTCTACACCTGACCGAATATCGCGTATCACCATTGCCATGAAGGAACCGCGAGCAATGAAAGATTGTGCCCAGGGACCGGTATCTGCACGCCGGCGACACCTTCGCAGCGGACACCGGACCAAAGGATCGAAAACGGCTTGTAACTGCCGCAAAGCCAGGCAGAATTACCTTGATATTACCGGCCTTGTGCGAAGCGTGCAAAGATCTGATGGCCACAGTGACTGTTTTCGGAGAGGATATTGCGACTGCGACCAACTGGATTGCCCCTGGCGGGAGCAGTGCTTTCAAAGGGTTTGATGGCATTACCGGCACACCCGGAAAAAATTAGGCCGGTAATGCGTAACGGAGGCCATATGGAAAAAAACAACTTTATTCATGCAAATGGAAGGCCGGCGACGTTTCCTTCCTATGCTTTTAAACTTGATCACAAGCAGCCGTCTGCAAAGCGTAAGGTTTCAGCACCGACAGTCTTACATATTTCTAAAAAACGGACTGATCGAAGGATTTACAGGCGCTATCCGGCCGTGGATGGTGCCTTCGCGCTACTACGATCGGAGGCAGCGATCATTGACAACATTCATAAAATGACGATGGGAGATATCGCGTTTGTCGTGATGCGTTCCCACCCTGCCAAGATCGGGCAGATTGTCAATATAAGCATGGGGGGCCTGGTGTTTCAGTATGCACAGGAGGCGCAAGGATCCGCCGAACCCAGCTGCCTGGACGTCCTTCTGGCTGATTGTCGTTATTACCTCCACAATCTGAATTTTGAAATGGTTGCCGATGTTCTTTCCCCGGGTGAGTTCGAATTCAATTCAGTGAAAACCGGACTGATTTCAGTGAAATTCAAAGACCTGACCGCTGTCCAGAAAAAACAGTTAAACCACTTTCTCAAGAATCACACCAATCGCAATTCCTGATGCGCGGCAGTATTATCCGGTGCTGAAAAAGACCGGTCGCGGGCCTGCCCCTTCTTAACGATGGCTTACCAGGCCGTTGTTACATGCCACCTCTTGCCTATTTAGTGTCCATCCGTGATTGGAAATCACGGATGAACGGTGTTAGCTTTTAGCCCTTAGGTTTTAGATTAAACGTTAAAAATACAGGTTTTTACCTAATTGCTAACCGCTAACCGCCAATAGCTCCATCCTGAAATCTTGGATTTATGGATGGGCACTATTTAGAGTTCAGCATACTTTTTGCTACCTGTCCGTATAACGCGGGCAAATAAGGAAAGGAGGCGACCGCATGAAATCTAAAAGCCGTTCCATTTTGCAGATTGTGGAAGAACAGGTGCGAAAATGGCAATATACCTCCACCGGTCCAAAAACCTCAAAACCGAAAATAACGGTTATCACTGTTTCCCGGGAGCCCGGCAGCGGCGGCAACCTCGTGGCCCGGGGGATTTCAGAGAAGCTGGGTCTGGACCTTTTCCACCAGGAGGTCATCCATGAAATGGCCCAAAGCGCCAAAGTCCACGCCCGGTTCGTGGAGACCCTGGACGAGAAGGCCATGAACGTCCTGGATGAATGGATCGCTGCGCTGGTCGATGACCGGCACCTGTGGCCCGATCAGTACCTGCAGCACCTTATGCGGGTAATCGGGACCATCGGAGAGCACGGCAGCGCCGTCATGGTGGGACGGGGTGCCAACTTCATTGTACCGCCTGAAAAACGGATGCGGATCAGGGTCATGGCGCCCCTGGATTTTCGTATCAAACATGTTGCTACAACCTTTAAAGTGTCCGCAAAGGCGGCTAAAAGACGGGTCGTCCGGACGGAGTCCGACCGGCGGGCATTTATCAGGAAATATTTCAATGCCGATATCGATGACCCTGCGAACTACGACCTGATCCTTAATACCGGCACCATCAGTATCGATCGGGCGGTAGACGCTGTCATTGGAGCCCTGGGTATGGGCAACGTCATGGTCAGCCGGGCCGCCTGACGCAAGGGAGGTGAACGGTTGTGGAGATAGAGAAGATATTGTTGCCGGTTGATGGTTCCGATTTTTCAGTTAAGGCTGCCGAATACGCCCTTGATTTTGTAAAATCCCGGGGCGGCGATATCATATTGATGTACAGTCACCGGCCGTTTCCGTCATTTCTGGGGGAACCGTATTTCCAGGAAGTGCATGACAAGATTATGAACGAGGCCCGCGAGATGATGGCGCCGTTTGTCCGGATGTTTGCTGATTCCGGGATACCGGTTGATGAGAAAATTCTCGAAGGTGCACCGGGGGAAAGCATCTGCCGGGTAGCCACCATACAAAAGTGTGACCTGATTATCATGGGGTCGCGAGGGCTTACCGATTTGAAGGGACTGTTTTTAGGGAGCGTAACGCACCGGGTTTTGTCTAGAGCGCCGTGTCCGGTCCTGGTTGTCAGATAGGGGACCGGTTCTAAGCGGCATCTTTTGGTCTATGCGGGAAGATGAAATCCGATATTCGGGGTTGCGGCGTTCGCCTTGAAGACCTTACAGATTTTCGGTGCTCATGGGGAGCGTTACGGCAATGTTATGAAGTAAGAAACTTGTGAGGCGCGATAATGTATGCAGGCTTACCCTTTGCCGTGAATCGACAGGACTTCCAGGTCTTCCGGATTGATGATCTCTATTTTTTTACCGGCTACCTTTATGAGCCCCTCGCTGCTCATTTTGGCGAAGATCCGCGACAGGGTCTCGGGGATGGTTCCCAGCAGGCTGGCCAGATGCCCTTTTGAAATCGGCAGGGTCACCTCCTGGCTGTTTCCCTGCTCGCTCGCCAGAAAGAGAAGGTAGGCGGCCAGGCGTTCCGGTACCTCCTTGAGAGAGAGGTTTTCGACCTGGACCGTGAACTGGCGCAGCCGCGAGGAAAGCACGGCCAGCATGTTGAGGGCCAGGGAGGGGTTGGCGTTGATAAGGCCGATAAAGCGGTCTTTGGGAAAAAATGCCAGGATGCTCTTGGCAAGGGCCTGGGCGTTGGCCGGGAAGGGTTTTCCGGCAAACACCGGGACCTCTCCAAAAGGTTCGCCGGGTCCGAAAATATGCAGGATCTGTTCTTTGCCCTCAAAGGAAATTTTCGATATTTTCACTTTGCCTGCCAGAACCACGTAGAACCCGTCCCCCTCATCCCCGTCCATGAAAATGGTTTCCCCCCGGCCATAGGATTTTTCAATCGCTACCTGTTTCAGATCTGCGATGTGTTCGGACGGCAGACCATTAAAAAGAGGCACATTTTCGATGATATTCAGGCGGTTTGGCATGGTTCCTCCAGGTTTTTTGGAAAATATCACCCGATCTTGACATAAGTCAAGGATGGCTTACGGTGATTAAGGTAGGTTGCCATTTAAAGTGAGCAGAAAATAGATGATTAACAGCGTTTCAAATAATGATAACCCAATACAGGAGGCGAGTATGTTTTGTTTTCAATGTGAACAGACGGCAAAAGGCGAAGGTTGTACGAAAATTGGTGTTTGCGGTAAAACCCCGGAAGTTGCGGCGCTACAGGATCTGCTGATCCATGCCGTGAAAAGATTGAGCGTATACGCGTTGGCCGCCCGGGAAAAAGGCGGCGTGGATGCCGAAATCAACCGTTTTACCTGTGAGGCAATTTTCTCGACCCTTACCAATGTCGATTTTGATCCGGCCCGTTTTTTTACCCTTATCAATGACGCCCAGCGTTATACCGGTCAATTAATGGAAAAGACTGGCGACGTGGCCGGTGCGCCCGACTTTACGCCGGCCGATTCGGTTGCCGGAATGGTGGCCCAGGGTGAGGCGGTTGGTATCAAGTCCGATCCGGGTATCGACGCCGATATCCTGTCCCTGCGGGAACTTTTGATCTACGGTCTGAAAGGACTGGCGGCTTACGCGGACCATGCCGCCATTCTCGGGCAGGAAGATGAAGCGGTTTATGCCTTTGTCCATGAAGCCATGGCGGCGACTCTCAACAAGGACCTCGGGGTGGATGAATACGTGGGGCTGGCCCTGAAGTGCGGCGAGGTGAATATCCGCGCCATGCAGCTGCTGGATGCCGCCAACACAGGGACCTACGGGCACCCCGTGCCGACCAGCGTACCCCTGGGTGCCAAAGCCGGCAAGGCCATCCTTGTTTCCGGCCACGACCTCAAGGACCTGGAAGATCTTCTGAAACAAACTGAAGGCAAGGGTATCAATGTCTACACCCATGGTGAGATGCTGCCGTGTCACGGCTATCCCGAACTGAAAAAGTACAGTCATTTTTACGGCCACTACGGAACTGCCTGGCAGAACCAGGCCAAGGAATTCGCCGCGTTTCCCGGGGCCATCCTGATGACCACCAACTGTATCCAGAAGCCGCGGGAAAGCTACAGCGACAACATCTTTACCACCGGATTGGTTGGCTGGCCGGGGGTTGCCCATATCGCGGACAAGGATTTTACCCCCGTGATTGAAAAAGCGCTGGCACTGCCGGGATTCGATGCAGACGTGGAAGGTAAATCCGTCATGGTCGGTTTTGCCCGCAACGCCGTGCTGGGCGTGGCCGACAAGGTGATTGAGGCTGTCAAGGGTAAAGCCCTGCGCCACTTTTTCCTGGTGGGCGGCTGCGACGGCGCCAAACCGGGGCGGAACTACTATACCGAACTCGTCGAAAAAATTCCTGAGGACTGCGTGGTGCTGACCCTGGCCTGCGGCAAGTTTCGCTTTTTCGACAAAGAACTCGGCGATATCGGCGGCATTCCCCGCCTGCTGGACATCGGCCAGTGCAATGATGCCTATTCGGCGGTCCAGATTGCGGTGGCCCTGGCCGGTGCGTTTGAGTGCGAGGTGAATGACCTGCCGCTGTCCATGGTGCTTTCCTGGTACGAGCAGAAGGCCTGTGTCATCCTGCTGAGTCTCCTGCACCTCGGGATCAAGGATATCAGGCTCGGGCCAACACTGCCGGCATTTATTACACCCAATGTACTTGACGTACTGGTGAAGAATTTCAATATTATGCCCATATCAACGGTCGATGAAGACCTCAAGGCGATGCTTGGATAAACCTGTAAACCCAGCGTCTGCTCCCCGTCAACACGACGGGGAGCGGAACGACTGTTTGGACCAGAAGACTTTTTTGAGATAGCTTCTAGCAAAGGCGGACGGCAGGAGGTAAACTATGAAATGCCCAGGACAGGATACCCAATACTGGAAACCCGGCGCGATCTACGATGCAAAATGCCCGGAGTGTGAACATGTGGTTGAATTTTTCAAGGATGACACAACCCGTAAATGCCCGCATTGCGGTCACCGCTTCATCAATCCCGAGTTGGACTTCGGGTGTGCCTCCTACTGTCAGTTTGCCGAACAGTGCATCGGGAACCTTCCTCCGGAACTGCTCGCCCAGAAAGAAGATTTACTGAAAGACCGGGTGGCGATTGAAATGAAAAAATATTTTCGGGCTGACTTTAGAAGAATCAGTCATGCAGGGCGGGTTGCCCGCTACGCGGACCGCATCGGGAAAAACGAAAACGGTAATCTGGCCATAATACTAACCGCATCCTATCTGCATGATATCGGCATTCTGGAAGCTGAGAAGAAGCATAACGGCGCGGGTCCGGAACACCATGAACAGGAAGGTGTCCCGATAGCCCGGGACATTCTTGAAAAACTGGGGGCCCCCGAGCCACTTGTTGCGGCGGTTTGCGATATCGTGGGTCATCACCATCATCCCCGGGAGGAAGAGAGCCTGGAATTTAAAGCGGTATATGATGCGGATTTGATCGCGAACCTGGAAAGCGAGTTCCAGGAGAACCCGGTGGAAAAAAGCCAGATCAGGGACATGATCAAAAAATCCTTCCTGACCAGTGGCGGGAAAAACGAGGCCCTAAAAGTCCTTTGCCGGTGATCAGCCCGTTGCGCTTCAAATTAGAACCTATCTCAAGAAACGGATTTTGGTTCCCCGCAGATAGGGCGCGGGACCTGCGATAAAATCAAGGAAAATAGCATGAAAGTGAAAAGAAAAATAATTCAGATTGACGAGGAACTCTGTGACGGCTGTGGTCAGTGTGTGCCTTCCTGTGCGGAAGGTTCGCTGCAGATTGTTGACGGAAAGGCCAAAGTCGTGGCGGATAACCTGTGTGACGGCCTGGGCGCCTGTCTGGGCGAATGTCCCCAGGGTGCCCTGCAGATCATCGAGCGGGAGGCTGAGGAATTTGATGAGGCCGCCGTGGAGGCCTTCCTGGCCGAAAAGGCCCGGGACGAAGCCGCCCAGGCTCCCCAAACGGAACCTTGCGGGTGCCCTTCGGCCCAGATAACGACCTTTCAGCCGCTGGGGTCCTGTGAACAGGCCAATGTGCCCAGGGCCACCGGGGGATCATCCGCTCTGAGCCACTGGCCGGTACAGATTCACCTGGTACCGCCGACGGCACCCTTTCTGAAGGGAGCGGATCTTCTGGTGGCGGCTGACTGTACCCCCTTTGCCTACCCTGATTTCCACGGGACCCTTTTGAAAGACCGGGTCCTGATGATTGGTTGCCCGAAATTTGATGATGCCCAGGCGTATATCGATAAATTTACTGCCATATTCAGGGATGCCGGCATCCGGAGCATTACCACGGTCATGATGGAAGTCCCCTGCTGCTCGAGTCTCACCGGGATTATCCGGAAGGCCCTGGCAGACGCTAAAGCGGATATTCCCGTGGAAGAGGTCATCATCAGCACCCGCGGCACCCTGCTTGAGGACCGGAAAATATCTTGATGATGGTAAGGTTTCAAGGCTGAAGACTGAAGGCCGAAGGTTAGGTATTATCTGTCGTACCGGAGGTTGGGATAAAGGCCATTCGGGTATATCTACCCGCATTAATGAAAGACCCGGCAAAGCCGGGTTTTTCAGGTTCTTCCTACAGTCTAAACCCCTATTGCATAGAAGCGGTTTCAAAACCTTCAATCGGGTTCCCCGCAAAAAGCGCGGGATCTACGACAAGTCAAGGCGGCCGCGAGGTTCAAACCGGAGGAATACATCATTTATTTCGAGGATTTGAACCGAGCGCCCAACGCCGAGATTGGGCCCGCGGGGAGGCTTTGAAACCACTTCTAATAGCCTATTTACTGCAGACACTGCATGAGCCCCATGCACCAGGGGCAATCCCCGCACGGTACCTCCATGGCGAAACAATCATATTCAAAATCTTCGTTTGAAATAAGGTCACACGGACCCACATTGCAGTTACTGCAGTAGGGGAAGTCGTAGTTGGCGACTTCTTTGCGGAAATCTACGAAGGTCGGCGTGTTCCATATTTCCAGAATATCCTGATCGGGTACCCGTCCGAAAGCATCAAACGCCACCGGTTTCGCGCGGCCGTCAAAGAAGCATTTATACCGATGCCAGAGCATATAGCATGGATAGATGCGCCCGTCCCAAGCCAGGAAAACACTCTTGTTTTGAACGAATTCACATTGCCGCTCAAAACGGGGATGCAGGGCCGGTAGTTCCAGTTCCAGGTCATATTTGTCAGCGCATCTTTGAGCCTGTGTAAAGACAGATTCTACCTGCCGGGAGAGCTGCCCATCAAACGCCAGCAGCTTTCTGAAGTGAAAGGGGATCTGCCGCTCAGTCGCCTCTGAAATCATTGCCTCCACGAAAGTGATGAGTTCCTGTTCGCGTGCCGAACGAATGTATTTCCAGCGAACCGACAAATACTCTTCCAGATCAAGGCCGCGCGAACGGGCGGCCGCCTGCTGTTCACGAAAAAATCGTATGGAAGCATCGGTATTGGCGGTGTAAAGTATCTCATCCTTGACAGCTTCATCATACGGCAGCATCTGGCTGACAATAGCAAAGGTGGCTCCGTTCAAGGCTGCCTGTTCAAGGGCCCGGGGCAGCTGGGTCAGATTGTTTTGCATCAGCACATATTCAATGCCGAGCTGAACCGGCCTGGACTTAGGGGTTTTTCTGGCCCGGCCAACGGCCCTGAAAGCGTTTTCAATGTGTGTCATCTCAGCGCCGCTGCGATTCTCGCGCAGGGTGTCGGCACTGGCACCGTCCATGGAGATGCAGATTCGGTCGAGGCCGGCTGAGATCAGGCTTGCGGCCCGGCTGTCATCTAAAAGGTGACCGTTGGTTTGCAGGCCGATCAAGCTTTCAGCGGGGAGGCTTGACCGGGTGGCCGCTATCATCTGTTCAAGTTCCGGGTGAAGCAAGGGCTCGCCAATGCCTGAAAAGACAACCGTATCGAGATGGGTAAAGATCGGGGAAAGCTCCTGGAAACGCTTGCTATCAAGGAACCCCTCCACAATCCCATTGTCGCGGCTCTGTTTTACACACATCCGGCACTTCAGATTGCAATGGGTTGTCGGTTCAACGAAGAGTTTTGCGGGGTATGTCGGGGTGTGCATGGTTCGGGTACCTGAATTTGTTTTTGCCTGCAGTCTATCTCAAAGAGAAGGTTGTTTCCTTGACTTAGGATAAGTTCATAAAAAAAGGCAGCCGGAAATAGAGGTATACTTTCGGCTGCCTTGGGTTTTGTTTTGGAAAACAGTTTATATGGCGTCTTTGAGTTTCTTACCCGGTTTGAATTTCACGACGTTGGTGGCCTTGATTTTGATGGTTTCTCCCGTCTGCGGATTGCGGCCTTTCCGGGCTTTGCGTCTTGATTTCTGGAAGGTTCCAAACCCCACCAGGGTGACCTTGCCGTCTTTTTTCTTCAAGGACTTGGTTACGCCATCAATAAAAGATTCAAGTGCTACCCCAGCGGCGACTTTGGTGATCTTTGCGTCCTTGGCCATTTTTTCAATCAGTTCTGCTTTGGTCATCTGCTAACCCTCCCTGGATTGTTTGGTTTTCCCATTTTACACCCGATAACAAACATTAATTCTAAGCTTATAAATATTTATGTCAACAGATAAATGGCTGCCATTCGGGATTTTCAGGCGATTGGTTCTACACGCGTAGCGCCCTTAACCGGCCTGTTTGTATTTTCGAATTGCCTCCAGGATTCCGACCGTACCGGTCATCATATTGTCGCCCCAGGGGGCTCCGTTTGCATAGGGCAGCCGGGAACCGGCCATCAGTGCGCGCCGGGGTCCGGTGGCGATGATGATTTCATTTTCACGGTAATCGAATTGCCTGCGGGAGTAGGCCCCATGTCCCCCTTCGTTGAGAATCCCGGCATGATCGAGTTCGCCTCCGGGGAGTGCGGTTAACAACCGGTCCAGTTTTTCTATGGTGATGTCATGGGTATGGTATTCAAAAAAGCCGGCAATTTCACCTGCGCTTATGGCGGCCCCGACCGTATGGGAAGTGGCGATATCCAGAACCATGAAGCGCTTTAACCCCAGGCACAGCGGGTCACAGCAGGCGCCCTGGATGGCCGCCATGCCGCTGTCCATCACAAAGATCTCTTTGGCCGGCAGTTGTTTGGCCGTCCGGGCCATGCAACGTAGCCGGTTGAAGGTCTCCGGCACCTGGTCGGCGGGGTAAACAAGGGTGTGCGGAAAAGGGGACCGGTCAAGGGCTTCGGCAAAAAGACGGTGCCGATAATCGAGGTGGGAGACATCCCGGGGGGGCACGCCATGATCCTGGGCGCACAGGCCGATAACGTCAAATTCAAAGGGAACGCCGAGGCCGGTGATAATCTGTCGCAGCCTGTCTGGTTCAATATCCGCCAGGGTGACGGCGGTGTAATCAGGGGCGGCCGCCAGGCTGCGGGCTTTTTCGTCGGAGACGATGACAATACCGGCGGATGCAACCCTGGCCGGGTCGTGATGGACGGTTGCCGCCGCCCCGGCCGACATGGCAACCGCCCGGGTTTGGGCCCTGTTTTTCAACACCGCTGATACGCGGCCGCCGCCCATTTCAACACCGGTAACCACGAGGTTGCCCGGCAGGCTTTCAATTGTATCGGCCTGCGTACGCACCGGTGATTTCACAACCGCTTTAAAGTGTTCGCCGGAAGACGCGTCGTAGTAAAGCAGGTCGAGCGTACCCGCTCCCACATCTATCATCAGGTAGCGTTTCATCATTTACATTTAACACTATTTGAATAATTTTTAAACAGGGTCCATCTATATTCACGCAGGGTGCTATCGTACCACGTACAACTGTCGTAACGGCCCGTAGGCACTACATATTGAATTAATTTATTGACAAGCGCTATATATTGTGTAAGGCTTAAATCGGTTTGATTGATTAAAAATGCAGCAACATTTGCAGCTTAACCGGGCGATGTAAAACACAGACCGTTTTGGAGATTATGTTCCCGTCTGTTTTTCATCAAAAAAGACACCAGCAACCATGACCCCCGCAGCCAGGGAAACGCTGCTGGGGTTTTGTTTTTTAGGGAGAAACCCCTAAGGAGTCCAGTGCATGACGGCGCCCAAGTTATTCGTTCTTGACACCAACGTGATCCTGCATGACAGTTCCTGCCTCTACCAGTTTGAAGAGAACGATGTGGTGATTCCCATTACCGTTTTGGAGGAACTGGACCAGTTTAAAAAGGGCAAGGGGATATTAAACTTCCACGCCCGGGAGTTTACCCGGTCACTCGACACCATCAGCGGGGACAATATCTTCAACGGCGGGGTAGCCATAGGCCCCGGCAAAGGCAAACTGGTTGTCCGGCTTGAAAATGGCTTCCACGAAAAATTGAAAACCAATTTTTCCATAGCCCGCCCCGATCATCACATCCTGAATGCGGCCTACCAGCTGGCCCTGGAAGAGTCGCGGCGCCAGGTTATCCTGATATCCAAAGATGTCAACATGCGGATGAAGGCCAAATCTCTGGGGTTGCCGGCCGAGGACTACACCACCGACCAGGTAAAGGATATCACCGAGCTGTACAAGGGCTGCCGCACCGAGGAGAACATTCCCGCAGAGGTTATCGACCGGCTTTACGCGGTCCCTTATGAACTCGACCGGGAGATGTTTGAATTTCAGCACAATCTTTTTCCAAACGAATTTCTGGTGCTCAAAAATGGCCGCAAGTCAGCACTGGCGGGCTACAGCCCGTTTGACAGGAAAATTAAGCGGGTTGATAAAACCCGGTGCTGTGGCATCATGCCCCGGAATTCAGAACAGGCGTTTGCCATTAACGCGCTTACCAATCCCCATATCCCCCTGGTGACCCTGTCCGGCAAGGCCGGGACAGGCAAAACCCTGCTGGCCCTTGCCGCGGCGCTGGAAACCAAAAGGCGCTACCGGCAGATTTTCATCGCCAGGCCGATTGTCCCCCTGAGCAACAAAGACACCGGATACCTGCCGGGTGACATTCAATCGAAACTGGATCCCTATATGCAGCCGTTATACGACAACCTGGCTGTTATCCAGGACCACAATAACAGCGCCAATGGGCCGGGCAGCCGGATCAGTGAACTTATCCAGGAAGAAAAAATCGTGATAACGCCGCTGGCCTATATCCGCGGCCGCAGCCTGGTTAAAATCTTCTTTGTGGTGGACGAAGCCCAGAATCTGACCCCGCACGAAGTCAAGACCATTATCACCCGGGCCGGGGAGGGAACCAAAATCGTGTTTACCGGTGATGTCTTTCAGATAGACCATCCGTACCTGGACAGCCAGTCGAACGGGCTGAGTTACCTGATAGAGAAGATGAAAGGGCAAAAGCTCTACGCACACATCAACCTGGAGAAAGGGGAGCGCTCCGAGTTGTCGGACCTGGCGATCAATCTCCTTTAGGAGAGCATCCCTAAATTTCTCACCTGGTTAGCTTGCTTCACGCTTTTACTATTTTGCATCGGCGGATTTATTTTGCTTTAAAACCTTCCACAAGCAGTCGGGAGGCCTCTTCAACCGGAACCGCCCGACTGAAATAGTGCCCCTGGCCGAAATCACAGTTCATGGCCAGCAACACATCCGCCTCTTCCTGGCTTTCAACGCCCTCCGCAATCACTTCCATACCGAGCTTGTGCGCCAGCATGATGGTGCTCTGTACAATGTCCCGGTTGCGGTTTTCCCGATTGATGTAACGGATGAATGATTGGTCTATTTTGAGGGTGTCGAACGGGAAGCTGTGAAGATAATTCAGCGAGCAGTAACCCGTTCCGAAATCATCCAGGGCGGTTTTGATGTCAAGCTGCTTGAGCTGTTTGACAACACCTTCCACCTGACGGGTGTTGTCAATGATGGCTGTTTCGGTGAGCTCCAGCTTAATGCTCGCGCTACGGCAGCGGGCGCGATCAAGGGCACCTTCGATAGTTTCGATGAATTCCGGGTGGGTGAATTGCTGGGCGCTTACGTTGACGCCGATTGCAAAGTTGTCAAGACCGCTATCGTGCGATTCCCAGATGGCAGCCTGTCGACAGGCCTCCTCGAGAACCCATTTACCAATTTGCAGGATCTGGCCGGTTTCTTCGGCCAGGCTGATGAAGACATTCGGTGAGATCAGACCTTTTTCAGGGTGGATCCAGCGGACCAGGGCTTCAAAACCGGAAATTTTTCTGGAGGTGAGATCGACCACGGGTTGGTAGTAAAGCACCAGCTGGTTGGTTTCAATGGCCCGCTTGAGTTCGGGCTCCAGCGTCAAGCGGTGCATGGCCGCTTTGTGCATATCTTTGTCGAATATCTGATACCCGGTTTCGATGTCGGCACTGTTAGCCGCCAGGCCGGCATCACGCAGAAAATCCTGGGGATTATCGTAGCCGGCGGAGCTGAAGGTCAGGCCGATTTGTATCTTTCCGGTAATTTCATGCCCCTCAATTTTTATGGTCACGCCCAATTCTTTGAAAGTGGCCCGGGCGGCCGCAATCGCTTCGGATGGCAGGTCAAGATCATAGAGCAGCATGGCAAATTCACTGCGTCCCAGCCGGGCGACCAGTGCGCGTGCCGGGGCACAGCTCGACAGGCGTTGGGCACAATCAACGATATAGTGTTCAGCGGCACTCTGGCCTAGGCTTTCCATCAGAATCCGGTAGCGCTCCAGGCGGATTACCAGGACACCAAACAGGGAGGTGTGCAGCTGGGAACGCTCGAGTTCCTCGGTAAGGCGCATCAGGAAGAGGTCCTTGTTGGGCAGGGCGGTGGTCGCATCGTAAAGACGCAGGTATTCTCTT
Source organism: uncultured Desulfobacterales bacterium (assembly GCA_964647585.1). GTDB lineage: Bacteria > Desulfobacterota > Desulfobacteria > Desulfobacterales > CAJINA01 > CAJINA01. Next base: position 89,598 of record CAZYGG010000005.1, read on the forward strand.
TCCACGTCCCGGAGTCTCTTTTTCTCAAGGCTGGCTGTGATTCTGGCGTTCAGGAGAACGGGGTTGAAGGGTTTTAGAATATAATCTTCGGCCCCATTTTCAATGCATTCCACCGTGCTGTCCATGTCGTCGAGTGCGGTAATCATAATAACCGGTATGTGCCTGAGGGCGCTGTCGCTTTTGATCACTTTGAGGGTTGCCCGTCCGTCCATTTCCGGCATCATGACATCCAGGAGGACCAGGTCAATTTTGTGCTGCCGCAAAAGGTCCAGGGCTGCTTGCCCGTCAGCAGCCTCGTAGAAATTCGTGAATCCCTGTTTCTTCAGGTGGTTCATGACAAAGAAACGGTTGCTTCTAATGTCGTCGGTAATTAATACGCTGGCGGTGTGTATCATGTGAGATCCATTTTTGAGTTTGCCCGAAATATTTTACACCTGCAAATATACAAGTCTGCAGAAATATGAATGCTTTTACAAGGAAAATTTGAGTTTGACGCAGGGTAAATTTTTGTGGCACGGAAGTTGCTCATATTCATAGCCAGGCCGGGCAACTTTATCCGGGTAACCTTCTTACGCAAGGAGGATTGTCATGCGTCATTCAGCCGTTGCCACTGAAGTATCTTCAAAGGACGTACAATGCCCTTACTGCGAGCAGGCCACATCCATAGAAATGCCTGAAAATTATGCGCCGGTTTATAGGTATTGTACGAGTTGCAATGCAAAGTTTATCGTCGAAAGGCTTGCGATAGGTCACCAGATATTGAAACCCGAAGAAGCGCCCTGCGATAGCGACCCCGATTGCCGTGACATCGAGATGGGCGACAGTGACGAACAGTAGAAGCTATCTCAAAAAACGGATTTTGAGATGTCTTCTAGACGTTGAGCCTCTTTCAATAAAAAGGTCTGGACACCTACCGGCTAAGCGAATCTGGCACCCAGTTTGCTCTTTATCTCTATTTACATGGGTACACTTGGCATACCTCCACTGATGCTTGAGGCCAGCCTGCCTCACCCTTAACAGATCGGCCCCGCGGGATAGGCCCGCGGGGTCGATTTGTTTTTTTACCCCGCATACACAATGTAAACAATACCGTCACCGTGACGTTTTGGTTACGTTACCTCCCGGGGGAAGAAACGATAAAATAGCCCTAATTTACATGCAAAATTGGATTCTCGCGTTTTTTCAGGCGAATTGCGGTCGTTTTCGGTTGGCACGCTTGTTGAAGTATCTTCCCTGAGATAGGTTCTAACCACACATTCAAAGGCACGTAGCCAACGACGAAAGGAGACTGCAATGAAATCACTGATCATTTACTCGACCCAAACCGACAACACCAAAAAACTGGCGGATATCATCCATGCATCCTTACCGGGTGAAAAGGAGATCAGCTTCGTCGACGACGCCCCTGCCCCGGCGGCGTATGATTTCGTGGCGGTGGGTTTCTGGCTGATGGCGGGCAAACCGGATCCGAAGGCCGCCGCTTACCTCGAGGGATTAAAGGACGACCAGAAAGTGTTCCTGTTTGCCACCCACGGCGCAGCCAAGGGCTCGGCACACGCGCAGCAGGCCATGCAGACCGCCCGGGAACTGGCTGCCGCCGCCGCGGTTCTGGGAACTTACAGCTGCCAGGGCGAAGTCAATCCTAAGGTTCTTGAAAAGGCTAAATCCAAACCCCAGCCGCCGGTGTGGCTGGACGACGCCGCCACGGCCGTGGGGCATCCCGATAGAGGGGACCTGGGCGAATTGAAAGCGATCATCGCTGAATTGCCGTTGAATAGTTAACGCGTTTATGTTCATGCCCTGAAGAGCCTGGAAGATGGCCGGCGGATCAAGGCTTTCATTAAAGCGAAGGCCGTGAAAAAAGTCGTGATCGTCGGCATGGGCTACATCGGGCTGGAAATGTGCGAAGCCCTGCGGGCCCGGTCCATCGATGTGGCTATGGTAAAACCCGGTCCGGTCTTTTTGCCCTGGCTGGACAGGGACCTGGCCGGCACGGTACAGGCGGAGGTTCAGGAAAACGGCGTCGACCTGCATGCCGGGCACGCGGTGGAAAAAATTGAGATGTCTGACGGACAACTGAAAGTCCGCTGCGGTGATCTCGATCTCGATGGCATCGTGGGAACAGCCGTCTTTAAGGTATTTGACCTGGAAGTGGCCCGCACCGGCCTGACTCTGGCTGAAGCTGAGAAGGGCAGTTTTCGACCGGCAAGTGTCACCGTCAAAACCAGGTCACGGGCGCACGCCCATCCCGGCTCCACGCCTATCCGGGTTCACATGATCGGGGATAAAGCGTCCGGGCGCCTGCTGGGTGTGCAGATGGTCGGGCGCGAGGGGGCGGCCCACCGGATCAACGCAGCGGCCGTGGCCCTGCATGCCAAGATGACGGTCAGTGCTTTCAGCCAGACGGATCTTGCTTACGCACCGCCCTTTGGCCCGGTCTGGGATCCGTTGCTCACCGCGGCCAACCAACTGATGAAGAAGATGTGATTCGAAGACCCGCGATGTTTGCGGCAAGATGCCGCTCCCACAAGAAAACCAAAAACAAAACCATGCCTCGCGCCAAGACGCCAAGGCGCAAAGAAGGTCAAAATCGAAGTTAATTACGCACGAAAGCGCGATAGAATCCCGTTCTTGGGTTTTCCTTTGCGCCTTTGGGTCTTGGCGCGAGACTATTGTTTTCAGGGCTTTCCCGGAGATTTCTGAGCGAGTTTTGAGATAGCTTTTACTCGTCTTCAGGATTGCTAAGCGGAATCTGCCATTTTTTCATGCGCTTGTAGATTGCCGGCCGACTCAGGCCCACCCGGCGGCCGACGGCGGCCTTGTTCCATTCACACTCTTTTAAAAGACTCAACAGCAGATCTTTGGTAAGCTTTTTCTTGGCGGCTTGCGGCGGCGCATTGGGAGCCGCCGGCGATAAACCGGCCGGTGCGCTTTCCCCCGTACGGATCTCGATCGGGATATCCAGCACATCGATCCGGTTCCGGCTGCACAATACAAAGGCATGCTCAATGGCGTTCTCCAGTTCACGGACATTTCCCGGCCACGGGTAGTCCATGAAAAGGCGCATGGCTGAGGCGGTGAGGCCGCTGATATTTTTTCCGGTCTTTTTATTCATCAGCTTTATGAAATGGCTGACGAGGATCGGGACATCTTCCCGCCGTTCCCGCAAAGACGGCAGATGAATCGGGAACACTTTGAGGCGGTAGTAGAGGTCGTCGCGGAAGTGACCGGCCTGGACCTGGGCGTACAGGTCCTTGTGGGTCGCGGTGAGGATGCGGACATCGATCCTGCGCCGGCGCGATTCTCCCACCCGTTCGATTTCCCGCTCCTGGAGGACCCGCAGAAGCTTGACCTGGATAAAGGGGCTGAGTTCCGCGATTTCATCCAGGAAAACCGTTCCGCCGGCAGCCTCTTCAAAACGGCCCATGCGGTCGCGGGTGGCCCCGGTGTAGGATCCCTTCACATGGCCGAACAGTTCGCTCTCGATGAGGTTGGCTGGCAGGGCCGAACAATTGACCGTGATAAACGGGCGCCCCTTGCGGTCACTGTTGTAGTGGATGGCACTGGCCACGAGTTCCTTGCCGGTACCGCTCTCACCCTGTACCACCACGGTCGCGTCACTGGCGGCAGCCGCCTTGATCGCTTTGAAGACAACCCGCATGGCGGCGCTCTTCCCAATGATGTTGTTCAGGCGGTGCAGCTCCCCCAGTCGCAGGGCCGCTGCCTCGGCTTCCTGTCGGGCCCGGTTGAGTTCGGTAACGTCGGTGACGGTTTCCACCACGCCGATGACATTGTCCTGGCCGTCGGTCACCACCGACGCGTTTTTTATAATCGCCACGTCATGGCCGTCCTTGTGTTGCAGGAAACACTCCTTGGCTTCCGAACTTTTGCGCTCCATGATTTTACATTTTTGAATACCGGACGGACACTGGGTTCCGAAACAGCGGTTGCATTGAATCAGGGCACAGGATTGTCCCAGCGCCTCGGCCGCCGTATAGCCGCTGATGCGTTCCATGGCTCTATTCCAGGATGAGATGCGGCCGGTCATGTCCAGGGTGAACACGCCGTCGGCCATGGAATTGAAGATGTGATTGGCAATGCGCAGGTTCCAGATTGCATGGGTGTTGTCTTGCATGTGTCGGCAGCCTTCAGGAAATGGTTACGGTTAGATACGTCACCAAGCGTTACCCGGCGTAACTTTACAACCAGCCAATACCGTATTCAAGCAAAGAAAGGATGTCAAGCCTCTTCCACCCGGCGGGTAATCACACAACCATGAGAACCCAACAATCCGTTTTAATTGAGAATCGAAATATTTGACAAATTGAAGTGTTGTTTGGGGCCGGGCGGCCCTAAATGGCATGCTTCTTGATAGATAGTTTCATTGAAACGCCACAGTACCGTAACCGTGTATGGAAACTGGAACCCTATATTGGGGCAAGGAGAAGTTGCTGTGAACCAGGTAAAAGCGACAAGTCGGGAGCCGTTCAAAGAGATGATCGGGCAGGGTGTCTCACTGATTGATTTCAACGCGCCCTGGTGCGGACCCTGCAGGGCCCAGAAACCGATCATCGACAATCTGGCTGTAAAATACAAAGACCGGGTATCCGTCGCCGAGCTGGATGTGGATGAAAACAGGGAGACCGCCATGCAGCTGGGCATTGCCAGCATCCCCACATTGATCCTGTATAAAGAAAGCCGGGAGGTTGAACGCTTTGTCGGTCTTCAAACCATGGAAACCCTGACAACGGCCATCGAAACCGTGCTGCAACCGTCCCCGTGAAACGATTCACGGACCGGGAAAGCCGTTGCGATGATCGCAACCGGAAGTGAGGTGCAAAATGAGTACGCCGTCATTTGAGAATATCGCCATTGTCTCCTGCGGCACCATGAGTCTTGAATTAAACCACCTGCAGGCTGACGGTTTTTTGGATACGCAGCACCTGCTGTTCACCACTCCGGGCCTGCACCAGGGCATTCCGGAACTGGAGCGCCAATTACTCCGGAAAATAGAAAAGGGCCGGCAGCTCGCAGAAAAGGTCCTCGTAATCTATGGCGGCAAGTTCTGCTATGTGAACGTGGATAATCCCACCCGGCGTATGCAGGACATTATCGCCGAACTGGGTGATGATGTCGCTCGTATAGATGCCACCCACTGTATGGATATGCTGGCCAGTGAAGAAGAGCGCGAAAAGATTGCTGCTGACCTGGTTGGTGGCGAGCCGGTGTGGTGGATGACGCCGGGGTGGGTGAAATTCCGCAAACAGGTGTTCAAGGGCTGGGACAAAGGGCTTGCCAACGAGAATTTCCCAAAGCACACGGGTGGAGCGATTGTTCTTGACGGCATCGGGTACCTGGACCAGTACCTGGCGGAGAAGCCTGAAGAGTTCCTGGAGTACTGTGACTGGATGGGAATCCCCATGCAGACCTGCCCCATATCCCTTGACCGGTTCAAATCCCTGCTGATCACCGGTGCGCAGAGACTTCGCGGATAGGAGATAGAGTCATGCCGATCTACGCATATAAGTGCAAAAAGTGTGATACCTGCTTTGAGAAACTGGTGTTCGCCGGTGATGAACAGCAGGTCGAATGTCCGGGTTGCGGCACCGCGCAGGTCGAAAAACTGATGAGCTGTGCCAGCTTCATGGATGGAGGCGTCGGCAAGACCTGTTCAGCGGGAACCAGTTCCGGTTTCTCGTGAGCGGGCTGACCCGTTCGCTGCGGTCGGCAGCGCAGAGACCCTGGTCCAGTTGGTCGGGTGAAAGGCCTTGTTTTTCAGTCAAAACCGGATCGGCTAGAGGTGAAGGTTTTGCTCCTCCCCCTTGACGGGGGAGGCCGGGTGCGTGCAATCTGATAACATAGGTAAC
>CAZYGG010000006.1:0-95175 GCA_964647585.1 uncultured Desulfobacterales bacterium
CCTATGTCTCCGGTCTAAAGTGTTACCCATGTTCGGCTTGCACGGGTGGGGGTGCTTTTGGGGTTGCCGCGGTGTGAATCAGAAAGATTGCCCTTGGGCAGGGCACCCTCCCCCAGCCCCGCCCGTCAAGGGAGGGGAGGCTGCCATCCGAGTGGGATATTATCAAGACTTAAAAGGTGTTACGAACAGTGACAAGCGTTCTAGTTGCGGAGATGACACATGATGCACTTGCGGTTTCCGCACCCCTTGCAGACTTTTAGAAGAATCTGAACCAGGCCGCCGGCCAGGCAGGCCCAGAAAAGGATCAGCAGCGTCAAATTTTCAAGGAGCCAGGGTTGCGGATAGGCCACCAGTATCGCTGCCGGTAACGTTAAACCGACGTAGTCAAGGATGCCGTATTGCTCATTTTCCCGGGCCGGCAGCAGCCGGGTGATCTGTCCGGGAATGACATGGCGGCAGCCGGTGAGCCGGACCTCGCATTTTGAACAGTAAGAATAGAGAATAACCGGTACCGCTGCCAGAATCAGGATGGCATAAATCACCCCGGCCACTTTATGGGCCTGCCAGACGGCCGTAAATCCGATTACAATTGCCAGGCTTTCAAGCAGCAGACTGGTAACCCCGTGAAATCTGGAATTCATTTTTTAACCTTTCCCGAACAAGCTGGGTTTCCATTGAACGATTGAATTCATCACCCTCGCCAGTATTTCCACCTGAGTCAAGAATTTTCCTTGCAGGTTCCGGGGAAATCGTGAAATATTCTGTCAAACTTGATTGAATACTAAAAAACGAGGTTGAGCGTTACATGTACAAAGATAGTGATCACGTAGAGGTGGACATCCCGGTTGATGTTGCGGCAGTGACCCGCCGCATTGCGGCTACGCAGAAAGAAAACGGGGAAATACCCTGGAGCGAGGGTGACAAAACCGATCCCTGGGACCATGTCGAAGCCGCCATGGGATTGACCATTGGCGGCCAATATGCCCGGGCCCGGCAAGCCTATGAGTGGATGCGGCGCATGCAGCTGGAAGACGGCAGCTGGTATTCGGCCTATAAAGACGGACAGCCCGAAGATCGCACCCGGGATACCAACATGACCACCTACATAGCGGTGGGGCTCTATCACCACTACCTGATCACTGGTGATGCTGACTTTGTTGCATCCATGTGGGCAACCGTCCGGGCGGCCATTGAATTTGCCCTGAAATTCCAGCAGCCCGGCGGTGAAATCCACTGGGCCATGAGCCCCGCGGGAATCGTTGATCCCAAAGCCCTGTTAACAGGTTCCAGTTCGGTTTACATGAGCCTCAAATGTGCGGTTTCCCTGGCCCTGACGCTCGACAAAGAGCACGCCGGCTGGGTGGCCGCCATGACGCGGCTGCAAGATGCCATCGTCAACCGGCCGCACCTTTTTGATCGCACCAAGTCCCGGTTTTCCATGGATGGATTCTATCCGGTCTTGACCGGTGCGGTTACCGGTGAGCAAGCCCGGCAGCGTATCGATACCTGCCTGGCAAAGTTCTTTGTGGCCGGCGGGGGGGTTAAATGCGTCAGTGACGAGCCCTGGATTACCATTGCGGAAACCTCGGAACTGTGTATGGCCATCGCCGCGACCGGTGACCGGAAACAAGCGGCCAAAATTTTCAGGCTGCTGCAGGACTATCGCTACCCGGATGGTTCCTACTGGTGCGGTTTTACCATACCCGAGCGGACGATCTGGCCGGAAGAGAAGGTCTCGTGGACCAATGCCGTCGTACTGATGGCCGCGGATGCGATCTATCGCCTCACACCGGCAGCGGGCCTCTTTGATCACGACTTCTGGAAAAACGCAGGCCGGTCGGCCGGGCCGCAAATTGCTTCCACTGACCACCTGGAAAAGTCGGTACCGGCGGCTGTAAATTTTTGATGGGAGTGGACCTTGCGCAAAGACCACCGTCCATATGCTATTAAAAGAGCCTACCTGAAATTTCAGAAGTTCTACACCAATCGTTTCATTCGACCCCAACTGGAATTTCTGGGCAAGGGGTTTGCTTTCATGAAACCCTGGAATGTCCGCCTGTTCGGCACGCCCATTGAGATCGGGGACTATGCCACGGTGATTGCCGCACCGGATAATAAGGTCCGGCTGTCCGTCTGGCCCGCGGCCGAAGGTCTGGGCCGCATCAAAATCGGCCGCTACAGCCTGATCTGCCCGGGGGTCCGGATCGGGTCGGCCCACGCCGTCACCATCGGGGACAACTGTATGTTTGCCAGCAACGTCTACATCGCCGATTCGGACTGGCATGACATTTACAACCGGGTTTCCATGGGGACCACGGCACCCGTCACCATCGAAGAGAATGTCTGGGTTGGCGACAGTGTTATCATCTGTAAAGGGGTCACCATCGGCGAGAACAGCATTATCGGAGCCGGGGCTGTCGTTTCCCGGGATATACCGGCCAACACCATTGCCGCCGGCAACCCGGCCACGGTGGTCAAAGAGCTCGATCCGGACGAACAGATGACCAAAAGGGACCATGTGTTTTCAGACCCGGCCCGCCTGGCCCGGGAGTTCGATATCCTCGACCGGGCTCTGCTAAAAGACAACACGTTCCGGCATTGGCTGCGATATATGATATCGCCAAGGAAGGAAGACTGAGCTGTCATTCTGAGGAGCGAAGCGACGAAGAATCCCCTTCGATATAGCACAACCTTGGCATGTGGGGGACTCTTCGCTACGCTCAGAGTGACATGAATAGTTGATGTGCTTTTGATTGTACCAGCCACCGTAAGACCAGCGGAGGAATAATCCATGGTTGAAACCGAAAAAGACCAGTGGCGGGAGAAGCTGGTTTCCGCGGAAACCGTACTGGAAAAAATCCAGCCCGGCATGGGCATTTTTCTTGGTACAGGTGTAGCCGAACCCCAGTATCTGATTCAAACTTTGATGGAAACAGATGCCCCCAACCTCCAGGATCTGGAATTGATCCAGCTGGTCAGCCTGAGCGCCATTTCGATAGACACGATTAAAAGCCACAAGTTCCGCCTGAAAACATTTTTTTCCGGCTGGGCGGCCGGAGAAGCCATTGCCAGCGGGCAGGTGGATTTGATTCCCAGTCGTTTTTCGGGGATTCCCCACCTGATTGGTTCCCGGGTACTCAGCATCGACGTGGCCTTCATTCAGGTAACCCCTCCGGATGACGCCGGCTATTGCAGTCTGGGGGTGGCCGTAGATGTGGCCCGGCAGGCCATGGAACAGGCTTCGCTGGTGGTCGGTGAAATCAACCCGCAGATGCCGGTGACCTACGGGGACACCCTGGTTCCGGTTTCCGATTTCGACATGCTGGTGGAAAATGACCGGCATCTGATCTGTTTCGACCGCTTTCCTGTCGATGAAACCTTTGATCGGGTCGGAGAAAACGTGGCTTCGCTGATCGAAGACGGCAGCTGCCTCGGGTTTTCCATCGGTCCGCTATTTGAATCGCTCAGCCGCCACCTGACGCGTCGGCGCAACCTTGGCATTCACTCCCCGTTTATGACCGATGCCCTCATGGATCTGGTGAAAAGCGGTGCGGTGACCAACCGCTACAAAGAGGTGTGGCGGGGCAAGTCGCTGGTTTCCTATGCCTTCGGGACGGAAATCCTGATGAAATGGCTGCATCGCAACCCCCTGGTCGAATTCCAGGCCGTTGATAAGGTGTGTAGCCCCCTGCAGGTTGGCCGCAATAAACGTTTCATAGCGATTCTGCAGGCCCGCAAGGTGGATTTGTCCGGAAAAATCGCCCTGCACACGGGACAGGGCAACCTGGCGGTGGGGCCGGGGGAAGTTGGCGATTTTTGCAACGGCGCGGAAATATCCAGGGGCGGCAAAATAATCATTGGCCTGACCAGCCGCAACCTTGAGGGGGCCCCCAACATCCTGCTTTCCGTGGATGAGTATTCCAATCAACTCGGCCAGAACCATGCCGTGGATCTGTTAGTGACCGAGTACGGGGTTGCCAATCTGGCCGGCCGGACGATCCGCGAAAGGGCCCAGGCCCTGATCGATATTGCTCACCCCGAGGACCGGCAGGCCCTGGTCGAAGAGGCTAAAAAGAAAAACATCATCTATCCCGACCAGATTTTCCTGGCTGATTCGGCCCACCTGTATCCCGCCGATGTGGCGGCCGAACACACTTTTAAAAACGGCACCCAGATCCGTTTCCGGGCCATCCGCCCATCAGATGAGGAAGAGATGAGGCGCCTTTTTTACCGGTTTTCCGATAAAGCGGTCTATTACCGTTACTTCACGGCCATTAAAGCCATGCCCCACGAGAAAATGCAGTCCTATGTGAACGTAGACTACCGGGTGACCATGTCCATTGTCGGCCTGGTAGGCAAGCCCGGCCAAGGCCATATCATTGCCGAGGCCAGGTATGTAAAGACTGGGCCGCAGCCATACGCGGATGTGGCCTTTGTTGTCGATGGCGAGTATGAAGGCCTGGGGATCGCAACTTACATGCTGGCCATGCTGATGAAACTGGCCAAAGAGCGGGGTGTCCCGGGATTTACCGCGGATGTACTGGCCTCGAACAAGGGCATGATGCGGGTATTCGAGAAAAGCGGTCTTGCCGTTGAGGCCCGCCTGGATTCGGGCGCTTATGAATTGACGATGCCGTTCACGTCCAAGGAGCCTTAGGGTCGGAGGCATTATGGGTATACTGCAGAGCCTGATCGGGTTTTTAGCCTTTGCCGGTCTGGCCTGGCTGATCAGTGAGAATCGCGGCAAGGTCAGTCTCCGACTTGTGATTGTCGGGATGGTCTTGCAGCTGGCGATTGGGGTACTGTTGCTCAAGGTGCCTGTTTTCAGGAGTTTTTTCATTACCCTGAACGATATCGTCATGTCCCTGGAGGCTTCCACCCGGGCCGGCACATCCATGGTGTTCGGTTATCTCGGTGGCGGACCGCTGCCTTTCGATGAAAAATTCCCCGGATCCAGTTTCATCCTGGCCTTCCACGCGCTGCCTCTGGTGCTGGTGATCAGCGCCCTTTCCGCCCTTCTTTTCTACTGGAAAATATTACCCATCGTAGTGCGCGGGTTTGCCTGGGGACTCGAAAAATCATTAAAACTGGGCGGGGCCGAGGGGGTGAGTGTTTCCGCCAATATTTTTGTCGGTATGGTGGAAGCCCCCCTGTTCATCCGGCCGTACCTGGCGCAGATGACGCGCAGCGAGCTGTTTACCCTGATGACCTGCGGGATGGCCACTATTGCCGGAACAGTCATGGTGCTTTATGCGAGCATTCTGAGCCGCACCATTCCGGACATCATGGGCCACATCCTGACCGCCTCTATTATCAGTGTACCCGCGGCCGTGGTCATCTCAAAAATTATGGTACCCGAAACGGACACACCCACACCGGGCAATATCGAAATACCGCAAACCGCGCACAGCGCCATGGATGCAATTACCAAGGGAACCATCAGCGGCATTCAGCTGCTGATCAACATCATCGCCATGTTGATTGTCCTGGTGGCCCTGGTCCACCTGGCCAACCTCATCCTGGGACTCCTGCCCGAACCGGGCGGACAACCCATCACCCTGCAGCGGATTTTGGGTATTATCATGGCACCGGCTGTCTGGCTCATGGGCGTGCCCTGGCACGAGGCGACCACCGCCGGTGCCCTCATGGGCACCAAGACGATCCTCAACGAATTTCTGGCTTATCTCGATTTAAGCAACCTGCCGACCGGCGCCCTGGGCGATCGCAGCCAGCTCATCATGACCTATGCCATGTGCGGGTTTGCCAACCCGGGCAGCCTCGGCATCATGATCGGCGGCCTGAGTACCATGGCCCCGGAACGGCGTGACGAGATCGTGTCCCTCGGGTTTCGGTCTATCATCGCCGGCACCCTGGCCACCAGTATGACCGGGGCGGTGGTGGGGCTGATCGGCTGATTTGAAAACATTCTGCTGCCCGCTTCAGATTTCCAGGTCAACACTTCGGTACAAAGTTTGGTTTCCGCTACAAACATCCCCGTTATGATGCTCTTTTCTTAATACCTATACCGATTTTCATAGATACATTCCGTTACTTTGTCACTCTGAGCGCAGCGAAGAGTCCCCCGCATGCCAAGGATATCTTTCATTGTAAGGGATTCTTCGTCGCGTGCCGGGCGTCTTGTGCGGCGTAGCCCATGGGGCGAAGACGTAAGCCTTTGGCGAAGACTGGTTACACTCCTCAGAATGACAGGATAGACCAATCGGAACATATTTTTGAAAATTGCTCTAACAGCTGGCATTTAAGATATTGACAACCCAATAATGAACATATATATATGGTCAAAAGTTATTTTAATGAATATATATATGTGTGCGAAATGAAGAAAGATCTTAAAAATCTAATCTTGGAACAGCTGGATACGACCTTAAAACGGTTTTCAGTGTTACGGGCTGTTAATCCCCCCCCAAAAGGTTGGATACGTGCAATCCGCGACGCTTTGGGGCTCAGCACCCGTCAGCTTGGTGACAGAATAGGGGTGAGTAAGTCCCGGATAACCCGTATTGAGCAGGATGAAGTGGGCGGAAGCGTAACCCTGAAAACCATGCGGCGTGTCGCCGACGCGTTTGGATGCGTGTTTGTTTATGGTTTTGTTCCTCGCCAAACGCTTAAAGACACTCTGAGAAATCAGGCCCGGCAGGTGGCTAAAAAACGAATGTTGCGCGTTGCGCATACCATGGCTCTTGAAGATCAGGGATTGTCTGAAAGGGAGCAAAGAAAAGCTTTTGAAACTGCGGTGAATGAATTGATCAGAACCATGCCCAAATCACTGTGGGAAATTGACAAATGAGTATTGATTATGCAGATGGTGCAACACCATTGGAATATGATGAAATGGAAGGCCTTTTATTGACGCATGTTACCTCCCGGGCCGAACTTGACCGCTGGGAAATGGACAACATAAACAGGGCTTATCAGTGGGCGGATCAGTTAAAACGCAGTAATATTTTAAACGCTGACTTTATCCGCCTTCTCCATAAAAGGATGTTCGGTAATGTCTGGAAATGGGCTGGACAACTCAGAAAAACGGATAAAAATATCGGTGTGCCCCGGGTTGAGATTGCCGTGGAACTGAAATTATTGTGCGATGATGCAAATGTCTGGGTTGAAATTGATACCTATTCGCCGGATGAATTTGCAGCCAGGTTTCACCACAGACTGGTCTATATCCATCTGTTTGCCAACGGCAACGGTCGCCATGCCAGGCTGATGGCTGATCTGATTCTTGAGAAAATTTTTAAAGCAGCACCTTTCACCTGGGGCAGTGCCAATCTTACAAAACAGGGGGCGGTCCGGAAAGCATATATTTGCGCATTAAAAGCGGCCGATAATCACGACTATTCGTTGTTATTGAAGTTTGTGAGAGCTTGAGAGAAAAAGGTTTTACAGCCTGGGCACTGCTACCTGGAGTGCTTTTTCGTAAATTGAGCCGGCTTCAAGTGTATGCGTTCCATTTTCTGCCGACAGATAAGGGCTTTAATTTAAAGGACAAAGAATGGGTGATTTTTCAACGAGACTGACGGAAATTTTAAACAGCGGGTCCCTGAACCTGGCCCTGGGCATCGGATATAAAAACCGTATTTTCGACACCCTGGAAGACCAGAACAAACCGGTGACCATCGAGGAACTCGCCGCAGCATCCGGACTCAACGCCAGGTATCTGAAAGAGTGGCTGGGGATCGTGGTGACCGGCGGCATCCTCGAGCTGGGCGAAACCCCGGATGGTAGCGAAACCTATTATCTTCCGCCGGAACGCGCCGCCTTTCTAACCCGCCGGGCCGGCAGCAACAACCTGGGCGTCTACACCCAGGAGATCCCCCTGCTGACCCAATGTGCCCTGGAAGCGGTCAATGCCGGCTTTCAAACCGGGGACGGCGTACCCTTTTCAAACTATCCCGATTTCCAGCAGTTTATGGGAGAACTGGCCGATGCCAAGCATGAAAAGATGCTGGTGAGTGAATTTCTGCCGTCCGTGGACGACGGTAAACTGGTGGTGCGCCTGACCGATGGCATCCGGGTGTGCGACCTAGGGTGCGGTCAGGGTCTGGCGGTCAACCTGATGGCAGCGGCGTTTCCCAACAGCACTTTCATCGGGATCGACAATCATCCGGGGGCCATCACGGTTGCCCGGCGCGCGGCGCAGGCTGCAGGCCTTTCCAATGCCGTCTTCCAAGAGGCGGATGCCGCCGGCCTGGCGGGTGACGCAAAGTGGCGGCAACGTTTCGATTACATCTGCGCCTTTGACGCCATCCACGACCAGACCCGGCCCCTGGAGGCACTGCAGGGTATCCGCTGGATGCTGGCTCCGGGCGGCCTCTTTTCCATGGTTGACATCAAGGCCGGGTCCCGGCACGGGGACAATCTGGACCACCCCATGGGGCCGTTTCTCTACACGGTCAGCCTCATGCACTGCATGCCGGTGGGGTTGAATGACAACGGCACCGGCCTGGGTATGATGTGGGGGCAGGCGCAGGCCGAAGCCCTGCTCCGGGAAGCCGGGTTTGAGGATGTCGAACCCACAGAGATGGAACCCGACCCGTTCAACCTGCACTACCTGTGCCGGGTTCCTATATAGCGGGCAAGCAATCCAGACCTTGCACCATAGGTGATGGTTTTTGAGAGCTCTTACCGATCTGGAGACAAATCAGCAGAAACAATTTCATTTGAGGTGTACCGGAAAAGTTGCCTGCGGGCAGGACACCCTCCCCCAGCCCCTCCCGTCAAGGGAGGGGAGCCCTTGTCCCTTTCCAGCCCATCTTCTATACTTTCTGCTCCACCTTCTCGAAACAGGGAATGCAGAGCGTCTGCCCGTCAAACCTTCTGGTGCGGGACTCCATGGTCACCTCACCGCACTGCTCGCACGCCAGGCTCTCCAGGATCCGTGCGGGACGGGGCGGCGGTGCGGGCGTCTCTTCAACCAGGAACATCTCTTCGAGGGGCAGCTGCATGTAGCGATCTGTCTGTGAGGCCCGCAGGGCTGTCGATCTGGCCTGTTCCTGTTCATTGGCCGTGTTGCCGAGGACTTTTTTCATGAGGTCCCGCATCTCCTTCCATTTGGCCGTCTGGGACGCAGGATTGAGCAGCGCCCGAAACCCCTGCCCGGTTTTGCGATCATAGAAGGAAAACGCCATTTTGCCATGGTCCCTGTGGATCAGGTTGCCCTTGCCGTAGGTGCAGCCGGTGAGAAACTGGATGGCGTCCAGTCCGCACATGTCGGTTTCGGCCACGGCTACCAGGTCGCTCTGGGCCGGTGTGCCCAGCCGCTCACAGGCCAGTTCCGCCGCCCGGATGCCGATGGCCAGGCCCGGGCAGGAGTGGCCGTGAAAGGCGATGGTCTGTTTAATTTTTTCTTCAGGATAGGTGCAGCTCATGTGCGTGACTCCTTTCTGGCGGGTCCAGGGGTATAACCACTGGATACCCGTTTTTCTGATGTATTTCAACCGGCAGGCCGTAGACTTCTTCGATGGTTCGGGCGCTGACCGTCTTTGAACTGCCGGCGGCATGGATGCGGCTGTCTTTTAAAAAGATGTACTTGTCCGCGTACCTGAGGGCGAGGTTGAGATCGTGCATGGTCATCGCCGCACACACACCGTGCCCGTGCACGATGTGCCGGACCAGGCTGAGAATTTCGACCTGGTTTTTCAGATCGAGGCTGCTGGTGGGTTCGTCCAGGAGCAGCAGCCCCGGCTCCTGAACCAGGGCCCGGCCGATGGCAACTTTCTGCAATTCGCCGCCGCTCATGCGGTCGATGTAGCGCATGGCCAGATCCTCCAGGTGCAGGCTCTTTATGGCGCCGTCGACCAGGCGCAGGTCTTTGGGCGTCACCCGGAAGCGCACGTGGGGCCGACGCCCCATCAAAATGGCATCATAGGCGGTGAGGCGGCCGACGGCCTGATTCTGGGCCACGTAACCGATCCGCCGGGCCACGGCCAGGGCGTCCATTTTCAGCACATCCTGATCTTCGACCATTACGGTTCCCGCCGCAGGATTTAAAATCCCGTTGATGCAGCGCAGCAGGGTTGTCTTACCCACCCCGTTGGGGCCAAGAATCACCAGGACTTCACCCTTTTCAACCCCGAAACTGAGGCCGTCGAGCACCCGGCGGCCGTTGTAGCCGAAAGCGACCTGGTCAACATTTAACATCAACGGTTTTGCCCCCTTACAATCAGGTAAATGAAAACCGGTGCCCCCATAAAGGCGGTCAGGATGGAGACCGGTACGAGATGGGGTGCCAGTATCAGGCGGGCAACCGTATCGGAAACCAGGAGCAGGCCGGCTCCGGCCACGGCCGTGGCCGGTAGCAGAAAGCGGTTGTCAGCCCCGATCAGCCGCCGGACCATGTGGGGGGCCACCAGGCCGACAAATCCGATGATGCCTAAAAAGGCCACGGATAAAGCGGTGACCAGGGAGGCGATGAGCATACCGGCCAGGCGGATGCGTGCCACCCGGACGCCCAGTCCCCGGGCGGTTTCATCACCAGCGTCCACCGCATTGTAGTTCCAGGTGTTCAGGATAAAAAACGCCAGGGCTCCCAGCGTGACTACCGTCAGGATGCCCAGTTCCGTCCAGCTGGCCCGGGCCGTATCCCCGAAGGTCCAGAAGACCATGGCCGCCAGCTGCACGTCATCGGCGAAAAACTGCAAAAACATGGTCCCGGCCGTGAACAGGGCGCCGAGGGCCACCCCTGACAGCACCATCGCCTCCGGTGAGGCACCCCGCATTTTTGAAACTGCCACGATCACCAGGGCTGCCGCCAGACTGAAAACAAAGGCTGACAGGGTGGTCAGGCCGGGGCTTGAAAGGGTTAGCGACCCCATGTGGATAGCGGACATCACGCCGGAATCGAGGGCCATGACGGCCAGGGCGGCGCCAAAGGCCGCTGCATGGGAGATCCCCAGTGTAAATGGTGAACCCAACGGGTTTCTCAGGACCGACTGCATGACCCCGCCGGAAACGGCCAGACCGGCCCCGGCCACAACGGCCGCCAGAATCTGGGGCAGGCGAATTTTCCAGACGATCAGGTTGTGCTGTTTCAGCACACCGGCGCCGGTCAGGGAGCGGATAACCTCCAGCAGGGAAAGCTCGGCCGCCCCCCGGGAGAGGCTGTAAATCGCGATCAGGCCAAGAATCAGGCCCCCCGCGGTGATAAGAAAGATTTTCCGCCCCACATAACGGGTGTAGTCCGGGTTGATGGTTCCGTCTTCAAGATGCATGCAAATTCACCTTATCTTAAAATCAGTTCTGGTTTTATCACTCTGAGCGCGGTGAAGAGTCCCCGGCGGGTAAAGGCTATGCTCCCTCGTGAGGGATTCTTTGTCGTTTCACTCCTCAGAATGACAGAATTTAAACTAAATGCGTCAATCGCCCTTAAGTGGTATGCGTTTGAACGCTAGTTCCCCGAACGCGCCGTTCATCTGCTTGAAAACCGGGTTTCCGACGAGAAAAAGATAAATTTCGTCCGCCCTGGCAACCGGGTCGATGTCGGTGAACCGCTCCGGGAAAAACAAATTTCCCAGAAAATAGGCATTGGCCAGGATGGATCCGAAATTCCGGGTGTACCAGTTGTAGGGTAAAAGCCCGTATACCCGGCCGTTTTTTACGGCTGTCAGGCTTCGGTAGGCCGGGTCGGTTTTCAACTCGTGCAGGGCGCCGGACCCGTTGCCCATCTGCAGGGTGGAAAGATCCATGAAAAGAAATCCGGGATCCCACAACACGATTTTCTCCTTGGCGATATTACTGTGGCGCAGGGCGGTTTTTCCCATTTTGGGATCGTGGGCCAGGTTTCGCAGACCGGCGAAGACAAAGGGCGGATAGCCCGGTTCCGTGGCCTGGAAGCCATGGGGACCTTTAAAGGCGATACCGCCGACAAAGCAGGCGGGCCGTTGATCGTCCGGAATGTCCGCGGTGCGGCCTTTCAGGTCGGCGATGGCGGCGTCAAAAAATGAAATCAGCCGCCGGGCGCGTGCCTGCCTGTCGAGCACCACGCCCATGATCTCGAGGGCCTGGTAGAAATGGCGGCGGTTGACCCCGAGATCGCCGTAATTCAGAATCACGACCGGGATCCCGGTTTTCTGCTGCAGTTCCACCGGGTCATGGCCCATGGCGGCAAATGTCTTGAAAATCACCTGGGGCGGCGGGGCCAAACCCAGAATCAGCTCCGGGTTGTCATGACCCCTGAAATTGCCGAAAAGGGGCAGGGCTTTGAATTGCGGGTTGGCCAGGGCGTAGGGGCGGGCTTCAAAGCGGGGCTTGCGCCTTTCCATGCTGTCCACGGCCACGGCCCTGTCCTGGGCTTCCAGGTAGGTCAGCAGGCGCAGGGCCCCCGGGCCGGAGCAGATGACCCGTTCCACCCGGTCCGGAATCTCAACCAGCCGCCCGGCGGCATCGGTGATGACCCGGGCCTCCACCGGGACGGCCAGTGCTAAGCACAGCACAAGTGCAATCCAGGTAACTACTTTGAATTCTATTGGTTTGTTGTTCAACTTTCCTAAAAACAGAAAGGCCACGAAACTTTCTCCTTTTGAATGGATAGCCTTCGTGGCCTGTTATTTATAATGAATTTTTTGAAAAGCTGATAGCCCGCCTCCAGGCGGGTTTTTGAGCATATGCCTAATAGTTTTTGTGTCTCCTGTCAAGAATATTTATCAACGCTGAAGCCGGACTTTTGACATGACAGGCGATATCAGCCACGTATCACGCGTCCGGCCTTGAGGTCGCCGACGTAGGTCCCCTGTTTTACAATCGGTTTTCCATTCAGGAAAACGTGCGCAACCCCTTCCGGTCTTTCGGCGGGCCGGGCGGGGTCGTCGTAGCCATACCCGACAGTATCGGTGTCAAAACAGACGATGTCCGCCGCCTTGCCTTTTTCCAGGGTGCCGGTATCTTTTATACCGAAGTGCTCAGCCGAGGCACCGGTCATGCGGTGGACGGCATTTTCCAGGCTGAACAGGTTTTTCTCGCGTACATAAGTTCCCAGGATACGCGGGAAGGTACCTGCGCCAGCCGGGTTGGGAAACCCGGCCGCTTTGACCAGTGCGTCCGTTTCGAAAAGACAGTAATCCCGGGAGAGGACCTTTTCCAGAACCGCTTCATTCCCGGGCTCTCCGCTATAGGCGTGAAAGAGCATCAGGGTGGCGCCGCCACTCTCTTCGGCAAGGCGCAGCATGGCCTGAAATGGAGAACACTTCCATTGCCGGGCCACTTCGGGGATGCGCATCCCGTTGAGGTCCTCATACCCTTCGATGGCGACATCCATGATCTGGAAATCCTCATAGCCGAATCCCACCAGCTTGAATCCCACCGCCAGTTCCAGTTTCAGCCGCGTCCTGAGAAAAGGGCTGTGGTACGCCTGGGGTATTTTTGCCAGAAACCAGAAGGGGACCGGTGCCAGAATCGTGGTATTTCCGGAAGTAAAGGGGTAGGCGTCGATCATGATGTCCACCCCCCGCTTGCGGGCATCTTCCACCAGGCGGAGACATTCATCCGCGGTGGACCAGCTGTTGCGCCCCACGAAGATGAAATGGGAGAGCTGCAGTTTCACACCGGTTTGCTCCGCCAGGGAAATGGCCTCTTTCAGTGCCAGGACATTGTGGGCTGAAAAGGTGGTCAACGGGTAGCAGGGAGATATTCTGGAAAATGCCTTCATGTGCATGGTGACCGGTTTTCCGGCCTCGGCCGCCACTTTGCAGAACGCGGCCAGCTCTTCAAGGGAGGAGTACATCCCCGGGTCGTATCCCAACCCAAAACTGAGGCCGCAGGCGCCCTCGGCCAATACCCGCCGGGCGTTGTCCAGGGACACTTTCAGTTCTTCAGCCGGCAGGTCGCCCCGGTCTCTCTGGCTGGTGTTGTAGCGGATTGAGGCATGCCCCGCCAGTTCCGCCAGGTTAACAATGCTGCCGTTTTTCTCGATACAGTCCAGGTATTCATCCATGGTCTCCCAGCGATATTCAAAAGGGCCGGCCTTCATCATGGATGCCAGGGTTTCAGTTTTGGCCCTCGCGGCATTTGTCATCGGGGCAGGTGAGATCCCGCAGTTTCCGCCCACAACCGTGGTGATACCCTGCGCAACCATGCAATTCAACACCTGCGGGTGTTCGGACCAGGGGAGAACCCAATCCACATGCGAATGCATGTCGATAAACCCGGGTGCGATCACCAGCCCTTCGGCGTCGATGACCTGATCGGCCTGCGGCAAGCCTTCCCCCGCCTTGATAACGTCTTTAATCCGGCCATCGGCTACCAGCAGGCTGCCGTCAAAGGCGGGTGTTCCGGTTCCGTCGATAATACTTCCATTTTGAAACAGCGTTGTGGTCATGTCATCTCCGGGGCTGGGGCTGGTGTGTTAAGTGCAAGCGCGTTTTGGCGTACATGCCTATCCGTAAATGAGAGGAATTGTCAACTGAAGTTATGGATACCATAGGGAGGGCACCTGTCATCCGACAGGCTTATTTTTGCTGAAAGGAGAACGCGGCGCTTTCTGAAGGTACGCCCATTTCAAATAGGGGGGCCGGGTCAACGGCCGTGTTCTGCACGCTGACGGAAAGATGCAGATGGGCCCCGGTGACCCGCCCGGTGGCACCGGACCGTCCGAAGACCTGCCCGCGCTTGACCGGATCGCCCACTGACACGAGCACTTCGGAAAGGTGCATGGACATGGAGACAACCCCGTTGCCGTGGTCGATGACAACCGTGTTGCCGGGCAGATAAAATTTACCGACCAGCACTACTTTTCCGTCGGCGATGGCCGCGATGTCCGTACCCAGGGGTGCCCGGAAATCAAGGCCGGTATGCCGTCTTTTAGTCTCTTTGTTAAAAGTTCGGCGCAGGCCGAACCGGCTCAGCATCACGCCCTCTACCGGTCGGTGGAAAGGGACCCGCCATTTTCGCACTGGTGATACGGTACGCAGGGCTTTTCGTATGGCAGCGAGTTCACGTTTAATCCGCCCAAGGATTTCTTCCGGCGGCTTGTTCATCTTTGGAGCAACTGAGAGCGCTTCCCGGGGGAATTCTTTAGGAACGATCTCAATGCGTTTCTGATACGTCCTGTATTCGTCAGCGGATTTTACGCTGACTGTTATTGTGCGCATACCCGGCCTGGCGTTCATACCGGTCCCCAGTATAGCCAGGGCCACATGGGTTCCGTTCGAAGCGGTAATAGACGGGTGGACGTGCCGATCACCCCATGTGATTTTTACCGCGTCTAGTTTTTCAGAAGAGGAAAAGCGCACGAGAAAGGGCATGCCCGCGGCCACGGTTTGCGGGGCGGCAAAGGTTACCGGCGGACCTATCTGGGGCCCTGCCATGGCGGGTGACGGCCATCCGCCTACGAGCGTCGTGAAAACCAGCCAATAGCAGGCCAGACGCAGATTGTTCTTCCAGGTTCGCATTAAGATATCCGCAAGCTGAGCGATTCCAAAACGATGTGTTTTTCAAAGGTCTCTTATAACAAACGCTGGCTCTACGGGCAATAACGGATCCCGGCCAATCAACGTGCCAGATTCTCCAGGACACGCCGACCGGCTTCGCTTAATCCCAGGCTGTCGATTTCACGGACCAGTTGCGCGGTGCTGCCGTTGCCGCCAATGTAGCCATTGAGCCGCGTTACGGCGGTGGAATCGATGAAATCACTGTTCAGGGGATAGATCCGGGCCATTGCGGCGGTCAGGTCCGGCCGTTGCTTGAGCAGGTATTTCTGATGATAGTTTTCGGCCAGGTTAAAAGAGCGCAACGGCGCCACTTCCGTGTGAATGGTGCGGCCGGTCTTTTGGGCCAGCGTGGTCCGGGTGTTTTCACCCGCCTGACGCTGTGTTTCGTCATGGTAGAAGATGGCGTTTTTGTACTGCGTGGACCAGCTCCGGCTGGTCGCTGTGTGGCTGTTCCAGAAGATCTCCAGCAGCTGTTCGTAGGAGATGCGCCGCGGGTCGTAATCCACCTGCACGGCCTCGGTGTGGTCGCCCAGGTTATTGTAATCCGGCTTTTCCGTTTGGCCGCCGGCGTAGCCCACCCGGGTGCGGATGACCCCTTCGATAATCCCGAACCGGGATTCAATGCCCCAGAATCACCCCAGGCCGAAAGTTGCCGTTGCATACTCGGCCGGTGCTTCCAGATCGACGGGTGGTTTTGAAACCGTGTCCGGCTTAACTTGTTCAGATACAGGCATAGCATTGCCTTTCGGTTCGGCGGCCGCCGATTCAGGGCCCTGAGAACAGGCCGACAATAAAACAATCAGGGAAAACGCCGCCATAATTTTTGACAAAGAAATGCACCTTTGTCCGGTTGCCATGGTCACCTCCATTGTGCCTGCCGGCGTGGTTATGATTTATAAGATAAGTCTACAGTCTAAAATGTCTCCAAATTACGTTAGAAAATTGTAAACAGAGACGTCGCCCGGGTAAACGTCAGCAGGCGGGTGAATCGATTCGCTGGCCTTGTGGCCGAGGGTTTCAATGACGTGTACTAGAAGTGAATTACAGACACCGGCGTGGTTGCATTTTTAAAGAAAAGGGCGTATTATTTCCAGCCGTTGACTGACATTACATCTGGCTATCCGGGAGTGTCGGCGGCAGTGCTTTGAGGGGCGGATACCAACATTAAAACCACAGGCGTTATCATGAATTTGGATGTTCAAGACATGAATTTAGATAAGATCAATGTAGAAAAGATCATCGACACAGTCATCGCTTTTACCAGCGAATATGCAATAAGATTTATGGTCGCCATTGTCGTCCTGGTGGTTGGCCGCTGGTTGTCCAGGAAGATATCGCGCCTACTCGCAAAGCTGCTGGAAAAAAACCACATCGACGTGACCCTGGTTGGTTTCCTGGAAAACATTACCTATTACGCCATGATGACACTGGTCCTGATTGCGGCGGTCGGGCAACTGGGTATCAACACGACCTCTTTCCTGACCATTGTCGGTGCTGCCGGCCTGGCCGTTGGTCTGGCCCTCAAAGACTCACTGTCCAACTTTGCCTCCGGGGTGATGCTGGTCCTGTTTCGGCCCTTCACCGTGGGAGACCTGGTTGATGCCGGCGGCGTGAGCGGCGTGGTGGAACGGATTAACATCTTCAATACAGTCCTGAATACCGTTGACAACCAGCGGGTCATTGTGCCCAACAGTGCCGTCACCGGCGGCGTCATCACCAACGTCACGGCAAATCCGACCCGGCGTGTCGACCTGGTGGCCGGTATCGGCTACGGGGATGATATCGCCAAGGCCAAGAAGGTCCTGATGGAGATCGTCCAGGCCGATGACCGGGTTCTTAAAAATCCGGCTCCACAGATCGCGGTGTCCGAACTGGCTGACAGCAGCGTCAACTTTGTCGTTCGGCCCTGGTGCAAGACCGATGACTACTGGGATATTTACTCTGACCTGACCGAACAGATCAAGCTCCGCTTTGATTCGTCAGGCATCAGCATTCCCTTTCCACAGACGGATGTGCATCTGTATCAGGAGGCGGAATCGTCCTGACAGTCGAATATAGTTATAGAGAGGGCCTTGTCTGATATAGCGGGTGGCTTTAACCTCAGCCCGGATAATTGCCATTGGCGGTTAAATCCGGTGATGTAAAACATTTGTAAAACTGTCGATCCAGGTTGATAGGGTTAGCCGGTAACGATATAACTGACGGTCATTTATCAAGCATCCTGTAAAAATGCATGCCGGCAACCCGGTATCAGAGGAGAACATATGCATCCACCCGAATTGCGTATCGGCGATCTTGTCTGTCCAACACCCATTGTTCAGGGCGGCATGGGGGTGGGTATCTCCATGTCCGGACTGGCTTCGGCCGTGGCCAACCAGGGCGGTATCGGCGTGCTGTCAGCCGCCATGCCGGGTTTTTTGGAACCGGATGCAGCGGCCCACATGCGCGAGGCCAGTATTCGGGGGATGCGCAAGGAGATCAGAAAGGCCCGGAAACTGAGTGCCGGTGTCCTCGGCGTGAACATCATGGTGGCGCTGACCAACTTTGCGGACATGGTGGAAGTGTCTGTGGAGGAAGGCATCGATATCATTTTTGCCGGGGCGGGCATGCCGCTGTCACTGCCGGAATTCCTGCCGGCCGGCTCCAAAACGAAGCTGGCGCCCATTGTTTCTTCCGGGCGGGCAGCGATGCTGATTTGCAAAAAATGGCTGAACCGGTATGAGCGCCTGCCCGATGCGGTCGTGGTGGAGGGCCCCATGGCCGGCGGCCACCTTGGCTTTAAAGCCGAGCAGTTGGACGACCCGGCCTACGTCCTTGAACGGTTGGTGCCCGAGGTCATTGCGGCCGTGGCGCCGTTTGAAAACAAGCACGGCCGGACCATACCGGTGATTGCCGCCGGCGGCATTTACACGGGTGAAGATATCCACCGGTATCTGGAAATGGGTGCGGCCGGTGTCCAGTTGGGTACCCGGTTCGTTGCCACGGACGAATGTGATGCCGCCCCCGCGTTTAAAAATATGTTCGTGGCAGCTGCTGAAAAGGATGTCGTTGTGATAAAAAGCCCCGTGGGGATGCCCGGGCGTGCTATTCGCAACCCTTTCCTGGATGCTGTTAAAAGTGGTGAAAGAATCCCTCTGAAATGCCCGTATCATTGTATCCGGACCTGTGATCCCGAAAAAAGCCCTTATTGCATCGCCATTGCACTGGCCAACGCCCGTAAGGGAAAATTTGCCTATGGCTTTGCATTTGCCGGCCAGAATGCCCACCGCGTGGATAAGATTGTACCGGTTAAAGACCTAATGAATGAGTTGATGCAAGAATATTCAATGGCTGCCCGCAATCAGCACCTGAATTAAATTTCAGCGATATCAGATTCAAACGTAACTTAGCTCTGCCGTTAGCGGCCATCCGGCCGCTAACGGGAGTTTCGTATCTTGAACGGTCATTTTCAGACCAATGCCTATACCGCTTTTCATAATACATTCCGTTATCTTGTCACTCTGAACACAGCGAAGAGTCCCCCGCATGCCAAGGATATCTTTCATTGTAAGGGATTCTTCGTCGCGTGCCGGGCGTCTTGTGCGGCGTAGCCCATGGGGCGAAGACGTAAGCCTTTGGCGAAGACTGGTTACACTCCTCAGAATGACAGGATATACCAGTCGGAACATATTTTTGGAATTTGCTATAAAGTTCTATTTTCATCTGATTTCAGTCAAATACTCAACTTGACTGTACAGCGGGTATCGGGTAAATGAATCGTCTGAAATGGTAAACGAGACGAACTATTGCAAGGGTATCACCTATGACCATACCGGAACACTTTGAAAACCGGTCTTTGCTGCTGCTGGTCGCCGGGATTAAGGGCGCGATCGGTTCCACACTGGCGGTTGCCGCTTCCGCGCTGCGTGCCAAGGACGTCTCCGCGGCCGGAGCCCTGACAACCCGCGATAAATTCACCGATATTCTGCCGGTTGACGCCCTGTATGTGGCCGGGTGGGACAACCGTGATGAAGATCTGGCGATGTGTGCCCGCGGCTGCAACGTGTTGCCGCCAACCGTCATGCAGGCGCATGGTGCCGCGCTGGCGGACGTCCCGGTACTCACGGCGCCCAGCGGTCCGACGCTGGATCGCCAGGTGGAACAACTTGAGGCCGACATTGAATCTCTCAAGGGCCAGTTTCCCGGAAGCCGGCCGGTTTTGGTCAATCTGCTGCCGGCGGCGCCGGGCATTGATCCGGATAGAGCCACAGATCTGGTGTCTCTCAATCAATGCGTCAACCTGGAAAATTTACCGGATCTGGCCTATGTCCTGGCCGCGATTCGCTGCGGTGTGCCGGTAATCAATTTCACACCCAACTATGTGGAGCTGGATCCCGTGGTCGCAATGGCCGAGGAGGCCGGGGTTCCCCTGGTTGGCCGGGACGGAAAAACCGGACAGACCTATTTTAAAGTTGTGCTGGCATCCGCCCTCAAGGCACGCAATTTATACGTGGACGGGTGGTACAGCCTGAACATCCTCGGCAACGCGGATGGCATGAACCTGATGGTACCGGAAAGGGCCTCGGGCAAGCTGGCCAACAAGACCAACCTGCTGGATGAGGTGCTGGGCTATCCGGTGGGCGAGCGTTACGGGCAGCCTGCCCACAAGGTTCAGATTGACTACTATCCGCCCCGGGGGGATGCCAAAGAGGCCTGGGACGTCGTTGATTTTCTGGGGATGTTTGACTTACCCATGAGCCTGCGAATCGATCTTCAGGGGCGGGACTCGATCCTGGCCGCGCCCATGGCCATCGATCTGGCCCGCTGGATGTTTATGCTCCAGCTGGTCGGCCGCAGGGGCCTGGTTCCCGAACTGGCTTTCTTTTTTAAGCACCCGCTGGGCGAAAATGCCACCCGGACCTTTCAGGATCAGCTGGCCACCCTGGATCAGCTGGAGTCTGAAATCATCAATGCGCTGCAGTGAAAGTTGCTTTGCAACTGTTCAGGTAGATAGCCCATAGCCTGAAGGCTGAAGGGAAAAAACCACGGTCGCAGTGCTTTGGTGGAAATGTATGATGAATGCATAAAGATTGGTTTTTTAATACCGCTTGTCCTAACAGTCTTCAGACTAAACTACCTATAAGGATTTTCTAATGATTTTTGGTTACAGCACGAATGCCTTTGTAAAGTTTTCCCTCCTGGAATCCCTGGAACGCATTGCCGGACTCGGGTTCAAAGGGGTGGAGATCATGGGCGACCGGCCCCATCTCTATCCGCCGGATTTCGGGCCGGATAAGATCGAAGAACTGAAAACGGCCCTTGCAAAGCACCAATTGAAAGTGACCAATATCAACAGCTTTACGCTTTTTGCAGTGGGCGATACCTATCTGCCGTCGTTCATCGAACCGGACAAAGCGCGCCGGGATATCCGGGTGCGCCATACCAAGGAGAGTCTCTCGGTGGCCAAAGCACTGGGCTGTAAGAATATATCGATCCCGCCGGGTGGACCCTTGGAGGGGATGGACTGGCCCTCCGGGGCGGCACTTTTTCGGGAAGGGCTGGAGCAGGTGATCCCGGATGCCGAAGCGCTGGGCGTCAAATTACTGATCGAACCGGAGCCGGAACTCTTCATCGAGAACTCGGCTGAATTCAAACGGTTCATCCAAGATTTTCAATCTGCGGCACTGGGACTGAATTTTGATATTGGCCATTTCTTCTGCGTGGGTGAAGATCCCCGGGTCGCCCTTGAAGACCTGTTTGAATGGATCGGGCACATGCACCTGGAAGACATTGCCGCCACCCGGGTCCATAACCACCTGATCCCCGGTCTCGGCGTAATCGACTATCCTTCTATTTTCAAGACAATCAAGCAGTTGGGGTACTCCGGTGATATCAGCCTGGAACTTTACCCTTATGTGGATGCGCCGGAAGATGCGGGGCGGGAAAGCCTGAAACACCTGGAGCCGATATTCGCGGCGTCGGGCCTGGATTTACAATAACCTGCGATCCAATAGAATCTACCGCCGGCGAACGCAGACAACGCCGGACGACCTGTCCGGCGTTCCATGTTATAGCAATTCCCAAAAATATGTTCCGATTGGTCTATCCTGTCATGCTGAGGAGTGTAACCAGTCTTCGCCAAAGGCTTACGTCTTCGCCCCATGGGCTACGCCGCACAAGACGCCCGGCACGCGACGAAGAATCCCTTACAATGAAAGATATCCTTGGCATGCGGGGGACTCTTCGCTGCGCTCAGAGAGACAAGATAACGGGACGGATTTATGAAAATTGGTATAAATACGCTGTAATCCAACCTGCCCTTTACATGACAAAAAGATTTTCTAACCGCTCCAGGTCATTGATGACTTTCCATCGGCCGCCGCCCTCTTCGACTTTCCCCTGCCACTGGGCGACCCGGCCCATGTATTCTTTGGGGTCCACATTGTCCGCCCTGAGCTTGGTCACATTCAGGGCCACCACACGGTAGCTGTCCAGCTCAAACGGCACATCCCGGATAAACCCCTTTTTCAGGTCTTCCTTCAGATCGCTGAATATCAGGATATAATTTATGCCGGACCCGGCTTCGTTGAGGTATTCGATGGCCTGGAGCATACCGCCGGAGATATCGGTGTAGCGGCTGCTCTTGACCGAACCGATAAACTCATCCAGGGTGCCTTTAAAGGCCCGTTTCTGGTTATTGGCCACCGAGGGCCGCGTGTCGAAGGTGACTTTGGCGATGATGTCCTTTTCACTGAAGCTGCCGGTGTCGATGCGGGCCACCGCCAGCGTATCCTTGGGCTGCAGGGTACCCAGCAGGTAATTGAGGATATTCTGGGCTTTTTTCAACTCCAGGGCATAGGTCCCGGAGGTGTCCAGCAGCATGTAGACACCTTTGGCGCGATTTTTGGGCTCGCCGCAACCGGTCAGTAAAAAAACAGCACAGCAGCATATGATCATTAGCTTTTTCATGATTTCACTCCTTACCGCATCACGCGATTTAGTACCTAACCAGCGGCCACTTTTTCGGTGGCCTCCCGGAGGTTTGCTTTGGAGGCCGGCAGCTTTCTTGGCGCAGGTTCTGATTTTGGTGCCGATGAATTGCGGTTAAAGACAGTTTCCGCCCATAACCCCGGAAAAATCAGGACATCGTACAGGTCCACGGAAAATTTTCCGAAATACAAGGCAATATTGCCGGCCAGGCGCAGGAAAAAAGCCGTGACGCGCAGACCCCACGCGCCGCAAATACCCAGCACGGTGCGCGCTGACGAGATGAAAGATTCCAGCGGTATGGCTACGAATGCCAGGGCAAACGGCAGGATAAACCCCATGACCATCTGGCCGATGGTGGGGATCATGCTGGTGGGGAGCGAACCGTTTTCCACTCCGCTCAGGGTCTGACGCAGCATTTCCATGTCATGGGCAATCCGGTCGCGCATGAACGCCAGGGCTGATTCCACGCCAGCCAGTGTAGCCAATAGCGTCAGGGTGATCCAGATCATCCAGAACCGCTTGCGGTCATCCATGCTGTGAATGATGGGAAAAAGGCGGGTGATGCGCAGCGATTCCATCAGAAACAATCCCATGGTCAGTTCCACCAGGATGATGACCAATCCGGCCACGTCGGAGGTCTTGAAATTGCCGATATAACTGGCGCCGCCAACCATCTCGGACATGGGCAGGGCAATGAGGTTAAAATTAACCAGTGCCCCACCAAAGGCGATCATCAGTACCAGGCCGGCGATAAAAAACTGGGTCAGTGAAGAGGATGAGAGCCGGCGGGCGGCCTTGTCGGTCTGGGAGCGAATCTCTTCGTAGTCCTGGATATAACGATCTACGCTTGCAGCGCGGTTGCTGAGCCGTTTGACGGAGGCCCCCACCGTGTCGAGTTTTTTGATGGCCTTGCGCCAATGGGGCATCATGCGATGCAGGATGCGGTGACGGCTCGTGCAGTCGCTGCGGTAATTGTCGCTGGCCGATTTGTGCTGATCCTCGAGGGTTTTGTGGATTTCCTCAAGAATGTTGGCCACCATGGCATCGCCCTTGTGGTCAATTTTGGAGATGGATTCAATGACCGGCATCCAGGCCGGCAGTTCCGGCTGGATCTCGGCACTTGCGGAGTAGTTATCTTCGATCCTGGTCACTGTATCGGCCAGCTGCCGGTGCAGCTTTGGATATTTCTCAAGATCCCGATTGACAGCATTGGAAAGTCGTTCGAATTCCCGTTCGATAATTCGTTCGGCATTTTCTTTGCCTTCGGCGATAAGCACGTCCCGGTTTCTTTCCACCAGGCGGGCTTCCGAAATTTTGACCGATCGTGCGGCCAGCCGCATGCCGTTGTGAACCACGCGGCTCAACGACCGGAGGGCGCGGTGAAATGGATCGCGGGCCAAATAGAGCGCAATGGACACCAGCATGATAAGGATCAGGATATCCAGATAGGGGATTCCGGTAACGGCGAACAATGAACTGTTGGCAGTCATTGTGTACCTCCCATGAGTTCTGCCGCCCGACAAATGCACCTGGGGTATTTGGTTCGGTGGGAACCTAACATAAAAGCATGTTCCGTACCACTTTACGCAGCTCGGATCCGAAGTTGTTTTAAACGCTTGTTATTAAATAAGAATTGGTTAAAAAACCCGGTAAGTTGGAGAATGGAAAGCACAGACGGGCTGGTGACATTTAGTCACTACAGGCATGGTTTTAAGAGAAAGTGGCGATATTTAAACAGTTGTTATTAGATAGCGTCTCTATGGTTTCTAAAAGGTAATCCCCTGGTAGATAAAATACACCCCGACAATGAGCATCAGGACGGTGCCGAGGCGGTAGATGATCTGTCGGTTTTTCAGCCACCCCATATCCACCAGCTTGGCAATCAGAAAAAGGGTCGGCACGGTGCCGAGACCGAAGCAGAACATGACCCCCATCCCCTTTACGATTCCCTGCAGCAGACTCCCCGTGTTCATCCCCGCGCCCGCAGCCGCCAGCAAGGCCGTGTAGACCGGCCCGCAGGGGAGCAGGCCGAGAAGTAAACCAACCGGAAAGTAGGCGGAGACGGAGTCGATCCGGGACAGTTTTTGGAAGCCTTTAACGACAAAACCATCCGGGTTGTGATAGTCGCCGAAGATTTTTCCCAGGGGCAGCCAGCCGCTCATGGCCAGGGCCATGATGATGAGCATAATTCCCGCGAAGATCAGGGCGCCCTGCTGGATGCCGGCAATGTTGGCGGCTACCATGGAAAAGGACCCGGTAGCCCCCATAAGCCCGCCCAGAAGTGTATAGGTGGTGACCCGACCCATGTTGTAAAGCAGGTGGGGCAGGTACACATTGCGCCCTTTCAGGTTCAGTGACAGGGAGACCACGATGGGTCCGCACATCCCCACGCAGTGCCCGAACCCGACCGTGAATCCGGTCAACAGGAAAACAAGATACAGGGGATCAATAAACGACATCGAAGACAAACTTTGCCTCTCCGGCCCCGGGTACGACCACATTGGCGAACCAGATCCGGCGGCCGCTCATACAACGCACAATAACACCTTTGCCCTGGTAGGTCCCGTTGCCGGACGGTTTCAACAAGACCCGGTTGGGGCCCATCTTCATGGCCGGCATCCCCAGGTCAAGATAGGGCGCTTGCGCAGGGTGGTTGCCGGAAATCGTCACTTTGAAGGCTGAGTCCTGCATGGCCGTCACCGGCCGGGGTGTGATTTCCAGGGTTACGGTTTCATTGCCAATGGGCAGTGAGCACGGGCCTTTATGCGCCTGGCAGTTGATGGTTGCGGATCCGCCGAAAACGGCTCCTGCGGGAAGCAAGACCAGAAG
The DNA here is from genome assembly GCA_964647585.1 of uncultured Desulfobacterales bacterium. Taxonomy (GTDB): domain Bacteria; phylum Desulfobacterota; class Desulfobacteria; order Desulfobacterales; family CAJINA01; genus CAJINA01. The sequence continues at coordinate 25,242 of CAZYGG010000006.1, forward strand.
AAAAAGAGCTGCGAGAGAGAAAACGATGCTGCCGAAAGCGGGAATCTGACGCATGGTAACCTCCATTTACTCGGGTAGAATCGAAACAGGATAGCGGCAGTAGACGACTGCTACTCTTTTTGGCAGGAATAACAACGAATTGCAATATTAAAAAATGCTGCGACCCACAGTGCGTCAATGCGGCAAAGAGGGATGACAGCGTTCGACTTGCATGGTATAGTAGCGGCATTCTTAACACCCGTTCAAAGGCGAGGCCATTGATCAGCACCCTTTTTCCACCGGCAGTCCAAAGGCAATTGAACCTGTTCTGGGCCCTGTCGCGAACTCCCCACGGCCTGATAGATATGACCGCCCCGGCCCTGGCGGCGCTGCTTTGCCTGGGACATTTTCCCCCGTTAGAAATTGTCGTGATAGGCCTAATAACGGCCTTTGCCGGATATACGGCTGTTTATGCGGTCAATGACCTGACCGATTACCACAGTGACCGCAAGAAGGCCGCCATCGGCGGGTTCGATGATTCCGAAGACTACCTGGATGGTGTGATGATCCGCCACCCCCTGGCCAAGGGCGCCCTGAATTATTCCAGCGGGCTCTTCTGGGCCGTGGGTTGGGCCCTGGTGGCCATGGCAGGCGCCTATATCCTCAACCCGATGTGCCTGTGGATCTTCCTGGCCGGTTGCATCCTTGAAATCATCTATTGCCTGCTGGGCAGCGTGACCCCCCAGCGCGCCCTGGTCAACGGGGTTGTGAAAACCTGCGGTCCCCTGGCGGCCGTGTACGCGGTCACCCCCAGCCCGCCACCCGTTTTTCTGCTGTGCCTGTTTTTGTGGATTTTCTTCTGGGAGATCGGCGGACAGAATATTCCCGCGGACTGGACGGACATAGAGGAAGACCGGCGGTTCAATGCCAGGACTATTCCCACCAGCCTGGGGCTCCCGCGCGCTGGCCTGTTGAGTCTGGTCTGCCTGTTGATTGCCACGTTTCTGGCATTTGTCGTTTTCTGGGTCTCGCCCCTGACGTTCGGCCTTTTCTATCTTTTAGCGGCCCTGGGGATCAACCTCTACCTGTTACTGATCCCCGCCATGTACCTGGCTGAAACGCGCCGGCGTGAAATGGCCATGGCCCTGTTCAACCGGGCCAGTTATTATCCGCTGGCATTTTTTGTCCTGGTGCTGGTGCGTATGGTGGAACAGGCACTTCACTAGAAATATCCGGCACAGAGCTTCTTTCCAGTATCCCTATTTGAAAAACCTCTCAGCCCCAATATGTGGTGGCTGGCTTATAAGAACCAGGCTTTACAATAGTAACGATATTCTTGCTCCTTAGTACCCATTTATCAGTAGCGTACAGATGGTCGTTATGTTGCCAGTTTGGTTATGTTGCGGGTTTTGCCCCATATAATTCCTTTCAAGAAGTGTAACTTCTCCATATCATTACTTTCCCATCACCGGTATTGACAATGACAAACCCGCGGTCGAGCTGCGCATTTTTTACCCTTTTGCGGTGTTTCGCCTGGCTCTTTTTCATTTCTTCTTTATGAGTATCTGGCATATTGATCCCATTAAACCTTATCGATGTTGTGTTCTGAGGTACCTATTTGAAAATATCTATCCGGCTATCAGGATAATGCTGATAGCCGCCATCCCGATGCCCAGTACCTTTTTGGCATGAACAGCTTCACCCAAAAATACTATTCCAAGAATGGCACCGCCAATGACAAACATGCCGTAAATTGGAACAACAGTGCTTGCCGGACCGAGTGACAGTGCCCTGAATAGCGAACCAACAGCAACTGTAAGGGCTATACCGGCCGCATAGCTCCATAAGGCGCTGGTATTTGCAAAGTCTCTACTCGTTAGCCCTTGAAAGTCACCACGATATATCGCGATACTCACTGCTGCAATTGCTACGATTACGGTTGCTATGGCAAGCACAAGGAAGCTTGAGAATTCACCATTACGGGTAGCGAGTTTTACCAGCAAAGTGACTACAGAATATCCCGCCATCCCAAGTAGAGCCCAATATATATAGTGCATCTTATTATTTTCCTCGTTCATTTCAATTGAGCGTACGCCAGTTTGGTACCCTGGATGCGTGCTGTAATTTTCGAGAAGGCTGTATCGCGACTTGTTGCCACATCATCACTGAAAGGGGAGAAGCCGCAGTCATCCGTGGTGCCAAGTTGATCAAATGGAATATACTTGGCCGCTGACAAAACGCGGTCACGCACTGTATCAGTAGATTCAACCAGTTCGTTGGTGACATCGATTACCCCCACATATATCCGCTGGTTCGGGTGCAGGTTGTCTCCAACAATCCTCAATAGTCTCTCAGGGTCCTTTTCGCTGGCCATTTGTATATAAAAATTACCTGAATTCAGAGTCAGGAGCATGGGTATGAGCTCCCCGTAATCGACATCAGCGCTATGGGTCGAATCATGGTCCCCGCCCGGGCAGGTGTGAAAACCAATCCGCTGGCGTTCAGCTTCCGTAAAATGGGACAGAACCTGGTTGTTGAGATCAATGAATTGCTGCAATAGCTGCTTCGAAGGGTCAAGTTTGACGGCCAGGCGGCCTTCGGTGAAATCGATCTGAACCTGATAGGCACCATTTTCAAAACAACTGCGGATATCCGCTACGGCTTCCTGGACGAGGTCGGCTATAAACTGTTCCCGGGAGTAATCAGGAATCCCTTCCTCAGGATAGAGCAAACTCATCGCCGAAGCCGAGATAACGGCCTGCTTTAACGGACGAGTGGCAAATTTTTTAGCACGCGGTAAGTAGGCGCCGGCGTAGGTGGCATATTTGAACGGTCCTTTAGTCAAACGGGGCAACTGGCGGGTATGCCCATCCTCGAAAGGAATAATGACACCATCCGGTGCAGTGTTATCCAAACCCTCCAGGGGGTATGTGGCAAAGCTGGGTTTCGTCTGTTCCCCGTCACTGACCACAGGCGAACCGGTTGCTTCAAATCTTGCTATGGTATCATTGACGGCCTTATCAAACAGGCGGTCCAACTCCACCGTCGTCATATCACCATTTGAATGAGACACCAGTGCGTCCTGTAACTCGCGAGGACGCGGTATGCTGCCTACCGGTTCAGTGGGAATCCCAGGCAAAGCGTGGCTGTTTTTATTATCTGGACTACTCATATATCAACCCTGCGATATTCAGTTAATTGAGTTCTGTATTTTTCGGTATCCTTAAACCCACAGGAATTACTCTCGGGGCAAAACCCTACTCGCTTACCATTTCATCTATCAATTCCCGGACGGCAGGTACGCTCGAAATCAAACCGGAAACCTCTCCAGCCGGTAATACGCCCGCCTCAAGGTCTCCTTTGAGCCAGGACGCTTCAACTGCCTCATTCGTGAAAACCTGATCTTTATTTTCCGTTCCCTGGATCAGGCCTTCAGCCAGTTTTGTCTGCAGCGCCCTGATACGGAATCGTCCCAGATCTATAAGACTGGTCCCCGTTTCGAGTGATTCAACGATCGTGTTCTTAAAATTATTGTGGGCGATACACTCCTTGGTGGCAATAAACCGCGTCCCAATCTGTACACCCTGAGCGCCCAGAGCGAAGGCGGCTTTGTATCCACGCGAATCGCCGATTCCTCCGGCTGCGATAACCGGTATCTTTACCCGATCGGCAACCGCCGGGACCAGAACCAGGGTAGAAGCCCCTTTGAATCCCTGCATCTCACCCGACTCAGACCCTTCGGCCACAATTGCATCGGCTCCAAGCGCTTCGGCTTTTTGGGCAACGTCAGCCGTAGGGACGACAACCAGCGCTTTCATGTTCTTTTCATGGAGCATCGGGACGATCTTCTTGGGTGAACCGCCTGAGACGGTGACAGCTCGGACCCCTTCACCGGCTAAAATCTCGATTATATCCGGTACCAGTGGATTCATTGCAAAAATGTTTGCACCGAAAGGTTTGCCGGTCAGCTTTTTGGTTTCCTGGATCTGGCCGCGCAACACATCCACATTCTGTAAAAATGCTGTAGCCAGCAGACCGTATCCACCCGCCTCGGAGACAGCCGCCACCAGCTTCGGGTTACAGATAACACCCATGGCACCGAGAATAACTGGGTGCTGACAACCTAAGATTTTTGTCACTGGATTCATCGGAAGTCCTCCTTATGTTCGTGCGGATTTACAAAAAAATGGGTAATGGATATTCAGGCTTCATCTCATCCCTAAATATCAGGGCTCCTGGCCCCAGATATAATCAAATACAGCAAGTTCAGCAATGGGGTGGTTGCTTAACGATATGTATTTTGCACGGAGGTCAGGAGCCCTGTATACACAGTGGACTTAAAATTACGCCAGGACCTCTCTTGCACACGCTTTGGCGGCGGCCACATCTTCTTCGTTGGGACGCCCGGTCATCGCTTTGACCATATCCGCCCACTGGTCGTCAGGCATACCCAGCTTCTTTTGTACGGCGGCGTGCATGGCCTCTGCTAAATACCCCTGGCAGTCAAAACAGCCCACGTATTCAATCCCTTTTGCCTGGCAGGCTGTTTTTATCGGGTCTGCAAATGCTTCCATGTCCTGTTCCGGGTAGGCCGGGGCCATGTGGGTGATGAAGCCGGCCATTTTCTGGCCAGTGCTTTCCTGAATTACACCTAAACACTCCTTTACCGGCGCTGCCAGGCTGCCGGAGTGCAGGGGGGAGCCGATGAAAACGACATCGTACCCCGCCACACCTTCGGGCGTGATATCCTCAAGCTTTTTACAATCTGCTTCATTCGCCTGGGATGCTTCCTCGTAAATGGCCTTTGCAATTTTTTCCGTGTTTCCGCTCTGACTGTAATACGTTACCAATACTTTCATGATGTTTCCTCCTTGAATTAAGTTACGTTCAATACCAAATGTTTATAATGGTAAATGATATGATACCTATCCCTGTATTTCGATTACTTCCTGAACCAATTCAACTAAACTTGTTTTATTAATATCCGGCTGAAGGTAGTATGGGTTGAATATTTCCTCTTTACGTTTAATATAGGCTGTTTTAAGGCCGGCTTTTTTGGCACCGAACAGATCCCAGTCGTGAGTAGCAACCATAACAACCTCAGCCGGTGATAGATTTTCTTCTCGCGCTACATGCAGGTAGATATCTTTAAACGGTTTATATTTTTTTACGGAATCTACTGAGTAGTAGGCGTGGAACAGATCGATGATACCTGAATTGGTAAGCTGCTCTTTTATCATTTCCAATGACGAGTTTGATACGGCGATCGTTCTGGTGTTATTGTGCCTGAGGATTTTGAGTGCTTCAGCAACATCATCGTATGCAGGCATTTTCCTGAAAGAGCCCAGGATTTCGGCTTTAGTTTCTTCCGATAATTGTTTGCCGCTTTCATAAAATATGTTTTCCAGGACAACCCCTGCCAGTTCACCAAAGTTTTTATATTCATCCATAATGCCGGTTACCGTTGATGTATGCAGCAATTTGGTAAACCAGTACTTCATGGCATGACCGTCGCCAAAACTATTTTGGAAACTCTTTTTAAGGGCACCCAGGTCAAGCAGCGTTTCGTTCATGTCAAAGAAAACGGCTTTTATCATTTTAGTTCTCCTTTTAATTAAAGGCTCTTACTGCATGTGCTATCATTCAGCTATCTTGCCGGCAATCTCCCGTCCCAATGCTTTAGCTTGCTCCCAGGTTTCCGACTGGTCCTCAACCCGGGCGTATCCAATTTCGGAACATTTTGCGTCCGGGCCATAATACTTCTGGACACCACTCGCTTCACACTCATCACCGTTTTCACAAAACACACAGGGCACGGTCCCCTGGATGGTCAATTGCCCCATAAGCTCCATGCGCTCAACGGCCCTCATCTCGTATGCCAGGGAGGCATTAACGGCCTTCAACACTACGGGATTCAGGCCCGACAAAACAGTAGCGCACAATTTGCCTTCAAGCAGGTTGTTTTGATGATGAAAAGACCAGAATCGCTCAAGAAGAGCCTTGGTAAATCCGTCGATCTGGCTGTAAGGGGTATAGGCTCCGATAATCAATGCGGAGGCGCTTTTGATTTTTTTGGCCAGTTCCTGGAAATCGTCCTTCGCTTTGCAGATGTTGTCCGGAGCGCATTTTTTACAAGCAAAACATGGCCTGACATTGATTCGACTGAGTTTTACAAATTCCGTTTCCAGCCCGCTGGATTCTAAAGTGACTTTAATTAGTCGATCGGTATTACTGTTTTTAATTGGGCTACCCGAAATTCCGATTAGTTGAGGTTGCATGATTTTCGTTCATCTCCTCTCTCCGGGGTTGTTGATCCCCTGGTCTATAGGACCTTGTGGCAAAGTTTATTGCTACACTGCCAAATTGAATGATCGATATACCCGAATTCGGAAAAAGCACTGGCCAATTGCAGGCCCAGTCCGCTTTTGTCGTTCGAAGGCACCGCACCGTTCCAGTTGATCAGGATGCTCAGTTCGTTCTCAAGGTTCGGGCTTTTAAGCAATTCGATTTCCCGAAGGCTCTCATCCGGTGACGGTGCAGAAAGTTGTTCAAAAGCCCTCTCGGCACTGTCCCTGTCCCGGCCGGTGAACGATTTAAGTTGTATGATCTCTATCCAGTTCATTTTCACCTCATTATGTTTTCGATCAATCATGGCAGTCACCTCTGTGACTTATAGGCTCTTTATAAGGGATGCCTGCAACACCAGGGGTTCATCTCCAACCGGTTTTACCGAATGCTCCAGGCCACTCTTGGTATTTATGACATCACCCGGATTAATTTCGTACGCCTGTCCTTCAGTCGTGTGAAGCCCCTTACCGGACAAAACCACATAAAGTTCCTCCGCACCCTTATGCACATGCTCACCGACAGAAGCATCTGCGGGTATTGTCATCCGCATACTGGACAGCACTCTACTGCCTTCTTGTGTAGGGACTCCCCCAAAACCGATTGCAGCCCGAAGTTCGATTGTTCCTTCACCTTTATAAAAATGATCTTTCTTCATAACCTTTTGTTCGTCTACAGTGATGTGCATGACTATCCTCCAGTTAATTTACGATTAATAATAGAACGCTGTATTTGAAAACTGTCTTTATAAAGCGGTTACCAGGCCTCACGTTCCAGGCGCTGGTATAAAAATGCCTTTTCACTTTCCGTTATGTCGTCGGCATTGTCATTGACCCATCGCACATCACCCGATGCGATGGCGGCTTTGGCTTCACTGGAAAGCTTGAATTGTGACAATGCTGCAGAACCGTTCTCAAGGAGTTCGAGCCGAAAGTCCGGATTATCGATGGCCTTCTTCAACACCTTTTTGACGATCTGGCCCTGGTCAGCATTTGTATCCGTAGAGGCGTTCTCTTCAATTGCTGAAGTGACAGTTTCTTCGACATGGGCCGTCACTTCATTATCGAAGATCGTTCTAACCTGATCGCTCGACACAGGATGTTTATAAAATTCAGGGACAAAAAGAACACCTAGGACAGAGCTTATTTCATCGACGTTACTGCCGGCTTCAACATGGGCGATGTCCTTCTTAATTCCAAGTTTATCTAAATTCAGGTGCAACCCGGGATTAAACCGAGTAGAAGCAGTATCGCTATATTCTTTTATTTTAATCATGGTCATCTCCTCTATTTTGAGATTGTCAGAGCTATGTCTCATTTTTTTATTCATCATAACAATCACTACAGCGAATTGCGTGCCAAGTTAATAAAAATAGATATATCAATGTGTTGGGAAAACCAGGGGTTGAATTCTGATAAATTTGAAAGTTTTGTCTGTTGTATTTGTCAGCAGGGTGGTGTCGCTTACATATTTAACAGTTATTTTTTCCGCTGAGGGTAGTGGCGACCAGTGCGGTCACCTATGAGATGCAAACATCGATGCCTGCTCTGGAAATGGGGCAAATACACAATGTCCGAGATTAAAATGATTTATGGTGGGTACGTCACACCCGAATCGGTTGGAATAAACACGTCTAAAGATCAGTATGAGGCAGTTCTCCAAGCCTATAGGCTTGGAGAAAAGAGGGCACTTATTTTGTATAAAACTGATTTAAATGTGGGCAATACATTTTATTTCAATCTTCAATTCGGGAAGTATCAAAGCAGCAACCTGCACTAATGTTTGACTAACTTCCGGCAAGCCGCCATAGGCTTCGGCTCGTGATTCAAATATTGTTTCAGCGTTAGCCAAAATTTCGTTTACATCAGTTACGAACCAGGTTTCGTCTACAACATTTTTCATTGTTGCGCCAAATTCGGAAAGGACCTTTCGAATGTTCGCATAAGCGAGCTTGGCCTGTTCCGTTACGTCGGCTCCAGGGTTGCCTGCCTCGTCGATGCCCACCTGGCCGGCAAGATATATAATGTTGTCAGTCTGTACACCTTGCGCGAAGATACTTTTGTATGGGCCGGTACGATACGATTTTTTTTCGATACTCATAGTATTGTCTCCTATCAGGGTTTGGACTGCGATTTACTAACCATGCGTTGCCGTCAACTTTTTAAACATATTGGCCAACCCTGTAGTGAGGCCATAAATGTTTTCAATTGGCAGGTTTTTGTCAGCCGTGGTATCGAAAAAAAGATTCAAATCCGATTCCAGACCGTCCTCGGGATTATTGTAGCAGATGAGTATGGGCAAACGCGGCAGCGGTTTGATGATCAGGGCGATATCTGCGGCATAATGATTTTGGACCTGTTCCCCGTTGAAAAGCTCAATGATATTTTCAAAAAAATTGGGACTTGAGTCTGCAACTTTTTTAAGAAGTTTAACGGATTGATGTTCAAAAAAACGGGACCAATCCTTGGCAGTCTCAAGTTCCCGGAACGGTACCCAGGTTTCAGTCAGTGCCAGGCCTTTGCATGACAGAATATAATTGAACACAGGGGGTGTAATCCAGCGATTCACATGAATATCGGTAGAAACCTCACCATTTGCGTCAACGCTGAAATCTTTCCCCATGATTTTCAAGGTAAGTCGGCCCTTTGAAAATTTTCCGCCCAGCACACCAGCTCTGGACTCAAGGTCTGTCTGCTTTATATTTTCTTTTAATTGGTTTATTGCTTTGAGATAATCCTGCTCGAACGGAGATTCTTTTTTTTCGTTTTTATCACCGTAGGTGTTAAGGGTGTCTTGATCAATATACGGGCATTCGCTTAAAGAAACCTGGCCCTGAAATACCGCTGCGGCAAATGCAAGGCAAGTCGGCTTGTTGCATTTGCGGCAATTTGTTTTTGGCAATAATTTGAATACATCCATGGCGTTGTTGAATTTTGCCATATCACTAAGGTCCTTTTTTTTATTAACTCCCCTTTCGGGTTTCATGAAAGCTTAGGTTAAATATCGGTATCGGCTGAAACCCGAAAGCAGAGTCCCAAACCTATAAGATTCAGGCAAGCAGGATGAGGCCGGCTACCCAGCTATTGGCGTCCTTATCCATTGAATCCGGTTTTTCCGCTTTTTGTGCCGCCCATCCGGAAGAGAGCATCAACCGGGTGGCATCGATGCCAAAACCCGACATGGACGGGCGGGCGACCTCTATGTGGCGGCAGGGTTTATTTTCCGCCACGACACAGCATTCTTCCTCATCGTTACAAAACAGCTCTTTACACGAGCCGCCGGCGAACGCTTTTGATTTCTCAAATCCTGCCTCGACGGCTTTTTGCTCCACACCGGCCACAACCTGATGAAGCAGCTGCATAACTCCTTTGCGTTCATCAGAAAACATGACCGATGTCGGAAGTTCTATTTTTACGGTAATGGAATATCCACTCTGCGCCTGCCACCTTCTGAATGCTGCCGGGCCCCCCACATGTGGCGGGCAGCTTGCACCAAGGCCATAATTCGGACAGGTATATTCCCCGTTACATAAAGCGGCTAAATTATCTTCAACCTGAATTTCACTGGAAAATATGCTTGCAGAAGAAGTCGCCCCGAGTCTTCTGGCTTCTTGAATCAACTCTTCAAGCTGCTGTTTCGATACCACCTTATTTTCCTTTTCTAATCGTTTGACTCTGGTGCCAGCATATTGAGGGTGTCTACGAACAGTGTCACCATGGGGCCAAAGGCCAGGCTCCCGCCCATCAAAAGCCCCACTGCGGCCGTCTCAATGAGTTCCTGGCGGGTGGCGCCGGCCTGAACAGCCTGTGAAGTGCGCGACGCAATGCAGTATTCACCGCCATTAGCGACGCCAATGGCAACACACATCAATGCCTTGGTTTTCTCGTCAATAGCCCCAGGTTTGAGTGCTGTTTGGTTTAAATTTAAAAACGCCTTCATGGTCTCTTTATCGACCTTTGAAAAACCTTTGAGCGAGTTTTGCAGCTTTTCCAGAAAAGCCTTTGTATCTTCTGCCATGGTATCCTCCTTCGAATTTTGGGGTTAAAAATACCTTGCTATCGTAGCAGTTCAATCAGATTGGACCTGAAACAATCAAGGCTTATCGGCTGTATTTCAATTGGTACCTGGATCAGGTCGTAAAACTCGAGTATTTCTTCTTCGGATAGGGGGTTGATGCCTGTATCCATCAACAAAAACCGATCGTAAAAACCGAATTTTTGACGAATGTCCACTTCATCATACCCTGCCGCATCCAGCATATTAGCTGAAGCACGGATCCAACCGGGTGTAATCAACATTGTGCGGTTTTGTTCTAATTTATCAACGCTTTCTTGACAGAAAGCTTCCACACAGTTTTTGGCCCCAAGAATTTTTCCGCCGTGACGATTGACGATATCGCACATATCCGGATGACAGCCATTACCAAATAGAAATTTCACCTCTGCCCCTTCTGCCGCCACGTCTTCCAGGGTCTGTTTCAGGGTCGCTTCAAGTTTATCCAGATCCCAATGCAAGCCGGCATCCAGCCAGGTAACGTCAATATCTTTGTATTCTTCCGGCAAAACGGCAAAAAGCTCATTGGCGAAAACCTGGCAACCAATCATTTTTATCTTGTTTGAGGTCATCTCTTTTCCTTCCAAAGGCATTCAAGTTTTCTGACTGGCGACAAAAGAATCCCAGGTTGTTTCTCCGTAGGTTGAGCGTTTCCATTTATAAGGCAAGTCCACCAGGATCCCGGGTTGCCTGGCCGTCTGCAGCAGCAACAGCAGTTCACGCAAGATGGTCATCTGCTGAAGGCGATTGTCAGGCTCCCCAAACGAGGCCCCGTGCGGAAACTTAACAAACGCAGCTCTTGGTGCCAAAAGTTTCTCCGATATCTGGCGGTTAATAGAAAGCGAGACTGTGGGGATACCGCTTGCCTCGATAACGCGAGAGATCAGGCCGCCGGCCCGATTGCAAAGCGGTCAGGCCGGAACCATAAGGACGCAATCAACTTTATCCTCTTTAAGTTTTTGGACGAGCTGGCGAGCACTCCCATCAGGCTCTCCAATAAACTCTTGAACCAAATCACCCCCGAAGCCAAAGCTGTAAAAATTGGGTGAAAGCCTTCCTATAACCTTGGCTTCAGCAAGTTCGCTGAGGCGATCAATAGGGAAAAGCACATTGATATCCTGTTTCACGCGGGCATGGGCATAGTGGGTATGGGCAATTTTCAGCTTTTCTCTGGCAACATCCGAGGGAATGGTGCGAAAGCTGGCATCTCCCCGCGCGCTGTCAACATCAAAGGGTTCATCGTCTTCAAGATAAAATCCAGCTGTGCTGACAATAGCCAGGCAGCTTTCTGACAGAGGCTTTTCAAACTGTGCCCAGGGGATATCATCATTATTGGTGGATACGGCCTGACTTGCCAGCCAGTTGACCTGTTGGCCTATGGCATGACTGATTGAAGAACCGATTCTGGTATTAAGAAAACAACCTATTCCCCGCCAAAATTTTACTGTTTTAAATAAATCCATGAAAATTCCCTTTATCATACCCCTAATTTTTGGCACAAACCTTCAAAATCCTCGACTTCGATGTCGAAATTGGTCTCGCTCGGGGATTCGAAGCCTTGATCCATGTTGTCTTCCTCCGGAACGCTGACTAACGCCGTATGTAAACCCGCAGACCGGGCTGCCGCCAGGTCCCCATCATGGGCCGCGACCATCATGGAGTCAGTCGGTTTCAGGCCCAAAAGGCGGGTCGCTTTCAGGTAGGCCTGCAAAGAAGGTTTATAATAGCCGAGGAATTCGCAGGACAGGATGCCGTCCCATTGCACCCCGGCCCTTTTCGAGCTGCTTACTATGCTCTCCCAACTCAGGATCGTGAGCACGACGACCGTGTAGCGATTCCGCAAACGGGTAATCGCTTCGGGTGCGCCGGCAAAGACATTGAGATGATGCCAGGTCGATCTGATGAGGGCCGCGTTGTCAATAGACTTTAAGATCGGATAATCGGCAGCCATCTTTTCCAGAGCCCGCAGGTGCATGTCATCCGAATTTATCCAGGGGAGATTGCCCTGCCTCACCTGGGTATGAATTTTGAACATTTCTCCCCGCCAGTCATTGGCAAAGGCTTCACTGTCTATAGACTCACTGTTTTGATCTGCCAATTTCTGGATGTTCTCGCGGGCGGTGTTCTTCCAGTCGAACACGGTCCCGCCGACGTCAAAAAATAGTCCCTTAACGTTTTCCATATTACCTCCTATTGAAGCACATCAGTCAGCTTTGCCTTAAAATGATCAAGGCTTATTGATTTTATCTCAACCGGCACCTGTGTCCGATCAAAAAACTCAAGTATTTCTTCTGCGGACAAAGGGTTAACGCCCGTATCCAATAACAGAAATCGATTAAAACGGCCAAATCTCTGTCGAATGTCCACTTCATCCCAACCCGCCGCCTCCATTTGGCGGGAAAAATGACGGACCCAGCCGGGCATTACAACCATGGTACGGTCTTTCCCCAGTTCATCATAACTTTCCGGGCACATAACTTCGACGCTGTTGTTAATCCCGAGAATTTTCCCGCCCTGGCTGCTGACGATATCACGCATATCCGGGTGGACGCCATTGGCAAAAAGAAATATCGCATCGGCCCCTTCTGTCGCGGAATCTTTTAAGCCCTGTTTTAAAGTTGTTTCCATTGCATCTCTATTCCAGTGCAGCCCGGCATCAAGCCAAGTAATATCGATATCTTTATAGGCATCCGGTAAAACAGTAGGAAGTTCATCTTTGAAAATTTGGCAAGCCATTATTTTTTTCTTGGTCATCGTGATATCCTCCCCTTCAAGGCTTATGATTTTATAAGATCTTATGGGAAAGCCTATTGCTACGCTGCCAGACGGAGTGATCAATGTACCCGAACTCGGAAAACGCACTGGCCAGCTGCAGGCCCAGTCCGCTTTTGCCGTTGGGAGGCACATCACCGCCCCAGTTAATCAGGATGCTCAGTTCGTTTTCCAGATTTGGACTATTGAACAAGTCAATTTCCCGGAGGGTGGCATCCGATAAAGGTGCAGAAAGCTGTTCAAACGCGGCCACGGCGCTATCTTTGTCCTGACCCGTAAATGATTTAAGTTGTATAATTTCAATCCAGTCCATTTTTACCTCATTTTGTTTTCCATCAATCATGACCAGTAATATAGCGAAATGCATGCCAAGTATATTTTTACCGTCTTATCAGGGGGTTAAAAACAATGGGATCGGTTTCTGATAAATATGCAAGTTTTATCTGTTGTATTTGTCAGCTGCGTGCTATTTCTTACATATTTACCAGATACCTTTTTCGCCGATAACAGTGGTGACCAACCAAAGGAAAGTGTATCCCCATGAAAATAGATGAAAACGAATTTTTCCGGCAGGTGACCCTTCGGATCTTCAGCAGTCTTGATATCAAAACTGCGATGAAAAACTGCATGAATTATCTGCAGCAATTCATCCCCATCTCCGGCATGTACTTTCTTCTGTACGATCCCGAAATGAATGTGGGTCACATGCTGGCCACCATCTTTCCCGGGGATATACCGAGCCCTGACCCAACAATCTCTTTTCCGGAAAAGCACTGGGATGAGTTGAAAGAGAGATTTAATGAAGCGTCACAGGTAAGAGTTTTCAATGACCGTCGTGATGAACCTGAATTCATACGGGAGGCGATAACCCAAGTATTTGGCGCGGAGACTTCCCTGATGGAGATGCATTTACATTTGGAAGGCGAAAGGCTCGGCCAGTTTGGAATAGTTACGGAAGGCCAGCATAGCTACTCCGAGTTGCATGTTCATCTCGTCTCCTTGCTACATGAACCTTTTGCGGTGGCCATATCCAATATCTTGCAGCACCAGGAAATTCAGAGGCTCAATCAAATTCTATCCGATGACAATCGTTACCTGCACAGGGAAATGATGCATTTGACCGGGGATACGATCATCGGTGCCAAGTTCGGGCTCAAGGAAGTCATGCGCATGGTGGAACATGTGGCGCCGACCGAAAGCCACGTGATGATCATGGGTGAAACCGGCACCGGCAAGGAGGTGATTGCCAACGCCATCCACTTCTCATCGAGGCGCAAGGGCACGCCTTTTATCAAAGTGAACTGCGGGGCGATACCCGACAATTTGATCGACAGCGAACTGTTCGGACACGAAAAAGGCGCCTTTACCGGCGCCATTTCGAGAAAAAGAGGACGCTTTGAAAGGGCACATAACGGAACGATCTTTCTTGACGAGATTGGGGAACTACCCCTGCAGGCCCAGGTAAGACTCCTTCGGGTTCTGCAGCAACATGAAATCGAACGGGTCGGCGGTTCCGAAACGATTCCGGTGGATGTACGCATTATCGCCGCAACCCACAAGAATCTGGAAGAGATGGTGCGTATCGGGCAATTTCGAGAGGATTTGTGGTTTCGGCTTAATGTGTTCCCGATTATGATCCCCCCATTACGTCAGCGGGCCATTGATATACCAGCGCTGGTAGACTATTTTCTCGAACAGAAATCCAAGGATTTGAAGATTCGCAAACGGCCTTCCCTGGCACCGGGTGCTATTGATAAATTGCAAACCTATAATTGGCCCGGGAATGTACGCGAGCTGCAAAACCTTGTGGAACGAACGCTTATTCTCAACCAGATGATGGATGACGGAAGCCAGTTGTCATTCGATCCACTGCCGGCTGGTTCGACTCCCGCGGAGAATATCGTTTTAGAAAAAGAAGATGACGGGATCATTCGTCCCTTGGATGAAGTCATGGCCAACCATATTCAAAAGGCCCTGGATAAGGCGAACGGCAAGGTGGAAGGCAAAGATGGCGCTGCAAGTATGCTCGGGATTAACCCGGGGACCTTGCGGGGGAGGATGAAGAAACTGAAGATTGCATACGGACGCGGTGCACATAAAAAGTAAAATATACTTTTTATGCCTGCTCAACCTAATCCAGAATTGTAGATATGTTAAGGTTGCCGGGACCAAGGACTTTTGCCAAGTTACAACTATAGTGCAATTTTGCTGGAATTTTAAGCACTTCAAATGGTATTCCTCAGTTGTCTCAAAATCAGGAATACCATCTGAAAATGGTCGTAGTCCGGCAAATGGCTTCATTCGGAAATTGCTGCTTTAACTGATCAAGAGTCATGATTACCTCCGGTAAAACGAGGTCACGCATTGGATGCCTGTCTTACCCGTTTCCCCGCCTTTGCCCGGGGGTATTTCAAATAGGGCACGATGGCATCATTTTTGTTCCCGCCGGTGCCGTCGTATGTGATGGATACGATGGGGACCCCTGTTTTCCGTTCGATCCGGCCCGCCATGGCCTCGGTCACCAGGGAAGGACAGCAGAAGGCCGGGATGGTCTGGACGAACAGGGAGATGTCCGGGTATTGTTCCAGAAGATAGGAGATTTTCAAGACACTCTCGATGGATTCCCCTGTGTTTTCGCTGCGGATGTCGTATTGTCGAAAGATTTCTTCCGGGGATCCGGTATAGTCCGGTTCGGGGTCCGTAAGGATCCGGGAAAAAGCTTTGGTATAGGTTTTTTCCATCTGGTGGGCTGTGACCAAAAGGGCCTTGGTGGAAAGGACGTTTAAGTAAAGGCCCTCTCTGAACCATTTTTTGAGATAGGGATTGGCGATCATCCTGAGATAGGAGCTGTACGGGGTCACCACGGCTTCCCCACCGTTTTCCTCGATGAAGCGAACAAGATTATCATTCATCATCTCGTTGTCCCTGACATAGAGGTCTCCGAAAATTGCGACTTTCGGACGCCGAACGAATCCGGGCTGCTGTTCGATAGCCTCGAACAGGGTGATGACTTCCGCCAGGGCCGAGTCCTTGGAACGCTTGCCGCTGAAGGCATGACTCAGTATGTTGATACTCTCTTCGATCACCGCATCGGTCTGCCCCTTGATAGTTTCATAGGGCCGGATCCGGCAGCCCATCTTGCGGATGAGACCGCCGAACATATATGAAAAATAGACATTGATGGGTACCTTCATGGACAGATCGAGGAAGGAGAGGCTCCCGCCATAGACACCGACTTTTTCCATGCCCTGGCCGTAGTCGCTTAAAATGCTCCGGATATGATGGGGAAACAAGGCCAGGTTGCAGGCAATGGAGGATTCTGCATTCCACAGGACGGTCTTGGCCGGATCGAGGTCATGGTTCTGGATATAGTCGATGCATTGCTGAGCGATGATGTTCAAGGGGATGCACTGCCCCGTGTTTCGCCGCAGGCCTTTGGCCGTCGTATCTTCGCTTTCTTCCAGGAGCCGGACATCGAGGCCTTCCCGTTGCAATGCGGCGGTGGTCAACCGGAGCGTCAGGGGATCCCAGTTGGGCAGAAGCAGGGTGTGGCCGTCAATCTGGCGTTCCCTTTTGGGGATCAGGGCCGGCACAAGACTCGGGGCGGCTGATGTGCGCGCCCCGGCATAATGGTTTTGAAAAGCCCTGACCGCCGCTTCGATCCGGGTTTCATAACCCACGCTGGAATCGTGATCGTCGAGCTGGAGAATCAGGTAGGGCTTTTTGTGGGATTCTATAATTTTTTTGAAGTATTCCGCCACAAAGGAATCGGGTGTACATTTAAAAGAGGTGATGAATACCGGATAGGCCCCCGGTGTTTGGGCCGCCGCATGGGCAGCCGAAAGTATTTTGGCGGCATAATGCCAGTGTATTTCAGTCAACAAAGGGGCCAGGGAGCGGTCCGTTTCGGATGGATCGGGAAGCTGGTCCTGGAAAAAGGCCTTGATGCCCAGGGTCCCGAAAATTTCCGGAATGCGTTTGTTCATATCGGAGCTCAGGACGGTGTAGGGGCGACCCAGGAGGATGACATGGAGTTCATCCCGGACGACTTTTTTGTGGTAGATTTTTTTCAGTTCTTTCCGGCCTGCAGACATGAATTCCGTGGCCGCATCATAGGCGGATGAAATATCGAAAAACCCGACCTTTTCCGGAAGGATGGATTTCAAGAGCCGCCAGAGTTCCATTTTGATATGGAAACTGCTGTAAAGATACCTGGCCAGGGGCATGAGCAGTCGCTGGCGGTCGTTTTCCGGGATTACTGCGGAAACAACCGTGGGCGAAAACTGCGTATAATAACAATACTGGCGCCGGCCCTCCTCTTCTGTCTTCTGTTCCAGGTAAAAGGGCAAAAAGACGAAGTCCGCCTTTTCCATCAGATGGGCCACATGGCCGTGCAACGCGGACATGGGGGCACAAAATTCAGCACCGGCCATGTGTTTTCCGAGTTTGACGGCTGCTTTGACACGTTCGCTCGTGATGGTGGGAATGGAAAGGGCGTGGAAAAAATGTTTCCAGAACGGCAAGTCCGCGTGCATATGGAGCGCCGCCGGAAGACCGATGGTGACGGGGCCGCCCTCACTTTCGGGGGCGGGCGTCTTGAAAACCCGTTTTCTCGTTTTGATCAGGTCGACCCCGGACCGGTTATTGTTGACATAGCCGCCGGTGTCATAATCCCTTCCGCACAGAAATCCGTAGGCCACTTTTACCCGATCCACAGCGGCCACCGTAATTTTGCAATGGTTGGTGCAAAGCTGGCAGACTTCCGAAGTGATGGGAATTTTTTGTTCATACAGGCCGATCCCCTTGAAGGTCGTCTTTAAGGCAGGCTCATCCGCCAGTGACAACGCTGCCCCTATGGCCCCGGTGAGATGACAGAATTCAGAGACATGGATGGGCTTTTGGAGCCGTTGTTCGAAAGCGGCGACAAGGGCCCTGTTTTTCGCTGTGGCCCCCTGGAAAAAGACCGCATCTCCGATGTGATGCTCGGTGGCCACCTTGGTCAGATAATTTTCCACGATGGAATGGAGCACCGAGGCCAGGGCATCGTCGATATCATACCCTTCGCTGAGCAAATGATTGATATCCCGTTCCATGAATACCGTGCACCGGTCGCTGGATACCGGCGCTCTGCGGTTTTCGGTCCGCACGGAATATTCGGCCAGCGGACAACCCAGTTTGCGGGCCTGTTCCTCGATAAAACTCCCGGTTCCCGCGGCGCAAACCGTATTCATGGTGGAAAATGTGACCCGGCCGTCTTTCAAGGTGGTGAATTTCGAGTCCTGTCCCCCGATTTCAATGATTGTATCCACCTTGGGATCGATTTGAACGGCCGCCCGGGCATGGGCCGTGATCTCATCGAGGACAAGATCAGCCCCGATGATTTTTCCCACGAATTTTCGCCCCGATCCGGTGGTTGCGGCCCCTGATATTGAAAGGGTGGCGTTGTTTTCCACAAGGGTGGTGTGGATGGCAGCCAGGATTTTCTGGAGTGCCTCGACCGGGCGTCCGGCCGTCCGGGTATAGAATCCGGCCAGTACTTTCCCGGATGTGCCCAACAGCACGGCCTTGGTGCTGGTGGAACCGATATCGACCCCCAAAAAAGCCTCTTTAGCGGAATCTTGCAAGGGCTCATAAATGTCAATCTCCACATCATCGTGCAATTGACTCGAGACGGATTCAAAAACCGGGTAGCGCGATTGCTTCAGGGCCAGGGGTGGATAGAACCATTTTTTTGCGACGCGTTTGGCCCGGATGATTTCATCCGCCGACCGGATGTGGATCCGGTCCTTTATCAACAGCTCATCCAGAAGATTCAAGGCGGCCCCGGCCGCACCGTAATGGGATGTTTCGGTGACGATGTTCTGATCGACAAGGGCCTGGATATGCCGGACCACAGCCCTGTTTTTCGATACCCCCCCGGCAAAGAGAATGGGCCCGGCCACGGCTTCCCCGTCGAAGAGTGTATCCACGATATTTTTGGCCAGCCCCAGGCAGAGGCCATCACAGATCTGGGCCAAGGAATAGCCCTCTTGCTGGGCGTGGATCAGATCCGTTTTTGCGAAAACCGCACACCGGGATGCAATTTTCGGGATTGGGTCTGAATTTTCAAAGGCAATCCGGCTTAATTCTTCGATCCCGGAAAGCCCGAGCCTCCCCGCCTGCTGGTCGAGAAAGCTGCCCGTGCCCGCCGCGCATGAAGTGTTGGACTTGAAAGCCAGATAATTACCCGCCGCATCGAAACGAATCAGGCCGAACTTTTCCCCCCCCACGAAAAGGATGCCGCCGATGGCCTCATGGTTGGCATGGGCCGCTTTCATGATGGCGATCCGGTTGTCGTAGCGGCGATTTACTTTTAAAACGGGAGGGGTGGATGTGGTGGTGGCGATACCGCAAATTCCGGGCAGATCGAAATCCCCAAGAAGGGTCCTGACTGTCCGGGTGATGTTTCCATGGTGGAAGGCATAGGCCGTGTTGACCGTCTGTTTTTCCGGTGTGACTTCCACCATGGAAACGGATACAGAACCAATATCGATACCGAGGACATTCGAATGAAGGATCACAGAATTTTTCCTTAAAATAACGCAAATACCGCGCCGCAATTATCGGTTGATTCGCCTTTTACAATATTTTTACAATTCTTACAAAAATATTACAAAAGTAGCAACAGCATTTTAATCAATGATTGACTCCGGTATCCAGGAACTGGCTTTGCATTGAAAGGGTCGAATTGAAACCAATGGAAAGGAAAAAAGGGGTCAGAATAGAGGCAAGCCTATTTTACCCAAAGTGCGATATGATGAAAGCATCTGGACCGAGCACTCTTGCCACGGAACAGCTATATTGCGTTTTTCCTTAAATTTAGGGTACTTCAGGTGGTATTGCTCTCTCCCATTCCCAGCTGACTCCCCCGCCAGTGGCCAAGCCTATAAATTGAAAGACCGGGAGGCCAAAATGGTCACCCCGGCCTAAACACCATTTTCGATATTTCTCAGTTGTCACAAAATCAGGAATACCATCTGAATATGGTCGCTATGCTCAGTGTCGAAAGTATGGGCTTGTGATTTATCGCAGGTATCACAGGTTTTCAACCCTGCGATATGTACGAGATAATAGGAGTTGTCGCTGGACAAACCCATGAACTCGTAAAAATCCCTCGGTTTCAAGAGACAATAAGTTGCCGTCAATAGTTTTCATTTTTTTGCCATGGGACTGCTCCTCT
The DNA here is from genome assembly GCA_964647585.1 of uncultured Desulfobacterales bacterium. Taxonomy (GTDB): domain Bacteria; phylum Desulfobacterota; class Desulfobacteria; order Desulfobacterales; family CAJINA01; genus CAJINA01. The sequence continues at coordinate 45,610 of CAZYGG010000006.1, forward strand.
GGGTGTTTCCACTATACTGTTGAAAATGAGCCTTTCAACAATTTATAGGCGCCCTTTGCTTTTCCGGCACATCCTGAGACCAGGTTACCCCCTCGATCCCAGGCGAAGACCGCCATGAATATAGAAAACATCACCGGCAAGAGCCTCATTGCGATAGAGTTCCCCGACAAGTGAGGCCACCTCCTCCGCATCAATCAATCGACTGATCGGCACATTCGCCAAAATTTTATCCAGGGCCTTCGGATTCATACTTTCCAATATCGGCGTTTTGACATACCCGGGCGCGATCGCGACGCACCGGATTCGATCGGACAGCCCCCGTCTGAAAAACTCGGCGGTCAGAACCTTCGGCATGACGGACATGGCCGCCTTGGTTGAAGAATAATTAATCTGCCCGGCCGTACCCAGTGACCCGGTCGAGGAAACCAGACAGATTAACCCCCGGCAGTCATTGTTTATCATCCTCTCCGTGCATTCACGCACGGTGAGAAACACACCGGTAAGGTTGATATCCACAACCTTTGTAAAGCTCTCCAGGGGCATCTTGTGTTTGACTTTACCGGTATCCCGGTTGGTTGACAACATGAGCCCGTCCATAATGATACCGGCAAAAGGCGCCACCATATTAATTTTGCCGAACGTTTCAACAGCCGTATCGGCAAGCCGGGCACAGTCCTCCTCGCTGGTGACATCGCATACTACCGGTACAACCGTGCCGCCTATCTTATCGGCAGCCGTTGCCAGGCTCTCTTCAGAAACGTCCCCGATAACAACCTTGCCGCCCTTTGCGACCCAATATCTGGCTAAAGTCAACCCGATGCCGCTGCCCCCCCCGGTGATTACCGCCACGGAATCCTTAATCCTCAACATGTAGAGTCCTCCTGTTCGCATGGTTGCGCTATGAGTTCCGGTCTTTTTACCGTCTGGCTATCATCCTGCCGATAAAGCTCCCCTGATCAACTGCAAACTTTATACCGACCCCGAACGACGGTTTGTGGATTCTTGAAAACAGCAGCATGAATTTCATTGCCATGCGGAAAAGGATGGCACCTTGACGGCGGTTTTCCCGGGACAGGCACAACATGGCATTAAACTTGCTAATTTTCTCAGGCAAAAACAGACGGGCTGCGTTTCCAACTGCTGCCTTTAAAAAAATTATACCGGAGGTATCGGAGAATGGACCAACCAGAAAACTCAGGCCCCGCCCCCCGGCCCCACCCAATGCTTTCTTCACTGACACCGGAAAAAGCCAAAAAAGGGAAAATCGTTTCAGCCGAAGAGGCCGTGCGAATTATTCGCACCGGGGATACCATTGCCACCGGGGGATTCGTTGGGATCGGATTCCCGGAAGAAATAGCTGTCGCACTCGAATCTTATTTTCTTGAGACCGGGGGCCCCCGGGATTTGACCCTGGTCTACGCAGCCGGTCAGGGCGATGGTGGCGCGAAGGGACTCAATCACCTGGGGCATGCCGGTCTCGTCAAAAAAGTTATCGGGGGCCACTGGGGACTCGTTCCCAAGCTGCAGAAACTTGCCATGGAGAACAAAATCTACGCTTACAACCTCCCCCAGGGGGTCATCTCCCACATGTATCGCGACATTGCCGCTAACAAGCCGCGGACGATTACCACCGTGGGGTTGGGCACTTTTGTGGACCCGCGCAACGACGGGGGCAAGATTAACGATTTAACCACGGAAGATATTGTCGAACTGATACATTTTGACGGGAAGGAATACCTGGCATACAAAACCAGGCCCATTGATGTCGCTCTCCTCCGCGGAACCACGGCCGACACGGACGGCAACATCACCATGGAAAAAGAGGCCTTGACCCTTGAATCTCTGGCAATTGCCACTGCTACCAGCAATTCGGGCGGCCTGGTGATTGTCCAGGTGGAACGGATCGCCCAAGCCGGCAGCCTGAACGCCCGGCAGGTGAAAATACCCGGAATTCTGGTTGACTGCGTAGTGGTTTCCCGGCCTGAAAATCACTGGCAAACCTTTGTCGAAGTCTACAACCCGTCGTTCAGCAGCGAGGTGAAAATGCCCCTGCAGTCCACTCCAGCGATGGGTATGAGCGCCCGCAAGATCATTGCCCGGAGGGCTGCTTTTGAACTTAAGCCCAACAGTGTCGTGAACCTGGGTATAGGCATGCCCGAAGGGCTTGCAAGTATCGCCGCCGAGGAAAAGCTCCTGGAATTTCTGACACTCACAGCGGAACCCGGCGTCATCGGAGGCATCCCGGCGGGTGGATTGAATTTCGGAGCAGCCGTCAACACGGATGCGGTTATCGACCAGCCATCTCAGTTCGATTTTTATGACGGCGGCGGGTTGGACATGACCTTTCTCGGCCTGGCCCAGGCCGACCGGCACGGGAATTTAAACGTCAGCAAGTTCGGCCCGAAGCTCGCGGGAGCCGGCGGTTTCATCAATATCAGCCAGAATGCCCAAAAAGTTGTTTTCGTAGGCACCTTTACAGCATCCGGAATGGAGGTTGCCTGTGCTGAAGGAGAGCTGCTCATCTTAAAAGAAGGGAAAGTTAAAAAATTCCTGAACCTGGTCGAACACGTCACCTTCAGCGGTCAATACGCATTAAGCCGAAAGCAGCCGGTGCTTTATGTTACCGAACGGTGTGTGTTTTCTCTATCGACGCAGGGGCTGAAGCTTATCGAAATAGCACCGGGCATTGACCTGGAAGAACATATTCTGAAACATATGGATTTCAAACCGGTTATGGCCGAATCTCTATCCGTAATGGATAGCAGGATCTTCCGGAATGAACCAATGGGGCTGAAAGAAGACCTCTTGTCTCTCAGCCTGACTGAACGCCTGATTTACGATCCGCGCGAAAATATCTTCTTTGTTAATCTTGAAGGCTACTCAGTTCGCAGTGAAAAAGAGATTCGGGAAATATACACAACCGTTGAAAAGATTCTCGCTCCCATGGGCAAAAAGGTCTATACCATCGTCAACTACGACAACTTCGCCATTGCACCCGATCTGGTGGATTCCTATTCTGAAATGGTAAAAAGCCTGATGGAAAGATTCTATTCCAGGGTGACACGCTACACGACGAGTGCTTTTCTAAGGATAAAATTGGGAGTGGCCCTGCAAAAAAGGGATGTGGCCCCCCATATATATGAAAGCCGCACGGAGGCCCGCCGGGTGCTGAAAACGTTTGGCCGGTGACCGCCGGCTTTAAAAGGTTCCGAAACCGGTCAGGCGGGTTTACCGCCATCCAGATGATGTTCACGGCAGGGCAAACGGCTGAAAGCGAAGGCCGGGGACAAGTGTATCCAATTTGATACATCCACCCGGCACTGACTATTTGCCAGCGTTCAGCGGGAGGCCATACTTTCGTATTTTCTTATACAGCAGGGTCCGATGTATGCCAAGCAGCTCGGCCGCCCTGGTTTTGTTGTTGCCGCTCTCTTTAAGCGCGAGCTTCACCATGTCCTTTTCCGCCTGCACCTGGGCCTCTTTTAGAGAATACGCCCCTCCCCCGGTTATCTCCTCCTGCCCCCGGCGCAGATAAAACGGGAGATCGTGGTGACGGATCATGTCTCCATCCATCGAAGCAAGCGTTCTTTCAAGGACATTGGAAAGCTCACGGGCATTACCGGGCCATTTGTAGTTGACCAGGATTTGCAAGGCTTCGGCATCGATATTTGTTTCCGCCCGGACCGCGTCCGGATCGAGCTGCTTCAGCATGTGCCGGGCAATAGGTACAATATCATCCCGGCGTTCTCTCAGCGGCGGTATATTGAGCGATATTACATTCAGCCTGTAAAACAGATCCTTACGAAATTCCCGTTTATCCATCATCTCTTCCAGGTTCTGGTTGGTTGCCGCTATCAGGCGGAAATCGGAATGGATCACCGCATTACCCCCTACCCGCTCAAACTCTTTTTCCTCCAGTACCCGCAGGAGCTTGGGCTGCATCTCCAGAGGGAAATCCCCGATTTCGTCAAGGAAGATGGTGCCCCTGTGAGCCAGCTCAAACTTGCCCGGCTTGCCCTTGGGGCTTGCTCCGGTAAAAGCACCCTTTTCATATCCGAAAAGCTCCGCCTCCACCAGATCCCTGGGGATGGCGGCACAGTTTATCCTTATGAAAGGATGAATGTTACGGGGGCTGCTGTGATGAATGGCCTGGGCAAACAGTTCTTTGCCGGTGCCACTCTCCCCAGCGATAAGTACCGGGAATTGATTTGAAGACGCCCTGCGGGCCTCTTCTTTTATCCGTTTTATTGATTGGCTTGGCCCTATGATACTTTCAAAAGTATACCGGGTTGACCTGAGGTTCATGAGTTCTTTTTCGTAAAATTCCACCTTGGACTCCAGAAGGGAAAGCACATTGGCAAGCCGGCTGACATCTCTGACATCCTTGAACATCACCTGACCGAAGACCGCAATCACCTTACCGTTCTTTTTTATGGGAATCCGCTGGACCACCATGTTTTGCCCCTTGACCATATGGGGTTGATTGATTTCGGGTTTTCCGGTTTTGGCTACAATGTGCATGCGCGTGTTTTCCAGCACTTCGGTACAATGCCGACCGATCTGGGCATCCGGATCCACGCCCAAAAAGACTCCATACGGTTTGTTAAAATGGGTTACATATCCGTCGGCATCGGTAACCAGCACCCCATTGTAGATATTGTTAAAAATCATCTGGTACATTTCAAGTTGCTCACGTATGACCTTTTCGGAAGCCACAATCCCTCTTCTTTCCTTCCCCCCTTGGATGGGCAGCTTTCTCAGCCGGCACCGGGGAAAAGCAATAGTGTAAACGGTTATTGAAATTAGGGGCTGTTTCTAAATTGTCTTTTGGCCCAATCTCTGAGTTGGGCGCTCGGTCCCAATCCTCGAAATACTCGAGTATTCCTCCGGTTGGAACCTCACGGCCGACTTGCCTGCCGGGCGTAGCTCGCAGAGCGAAGACTGGACCTTGAGCCAAAACCCTAATTTAGAAACAGCCCCTACCTTATGCCCAAAAAGCATCAACCAAAATGACTTCTATCTTGTTCCTTTAAATTTTTATCCTGTATATCAAGTCAGTTAAGCAGAAAAATATCAATTCGACAATTGGCTTGAAACCTGTAAAGCCGGAATAGTCCTGGTGCGACCATGTGTCCTTAATGCCCCCACAGGATTGTATCAAAAATTCTACATGTATAAATATTGATACATTTTTTTATGGAAAAAGTCCAAGAAAATCATAAGTCCCTAAAGCGATGATTCATGATGCAAATAATAATCCCTTATCATTCAGCCGTTATCGCCGTCTTGAACGGAGTCGACCCGGCTGTTGATAATTTTGGCCCCATAATTGCTATCAATTAATTAATGAATTGCGTTCATGTCAAGCATGCTTTTAAGCAAAAAGGCTAAACAGCTGAAAACTCTGGAGGGCGTTCATGGATATTAAGGAGCCGGAGATCCGGGCAGAAGAGGTACTCAAACTTGATGACAGCGATTTCTCACCTGACAACGTCTGCATAGTCAGCGGCTGCGGTACGGGAATCGGGAGAGCAACGGCTATTGCGGCGGCGGCAAACAACCTGATGACCGTTGGACTGGACATTAACGCGGAGGAGGGAAAAAAAACCCTGGAAATGGCCAGGGCAATGGGCGGTCAGATGATCTTCATAAAAACCGACCTGACCCGGGATGAAGATATTGAGCATGCGGTCACGGAGGCCGCAAAAATTGGGAAAATAAGGTACCTTGCCAACATTGCCGGGCTCCAGCATATCGACTCTGTCGAAAATTTCCCCATGGAAAAATACGACCTCATGCAACGCATCATGCTGCGGGCCCCGTTCTACCTTTCCAAGCTTACCATCCCCTATATGAAACAAGGCGGCCAATGGCGAGGCGTCATTGGCAACATGGCTTCTGCCCATGCTCACATCTGCACAGTCAACAAGCCGGTATACAATATCGCCAAATTCGGCCTCAAGGCGCTGAGCCAGTCCATATCCGCTGAAGGCGAAGGTAAAATCCGCTCATTCACCATCAGCACCGGCTTCGTAAAGACCCCTCTGGCATTGAACCAGATTCCGTCGCAGGCAAAACAACGCGGCATGTCTCCGGAAAAAGTTGTATCCGAAGTCATGATGGGCCGATCACGCGTAAAGGAAATGATGGCGCCTGTCGACGTAGCTAATCTTTATATGTTCGGCTTTTCGCAGTTCTCCCGTTATCTCGTTGGTGGAGATTTGCTGTATGACGGCGGGATGGTGCTGACATATTAAAACCAGATTTACGGGCAACTATCGTCATGTTTGGAAGTATCAAAAACCCATTAAGGAGGAAAGAGATGAAAAAGAAAACACTGGTTAGAGCTATCGCGGTTGTTGTGGCTGTCATCTTTGTATTGTCGGTCACACCGGCCATGGCAAAGGAAAAGAGAGTTCTCCTGAAAGTTCCGATCTGTTTTTCCACTTCCCTGCCGGGGCTCGGTTCCACCATTAAGTGGATCGAGGACAGAATTGCAATTGTGAGCAATGGTTCTGTAAAAATGAAAGTATACGAACCAGGCAAACTGGTCGCGCCTTTCGAAATTCTAGATGCGGTTAACAAGGGCAAAATCAACGCGGGCTATTCCATATCCGGATACTGGGAGGGGAAAATCCCCGGGGCCTCGATTTTTTCAACAGTTCCCTTTGGACCGGAAACCGGTGAATTTCTGGCCTGGATGTATTATGGCAACGGCAGAAAGCTGTACCAAAAGATGTATGACGATGCCGGGTACGATGTACACGTCATTCCCTGTGGCATTATTGCCCCTGAAACTTCAGGCTGGTTCTCCAAACCCATCAACTCGGTTGACGATCTCAAGGGGTTGAAAATGCGATTCTACGGCCTCGGCGGTAAAGCCATGCAGAAACTGGGCGTGTCGGTCAGTCTCATTCCCGGAGGGGAAATTTTTCCGGCCCTCGAAAAGAAGGCCATCGATGCGACCGAATTTTCCATGCCGGCCATTGACTCCCGCCTCGGGTTTTACAAAATCGTAAAAGACAACTACTTCCCCGGCTGGCATCAGCAGGCGACCCTGTTTGAACTGCTGATCAACAAAAAGGCCTGGAATAAGATGAGCAAGAGCCAGCAGATGATTATCGAAATGATGGCCAAGGCCGCCACGGCGGACTCATTTGCCTACACCGAAGCCATTCAGGCGGCAGTTTTGAAAGAGAACGTCGACAACCGCGGCGTGACCCTCCATTACTGGTCGGATGATATGCTGAAGGCATTCAAAACCGCATGGGAAGAGGTTGCCGTAGAACTTTCGGCTTCTTCACCGATGTTTAAAGAGGCTTATACGGATTTGTCTGAATTCCGCAGCACTTATGACCTCTGGGAATCCCACGCATTCCTCCCGCGGGCCAGAGGCAATTAGAAACAATAAAAAAACCGGTGAAACGGCGTATAAACGCCGTTCCACCGGTTTAAGGGAGCGCTCTTCATGGAAGCAACAAAACAGGTACCCAACCGGCTGTGCGACGCCCTGGATGCAGTTATCCGGAGGATCGGCCATATAGCCATGTGGTCCAATGTTATACTGATTTTTATCATCATCCTGCAAGTGATTCTGCGGTACGGTTTCGGAAAGGGGCTTGTGGTTCTCGAAGAACTCCAGTGGCACCTGTATGCCATTGGCATCATGTTCGGCGCCTCATACGCCCAGATGCGCGATTCGCATATCCGTGTGGATATAGTTCACTCGCTCCTTTCTGATAAAGCGAAATTGCGCTGGGACGTGTTTGGCACCGTGTTTTTGCTGCTGCCGTTTGTTTTCATTATTTTCCACCAGAGCCTGGATTTCGTCTACGACTCATGGCGGGTCAACGAACACTCTGACGCCCCCCTGGGACTCCCCTGGCGCTGGGCCATCAAAGGCGTCATCCCCGCCTCATTCGCCTTGCTGGGGGTTGCAACGGCTTCCCGAGTACTACGCATCATCATCCAGTTGAGGAGGTTATAGTCGGTGGAACTTAATGATTATCTCGTAATTGGAATGTTTCTGTCTTTTATCGGTCTGCTTTTTACCGGCTTCCCGATTGCCTGGGTTCTGGGGGGCGTCGCCTGTCTCTTTACTCTGGTGGGCTACTGCGCCGACCTCTGGTTTGATGCTACCACCGGGCTGGATTACCTGACTCTGGGAATGTCCGTAAACCGCATCTACAAATTCATGGACAACTGGGTCCTGGTGGCGCTACCCATGTTTATTTTCATGGGACTCATGCTGGACCGCTCCGGCATAGCCGAGGGGTTAATGCGTTCTATGCAAAACCTGTTCGGTAAAGTACGCGGCGGACTGGCCGTTACGGTCACCGTTATCGGCATTATACTGGCCGCCTCAACCGGGATCATCGGGGCGTCAGTGGTCCTTTTAGGATTGCTTTCCATGCCGGCCATGCTGAAACAGGGCTATGCCAAAACACTGGCTCTGGGAACCATCGCCAGTTCGGGGACGCTCGGCATCCTCATTCCGCCCAGCATCATGCTGGTTATCATGGCCGATCAACTGGGACTCTCGGTAGGGGACCTTTTCATGGGCGCCGTCTTGCCGGGGGTCATCCTGGGCGGCCTGTATATCACTTACATCCTGGTATACTGCCTGGTTAGACCGGGCGCGGCACCGCTCGACCCGGATCGCGAGCCCATTGCCATGCGGATGCTCTGGGATGTGTTCAAACACATTCTTCCGCCCGCCCTCTTGATCATTGCGGTCCTGGGCTCCATTTTTGCCGGCATCACGACTCCGACCGAGGCCAGCGGCGTAGGGGCCCTGGGGGCAACCCTCCTGGCGGCCTTCAACAAACGGCTGAACTGGAAGGTTATCGTTGAAGTCACCAAATCCTGCTTTGATACAACCGCTTACATCTTCGCCATTTTCCTGGGGGCAACCTGCTTTGCCCTGGTGCTCCGCAGCCTGGGAGGAGACGAATTCATCGAGCGTATATTGACGGGGATCCCTCTGGGAAAATACGGCATCATGGCGGTTATCCTCGGGAGCATCTTCCTGCTCGGTTTCTTCCTGGACTGGATTGAAATCACCCTGATTGTATTGCCCCTGATCGCACCGGTCGTGTCCAATCTGGGCTTCGAGATTAATGGGTACGGCGTTATCGACAATCCCGAGCTTATCTGGTTCGTGGTCCTTATCGCCGTCAGCCTGCAAACATCGTTTTTGACACCACCGGTTGGTTTCGCGCTGTTCTACCTCAAGGGCATCTGCCCGCCCGAGGTCGAGTTGGTTGACATTTACAAAGGCGTCATTCCGTTTATTATTTTACAACTCATCGGCCTTCTGATCGTCGCCATCTGGCCACAGCTGGTCATCTGGCTACCTGCGGTTGCCTATGGATAAATCCGGGCCACTCCGGAAACGGTAATGGCCTCATAGCGCCCAGGCCCAGAGCCACCACACGTGAGTCAGGGAAGGGAGATTCGCCATGAAGCGTAATAATCGAGGGATGTGGTTCATCGTCCCCCTGTTTATTTTCCTGACCGGGTTATTAACCTTTGAAAGCGCGTTTGCAGCCAGGCCCTTCCATCTGGGGGTCGCTCTCGGATTGACCGGCACGGGTGCGCCCTATTCCCGGGAAGCCGTTGAGGGTATTGAAATAGCTGTCAATGAAATCAATGCCCGGGGCGGACTGCTTGGAAAGCATTCTATCCGGCTTTTCATCAGAGATACCCGTACACAACCGGCCAGGGCCAGAAGCGTTGTGACTGCCCTGATTGATACAGACCGGGTAAAATGTGTTATCGGAACATATTCCAGTGCTACCGCTTTGGCCATCAAACCGGTGTGCCGAGAAAAAAAGGTGCTGCACATTGCCACCATCAGCAACTCGGAAAACATCACCAAGCTTGATCCCAGTCCCTACACTTACTCGGTAGTGCCCAACACCTACATGATGGCCAAGGCAGTTGCCGCCGGCGTCTCAAAACTGGCCCTGAAAAGCGGCTGGTCCCGGTATGCGACCATTGCCTCGGATTATGCCTGGGGACGGTCCAGCCAGGAAATCCAGGTCGACCTGCTCCGGAAGGTTTCCCCGAACTTAAAATTGGTCGCCACTTACTGGCCGCAGCTCGGCCAGACCCGGTTCAACTCTTTTATTGTAAATATTTTGGCGGAAAAACCGGATTTTCTCCTGGGGTCCATTGCCGGTGCGGACAACGCTTTCTGGATGAGAGACTGCCGCGACTACCGTTTCTTTAAAAAGGTGGTCTACCCCGGAAGCCTGCTCAGCGTCACAGAACTCATTAAGGGCGCGCGCAGCATTCGCCGCGGTCTTTACGGACGGTGCCGGGCTCCCTTTTTCGCACACCCCGCAGAGCCTATGATGAACGGGCTGGTAGAAGGCTTCAGGCAAAAATTTGACCGCTATCCCAGCGACTGGGCCGTCATGGCCTATGACGGTGTGCAGGTCTTGCGGCAGGGCGTTGAAAAAGCCGGCAGCATCGAGGTTGAACCGATCCGGAAGGCCATGCAGGGGCTGGCTGTCGAAACCTGCCGCGGAAAACTTTATTTCCGCAAGATTGACAACCAGCTGAGCTGTTCCAGCTACTTCGGCAGGGTTGCCGATGATCCCGGATACCCTTTCCCGGTCTATCATGACCTGCTGGAGCTGAAAGCACCGGACAACTGGCGGCCCGCGGCGGAGATCAGTGCAGCCAGGAAAAAATGACCGGCGGCCAATCCGCTTTTATCCTGAAAGAACGGCTACAAACTCACTGGAGGCATGACCCGTCACTCCCATAAATACAGCAAAATAGGCAACCGGCCCTATTTCTTCTTTTTTTTCTGCCCGGCCAGCAACTCGGCAAGGTGCTTAACTGCGACGTTGCTGCCCCGCTTGTCCAGGCCGCCTTTTAGCTGCATGACGCAGCCCGGACAATCCGTCACCAGTATGTCGGCACCGGATTCCTGCACCATATCCAGCTTTTTTCCAAGAATCTCGGCCGAGATTTCCGGAAAGTCGACCGAGTATGATCCGCCGAAGCCACAGCAAACTTCTTCATCCCGGGACGGGACATAGTGCCCCCCGGAAGCCTCGATGAGCTTGCGCGGCTCCGCTACTACTTTGAGTCCCCGGCAGAGATGGCAAGGGGCATGGTAGGTGACCTTCTGGTCGGATTGTTCGAAGTCCTGTGGCTGGGGGTTGAGAACATTTTGCATGAAAGAGGAGAAATCGATAAGTTTGTCGGCAAACCCGGCCGCCCGGCGCCCGGCATCCGTATCGGCGTCCAGGATCTTCCCGTAGTTATGCTTGATGTGTGAAGCACAGGAAGCACAGAGGGTGATGATGTAATCATAATCTTCGCCACCAAACGCCACGGCGTTCTGGAGAGCCAGTTCTGCGGCGGTTTCTTCCTCGGCTGCCATAAGCGCCGGCAGGCCGCAGCAGGTTTGCTCCATGGGAAACTCCAGGCTGACCCCATGGTCATCCAGCAGGTCTACCAGGGCCTCGCCCTGTTCGGGGTAGATAAAATCCACCGCGCAACCCCCGAAGAAGCCGACATTCAAGGTGGGATTCGCAACTGGCTTTTTTATGGCCTGCCAGCGATCGCGCAGGGGCACCCTTGCGATGACCGGCAAACTGCGGAAGCCGTGGGCCTTTTCGAAAAAATTCGGTAGATGGCGAATCATTGGGGCGCCCTTGGCAAACGGCTTCTGGGCCAGGGAGGCTTTCCTGAGAATGAAATGAAACAGCTTGCGGTTCTTCATTATTCGGGCGAGGAAGTAATTTTTGACCGGTTTTTTTCCCTCGGCATCCAGCACTGCACGATGTGTTTTCTTGACCAGGTGCGGCAGATCAATGGCCACCGGACAGACCTCCTTGCAGGCCTGGCAGTTGATGCAGTTGCGGACGATGGCCCGATCATTTTCAGCACCGTGGTAAAAGAGGGTCAGAATCAGGCCGATGGCCCCTATATAGACATGGCCATACTTGTGGCCGCCCACTTTACTGTAAATGGGGCAGACATTGGCACAGGCCCCACACCGGATACAGCGCAGGCTCGTAGAAAAAACCGGGTCCCCGGCCAGGTCCAATCGTCCGTTGTCCAAAAAGATGATGTGCATCTCCTTGTTGCCTTCCGGCGCGGCGCTGCAGGCGTTGGATCCCTTTATCCAGGTGACGTAGGAGGTAATCGCCTGGCCGGTGGCATTGCGGGGCAGCACCTTGAGAATCCGGAGCGCCGACTCCAGATCCGGCACGAGTTTGTCGTAACCCACCAGGGCCACGTGAACTCTGGGCAGGGTCGTCACCAGGCGCATGTTGCCCTCATTGGTAACCAGCCCGAGTGTCCCGGATTCAGCAACGGCAAAGTTGGCACCGCTGATGCCCATGTCCGCTTCCAGAAAAGCGGGACGCAACTGCTCCCGGGCGACCTTGACCAGTTTGTCGATATTCTCTGAATCCATTTCCCGGCGGGTAACTTCCTTAAAAAGATCCCCCACCTGGTAGCGCGACAGGTGGATCGCCGGCATGACCATGTGCGACGGTCCCTCCTGCCTGAGTTGAATGATCCATTCTCCCAGATCGGTTTCGGTAACGATCAGGCCTTTTTTCTCCAAATGCGCATTCAGGAAGGTTTCCTCAGCGGTCATGGATTTTGATTTCACTATTTTCCGGGAGCCGCTCTCTTTGGCTATCTGCGCAATTAACGCATTGGCCGCCTGCGCATCCGCGGCCCGGTGTACTGTGGCGCCGGCCTTCTCCGCGTTGGTTTTGAACTGGGCAAACAGGGTTTCCAGCAGGGGTAGTGCGGCATCTTTTCCTGCGGCAATCGCATCCCGGATCCCCTCAAAATCAATTCCGGCATACACATTGGGCCGGTTCTCCCGGTAAACGGTGTTGAATTTGTCCAGGGCCGAGCGGAGAAAATTATCCGCCAGCGCTTCCTTTAACTGCTTTTTATAGGATTTGATATCCTGTGCGGTCTTGATCATGCTTCAGCCCCCTTCTGGATTAGGATGTGCAGTTCCTGCGGCCCGTGGACTCCGATGGCAAGTACCCTTTCAATATCTGCTGTGCGGCTGGCGCCGGTGATAAACGCCGTGTAAGACGGCGATGCTTCCAGTAGAATCTCGTTCAGGTGAGGTGCAATAGACTCAGCGTCGGGAACGATGCGCGACTGTGCCAGAACGGCCACATGGACTTCAGCCAGCATGGTGGCCAGGCGGATATCTTCCGAATCGGATTTGAGGACCAGCGTTCCGGTTTCCGCAATCCCCCATTCGGCACAGGTCAAGGCGGCGTGGATCCGGGTGGGATGATCTGCCAGAGGGCTTTCCAGAAGGGTGACCCCGGCCTGCTTGCAGCCTGATGCCAGAAGAGCCCGCCGGCCGTTGTCCACTGCGGGCGCGGCCACCGTTTTATAGTTCTGGTTCCGGGCCAGATCGATTGCATAGGCAACCGCCTCATCGAAGGACGTGATGTCAGACACGATTGCCTGGACTGCGCTCGCCTTTTCCGTCATAAGCTGTTTTATCGTCTCCTGATCCATGTTTCCTCCGTAGGGCACCGCGCATAGACTGCGGTGTTAAAGTAACGAATCCGGGGGCTCTCGACAACGCTGGCATGTCGCTTGAAATTGGTGATACCATTATTACAGTACGGCTGTAAACGGTGTCAAGGCTATATCAAGGAAAGCGCTTGTCAACCTTTTAACCATCTGATAGATAAATAAAATATCTTTTTAAAGCATAAAATACTCGCCGACCGTCAGGGCTTGGAACCGGCGAATAAATTGGTACTACCATTGGATATACAACCCTAAATATACTGCGCGCAGGGGAAAACAATGTTCAGCAAGAAACTGCTAAAGGAATTTGAAAAATACATCGGTAAACAAAACGTGTTCCACGATCAGGCGGACCTCATTACCTACTCCTATGATGCCGCCGTGCTGGACCAGGTGCTGCCCGGATTGGCGGTTCGCCCCACCACCTCCGAGGCATTAAGCCACGCGGTCAGACTGTGCCATGAAAATGGGCTGCCGCTGACGGTTCGTGGAGCGGGCACCAACCTCAGCGGAGGAACAATTCCCATAAAAAATGGTGTGGTTGTTATCACCAACGGTTTGGACAGAATCCTGGAAATCAATGACCGGGACCTTTACGCGGTGGTTCAACCGGGAGTGGTGACAGCTACCCTGGCGGCAGCCGTTGCCCAAAAGGGCCTGTTCTATCCCCCGGATCCTGGCAGCCAGGCCGTTTCGACCCTGGGGGGCAATGTTGCTGAAAACGCCGGCGGACTGCGCGGCCTGAAGTATGGTGTTACGCGTGACTATGTAATGGGCATCAAATTTTTTGACGTCCACGGTGAACCCGTCATCAGTGGCTCCCGGACCGTAAAATGTGCCACGGGCTACAACCTGACCGGCCTGATGGTCGGTTCGGAGGGGACCCTGGGGGTTTTCGACGAGATTATCCTTAAATTGATTCCCCCGCCGGCGCATCAGAAGGCCATGGTGGCGGTCTTTGATGAAATGCAGAGCGCTTCGGAAACCGTGGCCGAGATTATTGCCGCCCGTATCGTCCCCGCCACCCTTGAGTTCATGGACAACTTCACCATAAGGGCTGTCGAAGATTTCAGCCGGGCTGGCCTCCCCATCGATGCCCGGGCGCTTTTATTGATAGAAGTCGATGGACATCCGGCCCAGGTGGAAGAAGATGCCGGGAAGATAGAAGCCATCTGTCGCCAAAAAGGCGCGAGCTCAATTCAGGTGGCCAAAACCGCAGCCGAGCGCGATAAAGTCTGGGAAGCCCGGCGGACGGCACTTTCCGCGTTGGCGAAACTGAAACCGACCCTGGTTTTAGAAGATGCAACGGTTCCCCGCAGTAAAATCCCGGAAATGGTTGGTGCCCTCGAGACTATTGCCGCGAATTACAACCTGACCATCGGCACCTTTGGCCATGCGGGCGATGGCAATCTGCATCCCACCATCTTGACCGACAAACGCGACCGGTATGAGTGGGAGCGGGTCGAGGCGGCCATCGAAGAAATATTTGACCGGGCCCTGGCTTTGGGCGGCACCTTGTCCGGTGAGCATGGAACCGGTATCGCCAAATCCAGGTTCCTTGCCAAAGAGACCAGCCAAGCCACAATTGCCTATTCAAAAAGGGTTAAATCAGCCCTTGATCCGAACAATATTCTCAACCCTGGAAAAGTTTTCGATTAGCCGATATCCCTACCGGAAATACATCCTGGAGAAAATAGATGCCTGACTTGAAAAAACTCGCAACGCTGATAAAGGAACTTGAAGACCAGACGATTGTCTGCATGCGCTGCGGCCTCTGCCAGTCGGTTTGCCCGGTTTTTGAAAATACCGGAAGGGAGTCCGATGTGGCCAGAGGGAAACTGGCCCTATTGGACGGTCTTGCAAAGGAGATGCTTGCAAATCCTGCCGAGGCCTCTGAGCGCCTGAACAAATGCCTGCTGTGCGGTTCCTGCGCGGCCAGTTGCCCCAGCGGTGTCAACGCAATGGAGATTTTTATTAAAGCCAGAGCCGTCCTCACTGGTTATGCAGGCTTGCCGCCGGCCAAGAAGTTGCTCCTCAGGAAAATGCTGGCCCATCCGGCAATATTTGACCGACTGCTTGAATGGGGCGCCCGCGCACAAAAAATAATCTCACGCCCGGTAAGCGACATTCTGGGAACATCGTGCGCGAAGGTGGCCTCGCCCTTGGTGGGCAACCGCCATTTTGTACCACTGGCCGCTGCGCCGTTCCACAAATCAACTCCCTCGCTGGACACCGGCAAAGGTGCCAGCGGCCTGAAGGTGGCCTTCTTTCCAGGCTGCCTGCTTGACAAGTTCTTTCCTCACATCGCCCGGGATGTCGTCGACGTTCTGACGCACCACGGGGTTGGCATCTGGATGCCCCCGGGCCAGGGGTGCTGCGGCATACCCGCGATCTCTTCCGGCGATATGTCCTCCTTTGAAAAACTGGCGATGCATAACCTGGAATTGCTGGGGTCACGGGAAACCGACTATATCGTCACTGCCTGCGCCACCTGCACGGCCACCCTCAAAAAAATATGGCCGGCAATGCTCGGCAACATCCCGTCCGAGTACAAACAACAGGTAGCCGCGATTTCTGAAAAGACCATTGACATCAACCAGTTGATTTTCACGCATATCGGAATTGAAACAGCCCCAGCAAACAATTCGTCCCCGCCGGTGAACGTTACCTATCATGACCCCTGCCATCTAAAAAAATCACTCGGCGTTCACCGGGAACCGCGGGAACTGGTCAAAGCCTGCCGGGGATACCGCCTGGTAGAAATGGATGACGCCGACAAATGCTGCGGTATGGGCGGAAGCTTTAATTTGCAGTATTATGAAATATCGTGTAGTATCGGCGCCCGGAAAAGGGAGCGTATTGTGGAGACCGGCTGCAGTATTGCCGCAACCGGGTGTCCGGCATGTATACTCCAAATATCCGACATGCTCTCGCAGTCCGGGCACGCCATCAGCGTCAAGCATCCGATCGAGCTTTACGCGGAGAACATAAGAAATTATGACCGTACGTCTAAAGCCCATTAAACCCCAGCGGATCTCAGATCAAGTCTTTGAACAGCTCAGGGAACTTATCTTCAGAGGTGAATTAAAACCCGGCGAAAAAATGATGCCGGAAAGAGAATTGGCCACGGCCCTGGACGTCAGCCGGACAACCGTGAGAGACGCGACCAATAAGCTGGTCGCCATGGGTTTGATCGAACAAAAACAGGGTCAGGGCACGTTTGTAAGCATGCCGGACAACCGGAGCACCAGCTTTCTGGCCCAAGCCATGAAGTCGCAAAATGCCACCCTGGAAGACCTGTTGGAAGTCCGCATGGGACTTGAGTGCAACACGGCGGCGCTGGCCGCCAGACGGGCTACTGAGAAAGACCTGCAGATCATGCGGGCGCATATCGATGCAATGGATTCGGCTGTCAGCGCCGGGGGGCTGGGCTCCCAGGCCGATGTTGCCTTCCATATGTCCATTACGTATGCTTCCAAAAACCCTGTCCAGGTTTTCGTGATGAAGCGCTTTTATGATTTTCTGTTTCTGGGGATTAAAGAGAACCTGCAACGCCTGTATGAAAAACCGGAAAACATTGAATCGATTATGGCCCAGCATAAAAAGATCTTCGAAGCAATAAAATCAAGAAATCCGGAAAATGCGTTTGACGCCATGCAGTATCACATTCGATTCGTCATGGACTTTTTTCGAAATCGCAGCACCGCCTGATATTAACCCCGCAAAAAAACAACCCGCGCAGCAGCCCGGCATGGCTTCTTTTCGCATACCCGCTGATGAAATTTCCAGGCGCATATCCACTTTTCAAAAATACCTGCGTACCCAGAAGCTGACCGCAGCCCTGCTTGTTCAGCGCATCGATCTGCTCTATTTCTCGGGTACGGCCCAGTCCGGCTGCCTCTATATTCCTGCCAGGGGAGAGCCCGATCTGTTCGTTAAGCGCTATCTGCCGCGGGCGGCGGCGGAATCGCCTGGACTACCCATATTCCCCGGCCAGCGGCTCGGGGACCGCGGTGGCGTTTCCCTGCGGGGCCGGGCATAAAAAACTACTGGTTTTCTATTTAGCCTTGATCCTGATGGGTGCCTGTTAGCAGACCGAATAGATCGCACAGCAAAAAAGAGAAATTACGGGAGCAGAGAAGGAAAAGGACAAAGACCGTACTGGAGAATACCCCGGCAAAAAATGTGTCCCATTTGCGTTGGAGTGGTGTTTCTTGTTGACAGGAACCTTTTAATAGGTGCCAATATCACAAATCTGTTAAAACTGCATGTATGTTTAGGACATCTTAACCGCGAACTATTGCCAAAAGTGCTTAGTTTACCCGGAGCTTTTTCAACCGGGGAATGCGTTTGGCATTTTTTTATGAACGGAAAGTGCGCTCCTATATTTCCTTGAAAACCTTGGCGAGCGATTCCCCCGCCACGTGGATTTTCCATTCATTGAGGTAGCCGAACGGGGTTGTCTCAACGGTATAACCGGTATTTTCCAGGCGGTCGATCACTTCCGCGACCAGTTCAGCGGTGAATTCCGGGGGCGCCTTGCTGGTGGAGAGATGGCCGAAGGAGTGCAGTACCACGGTTTTGGTGCCGAACTTACCCGCCAGCCACTTGATGTTTTTTAGAGCCTTGGTCAGTACCTTCTTGCGGCGTTCCACATCCTCGGCCTCGCCGTGGTAAAAAACGATCACTGCATTTACCACCTCTTTTTCATCATGGTAGTCGGGGACATCTGCAAGGGTCTTTTCAAACGGTTTGAACCAGAAGGAGGGAGCGTAGAACATTAAGAGCTTCAAGTAGTACCTCGCGAAGGATTTTATGTTGGTTATAGCGTTTTACGAAAAGATGTTCCGCTTGATTGATCCTGTCATTCTGAGGAGTGAAACGACGAAGAATCCCTTTCAATAAAAGATAAGCTTGGCATGAGGGAGACTCTTCGCTCCGCTCAGAGTGACATACATGGCTGGACGCTATTTATACCGGCTCCTTACGGCTCTTTTCAAAGCCTATGAAAAAGGCCAAAAGCGACGGGATGATGAACAGGGTGAAGACTGTGGACAGGGCCAGGCCCCCCAGGATAACGCTGCCCAGGCCCCGGTAGAGTTCGCTGCCGGCTCCCGTGGAGAGCACCAGGGGCAGCATGCCGAACAGGCTGGTGGTGGTGCTCATGAAGATCGGCCGGATGCGCGTTCTCACCGATTCCAAGACCGCCTCTACACCTACAAAGCCCAGGTAGCGGACATTGTTGAGCGC
Source organism: uncultured Desulfobacterales bacterium (assembly GCA_964647585.1). Classification (GTDB taxonomy): domain Bacteria; phylum Desulfobacterota; class Desulfobacteria; order Desulfobacterales; family CAJINA01; genus CAJINA01. The sequence continues at coordinate 64,405 of CAZYGG010000006.1, forward strand.
CTGGTGCACGATCAAAATGGCGTTATTCACCACGGTTCCCACCAGGATGATGAATCCCAGCATAGTGACAATGTCCAGAGGCTGGGGCGCGATGAGCCAGTCCACCAGCCGCAGGCCGATCAAGCCGCCGGCGCCGGCCAGGGGGACGCTGAACATGATGATCAGTGGATAAAAGAAGTTCTCGAACAACGCCGACATGAGCAGGTAGATAATGACGGCCGCCAGGATCAGGTTCCACTGGATAGCGGCAATGGCCGAACTGAGTTTGTCGGCATTGCCGCCAACGCTGACGGTCGTGTTGGGCAGTTTACCCGCGCTGCGCAACGGGTCGACTATGTCGGTAGTAATAGTTTCCAGGGCCGCCTGGAGCGGTATCGAATGCGGCGGGGTAACCTGCAAGGTGATGTTGCGTTTGCGTTCCAGGTGATTGATCTGCACCATGCCCTGGCCGTAGGCCAGGTCGGCGACGTCGCGAATCCTGATCAGGCGGCCGTTCCCATTGGCAATCAGGCTGTCGGCAATATCTTCGGGGGTTTTGATACCGCCGGCACTGCTGCGCAGGACCAGGTCGATTTTCTTCTCCTGTTCCGGCTTGAACTCGCCGATTTTGCGGCCATCCATCAGGACATCCACATAGAGGCCGAGATCTTCTTCGGTCATGCCATTGGCAAGCACCCGGCTGCGGTCGGGGATAAAATTCGCTTCAGGGTAGCTGTTTTCTATGGACGGTACCGGGCGGACCTGGGCCTCGGGCATTTTTTGGCGCAGGGCCCCGAAGAGGGTGCGGGAGGCATTGATGATTGCGTCGATTTCATCGCCGGCGATGTTGACTTCCACAGTGCGACCGCGTCCCAGGCCGGTCTGGAAAATACCGGCCTGGATACTGACGCCGAAGACACCGGGGATACTGTTCATCACCCGGTTGAGCATGGGCATCATCCGGGGGGCTTCGGTTTCATGCTTACCGATAGCCCCGAAAAGAGAAATCCGGTCGGCCGAAACATAGAAAATATTCTTGATTTGCGGGACGCCGTCTTTACCATCTTCTTTGAAGTAGGGGCGGGTTGCCTTGAAGATATGGTGCCCGATGGCTTCGCGTTTGGCCAGCGAATAACCCGGTGGTGGAATCATGATATTCAGTATCAGGTTGCGGTTGCCCTGGGGCAGGTACTCGGCCTTGGGCATCAGGGTTGCCACGGTGATAACGGCTGCCCCGGTGAGAACCGTCACCGTTATGATGCGGGTGTACCACCGGCTGATGGACAAGGCTGAAAGTGCGAACAGCCCCCGCGACAGCAGTGTGCCGAAGCGCCCGACCAGGCCATTTTTCTTTTTTTTCTTCTTTCCGGCCAGCCGGTAGAACTGGTTGGTGATGCTGGGAATGGCGCTCACCGATACAATCAGGCTGATCATGATAGCGAAAGTGATGGCAATGGCGATGTCCTTAAAAAGCTGGCCGGCTTCTTCTTCGATGAAGATAACCGGCAGAAACACAGCCACGGTCGTGGCCGTGGAGGCGAAGACCGCGCCCCAGACCTCCCTGGCACCATCATAGGAAGCTTCAAAAGGCCCTTTACCCATCTGGCGATGACGGTCGATGTTTTCTAATACGACGATGGCGTTGTCCACCAGCATGCCCACCGCGAAAGAGATCCCGGCCAGGCTGACCACATTCAGGCTGCGCCCCATTCCCCACATGAAGATGAACGTGCCGATGATCGAAATAGGGATAGCCACTGCCGTGGTTAGCGTTGAGCTGATGCTGCGTAAAAAGATGAACAGGACTGTCAGGGCCAGCAGGCCGCCGATGACCACGTTGCGTTTCACCAGGCCGATGGCATTGTTGATATAGGGTGTCTGTTCATATACAATTTTGATGTGCAGGTTTTGGGCTTTGAGTATATCGCGGTTGACATACTCAATCGCGGCTTTCATACGGCGGGTCAACTCGATGACGTTGGCACCCTGTTCCTTGCGGACGCCTATAACGATGACCGGCGTATCGTTATGCATGACGGACACATCGTTGACGGCATAGCCGATACGGGTGTCGGCGATCTGCTCCAGGCGCACCCGGTGGATCCCATCATCGGCCATGAGGATATCCAGCGGATCACCGGTTTTTTGGAACTGCCCGGTGGTGCGAATGCGGTAGTTTTTCTTGGCCAGCCCCAGGACCCCCGCGGAAACGTTAACATTGGCGGTTTGCAGCCGGTCGACCACCTGGCCGATGGATAAATTGTAGTGTCCCAGTCGCTCGGGATCGATGACGACCTCAAGCTGGCGGGCCGATCCGCCGAAAACAAAAAGACTGCCGACACCCGGCACCCGGTCAATATGCTGTCGGACATCATTCTCGAAAAAGGTCCTGAAGGTGTTGATTCTGGCAGGGTCCCCTGAATCGGTTTTCATGACCATCCAGATGACGGGACTGCTTTGGGCGCCGGAAGCTTCAATAACCGGTTTCTGGACATTTTCCGGGTACTGGCGCACCTCATTGAGTTTGTTGGAAACCGCCAGGAGGGCTGCATCCAGATCGGTGCCGACCTCAAAGGTCAGGGTCACTTCCGCCCGGCTGTTATAGCTCGAGCTCTCCATCAGGGTGAGTCGCTGAATACCCTTGAGAACGCCTTCCTGTTCTTCGACGATATCTTTTTCAACTTCATAGGGGGTGGCCCCCGGCCAGATTGTATTCACTGTAATCTGGGGCCGTTCAACATCAGGCGTGAGCTGGACCGACAGTCGGTTGATGCCGATCAGGCCGAACAGGAGAAGCAGGATAATGCCCACGGCCACGGAGACGGGCTTATTGATGGCGAATTTGATGAAGTTCATAGGCTCGCTTATTCAGTTTTGAAGACCTGGTCTTCAGGGGTCAGGTCAGAGATATTTGGCTAAACCGGCGCTTATATAAGCAGGTTGTTTAGACTGTAGGCTGAAGACTGTTAGGCAAACCATTTTACCCGGACATATCAAAACAATCTTTTCATAGTTAGTTCCTACTCCGCGACGCTTCATAAATGAGGTTAACAAGGGTTTTTCCTACAGCCTAAAGGCCTACAGTCTATCAGCCTGAATCCGGCCAGGATTCTTTACTCCGTCTTCACAACCGTCACGGCCTGGTCCGGCCGCAGGCGCTCATTTCCATCCACGACGATGGGCATGCCCGGAACGATATACGGGTTATCGACGCCCAGGTATTCGCCGTCTACGGCAACAATATTGATCGGCAGAATATTAGCCTTACCCTCTTTCACCGTGTAGACAAATTCCTTGCCCTGGTGACGGACCAGCGCGTCCCTCGGGACCATTTTCAAATTGGTCTTTGCGCTGACCGGGACATCTGCCCGGGCCGACATATTCTGGATGACCCCCTTGAAATAGGGAATCGCGATGCTGATTTTGAAAGTTTTCGATTTGGGATCCGCCACGGGGATGCGGTTGGTCAGTCTGCCGGTCAATTGCCGGGCCAGGGGCGTCAGGGTGAGCGAGAGTTCCAGGCCGGGCTGGACAAACGCAGCCAGTTTTTCGTCCACGGCGACCCGGACCACCAGGTCATTGATGGACCCCAGTAGGCAGACCGCTACGCCCGGGGAAATCCACTCCCCCTGGGATTTGTATTTCGCCAGAACCAACCCGTCGAAGGGTGCGCGCAGGGTGCTTTTGGCCAGTTCCAGTTCTTTTTTAGCCAGTTTGACGCGCAGGCTTTCCCGCTGGGTAAAAAGCTCCTGGAGGCTGAAGCCAAGGTCGTCAAATTCTTTTTCCGTGGCGATATTATCACTACGCAGGGTTTTGAGGCGCTGCAGGTTCTTTTCAGTTTTCTGTATCGTGATATTTTTTTGAGCGATTTCCTGGTTGATAATGGCGATGTCCTTGCGCAGGAAATCGGTGTTCAGTTGCACCAGGACCGCCCCTTTCTTGACCACAACCCCTTCCTCGATGGATTGACTGGCGATCAGTCCGCTGATTTCAGGTGAGAGACCGGCCGTCTTATTAAAATCGACAACCCCCACCATGGGGCGGGTCGGGGCCAACTCCTTGGCGAATACTTTCGTAGTGACCACTTTGGCGGGCGGCTGCTGGGCAAATGCGGACCCGCAAAACAGGACCGTTAACAACAGGCTGGCGAGTATTCTCATAATCAGACCTTTCAATACAAGTGCTCTTAAGGCAACGATACAGGAATATTGTAGCAGGTAGCGTTTACCCATTTGAGTATCATCAAATTGAAAATATTTAAAGGGGGTTCTTAGTCTTCATTAAATCCGGAGCGTTCCATTTTTGCGGCCATGGCGTCACAGTGGGACCCCCGCCAGTATATGCGGTCGCAGTCCGGACAGGTTTTAAATGTGTTGAAATACTTTTTCGTTTTTGGTTCCAGCCGGTGGAGGATGGCCTCTTTCGCCACCGGCTCCAGTATCCGGTTGCACCGCAGGCAGCGGGTAAAAAGCCGGTAGGGGCCGGCCAATCCAAAAAAATGCAGGGTTTCAGTGAGCTGGTCTTCGGGCAGCACCGCCCGGACAAGCCGGCCGAAGACAATTTTGCTTCTTTTTAACAGGGCCCGGTCTTTTGTCAGGACCACCCGGTTTTCGCCGTGGGCAAGTTCGGCTATGTCCCGGTCATCCAGACTGTTGCCGTAAGCGGTATCGAACCCGGTCAACCGTAGAAGTGCGGCCAGCCGGCCCACGTTGACATCCACAATGAACCTGACGGTCGGTAGCGGCGCGGGCCTGAGTTTTGAAGGCCGGGTAACATCGAAAGGCGGGGTAATTTCTGAAACCTGGATTTGCTGCCCCGGTTCAGGAATGAAACCAAAATCCGTCTCCCGGCCGCCTGATCGGATAGCGCCGATTTCAGTATGGGGGATGCCCAGCGATTCCACGGTATCCTTGATCGACGCCCGCCGCTCAAGCCGGTATTCGAGGGCCTCGCCCTTCAATCCATGTCGCAAAAGGTCCTGGAGACCCTTGGAGACCCTTATTGTAATGATACGCTTTTCAACCCTGTTTTCCATGTTCAGTGCCAACCTCCGATAAAGCGGTACGCCAAACTTTAAGAACCGGGTTTTGAAAATCAGGCCAGAGGTTTCAGCCAAGCTTTACAACTTTTACAACAACTATAAATTGTAGGTGCCGCTAAAAAAGGGTCGCGCAAGTGCTGCCGTCTCCTCCGGTGCGTTAAACGTGGCCATGTCCCCCAGCATCACTTCATACCCGGTATGGTCGTTCCGGACCCAGGGGGCATAGTTGGAGCGGGCCAGGATTCTGACACGCAGTTCCAGTTTGCTGTCTTTGGTTTCAACTGCCAACAGGCCCAGATTGTACCCGTTGCGGTTAAGGCTGCGGTAGAATGCCTGGGTGTTGAGAACTCCCTGCGAAAGGCTTTCCCAGTGGCTGTCGTCCAGATCAAAAAGGGAATAGACGTCCGGCAGGATTCCCCAGATTTCAAAGAACCCTTCCGGGGCAAAGGCCGCCAGCCAATGCCAGTCACCGGTCTGGTCGATCCCCCGGGAGTTCTCTTTGCGTTCATGGGCCAGGTAATCGGAAAAAAGACCGTGGCCGGTCCGGGTATGATACGCGGCCGTGCGGTGTTCCAGAAACCGGATATTGTTGGGCGGCTGCCGGTCCGCATGGACCTGGAGGTGCGGGTGCACCAGGGAGCCGCCGGCCGAGGGCAGGTGGTTCTGGGTGATGGCCATATAAACCGCTGCGGGATCGGAGGCGAATACCTTTTCCAGGTAGCGGCGGCAGTTGATAAAACTGTCCACATAGGACGGCAGAGAGGCTTTCCCGATTTCCACGAAGTGACGGTTGTCAAAGAGGCTTACCGCCGAGTAGCGTCCATAGGGAAAGAGGTTGGGAAAGAGTACGGACGCCCCCTGTTCAAGCCGGGCTGACTTTGAAAGGTCCCCAGCTAGGGACGGTGTCCGGCGGGACAGCTGGGGGCGACAGAAAGGGCAGGTATCCCGGTCTTTGGCAGCCGGCGGCGGCTCGGGCAGGGCGGCTGTCCCGGATTCCTTTTCCGCCGCCCGGGCAAAGGTGACCCGGCACGTTCTGCCGGTCACCGGATCAAAGCGGATCTCCACCGGTTTTTCTACCGGGGTGCCGTCGGGGGCCACGATTTTCGAGGTCAGGGTTTGCACCTCGAATACGAGTCCGCTTTCGGATATATGCTCCATTTTTGCCTCCACTTAAGTTTACCGCGCAGGTCTTTTACTTTGAGTATTATTTTAAAAAGGAACGAATGGCCTGCCGGGTTGTTGCCCGGCTTTTTGAATCTGACAGGAAATGATCACTGTTTATAGCGTGGAACATTACCGGCGAACAAACCCTTGTGATGCAATCCAGGCTGGTTTTTCTCAAGAGGCCGCCGCCGAGATTCAATATCGGGTCCCGGCGTCCATAAACGCAAAGGGCCGGGGTCTGCTGCAGGGAAAAGTCTAAATGACTGTTCGCCGCGAGCCATTCAAAGAGAATTTTGAGAACCCGGGCTCGCTTCCGGCTGAGCGTGCCGAAACCTGCCAGGCCCCGGGTGATGCCGGGAAACAGGGTTTCCAGGTAGCTGTCGATTGATTTTTGCAGGCTCAGCAGCGGCCTTTGTAAATCGAACCCGGTTTTACAATAGGTGTAAAGCGAGCGCAGGAATGTCCCCTGGTAAAGGGCGGTCAACGGATTGATCAGGACAATCTTTTTAAATGGCTCGCCGGATGTCAGGGCGCCGTAAAGCATGGGGATGGTGGCATAGCAGGCCGCAATCCCGTAAAGGGGCAGGCCGCTGTTATCCGCCCGGTTCGCGGCCAAAGAGAGCATCCGGCGGGTATCCCTGACCGGGGCTGCCAGTGAAAATTTGCCTGATGAACCCCCGTGACCCGTGTAATTGAAAGAAAAGAGGTCCAGGTTGTCTTTAAGCAGCCACCGGAAGGCGCCCAGCTGCTGGGCGGGGCCCCCGCCGATGAGCGGGGGGATGAAAACCAGACCCTTTGGCGCGGGCAGCCGGGTTTGAACCCATTGGAGGCCGCCCCGGTAGTCCTGGGCTTTGGTTTTTAGCAGTAGATCCAAGTGAACGCAGACCCCTCACAAAGGTGTTTAGGCTGAAGGCTGAGGGTGAAGGCGGTACGAAAGCTATTGAAACTAAGATTCAGCCCAATCCATTGCAGTTCTTGTTTTCAAAAATTAAATCTGACAAACAGGCCTAAAGGTTTTTCATCAGCCTTCACCTTCAGTCTTCGGCCTGAAAACCTGAATCTGGCCACGCTACGACTGAGGGTTTTGATTGCACGCCCTTTCTTAAGGCAACCCAAATCCTGGCCTCTCCGGGATAGGATTCTCTACAACTGCGGCAGGATCCGGTCTATATGGGCCGCTATGATCCCGTAAACTTTTTTATAAAGTTCCAGGGAACCGCCCATGGGATCCTGAACGGCGTGCTTCTTTTTAGGTTTGTCCGGCCAGGCGCCCAGCAGGACAATCCGATCACTGTGCCAGGGGTAAAAGGTCTTGAGAAACGCCACATGCCCCGGCTCCATGCAGAGGATAAGATCGGCGGTCTGGAGTTCTTCCCCGGAAATCGGCCGCGACCGGTGTTCGGAAATGTCAATGCCGTTTTCCGCGCAGACCTGTTGGGCCAGATCCGTTGCCGGCGAGTCGTCCAGGCCATGAACCCCCATGGAAGCGACGGACCTGTCATTTTCACCGGTTTCAATCCAGCGCTGTCTCAAGATTCCTGCGGCCATCGGGCTGCGGCAGATGTTGCCCGTACATACAAAAATGATATCCGGCATAACCGATCCTTCCTACTTTTATATCAGGCTTGGCCTCCTTGTTTCTTTGGGAGGCTGGTACTGGCCTGTTAGAGGCTTTTAGGATTTTAGACTGTAGGCTGTTAGGGTTTGCCTGTGGATGGTTTTCCTACAGCCTAAATGCCTATAGCCTACTCTCCTATTCTTCATTTAACCACCCTGAGTCTATGCGTTTTTGAAAGTTTTTTCCAGAGTTCAATAATAATGGCCATTCCCGGTTCGGTTTCACCCACGGGTTCTTCGTCCAGGTACCGGGAGCAGGCGGCCGTCAACAGGTCGTTGCCCCGGCCCAGGGCGAATTCATCTCCCAGGTACGTATCCAGGGCCTGGAGCAGACTTTTCAGCTGGTCGGCCTGTAGATGGGCGATGGCACTTTTGTCCCTGAGGCGGAGTTGCTTGGCCAGCATATCGACGGCCTGGTCGATTGATTCGGGCCGGCTGGTCAGGCTGGCGGCAGTTTTGCGTCCGGGCATCTGGACCAGTCCGAGATAGTAGGCGCTTTCCAGGATGTCCGCGGTTGCCTTGTAGATATGCGGATCCTGGCTTGCCCTTGCCCCGGCGACATTCAGAACCCGGATATCATATTCCGCGATCCAGTCATTGAGGCTCCGGGCGGCGTCGAAGGCGCTGGCAGTGTTGAGATCGACATGCAGCCACGGCCGGCCGTGCCGCTCGGCCACCTGCTGCGTCAGCAGGGAGCCGCCCGAAAGCGGGCCATGGGAAAAAATGACGGTCGCCTCGGCCGACACCACATTTTTTTCCGTCCGCAGGTGGTATGCGTCGGTGGGCATTTCTGTAAGGCCGTACTTATCCGGCAGGGGACCGGCCTCGGTTTTACGTCCCCGGGGGATCCAGCCGCCATGGTCGATTCCCAGTCGCATGGCGGTATCCAGTGCACCCTGGTCAGCGCCGGTTTGTCCGCCTGAAATGATTTTTTCCAGCATGGGTGTTACCTGTTATTTAATCAGCCGACTTGTTTTTTTTACACCTCACAGAATATTGTACAGCCCTTGTATGATTGCAATACAAAAGGCGAATATTGCTTCAAGTTATTAGAAACGCGCTTCAGTTTTTTGAAATTTCTATTTTTCCATGGGTATGCTAGAGAGCCGATACCGCCACCTGTCTTATTGTTTCTAATCTGTGAATATCTATACCGTAACAAACAGGGTGGACAACTGAATTGATTCTGTTATGATTTCTCTGCATCATAGCCACCCTCCCTTTTGGATATAAATCTTCATGCTTTACGCGTAGAGGATAGCTGTGACATATCAATACAGGGTTGATTCCGGATTCATTGTGTGCCAGAAGGCATGAAAATTTATGGAGAAAACCATGACGATCCAATCCAAGCTTCCTGATGTGGGCGTGACCATTTTCACGGTGATGACCCAGCTGGCCATTGAGAACCAGGCCATCAACCTGTCCCAGGGGTTTCCCGATTTTGATCCCGACCCGCAGCTCAGAGAGCTGGTCTGGAAATACATGCAGGCCGGCCACAACCAGTATGCCCCCATGCAGGGCATTCCGGTCCTGCGGGAAAAAATCGCCGCCAAGACGGAAGCGCTCTATGGTCGGACCTGTGATCCGGTTACCGAAATTACGGTTACCGCCGGTGCCACCGAAGGCCTGTTTGCCGCTATTACCACGGCGGTACAGCCGGGTGATGAAGTTGTCATCATTGAACCGGCCTATGATGCCTATGTGCCGGTTATTGAACTCAACGGCGGCCGGCCGGTCTTTGTCAAAATGACCTTTCCCGATTACCGGGTAGACTGGGTGGCGTTGAAAAAGGCGCTCACCCAAAAAACAAGGATGATTATCCTCAATTCGCCCCACAACCCCACCGGGTCCGTTCTATCCGCCGAAGATATACAAAGTCTGCGCGGCCTTGTGGCCGGTACGGATATTTTCATTTTAAGCGATGAAGTCTATGAGCACATTGTTTTTGACGGCCAGCGCCACGAGAGTATCCTCCGGTATCCCGACCTGGCCGACCGAAGTTTTGTGATCAGCAGTTTTGGGAAAACCTACCACACGACGGGCTGGAAGGTCGGGTACTGCCTGGCGCCGAAAGATCTGTCGGCTGAATTTCAGAAGGTGCATCAGTTCCTGACCTTCGCCGTGAACACCCCGGTTCAGCTCGCCTACGCCCAGTTTCTCGACAACCGGGAGGCTTACCTGGGGCTGGCGGTGTTCTACCAGCAAAAACGGGATCTGTTTCTAGCGCTCATTGAAAAATCACGTTTCAAGGCGCTGCCGTGCTCCGGCACCTATTTCCAGATGCTGGATTACTCGGCCATCACGGATGCGCCCGATGTGGACTTTGCCCGCACGATGACCGTTGAGCACAAGGTGGCGGCGATTCCGCCGTCTGTCTTTTATCACGACCAGACCGATGCCCGGGTGTTGCGATTCTGTTTTGCCAAAAACGACGAGACCCTGAAGGAGGCCGCGGAAAAATTATGCAAGATCTAACCGTCACCGTCGTCCAGAGCGAGCTTGTCTGGGAAGACCCGGCGGCCAACCTGGAACTTTTCAGCCGGCAGCTGGCCGGCCTGGCCGGCAAAACCGACCTGGTGGTCTTGCCGGAAATGTTTTCCACCGGATTTTCCATGACCCCGCAGCCGGTGGCCCGACCCATGGACAGCGCGGCCGTTCGGTGGCTGCAGGAAACCGCCGCAGATCTGGATGTCCATCTGGTGGGCAGCCTTATGACGGTTGAAGACGGTTGCTACTTTAATCGACTCATGTGGGCCAGCCCCACCGGTGAACTGCACGCCTGCGATAAACGCCACCTGTTCAGGATGCTGGGCGAGGAGAAAGTCTATACCGGGGGGCAAACGCTCCTGACCGTAACGGTACGGGGTTGGAAAATCCGGCCGTTTGTCTGTTATGATTTACGTTTTCCGGGCTGGTCCCGCAACCTCGACAACGCCTATGACGTGTCCATATTCGTGGCCAACTGGCCGGCCAAAAGGGCGGAGCACTGGAAAGTGCTATTAAAGGCGCGGGCCATTGAAAACCTGAGCTATGTGATCGGGGTCAACCGGGTGGGGACCGACGGCAACGGATTGGCTTACAGCGGCGATTCGACCGTCATCGACCCGGTGGGGAATACATTATTTGCGATTCACGATGAGCCGGCAGTACGCACCGTAACCCTTTCACGGGAGATCCTTGAAAACTGGCGCCGGGACTTCCCGGCGTGGATGGATGCGGACCATGATATTCTATCCCTCCCCGACACCGACTCATGAAACAGTTGTTGACTGCTTTCAACCGGACCCCGCCCTGGTTTCAGCTCACCGTTGGGGCTGTTTTAATCAGTTTTTCAGGTGTTTATGTAAAAATTGCCCATGTCAGTCCTGTGGTCGCCGGGTTTTACCGGATGCTGTTCGGCGGGATCGTCCTGCTGGTCCTGGTCCTGCTGCGCCGGGAACTGCGCTTCAAGGGCTACGGCTATCTGGCGGTCGGGCTTTTCTGCAGTTTCTGGCTGGCGGTGGACCTGACCTTATGGCACTACAGCATCCACATGATCGGGCCCGGCCTGGCCACCATTCTCGCCAATTTCCAGGTGTTTTTCCTGGCTGTAGCGGGGGTGTTGTTTCTGGGTGAAAAGCTTGGCCCGAAACTGATTATTTCCATCCCCATGGCGCTTTTCGGGCTGTTTCTGGTGGTGGGTATCCAGTGGGAGCAGTTGAGCGGAAACTATAAGTTCGGTGTCTATGCCGGGCTCATCGCGGCGATCTGTTACACCCTGTTTCTATTATCCCTGCGAAAAATTCAGAAAATGGAAAATCCACTTTCAACGGCGGCGACCCTCACCTATATAACCATTCTGACCACAGGGTTTGTGGCCCTGGATGTCTGGCGCCAGGGATACAGCTTCCGGATTCCGGATGTGCAAAGTTATCTATCCCTGGGGGCCTATGGGATTACCAGCCAGGCGGTGGGGTGGTTGATCATTACCCGGGCGCTGCCGAAAATCAGGGCCTCCCTGGTGGGGATGATCCTGCTCCTCCAGCCGGCGCTGGCCTTTGTCTGGGACATGCTGTTTTTCAACCGGGAGACGACCCTGGTGGGTCTGGCGGGGATCGCGATTACCCTGGCGGCCATTTACCTGGGGGTGACTGCCAAGCAGGCTTCATCCAAGTAGATCAGATTGTGGCATAGAGATCATTTTCAAGCGTAACCCGGCCAGTTTCCATGAGACCTTCCAGATGTTTTTTGATAATGGCCCACTCGGCGAACCGGTAAAAATCCACAGGCTCTCTCTCCTTACGGTAGACGATCCAGGCAGCAGTGATTTCTTCACGGGATCTGGGTGTGACGAGGAATTCAAGCAGTTTGTTTTCTCTTTTAGTGATCACTGCCAGATAGTCGGACCACAGGTGTCCCGGCGGTTCTTCGAAAATTCCGGTTTCGTGACAGGTGAGCCAGGTTTGGGCGGGGCGCTTTACAAGTTTGTGGACGGAATCAATGGTATCGGTAATACTCGAATCCCGGTCGCCGTACCAGGGACCGAAAGGGGTGAGATCGTAGTCGCCGAGAAAAAGAACGCCGTGTTCCGGGAAAAAGAAACAGAGGTGTCCCGGGGTGTGTCCGGGGGTGTGCAGGATCTCCACGGTCAGGCTACCCAGTTTCCGGGGTCCCTCTTCCAGGGTGATTTGCGGTGTTCGGGGCCGATAGTGAAACATGTCAGTGGCGATGGAACGCCAGCTTTCCCGGAAGGCGGGTGTTTCGATATCGTAGGCGTCCAGGAAATTTTCCACATCGGCCAGGGGCGGGGCATCCAGCGGGTGGATGCCCAGGGGCAGGTCGTCAAACAGGTCGAGGTCCATGAAATGATCTTCGTGCCAGTGGCTCAGCCAGACCTGCTCTACGCCTTCATCATCTCGCAGTCTTTTCAGGCGCTCCCGGTCCGAAGCGGGATCGATGAGGATTTTGGCGCCCTCGATATAGAGGGAATGACAATAGGGGTATTTCCCGCGGTTGATACCGGGAATGAAGCGTATGGGGCCGAAATTTGTCTCTTCCATGCCTCGAACTCGTGAAAGATTCGGGTTACCTGCCGGAGTAGGCCTGCTTCCAGGAGGCCGTCACGTTTTTCCGGCAGTCGGCCAGGGCCAGGTAAAGCGCTCCCACGGCCAGTTCGGCACAGTGAAAGTGCCCTTCCGGAAGGGTTTCGAGAAAGGCGGCCACCTGTTCCGGAGAAACGTCCCAGGCCTTTTCAACCGTCTGGCCTTCCACCAGGTGGGCCACGGTATTGGCGCAGGCGTTGGTGTTGAGACAGCCGTCTGTTGCAAAACTTACATGTTTGATCCGGTCGCCTTCCAGCAGCAGGGAGATTTCGATGGTGTCCTGGCAGTCGCCGGTCTTCTTCCCGTAACCATCCGGGTTCCTGATCTTTTCGTGGTGATCCGTACGCAGGGCCATTTCCAGGTAGTTCCGGGAGTGGTCCTGCCAGAAATTCATGCTTTCTTCAGTCATTTGCCTTTTTCTACCCCTTTTGATTACTGGTGTAACTGGGTGAGAAAATAGGGCGAGAGACTCATTTTGTCAACCGGGTATCCTCCCAAGTTTTATTCGACCTGTTATTTTTCCAGGATGACGAGCACCCGGTCCGGATCGCCAAAGACCATGGCCTGCTGGGTGCGGCCATAGTTTCGGCGGGCCGCATAGCTCATTTCCCGGTCCAGGTACTGGTGTACTTCGTTCAGGGTAATGCTGCCATCCGCTTTCCCATAGCGGTTTCGGTCGGCAGCGCCGCCGAGGGCCTGTAAAAGGTGCCGGGTGAACAGGCCGTGCTCGGTTTCCCGGTCCCAGCTGGCCATCTGGTCTTCCCGGGCGGCGGAGATGATGGTCAGCCCGCCAGCCGGCGCGGTACTGGCAACTACCCGGACTCCTGAGGCATTGCGTACGAGCTGGCCGCCCGGACTCTGTCCCGAGAAGCAGGCGTCAATAATAACAGTGGTGGTGCGGGCTTCCATTTTCGAAAGGTTGCTGTAGAGAAGCTCCAGGGGGTAGCCCTGGAGTTCGGCCATGTCCGGGTTGCCGCCCACGGGCAGCAGGTAGGCGCGTCGGTCTTTTGTCCCCGGGATCCCATGGCCGGAGTAAAAGACAAACAGGTCTGATTCCCGCGGCCGGATCCAGCGCCAGAGCTTGCCGGTGTGGGAGCGGGCATTGCCCAGGACGGCTTCCATTTCGGCCAGTGTGGCATCTCTCAGATCGATGATGTTCCGGTCGCTGACGCCGAGGGTTTCGATGGCGAATAGGCGCCAGGCATCGGCGTCGCGATGGGCGAAATCAACCGGGGGAACCTGGCCGGTGTAGTCACGGTTACCGATGATAACGGCCACGGCATCCGGGTTGGCTGCCAGGGGCGCAGCAGCTGCCCGGGCTGGCGCTTGCTTAGATGGCTTTTCAAGATTTTTAACTGGTTTTACAGTTGGTTGGCGTGATTGTCCCAACAGGCTGGTAAGCTCCATTTCATAGGTGCTCCAGAACTTGGCCAGCCCCATGCGCAGGGCTGTGGGTGGCGGCTGCATACGTTTGAGCCGATCAGTGGAACTGTCTTTTACCCGCAGGCGCATTCCTAGCGAGACATCGATTCCTTCAGGATTATCCTTAATGAAGACATTGCCCAGGACCTCCTTGCCGGAGGGGTCCAGGGTCACCCACCATTGATAGAAGCTCAGGTCCTGACTTACAAGGTCCCGCATCGCCCGGGTTTCAGCGGCCTGAACCCGCTCCCACTCAGGTGCGGTCAGCGGGGTTGGCGCCGGGGCAGCCATGAAGATGAAACCGGTTTCGTAAGTTTGATTTTCGATGACCATGCCGAGTCGACTGGCGGTTAACTGGGCCGCCTCGAATCCCTGCTGTTTGGTTGCCTTGAACGAACGCCGCCCCTCCTGGAGCAGGATCTGTTCGTTTTCCGATTTCCAGCCCGACTCCACGTTGAGGGCTGCCTTTTTTATAGAGTGCTGGGATACACAGGCCGGGGCAATAAATGCGAGGTAAATCACAACCGCTATACGAATGAGGGTAAACATAATGACACCTCCTTTTCCGGATGCGTTGGTTGCGCCCTTCTTACATTGTGATCCGTCAATTCAGAGGCAAACGATTCGGAGGGATCGTTTTGAGCACACCTGGTCATGTGTTAAGCTTGGGCATGTAGTTGCCTATCTTTCAACATGCATGCCAGCCAACCCAGATTCTATTAACATACTGGATTTATATATTATATTTTTCATTTGCATCGCCGCGCCTGTTGTAGTACAGGAGAACGTGTGGCATTAGGTGCCATGGCATGTATACATATAGTGATCTATTCGGGGGAAAACATGGGGACTTCTTATATACTTGATCCGGAAGAGCGCGATTATTTTGTCCTGGTAAACCGGGCCGTACTCACCAACCCTTTCAGTGATCAGCGGGAAAGGCTCGATAAGGAGATCGCCGGCCGGTTGTCCGGAAACGATCGGGAGCACCCGATTGACGCTGCGATCCGGGAGGTGTCGTCGCGTTTAAAGCGACTGCGAATAGAGGGTCGCCTGGATATCAGCCGCTACATCGGGGAGGATCGGCGAGTACTGGAACGCGCGCTGGCCTTTGATGTTTTTTATCGCCATGTCGATCAACTGGACCAATTAATACAGGATCAGATAGCCCGGGGAGAAAAACCCCTGAAAGTTGAGTTTGCCGAAGAGATGCTCGGGGCCATGCAGGCCGGGGGCATATCGCGGGTCGCGGCCAGGCGCTATCTGGAATACAGTTTTCAATTCCGGCGGGCCTATTTTTTCATATTCAGGGGGCTCATCGGCCGCAGCCGGGGGATGCGCCATTTGCGGGAACGTTTGTGGAACAACGTGTTTACAATGGACCTGGATATTTATAATCGCCACCTGCGCGACCGCATGGAGGATTTTTCCACCCTGATACTGGGGGAAACGGGTACCGGTAAAGGGACGGTGGCGGCGGCTATCGGGCAGTCGGGTTTTATTCCTTTTGATGAAAAAACCGGCCGATTTTCGGAAAGTTTCACCCGGTCATTCATTGAGTTGAATCTTTCCCAGTTCCCGGAAACCTTGATCGAATCGGAGCTTTTCGGCCATCGCCAGGGGGCATTCACCGGTGCTATCTACAATCACGAGGGGGTCTTCAGCCGCTGCAGTCAACACGGGGCCATTTTTCTGGATGAAATCGGGGAGGTGTCGCAGCCGATCCAGATCAAGCTGCTGAAGGTGCTGGAAGAGCGGCAGTTCAGTCCGGTGGGTAGTCATGATATATTCAGGTTCAAGGGGCGCGTCATTGCCGCCACCAACCGGGCGTTCAATGACATTGTGCAGCACAAGATCCTGCGGGAGGATTTTCTCTATCGCATGTGTTCGGATGTGATCGTCGTACCGCCTTTGCGACAACGCATAGAGGAAGATCCGCGGGAACTGGACGACCTGCTGGCTCATACCGTCCAGAGGATTACAGGTCGGCCTTCCAAAGATCTGACAGCCCTCTGTCGCAAGACCATTTCATCTGATTTGAGCCGGGCCTACCCCTGGCCCGGAAACGTAAGGGAACTGGGGCAATGTATCCGGCAGATACTGCTTAACCGCACCTGCAAGAGTATTCACCAGGTCGCCATGAACGGGGGGGGGGCCGCGCCGGGAAGGTGGTGAAAAGCGGTTGGATCTGGATGCCCAGGGGCTTTTACAGCAGCATTGTCACCGGTTGTATCGTGAATTCGGCACCTATGGGGCGGTGGCCCGGCACACCCGCCTGGACCGGCGGACGGTGAAGAAGTACATCCTCAAATGGCAGGACCGCAAGTGAAATGCCACTTCTATGCGGCACAGATGCCATACCGCGGCAGCAGTTCGTGATTGACGAAAAACCGGTGCGCCATCACCGCATCATGGAACAGTTTCCAATTGCTGGATAGAAACCGGGGTTTGTAGGTATGTACGCGCAGGTCATGGCTGACGCCCAGGGCTTTTGCTTTCCAGGAGTTCTTACCCCGCGGTTTGTAGGTGACCGTTTCCCCGCCGAAACTGAAGGCCCCCTGCCGGATCGCCTGTAGCCAGTGTTTGTGCCGCTCTTCGCCATCTTCCATCTGCAGGGACTCAAAAAGCGTGCGTATCTGCCGGTTGTCCTGTGGCGGCAGGTCGTCAACCGTGGCTGCCGGATCACCCGCCAGGAAGCGCTGCATGGCCCGGTGCATCTGGCGGGCTGCCACCATGAACGCATTGGTGTTGTTGCGCTGAATTAGTGTGCCGTGGCCGTTTTTGTACTCCCAGGACAGAAACGGCATGTCGGGAAAGACGTTGGCGCGGCCGTGTCCCAGGGGCGGGACGGCATCATCGAGCAGATCCCGCAAAATATCCTTCAGGGGGTTGTCGAACACACCGGAGCTGGTGGTTTCACGGGCATGTTCGACTTCGTTGATCGGGTGCAGAACACCGGCAAAACCCTGGTGGGCCCAGGTATCGGCGTAGACATGCATGGTTACCCCGAGCCGATGGAGACCATAGGGTCGCTGGCGATTGACAATGGTGTCGGCTACCATCTGGCGGGCCACATGGCTGTCCGGGCGGCAGACGATTTTATTGATGAACTGTCCGGATGGGTTCCGGCCGGCCGGTTTACCGCCGTTGCCGGGCAGAAAATGAAAGGGCAGCCAGACCCGGTGGTTGGCCAGTTCCTCGACATTGCGCGGGTCCAGCATTTTATGGGCGCTGGATGTGCGGTGGTACAGGGCCTTGTTATCGAAGTAGACAGTGCCGGTGCTGGTGGCATCATCCACGTACTGCGCCGCATAGGCTATAATGTTGGCCCTGGCTTTATCAAATCCTGCCAACCGGGCGAGAACATAGGTTACGGTGTGATGGAAGTCGATCTGCATAGAATCTCCTCCAAAAGTTTCTTGTCAGGAAACGGTTACCGGGGAACAGATAATTATAACGATCTTAAACCGGGAATCTTCAGCACATAAACATTGGGAGTAGCCCCCCATTCAACGTCTATGGCGATGTGTTCCAGACATCAATCGGCAAATGGTAGTGTTCGATAGTTTTTTTCAGCTTTATCCAGTATTTCATGTCGCTCTCTTTTTCCATGATCAGGACGATGCCGGCCTTCCGACCGGTTTGCAGGGCGTAGTGGAGGCTCTCGCCAATGGATTCATACCACATATCGGCATAGTCGAATTCAATCACGTATTTAGGGGAGAGACAGTCATATTGATCCGATACTGACACTTCGGTACTATCGAAATATTTGGCACACCACCGCTCCTGGTACCAACGTTTGGGATACAGCCGCTCGGCAAAGGATAGAGAGGGGATCAGTAGAAAAGCCAGCAGGCTGAAGCAGATGCATCTGCGCATAAATATACCTCATTCGGTTGCTCTTTTAGGTTTTCACTTGGATCCTTGGACCCTCGGCCCCTCGAATCCTTCGGTTTCTCTACTACAACACCGGCATTTTATCCATAGCGGCCATGATTCTTTTTTGCCGCCAGCGTACGTATTCACTCGGTTTTACCGGCGACCACCGGCGGGGACTCGGTAAAACCGCCGCCAGCCGGGCGGCCTGCTCCCGGGTCAGGGCTCGGGCCGGGCGGTTAAAATAGTGGCGGGACGCGGCTTCTGCACCCAGAATTTGATTGCCCCAGTCGACCGTATTCAGATAAACCTCTAAGATTCTTCGCTTATCCCACAAAATTTCAATGAGCACCGTGTAATAGGCCTCCAGCAGTTTCCGGATAACACTGCGGCTTGGGAGCAGAAAAACAGTACGGGCGGTTTGCATGGTAATGGTGCTGGCCCCCCGGGTTTTGCTTGCGGAAAAGAGATCGCCCAGGACAATTTTCAGTTCGATAAAGTCAAATCCGTGGTGGTTTAAAAAACGTTGGTCTTCAGCGGCGAGGACCGCCTTTTTAAGGTGGCCGGAAATGTTGTCCAGGGAGGTCCAGTACCAGGCCGGCTTTTGCCAGGTTTCACCTTTAAGAACCTGGGCCACCCGGTCGTAAGTCGTGCCGAAGGTGAACGGCGGGTTCACGAACCGCAGGGACAGTACCTGAAAAACTGTAAAGAGGAAAATCGAGGCAGCCGCCAGCGCCAAAAACCGGAGCAGGCGTTTAAAGCCATTTTTTTTCTTCTTTTTACGTGGCACGCCGAGAAGTTCCTTTCAGTTCTTCAAAAAAATATAAAAATTTCATTCCGGTGTGTTGCTTTTCAGTGATCTGCTCTTACTTTGACCAGCGCCTTTGGGATACACCCAAAACCAATAATTATCAAAAGAATCTTAACGTCATTGTGGAGAAAAAATGTTTGCAGGTAAAGATTTTCGCTTTTCAGTTTTATGGAACCTGTTTCTGATCACCACCGGAACCTTTTTGCTGGGGGTAGGGGTCAAGGCGATAGCCATCCCCAATGGTTTCATCACCGGTGGTATGTCTGGTATGGGACTGTTGATCTACTATTTTTCAGGAACACTTACCCCTGGGATCTGGTATCTCATTCTAAACATACCGGTTTTCATTCTTGGCTGGTTGTTTGTAAGCCGGCGTTTCTTTTTATACAGTTTATATGGTGCCGCAGCTCTGACTGCGGCCATTGACCTGATTTCTTTTACAATACCGGTAAAAGATCCGGTTCTGGCCGCCCTGGCCGGCGGAGTTTTAATCGGGGCCGGTGTCGGTATTGTCCTCAGATCACTGGGATCAAACGGCGGTACGGATATCATTGGCATCATCTTGAACCAGCGCTTCAACATTCCCATCGGACGCTTCTTTTTTGCCTTTAACCTCGTGCTGTTCAGCGTGGGTTTCGGCATCCGGGAGCTCGACCCGATGCTCTATTCCGTGGCCATGAGTTTCTTAACCGCCCAGGTGATGGATTATTGCCTCAGCATGTTTAACCAGCGAAAGATGGTGCTTGTGGTTTCGGAAAGATCCGCTGAGATTGCGCCGCAGGTCCTTGAAAAGCTGAAAAGGGGCGCCACATTTTTAGATGGCCGGGGGGCCTATTCCGGACGGGCCCGAAATATTCTCATGACCGTGGTGCACAATCTGCAGCTCAAACGCATGGAAGAACTCGTCTTCGGCATTGATCCGGATGCGTTCATGATCACGGAAAACACCTTCAACGTACTGGGCAAGGGTTTCTCAAAAAGAAAAATCTACTGAACAGACTAAAGCCGCCAAAAGGTAAGGCGTTATCACTTAACAGTCTGATTTTATGTTGTTATTTCTCTTAAAACTTAACACCTAAGACTTAAAACGGATGATCTATATTATCTCATCCCTCTTCCGGCACCCGGATCAACTGGGTCGCGATCAGCGACACAAGGCTCATTGCCGCGCCAGCCAAAAAGACGATTCGATAGTCGACCATCCATAAGATTCCGCCTAAAACCGGCAGAACCACGGCGGCAATATGGTTGATGGTGAAGCTGACCGCCATACTCGGGGCGATGTCCCGGGGGTCGGCGATTTTCTGGAAATAGGTGCGGATGGCGATGGCAAAATTGAAAAAGATGTGATCGGCGATATAAAGCAGGGCCCCGACCAGTTTTGATTCCGTGATCGCGTATCCGGTGAAAATAAATATCAGGCTGAAGTATTCCAGGGAGAGCACCTTTCTCTCTCCGTAGCGGATAATGGCCTTGCCGATCAGCGGGCTTAAAAAATAGTTGACGGCATTGTTGATAACAAACAGCAGGGTGACTTCCTGGACGGTATAACCGAACTTTTTCACCAGCAGGAAAACGGCAAACGCCATGAAGATCTGGCGCCGGGCGCCGGACATGAAGGTGAGAAAGTAAAAGAGCCAGTACCTTGTTCGCAGAATCATCTGTTTGCGCTGGGGCACCAGGTTCTTATCGGTGGGATCCTGGAAAAAGCCCCAGATCGCCGCCGCCATTATCAACCCGCCAAAAAGCAGGTAAAGTTGTGTGTAACTCAGGTACGGCTCCAGGATCCATATACCGAGGCCGATGGCGATGCTGGATCCGGCGGCCACGCTGCGCAGCTTGCCGAAAACCCAGGGGGACGTGCCCTTGTCGAAATATTGCAAGGTTAAGGACTGGTTGGTCGTTTCGTAATAGTGAAATCCAAAACTCATGATCAGGGTGGTCATGATCAGGCCGACATAGGACGGGAAAAAACCTGTCACGGCCACGCCGAATCCTAAGACCAGGATCGACAGTGCGGAGAGCCGGTGCTCCCTGATTACCAGGATGACGTAAATGACCAGCAGGGTCATGAAGCCCGGCACCTCCCGTACGGACTGAATGACGCCGATATGGTTTCCATCCAACCCGCCGATTTCAACTGCGAAATTGTTGAACAGCGTCCGCCACACCTGAAGCCCCACCGTGGAACAGATGGTAAAGACCAACAGGTAACGGTACATGGGATTTTTCATCGCCTCGCGCATAAGACCTGCGAAATAGTATACAGGGGGGATTATTACAACCTAAATCTAAAAGGGTTCGCATTATCCGAACAATGCCTCACAGACGGTGAGCTATCGTTTTTTTAACCTTAAGTGTAGCCCTTTTAGATCTGAATTGGATTTGGCTCTGCGCGTGGAAAGGCGGCATTATAATCTTAACATGGTAAAACCTAAAACAGATGAATTTGCCCCAATGCAAATTCATAAAAACGTAAAGCGACACTTGACGCTTCTGGTTTTGTCTGCTTTATTGGCACCACTATGACACATCCCGCCAACAAGGAAAGGCCGGTCACGAAAAAAGGAACCCCTTTCTATAAAATGAAAGACCTCGTGGCAGCCACCAATATCCCCAAATCAACGATTTTACTCTATGTGAACAAGGGGTTGCTGCCGCAACCGGTGCGCCACGGCTCGAATGTGGCCTATTACCACCCGGACTGCGCGGAGCGGATTGTCTTCATCAAGCGCATCCAGGCCAGCCGCCGGCTGCCCCTGGCGGCCATCAAGGGGCTGTTGAAGGAGATGGACCGGGGTAAGGATGTCCATGCCCTGATTGATCTTCAGACCGTGCTTTTTGCGGGAGAAAACGACGACCGACTCGATCTGCAGGGGCTGGTTGCGGCAACTGGACTTTCCACGGACCAGGCCGGGGCCCTGGTGGATGCCCGGCTCCTGGTGCCCCTGGAGGACGGCTGCTTCGACCGGGAGGACGTGGCCGTCGGCAAGCTCCTGAAAACCGGGCTGGCGCTGGGGTTCGAGATAGAGGAGCTTGATTTTTACCCCCGGCTGGCCGACCAGATTGTCGCCCAGGAACTGGAGTTGCGCCTGAGACACACCCGGGACATGGCTTTTGACGAAGATGCGGCCGCTACGCTGGAGATGACCCACGTTGCCAGGGGGTTGCGGGCTTATATTATCGACAGGCTTATGCAGCGCCGGCTGATTGCTTTTAAGGGATTGAAAAATAAGGAGAAATCATGAGAGACCCATTGTTTAACCCTATCAGGATCAACGGGATGGAAGTGAAAAACCGGATTTACCTGCCGGCCATGCACCTGGCCATGTGCGTGGATTTTGAAGTGACCGACCAGATTGTCGAATTTTATGCCCGCCGCGCCAGAGGCGGGGCCGGGCTCATTTGTGTGGGCTTTGCAACCATTGATGACATGGCCGGCAATTCCCAGAACATTGGCGCGCATAAAGATGAATATCTGCCCGGCCTGACCCGTCTGGCGAGTGGTATCAAAGAGAATGGTGCTCATGCGGCGATCCAGTTAAACCACTCGGGACGTTACAACTTTTCCTTTTTCCTGGACGGCAAACAGCCGGTGGCCCCGTCACCCATCGCCTCCAAATTCAACCGGGAAATGCCCCGGGAGCTGACAGTTGAAGACATCCAGGCCATCGTCAGCAACTATGCCGCGGCGGCCGCCCGGGTAAAAGAAGCCGGTTTCGATGCCATCGATGTGCTGGCCGGTACCGGGTACCTGATCAGCCAGTTTTTTTCCCCGCTCACCAATGAGCGCAAAGATGAATACGGCGGCAGTTTTGAGAATCGCATGCGGTTCGGGCTTGAGGTGATGCAGGCAATTCGCAAGGCGGTTGGCCCCGATTTTCCGCTGATCGTCAGGATGAACGGGAACGACTTCATGCCTGGTGGGCAGGGGCGCAAAGAGCTGCAGCGGATCGCCGGTGAGTTCGTGGAAAAAGGGTCTACGGACGCCCTGTGCATCAATGTGGGCTGGCATGAAGCCCGCGTCCCGCAGATCGTTGCCAGTGTTCCCCGGGGTGTTTTTGCCTACATGTCCCGGGGCATCAAGGAGAAGGTTTCAGTACCGGTGATTGCCAGCCACCGGATCAACGAGCCGTCCGTGGCCCGGGAGCTGCTTGTCGACGATCTGTGCGATATGGTGGCCATGGGCCGCAGCCTCATTGCCGATCCCGACTTGCCCTTAAAAACACAGGCGGGCCGGGAGAAGGAACTTGTCCACTGCATCGCCTGTGCCCAGGGCTGCTTTGACAACCTGTTCAAGCTCAAGCACGTGGAGTGCATGTGCAACCCCGAGGCCGGCTATGAAACCCAGGGGTTGTGTAAAGCCGCCGCAAAGCCTGGGAATATCATGGTGGTCGGCGGCGGGGCTGCCGGAATGAGCGCCGCGCTGGCCGCCTCGCGGCGGGGCCACCGGGTGGTCCTGTGCGAAGCAGGGGATAAACTCGGCGGACAACTTTACCTGGCCGCGGCACCTCCCGGACGGGCCGAATTCGCGGAACTGGCCCGGGATCTGGCCACGCAGGTGGGTCTTACCGATATCGATCTCCGGCTCAACTGCCCGGTGGACGAAGTGGTGATCAAAGAAATCAGTCCGGACACAGTGATTCTGGCCACAGGTGCAAAACCCTTAACGCCGCCGATTCCGGGGGTCGAGCTGGCCCACGTGGTCCAGTCGTGGGATGTGTTGAATGACAAGGTGCATACCGGCAAACGGGTCGTGATCATCGGCGGCGGGGCCGTAGGGGTTGAAGTGGCTCTTTTCCTGGCTGAAAAGGGCACCCTGTCCGCCGAGGCGGTGAAGTTCCTGCTGGTCAACCGGGCCGAGGATCCGGAGAGCCTCTTTGAACTGGCTACCCGGGGCACCCGGGACGTCGTCCTGCTGGAGATGATCGACAAGATCGGCAAAGATATCGGTAAATCCACCCGCTGGGGCATGCTCCAGGAGTTGAGCCGGGTCGGGGTAAGGACCAGCATCGAGACAAAAGCCCTTGAAATCACCGCCGCAGGCGTAAAGGTGACCTCTGAACAGGGCGAAGAGCTCCTGCCGGCCGATACCGTGGTCATGGCGGCCGGGTCCGCTTCACACAACCCGTTGGAGGAGGTCCTGAAAAAAGCGGGGGTCGACTATAAAGTCGTGGGAGACGCGGGCCAGGTCGGCTTGGCCTTCGATGCCGTCCACCAGGGCTTTCGAGCAGGGTGTGCCGTTTAGCGTCTCGACGTACGGAAGTCGGTGTTATGAAAATACGAAAAGGGCCCGGCCAATCAGGCCGGGCCCTTTTTATTGATTTACAGCAGGGGGGCAGTTAACTCCCCAGCAGAACCTTCGGTAGCCAGGTGACCGCTTCCGGCCAGACACAGATAATCAAAAGGCCGAGCAACTGGATGATAACAAAGGGAATAATGCCTTTGTAAATATCCATGGTCTGGACCTGGGGTGGACAGACGCCTTTTAGATAGAACAAAGAGAATCCGAAAGGTGGTGTCAGAAACGATGTCTGCAGGTTGACTGCGATGAGTACCGCCAGCCACAGGGGATCGACACCCATGTAGATCATGATCGGGGCCAGGACGGGTACGTGGATGAAGGTGATCTCGATAAAATCGAGGAAAAACCCGGCAATGAAGATAATGGACATCACGATAAACAGGATGCCCCATTTCCCGAACGGCAGGGAGGTGATCAGCTCCCTGACCAGGGTGTCGCCGTCCAGCCCCCGGAAAACAAGCCCTAATGTGGTGGCGCCGACGAGAATGATGAACACCATGCAGGTCAGGTGTGTGGTGGTTTTCATGACCTCCTGAACGATCTTCAGGGTGAGTTTCCCATGTATAGCAGTTAAGATTGTCGCGCCCACAGCGCCCACCGAGGCAGCCTCCGTGGGGGAGGCGATACCGGCGAAGATGGAACCCAGCACGGCAATCATGAGGGTCAGGGGCGGGACCAGGGCTTTGAAAACCCGGGCATACAATTGTTTTGTGGAGATTGAATCAAGCTCTTCCTGGGGTATCGGGGGTGCCCACTGGGGCTTTACCTGGGCGATGATCAGAATGTATATCATGTAAAGGCTTACCAGGATCAACCCGGGGATAACGGCGCCTACAAAAAGATCGCCCACCGGGACATTCATAATGTCGCCGAGCAGGACCAGGACGATACTCGGGGGGATGATCTGGCCCAGGGTTCCGGAAGCGGCTACCGTGCCCGTGCAGAGGGATTTATTGTAGTTTCTTTTCAGCATGGTGGGCACCGAGAGCAGGCCCATGGTGACCACGGTGGCACCGACGATTCCGGTGGAGGCACCCATGAGAGCGCCCACGAAGACCACTGAAACGGCCAGTCCGCCCTTGATTTTGGCAAACACCAGGGCCATGGCTTCCAGAAGTTCTTCCGCCAGGCCCGATTTTTCCAGCATGACGCCCATGTAGATAAACAGGGGTACGGCCATAAGGGTGAAGTTGGTCATGGTGCCCCAGATCCGCAGGGGCAGCAGCCCGAAGAATTCGGGTCCAAAATTGAAGTACCCAAAAAACATGGCTACCCCGCCGATGGTAAAGGCCACCGGGTAGCCGAGCAGCAGCAGGGCGAACACAACGGCAAACATGATCAGCGGCATATAGGTATGGATCAATTCCATCTATTCGGATCCTCCTTCATCGATACCCACCGCTACCAGGAAATTTTTAAACATTTCCGAAGTACCCTGCAGGATAAGAAGGATAAATCCCGTCGGAATCATGGCCTTGAGGATATACCGGGCCGGAAGTCCCCCCGGGTCCGGGGACATCTCCCTGACTGCCCATGAATTGGCGATAAAATTCTGGGTCGCGTAGATCACGATGATGGCAAAAGGTATGAGAAGGAAAATTGAGCCCAGAAAGTCAATCCAGGCCTTGGCGCGTGCGCTCAGGCGGGTAAAGATGATGTCCACGCGTACATGCGCGCCGTGTTTCAGGGCATAGGCCGCCCCGAGCAGAAAAACCACCGCGAAAATGTGCCACTCCAGTTCCTGGATGGCGACATTGCCTTTCTTAAAAGCATAGCGCATGACCGTATCGTAAAAAACGACCAGCACCATCAAGGTGGTGAGCCACGATACACAAATACCGATGTATTCGTTGAGCCCGTCAATCAGTTTAATATATAACCTCAATATTTTCATTCAGTTGTTCTCCGGGGTCTATTTTTGGACATTAGCCCGGTTCCTTATCGTTTACCGTTCTAAAAGGCAAGACCATATTATGTTTCTTGATTTCCAGTTGACAGCACCTTGTGAAATGTAATAAAAATTTCGAGCAGTTCGGTTAAATTTAGTTGCCCCGCCCCGTATCCATTTTAAATAAATTTTTTGCTATCACCTTACGGGGCATTGGCAGCTAAAGTCAATGAGTCAGATTTAGAAAGTGATGGCCGTACAACATGAAGCGTGTGCACTGTAAGCCGCGCCGACTGATCTTATTGTTTTTAGCAAGGGATGGATTTTAATCACCACTTCAATGGGAGGAGGATTCATGAAAAGACGCGAGTTTATCAAAAAAGTTGGGGTCGGGGCGGCCGCGGTTGGAGCGGGTGCTGCCGCTACTGCCGGATTGACCGGTTGCGCAAAGGATGACAGCGGTGAGGTCGCCAAGCTGAAGAAAGAAATCGCCGATCTGAAGGCCAAGGCTCCTGCTGTTATGAAAGCGAAAACCTATAAGTGGAAAATGGTCACCACCTGGCCGCCGCATTTCCCCATGCTGGGTGAAGGTGCCGACAATTTTGCCAAGTGGGCCAAAGAGATGAGTGATGGCCGGCTGGATGTGACTGTTTACGGTGGTGGTGAACTGGTTCCGCCCCTGGGCGTTTTTGACGCGGTCAGCCAGGGCACGGTGGAAATGGGTCACGGCGCAGCCTACTACTGGGCCGGGAAAGCACCGGCGGCCCAGTTTTTCGCAGCGGTTCCGTTTGGGTTCAACGCCCAGTCCATGAATGCCTGGATCTATTCCGGCGGCGGGCAGGCATTGTGGGACGAGTTGTATGCGCCCTTTAACCTCAAACCCATGCTGGCCGGCAACACCGGTGTCCAGATGGGCGGCTGGTTCAATAAAGAGATAAATACCATCGGTGACCTCAAAGGTCTCAAGATGAGAATTCCCGGCCTGGGCGGGAAAGTTCTGGCCAAAGCCGGTGGAAACGCAATCCTCGTGGCCGGCGGTGAGATCTACACCAACTTGGACCGGGGCGTCATCGATGCCACCGAGTGGGTCGGCCCCTTCCATGACTTGAAAATGGGTTTCTACAAGGCTGCCAAGTACTACTACTATCCGGGCTGGCATGAGCCGGGGACAGCCCTGGAAATCATGTTCAACAAAAAGGCCTGGGATTCACTGCCCCCGGACCTGCAGGCTATTGCCAACGCGGCGGCCTACAAGTCCAACATGTGGATGCTTTCCGAGTTCGAGGCCAAAAACAACGCTGCCCTCCAGACCTTGATAAATGAACACAAGGTCCAACTCAGGCAGTACCCCGAACCGGTCCTGAAAGCCCTGAAGAAACTGGCCAAGGAAGTCCTGGATGAGGTTGCGGCAAGCGATCCCATGAGCCGGAAGGTGTATGACTCCTTCCTCGAGTTCCAGGCCAATGTTTCTTCCTGGAACGCGATTACCGAGGAGCCGTACCAGACCTTTAAGAAACTGTAATAAACGCCGTTACCGGTGAGAAACAAAAAGCAGGGGAGGTTTCCCCTGCTTTTTGTTTTTTAGGGTCCAAGGGGCCGAGGGTTCAAGGGTTCAAGTGAAATGCGGAGATGGCCTCCCCCATGAACAGCCCCTAATTAAAGCAGATGTGATTGAGTAACAACATCAAGCCAGAATTTTTTCCAGCCATTCGATCGCATCAAACGGTCGCCCGTGAGCAGGGTAGATCCGGCGGGCGCCCACCCGGATAAGGTGTTTCAAGCTTGCCGCCATTTCACCGGGACTATAGCCGAAAGGTGATGTGTAGCGGTCCGAAGCCAGCAGGGGCAGATTGACCGCGATATCCCCCACAAACGCGTTTCCCGCTGATGTCAAAATTGACAGGGAACCTTCCGTATGACCCGGCGTCGGAATGATGCTGGCATCAAACCCCAGATTCTCAAGTGACACCTCCGCGGATATCAGGACATCCGGTTTCACCGGTTCCATACCCGGTAGCCGCCATCAATCAGCAGGTACCCGTCGTTACCGGGGACCAGGTATGTGCGGGTGGCCCCAAGACGGATTGTCAGGACCTTTTCTGAGGACATGGAACTGATATTACCTGTTTTTCAGGATATTTCAAGCAGGGTTGACAAATCTGAAATCGCACTAATTTTATATCCAAAAACTATGAAACCCTTTAATTCAACCGGCAGGAGAAGATTCAAAAAATGACCACAAAAAAAGAGACCCATGAATTTAAAACCGAGGTTCAGCAGCTTTTAAAACTGATCGTCAATTCCCTCTATTCCAACCAGGAAATATTTTTGCGGGAATTGATCTCCAACGCGTCCGATGCCATCGATCGGCTGAAATTCAAGGCCCAGACCGAACCGGATATTCTCGGGGACGATACTGATTTCCGGATAAAGCTTGTCCCGGATGGTATCAAACAAACATTTGAAATCACAGACAATGGTATCGGAATGACGAATGAAGAGGTCATGGAGAATATCGGTACCATTGCCCAGAGCGGCACTGCGGCGTTTATCGAGGCGCTGGAAAAATCCAACAGCGATACCCTGGCCCCTGAATTGATCGGCCAGTTCGGAGTGGGGTTTTACAGTGCGTTCATCGTAGCCGACAAGATCACCCTTCTCACCCGGGCCCCCGGGGCGGACAAGGCTGTTCGCTGGGAATCTTTCGGGGACGGCACCTACACCATCGAGGAGACCGACGATAAGAAAAGCCGGGGCACGACCATCACCCTGGAGCTGAAAAAGCGCAAAGATGACGACCCCGATTTCACGGATGAATGGATGATCCGGAACATCGTCAAACAGCATTCTGATTTTGTTGGCTACCCCATCGTCATGGACGTGGAAAAGGATGAGCCCATTCCGGAAGCCGAGCAGCTTAAAGACAAGGATGGCAAAACCGTTGGGGAGACCACCCGCAAGGTGGTCAAGGAAGAGACCCTCAATTCCATGAAGGCGATCTGGGCCCGAAGCCAGGATGAAGTGACCAAGGAGGAGCATGAGGAGTTTTACCGGCACATCAGCCACGACTGGAACCCGCCCCTGACCCGGCTGCACAAGAAATTCGAGGGCACCACCGAATACACGGCGCTGTTGTATGTACCGTCCAAAGCCCCGTTTGACCTGTTCAACCCGGAGGCGAAACACGGCATCCACCTGTATTGCAAGCGGGTCTTCATCATGGATGACTGCGAAGACCTCATGCCGGAGTACCTGCGTTTTGTAAAAGGGGTCGTGGATGCTCCCGACCTCAACCTCAACGTGAGCCGCGAGATCCTCCAGCAGGACCGTCTGGTCAAGAACATTCGCCGCAACCTGGTGAAAAAACTGTTTGAACTTTTCAACAATATGGAGCCGGAAGAGTATGAGAAATTCTACGAGGAGTTCGGCGCCATTCTCAAGATCGGTATCCACACCGATTTTGAAAACAAGGACAAAATTGCGGAGTTGGTCCGGTTTAAAACCACGAAATCCGATGGCAAGTGGGTCTCCCTGAAAGCGTACGTGGAGAACATGCAGGCGGACCAGAAAGACATCTACTATATCACCGGCGACAACATGACGGCGCTGTTGAACAGCCCGCTCCTGGAGCAGCTCAAGGCCAAGGACTACGAGGTTCTGCTCATGTCCGACCCGGTGGATGAGTGGGTGGCCCAGGCTCTCAACGAGTATGACGGCAAATCTCTGAAAAGTGCTGAAAAGGGCGATCTGGGCCTGGACGATGTGGATACGGACCAGAAAGACAAATATGACGGGCTTTTCAAACAGGTCCGGGTGATCCTGGAAGAGAAAATCAAGGAAGTCAAGCCCTCCACCCGCCTGACGGATTCCGTGGCCTGCCTTTCCGGGGACGCCCAGGACATGAGTGCCTACATGGAAAAAATCCTCAAGGCTTCCGGACAGCAGACCCCGGACACAAAAAGGGTCCTCGAATTAAATATGGACCACCCGGTGATGGACAAGATCAACACCATTTTTGATAAAGACGCGGCGGATCCGGTCCTCCAAGATTACGCCGGCCTGCTGTTTGACCTGGCCACCATCAGCGAGGGGGGCAAGATTGATGACCCGGCCGGGTTTACCAAGCGTGTGGGTGAACTAATGGCGGATGCCATCGCGTAGAAGTGGGTTTAAAACCTCCCCTCGGGCCCAATCTCGGCGTTGGGCCCGAGGTTTAGCACGAAGTGAAGATTTAGCGCTATCCTCTAGTGCACTGAAAATTGTGCATGTATGCACACTATTTGCCCGAAATGCTCCGGCAACATGAAGGTCATTGCATTTATAGAAAAGCCGGATGTCATTAAAAAGATTTTAAAACACCTAAATTTATGGCACGTTAAGCGCAAACCGCAACCGCTGGCCCCTGGCCCACGCCCCGGCTATAAAAACATTTCCTTTGTTTGACGATTTTCCCGGATCGAGCGCGGATGATTTGCTTGTTGATCCGCTATACCCGGTTGAGGCCGATTTTTACTCGGCCCTCGGGGTCGCCCATTAAAGGGCGTGTCAAGTGAAAAAACACCTCTCCGAAGGAACCCAGCG
>CAZYGG010000007.1:0-85071 GCA_964647585.1 uncultured Desulfobacterales bacterium
GTATAACCCCAATTGGATTGCAAGTGGAAAAATGACTTTTTCAACAGCCTGTTAGGGGTCGAGGATCCGAGGGTCCAAGGGTTCAAGTGGGTCCCGCTTCGCAGGACAAAACCTGAAACCCTGAATAATTTACTCACCGTAGCGTAGCGAGCCCTATGACTGACACCATGCAAAAAATCACGGTCGTACGCGGCGACCTCACCCACCTGGAAGTTGGCGCAATTGTCAATGCCGCCAACACCTCGCTGTTGGGCGGCGGGGGTGTTGACGGTGCCATCCACCGGGCTGCCGGTCCTGAATTGCTGGCCGCTTGCCGTAAAATCGGCGGGTGCCCCACTGGTGAAGCCCGGATAACTGCCGGTTACCGCCTGCCGGCCGACTATGTCATCCATACCGTCGGCCCGGTTTACCGCGGCGTGCCGGCGGACAGCGCGCTGCTCACCGCATGCTATGAAAACAGCCTGGATCTGTCCGCACAGAAAAAGGTAAAATCGCTTGCATTCCCCGCCGTCAGTTGCGGTGTCTACGGCTATCCGATTGAAAAAGCCGCCCGGATTGCCGTCACGACAACCCTCTCTTTTCTGAATTCGCACTCGTTTCCGGAAAAGGTGCTATTCGTTCTTTTTTCCAAGCATGACGAGGAGATATATCGCAACTGCCTGGCAAAATTAGATGCATAAGTTACTTATTGACAAATACAGTCGGCATACTTACATTGGTTTGTCTACGGAGAATGGAACGGCCTGTGAAACGTCTGCAGGCCATTGTAATTAATAAGGAGGCTATTATGGTTGAGGTAACCGCTGCGGCGACCCAACAGATCGCAGAATATTTCAAGGGTAAGGATGTAACGCCGATTAGAATTTTCTTAAATGAAGGCGGCTGAGGCGGCCCGTCGCTTGCTATGGCTCTGGATGAGTCAAACGACAATGACGAGGTTTACGACGTTGAGGGATTTTCCTATATTGTAAACAAGAATCTGCTGGAAAAGGCAACCCCCATTAAGGTGGACTTTTCCAACTACGGTTTCCGGCTGGACTGTGCCATCGATTTTGGTGCGGGTGGTTGCGGCGGCTGCGGAAGCCAGGAGGCCTCAGCGGACGGCTGTTCCAGCGAAGGCTCCTGCTGCGGAAGCTGATCAGGCCGGTTTATTGAAGCCCCAAAGGGCGCCCTGTTAAACAGGGCGCCCTTTTTTATTGCAATTTCGATTGACACCCCGATCAGGATATTTCATTAATGGACTTTTCTGATTTTTCTACTGCTTTTTGAAAATTACCAATCGTAAATGGAGGAAAATGCAATGCCGCTGGTGGAATACAAGATTGATGAAAATGTTGCCGTTGTCACCCTCAATGACGGCGAGAACCGCTTCAACCCCGATTTTCTCTCTGCTTTTCTGAGTGTCCTGGATGAAATAGAAGGCAAGACCGAAGCCCCTACCGTCGTGGTGACGTCTGCTCATGAAAAGATTTTTTCCAACGGCATCGACCTTGAATGGCTCATACCTGTTATCCAGAGCAACGATCTCGACACGGCCAAAGCCTATTTCTACCAGCTGAATACACTTTTCAAACGGCTGGTCACCTGCCCCATGCTGACGATTGCGGCTATTTCAGGGCACGCCTTTGCCGGGGGGGCCATCATGAGTTGTGCGTTCGATTTTCGTTTCATGCGGTCCGATCGGGGCTATTTCTGTTTCCCCGAAGTGGACCTGGGAATCCCCTTTCTGCCTGGCATGAACGCCCTGCTGGACAAGGCGATCCCGCGCTACAAGATGGAAGAAATGGAATATACCGGCTGCCGTCTGACCGCCGCGGAATGTGAGCAACACCATATCATCACCAAAGCCTGCCACCAGGACGACCTGATGAATGAAACCCTGGCTTTCGCAAAATCCCTCAACAAGAAACGGGGAATTATCCAGGAGATGAAAGTGCGGCTCAACCAGCCGATCGTGCAGGCCATTGATGTCGAAGATCCGCCCTATATCGAATCCGGCAAATTCAACATAGGCTGAGGAGACCCCATGGAGCAATTCATAGAATTTATAAAAACCAGGCGCAGCATCCGTAAATATACTGACCGGGAAATTCCGGATGAGACCCTCAACGCGGTCTTTGAAGCCGTGCGCTGGTCACCCTCCTGGGCCAACACGCAATGCTGGGAGATTGTGGTCGTCCGCAATCCTGACACCCGGCAGCAGCTCCAGGAAACGATTGCCCCTAAAAATCCCGCCACCAAAGCCATTACCGCCGCCCCGGTACTGATCGCCCTTTGCGGGAAGTTGAATAGTTCCGGTTTCTACAAAGACGTGGTAACCACCAAATTCGGTGACTGGTTCATGTACGACCTGGGCATTGCCACCCAGACCCTTTGCCTGGCCGCCCACAAGGCCGGGTTGGGAACTGTGGTGGTCGGGCTCTTCGATCACGACCGGGCCGGCAAGCTCATCAACCTGCCGGAAGGAATCGAACTGGTCGCCCTCATCCCCATGGGGTACCCGGCAAAAACCGGTTCCGCCCCCAAACGCCGGGAAGTGTCCGCGTTCGTGAGAAAAGAGTCGTTCTAGAATGGCTCCGGAACCGGATGGAATCTTCTCGGCCTGCCGGCTCATCTTCGCCCTCAGTTTCGTCGTGGCCCTAACCGGGGCCATGGCCCCTGGCCCGTTGCTTACCTACACAATTATCAAGTCGGCTCAGAGCCGGGGCCGTGGCTACCTGATGGGGGCCTGGATCATCGCCGGGCACGCTCTGCTGGAAATGGGCATCATCTTCGCGCTGCTGCTGGGTTTTTCGTTTGTGCTGAAAAATCCGGTGGTGGTCAAAGGCATCGGACTGATCGGTGGCGTCATCCTGATCTGGTTCGGGGTGAGTATCATCCTGGATGTAATGCGCCGGCGGATTTCCACCACGTTTCTGGAGGAATCCGACGGTGGGCAGACGCCCCTGACAGACACATCCACCCGGGCCATCGGCAATCCAGTGATGGGCGGCGTCCTGATCTCGATGGCCAATCCTTACTGGTGGATCTGGTGGGTTACGATCGGATTTGCTTTCATCCTTGAATTTAATATCAGCTTTACAAACTGGCCCCGCCTGCTGGCCTTTTTCCTCGGTCATGAGGCCGGTGACCTGGCCTGGTATCTGGCTGTTTCCACCCTGGCCTATTTCGGCCTGCGGCACCTCAACCGTAAAATATACTACGCCATTCTGGCATTGTGTGGTCTGTTCATGATCGCCTTCGGCCTCTACCTGGGGAGCGCACCTTTTCTGAAGCCCCTGGCCTGATACACTTTTTTACAAATCGATACAAATAACCAACAGACCTGCCGGCAGCCCCATGTTAGGGTCCCGAACCATTGAGTCTGTGTCACAATGTTCAATTTGGTTTCAGGTTAAGGAAAAGGAAAATTTAAACCGCAGGAATACATTGAGTATTTTGAGGATTGAAATTTTCCTCTGACGCCGAGATGGGGCCAAAGGGGACATTGTGACACATCCTCATTGGAGCCGGCTTCAGGCCCTCCCCCAATGCCCGTATGTT
The DNA here is from genome assembly GCA_964647585.1 of uncultured Desulfobacterales bacterium. Classification (GTDB taxonomy): domain Bacteria; phylum Desulfobacterota; class Desulfobacteria; order Desulfobacterales; family CAJINA01; genus CAJINA01. Next base: position 3,544 of record CAZYGG010000007.1, read on the forward strand.
TTCCTCCCCCACCCTCCCCAGGTGGAACTGAAGCCGGCCCCAATAAAAACATAAAAAGCTTGACACCGACCGGCAGGCCATATATTTAGCCCATGCAATATTTAGTTAAGCTAATTATTTTGAATATTAACTTTTAATGAGGCTATTTTTCATGGTCGCTAACAAAAACATTGATCTAGCCTGGCAGATCTTTACCAATGGCCGCAAAATTCACGAATGGGTTTTCCAACTGGAAAACCGCTATCTTGCCAAGACAGGGGCGAACGAGACCCTTTGCGAGCTCTCTTTTGCCCAGATGCGGGCCTTGAAACTGGTCGAAACCAAGGGACAAGTCTCCATTACTGAAATGGCGGACCACCTGAATGTTTCGGCCCCCTCTGCCTCAACCATGGTGGAACGGCTGGTGGAAAAGGGCGTTCTGATCCGTGAACCGGATCCGACCGACCGTCGGAAAGTGATCGTCACCGTTTCCCCGAGTATGGACACGATCACAGAACAGATTGAAAAGGAGATCTTCGGGGCCTTCGTTGATCTAGTTGAAAAAATCGGACCTGAAGCAGCCGAAGACTGGAACCGGGTAGTCACATTGATAGCCGCCACTATCGAGCAGGACACATAACCACCGTAAGCGTAAAGGGTGAAGCAATGAAAAATCTTTTAACGAACATCAACCGCCGACCGGTTGTCAAGCGCATCGTCATCTGCACAGCCATCCTCCTGTTCGGTTTTGCGGGTATGACCTTACTGGCGGCGCTGAAAAAACCACCGACCGAGGCCAAAACAGAAGAGCGCCCCATCCGGGTCGAAGTTTTAAAAGTCAAACAGGAAACCGTTCCGGTAACGATCACGGGCTACGGTGAAACCCGGGCTTTGAACACGGTGGTGATCGCCCCGGAAGTGACCGGGAAAATTATTGCCAGGCATGCCCGCCTGGAAACCGGTGAGGTCATCCCCGCCGGAGAGGTTCTTTTTAAAATCGACCCCCGGGATTATGCGGCCAATACCGCCAATGCCCGGGCAACCGTCAAACAGCTTGCGAACACCGTGCTGCGGCTTGAAAAACAATTTGAAATTGATCGCAAGCGTTTAAAAACCCTCGAACGCAACCGTGACCTGGCCACTGCCGAACACCAGCGGCTCAAGACCCTGCTCGAAAAAGATACCATCGGTACCCGTTCGGGAGTGGATGCCGCCGAAAAAGCAGCCAATGCAGCCACCGATCAACTGGACCTCATGAACCAGGCCATCGCCCTCTATCCGATCCAGATCCAGGAAGCTAAAAGCGGCCTGGCCGCCGGTAAAGCGCGCCTGGATATTGCCCGGGCCAACCTCGACCGGTGCACGGTCCGGGCCCCTTTCACCGGCCGCATCAGCGCAGTGTCGCTGGAATTGGGCCAGTTCGTAAACCCCGGCTATAGCGCCGTTACCCTGGCCAATGACGCGGTCCTGGAAATCCTGGTCCCCCTCGACAGCCGGGATGCCCGCAAGTGGCTGCGGTTCGACAGCCCGCGCAGCAGTACCACGGCCTGGTTCCAGAACCTGGCCCGGACGCCCTGCACGATCCGGTGGACCGAATCCCCCGGCACCCATGCCTGGGAAGGCTTCCTGGACAGGGTCGTAAAATTTGATCAGAAAACGCGCACCCTGACCGTGGCTGTAAAAATCCCGGCGACCAGGGCTGTATCAACCGGCAGCCCCCTGCCGCTTGTGGAAGGCATGTTCTGTTCCGTTGAGATCCCCGGCCTTCCCATGGAAAACGTGTACCGGCTGCCCCGCTGGGCGGTGAGTTTCAGCAATACGGTTTATACCGCTCAAAACAACCGGCTTAAAACCGTTCCGGTAACGGTCGTCCGGAGCCAGGGCGAGCAGACATTTGTTGCAACGGGGTTGACCCCGGGTGATCAGGTTATCACCACGCGGCTGGTCGACCCGTTGGAGAACTCGCTGTTAGAAATAGTGGGCGATAGCTCCTGATTGATCTATTTCGTCATTCTGAGGAGTGAAGCGACGAAGAACCCCCTACAAAATGGGACCCAGCCTTTATCCGGCAGGGACTCTTCGCTTTGCTCAGAGTGACAACACAATAAAATATTCCATAACAACCGGATGCTGTTGCGTCCTTCAGTCTGAGCAACCGGAGTAAACTGAAAAATGAAAAACGTTTTAACTGCCTTTGCGCGTAACACTGTTTTTGCCAATATTGTCCTGGTCATGATTTTCGTCGCCGGCTGGTTCGCCACGAAATCCATGATCCGTGAAAATTTCCCGGAGTTCTCACTGGACATGATCATTGTATCGGTGCCCTACCCCGGTGCCGATCCGGAAGAGGTGGAGGAAGGTGTCAGCCGTAAGATAGAAGAAGCCATCGAGGGGGTCGAAGGCATTAAGCAATATACCACGGAATCGCGGGAAAACCAGGGCGCAGCGAACATCGAAGTAAAAGAAAACTACGATGTAACCGAAGTGCTGGACGATGTCCGGACGAAAATAAATGCCATTTCAACCTTTCCCGTGGACACGGAAAAACCGGTCATTTATGAAATGACCCTCAAAGACCCGGTTATCATGCTCTATCTTTCCGGCGATATGAACGAGCGCCGTCTGAAAGAGTGGTCCGAACGACTCAAGGATGAAATCCAGCAGCTGCCCCCCGTCTCCCAGGTAGGTATTTTCGGAACCCGGGAATATGAAATCGGCATCGAAGTCAGTGAAAAGCGGCTGCGGGAATACGGGCTCTCATTCGACCAGGTCAGCGACGCGGTCCGCCGCAGTAATTTAAACCTGGCCGGGGGCACCATCCGGACCCAGGGCGAAGAGATCCGGATCCGGACCATGGGTCGCAAATACAGCGGAAAAGAACTGTCCGCCATCGTTGTCATGGCCACCCCCAGGGGCGATGTCATCACCCTTGACCGGGTGGCCGAGATTGTGGACGGGTTCTCCGAAGACCCGATCAATGCCACCATCAACGGCGATCCCTCGGTGATGCTGATTGTATATAAAACCAAAGAGGAAGATTCGCTGGCCATTTCGAAGGCCGTCCAGAAATTCGTCAATTCCAAAATGACGATTCTCCCGGCGGGAGCCAATCTTAAAGTCCTGTATGACAACACCGATATGCTGCGCGACCGTATTAACCTGCTTGTGAAAAACGGTATTATCGGTCTAACGATTGTATTCTTGCTTTTATGGATGTTTCTCAACCTGCGCCTGAGTTTCTGGGGCGGCATGGGAATCCCCATTTCCATTGCCGGTGCCCTGGCCATTGTGTGGTCCCTGGGGGGGACCATCAATATGATCTCCCTGTTTGGCTTCATCATGGTGCTGGGAGTCGTCGTGGATGATGCCATCATAGTGGGTGAGGCCATCTATGTTCACCGCAAGAGCGGTAAACCCCCTTTGCAGGCAGCGGTGGACGGTGTCAGTGAGGTCGGCATGCCCGTAGTCGCCGCGGTTATCACTACGATTGTGGCTTTTATCCCGCTGGCATATGTAGGGGGTATCATGGGCAAGTTTATCGCCATTATGCCTGTGGTGGTCATCGCCTGCCTGGCCGTTTCCCTGATCGAATGCCTGATCCTGCTACCGGCACACCTGAGCCATCTTCCAGATTTGAATGCGGAAGAAAAAAACATGAGCCGGCTGCAGCGCCGTATAGACATTGTACACCGTTTAACCAGCACCGGTCTGGAATGGTTCGTAAAAACCATTTACTATCCCTTTATGCGGCACGCCCTCAATTGGCGTTATGTTTCTACATGCACGGCGATTGCCATCCTGCTGATCACCATCGGCCTGGTCAGGGGCGGCATTATCAAGTTTCAGGTTTTCCCGGCCATTGACGGCTTTATCATGACCTCCCAGGTTGAATTCCCGGCCGGCACCCCGCCGGCCGTAACCCGCGGTGCCCTGGACCAGGTGGAAAACGCTCTGCTACGCCTGGCGGAAAAGACCAAAACCAAATCCGGCGAACCGCTGCTGGAAGACCGCCTCACCCTGGTGGGCGGAACACTCAGCGACATCCCCAGCTACGGGCCGCAATACGGTGCGGTCCAGGCCATCTTACTGCCGTCTGAAAAAAGGGGTGTCCATGTCGATGACCTCATGGTGGCCTGGGAAGAGGAGGTCGGCCGGATATCAGGCGTCAAATCCCTCACCTTCGAAGGGTTGTCGGCCGGACCGCCCGGGGCGCCGATTGAAGTCTGGCTCCAGGGCAATGACATGGCCCATATTCTGGCCGCCTCCGAAGAATTGATGGCCCGCCTGAAAAAATTTGAGGGCGTTTTCCAGATACGGTCCGATTTTTCCCCCGGGAAAAATGAAATGCGGCTCACTCTGAAACCAGAGGCCCGGGCTCTCGGCCTGACCGTGAACGACCTTGCCCGGCAGGTCTATGCGGGCTATTACGGTGATGAAGCGGTCAGGCTCCAGCGCGGCCGGGACGATATCCGCGTCAAGGTGCGGTACACTGCGGACGAGCGCAGCCGGATTTCAGACCTGGAAAAAGTACGGATCCGGACCAAAGACGGCCATGAAGTACCGCTTTTCTCCGTAGCCGAGGTGTCACTTTCGCCCGGATTTTCAACCATCACCCGGACGGACGGCCTCAGGCGGGTGTCGGTCAGTGCGGATGTCGACACGAACAAAGCCAACGCCAATGAAATCTTTGCCGAGTTGATTAAAAGTTTTTTCCCGACCCTGAAAGACCGCTATCCGGATGTGCAGGTCGCCCTCCAGGGAGAGCAGAAAAAGATGCGGGAATCGTTCAACAGCCTGTATGTGGGCTACCCTCTGGCGGTGCTGGGCATTTTTATCATCGTGGCCACTATGTTTCGATCCTATGTGCAACCGTTTGTCATCATGTTTGCGATTCCTTTCGGCATTATCGGCTCTATCTGGGGGCACCTGCTGCTGGGCTATGACCTTTCCATCATGAGCATCTTCGGCATGGTCGCACTCACAGGTGTTGTGGTCAATGATGCAATTGTGCTAATTGAAAGGGTCAATGAAAACTTTGCCGAGGGACTGCCTTTTTTTGAAGCTATCCGGATGGGCGGCGTCCGCCGGTTCCGGGCCATTTTCCTGACCTCGCTCAGCACGGTGGGCGGACTGGCCCCCATGATCCTGGAAACGAATATGCAGGCCAAGTTTTTAATTCCCATGGCCCTGTCCCTGGCGAGCGGCGTCGCCTTTGCGACCGTGCTCACCCTGGTGCTGATACCGAGCCTGCTGGTCATCTTAAACGACTTCCGCAGGCTCGTTTTCCGATATAAATATGGCCGCTGGCCAACCCGCGAGGAAGTTGAACCGGCCAGGACCCGGCATCACGACCCGTTGGGGGCAGAGACTTCCCCAACCGGTGAGCTTACAACGGTTTAAACGGACAAATAATTAGAAATCAAGCTGGGAGATACTTTCAATGCAACGTATTGTAACCAAATTATTATTCCTGCTGATAGTGCTGCAACTGGCCACCGCCGGCGTCTCAGTTCAGGCCGCATCGGAAGCCGGGAACCCAACGGAGACCGCAACCGGTAATCCGACAGGGACCGCGACCGAAAAAATGGCGGCACCGGATATCCAGACGATTCAAATCCTCGATCTGGACACCGCGGCCAAAATCGCCCTGGCCGAAAGCCCGACCCTGGCCGCGGCGGCCCAGCGTGTCGAACAGGCCCGCCAGTTGGTGAACCAGGCCCGGGGCGCCTACTGGCCGAACCTCCTGGCCAAGGGTTCCGTGAACCGGGTGAAACAGTCGGAAAACCAGTATCAAACCAATCTGGCCACCGCCCAGGCAATCAACCCTTTGGCCACTATTGAAAATCCAGAGGACTACTACAATGCCGGGCTTATCGCCAACTGGACCCTCTTTGACGGCTTTCAGCGCCATTTTTCCAATGCCGCTGCAAAATATGGCCAGACGCAAAGCGAGCAGGCCCTGCTTGACTCCCGGCGCCTGCTACTGGCCGCGGTTGCCGGCAGTTTTTATAGGGCCCAGCTGGCCAATGAGGGCGTGGCCATCGCAGCGGCCGACGAATCCTTTAACCTGAAGCAGGTCTCCGACGCCAATGCCCGCCTGCGGGTGGGAACCGGCGCTTTGAGTGATGTCCTCAACTTCGAAATTCAGGCCAACGCGGCCAAAGATGACCGGATCAGTGCTGACCGGGAGTATATCGCCGCCATGATCGGCCTGGCCGCGCTGCTGGGAATCCCGGAGGCCAGATTTCCAGAAGGCCTGACGCTGGCCCCCCTTGAAAAAGAATCCGAGACCATCTTGCAGCTTCCCGAAGCCGGACAGCAGGTCGCTTACGCCCACCAGCACCGTCCCGATATCCTGGCCACTACCACGGGTGTGGAACGGGCTGATGCGGAAATCGGTAGCGCCAGATCACGGTACTACCCCTCGTTCGTCCTTTCCGGGACCGTGAATGGAGACCGTACGGAAGATGCTTCGTTTGAAGGGGATGACTTCGGCAACTCCATCGGTGTGTTCCTCACGTATGATCTTTTCTCCGGCGGCGCGGATCGGGCCCGGGTGGCCGAGGCCAAACATAAAAAGAAGGAAACGATCAAAAACCTGGATGCTCTCAAGATATCCGTAGCCAATGAGGTCAATGACGCCCTGAACGGATTGAAAGCAGCCCAGCAATCTCTGGAGCTGCAACGCAAGAACGCGTCGCTCGTCCAGCGCAACCGTGATCTGGTTGAAAAGGAGTACGCCGCCGGCCAGTCTTCACTCGTCCGGCTCAACGAGGCCCAGCGGAACCTGATCCAGGCTCAGAGCCGCCTGGCCTTTGCCCGGCTCTCCCTGCGTTTCGCCTGGTCCACCCTGTATACTGCTACGGCAAAAAGTCTGGACCTTTACAGCAAGTATTAACCGGCCCGAAGGGCCGGGTTTTAAGTGTTAGGTTTTAAGTTTTAAGATTATCTTTCGGGGCTTTAATGGTTTGTCCTAACACTTAACACATAAAACTTAAAACTAATTACCGCCAGGTAATAGCCATGTGCGACACCTTTGTAGTCCTGCCGCCGGAAACTGCTGACGGCAGCATCCTGTTCGGGAAAAACAGCAACCGGGAACCCAATGAAGCCCAGGCCCTGGAGTTTTATCCCGAAAACACCCACCCACCCGGTGCCACGGTGGCCTGCACCTATATTGACATCCCCCAGGTAACCGCAACCCTGCCGGTTCTCCTCAGCCGGCCCTTCTGGATGTGGGGCGCTGAAATGGGAGCCAACAGTGCGGGGGTCGTCATCGGCAATGAGGCGGTTTGGACGCGCATGCCGCCAATGCTCTGTTCCGCAACACCAGCCAGACAACCGGTTCCCTGGTCGCCCGGCTCACGCCCGATACCCAGACGTTCTGGGCAACCGGCACAGCCGCTCCCTGCACATCCGTTTTCAAACCCATTCGCATCGGCCGGCAAACCCTGCCTGACCTTGGTCCCGCTCCCGGGGTGACCTTCAATCCCGCCAGCCTCTGGTGGCAGCACGAAGCCCTCCACCGAGGCCTCCTGCCAAATCTTGAAGCCGGGCTGGCGGCCATTCGTGAAAAGCAACAAATCCTGGAAGATACATGGATTAATCAGGCCGCCCGGACAGAGCCGGATGACTTTTTTACCCTGACCGGCAAAGCTTTCCAACAGGCGGCCACGCTGCTTCCCGAATTGACGGACCTGACAAGAGCAACCAGGGATAGAAACAATACCGGATGGTTCTACCGGAACTACTTGGCCAGACAAAACCGCACTGCGGAAATCCCGCTCTAAATCCCAACCCCAACAGGCACCGCGCAACGAATAGCTCCACCGCCCTCACAGGCCCCCACCTCTACGAGGTCGATGCTCAATACCTGTTGACATTAAGTGGAGCTTACTTTAGATCTAAAAATTCAGTTTGAGTTTGACTGCGGGCCTGCTGGTCAGAGAAGGCGCCACCCGGTAGCAGTTCCCACTTACAATTCGCATGTATACAGACCCAGAAAAGGAGACGCTATGCCCAGACGTGACGACATCCATAAAGTGCTCATCATAGGATCCGGCCCTATTGTTATCGGACAGGCCTGCGAATTCGACTATTCCGGCACCCAGGCATGCAAAGCACTCAGATCACTCGGCTATGAAGTCGTCCTGGTGAATTCGAACCCGGCCACCATCATGACGGATCCGGGTACGGCAGATGCGACTTATATAGAACCGTTGAACGTCAAAATCCTGACCGAGATTATTGCCAAGGAGCGCCCGGACGCCCTGCTCCCGAATCTGGGGGGGCAATCCGGCCTGAATTTATCCTCGGATCTTCACCAGGCCGGCGTCCTCACCGAGTACGGCGTCAAGATTATCGGTGTCAACGTGGATGCCATCCAGCGCGGCGAAGACCGCCTGGAATTCAAGGAGACCATGAAACGGCTCGGCATTGAAATGGCCAAAAGTGAAGTCGTCAACACGGTCGCGGATGCGGAGGCGGTCGCCGAAAGCCTCGGTTACCCGGTGGTTATCCGCCCGGCCTATACCATGGGCGGCGGTGGCGGGGGGTTGGTGTACAATGTTGAAGAGTTGCGCACAATCGTATCCCGCGGCCTGGCGGCCAGCCGGGTCAGCCAGGTGCTGGTGGAAGAATCCGTCCTGGGTTGGGAGGAACTTGAACTGGAGGTTGTCCGCGATGCCAAGAACCAGAAAATTACGGTCTGTTTCATTGAAAACGTAGACGCCATGGGGGTTCATACCGGCGACAGCTATTGTACCGCACCCATGCTGACCATCGCACCGGAGCTCCAAAAACGGCTGCAGGACTACTCCTATGCCATCGTGGAAGCCATTGAGGTCATTGGCGGAACCAATGTTCAGTTTGCCCACGACCCTGCAACCGGTCGGGTGGTTGTCATCGAGATCAACCCGCGAACCTCGCGCTCCTCGGCCCTGGCTTCCAAGGCCACCGGTTTTCCCATCGCCATGGTCTCCTCCCTGCTGGCCGGCGGCCTGACCATGGACGAAATCCCCTACTGGCGGGACGGAACCCTCGAAAAATACACGCCTTCCGGAGACTATGTGGTGGTGAAGTTCGCCCGCTGGGCGTTTGAGAAATTTGAAGGCCTCGAAGACAAACTCGGCACCCAGATGCAGGCGGTGGGCGAGGTCATGAGCATTGGCAAGAACTATAAGGAGGCTTTTCAGAAAGCCATCCGCAGCCTGGAAATCAACCGCTACGGTCTGGGTTTTGCCAAGGATTTCAATCAGCTGCCCCTGGATAAACTCCTCACCCTGGCCAGTAAGGCCACCAGTGAACGCCAGTTTATCATGTACGAGGCCCTGCGTAAGGGTGCCGACATCGAAAAACTGTATGAAATCACCCATATCAAGCCCTGGTTCATCGAACAGATGCAAGAACTTGTTCAGCTTGAGGAGACGCTTTTGACCCACAAGGGCAACCTGCCGCCGGACGACCTTTTGCTGCAGGCCAAACAGGACGGTTTTGCCGACCGCTACCTGGCCCAACTGCTCTCTGTGCCCGAAGTCGATATCCGGGCAAAGCGCATTGCCCTGGGGGCCGGCGAGGCCTGGGAACCGGTGCCGGTCAGCGGGGTGGAGGATGCGGCTTACTATTTTTCCACCTACAATGCCGCCGACCTCGTGGACGTGAGCGACAACCGCAAAATCATGGTTCTGGGCGGCGGCCCCAACCGGATCGGCCAGGGCATCGAGTTCGACTACTGCTGCGTGCATGCCGCTTTCGCCATCCGGGATAGCGGGTATGAATCCATCATGGTGAACTGCAACCCGGAAACGGTGTCAACGGACTATGACACCTCCAACAAGCTCTATTTTGAACCGCTGACCGCCGAAGACGTGCTGAGTATCTATGCCAAAGAGAAACCGGAAGGCGTCATCGTGCAGTTCGGCGGGCAGACCCCACTGAACATCGCCGGCGAACTTGCCGCCGCCGGGGTCAAAATTCTGGGGACCTCACCGGAAACCATCGACCTGGCCGAGGATCGCGACCGGTTCCGCCAGATCATGCAGAAACTGGGCATCCCCATGCCCGAATCGGGAATGGCCAGCAATATGGAAGAAGCCGGCGCCATTGCCCAGAGAATCGGTTACCCCTTGATGGTCAGGCCTTCTTATGTTCTCGGCGGCCGGGGCATGGAAGTTGTCCAGGACGCGGCCATGCTCAAGCGCTATGTGGACGCCGCAGTGGAAATGTCTCCCGAACGGCCGATCCTCATCGACAAGTTCCTGGACAATGCCATCGAAGCTGAAGCGGATGCCATTGCAGACGGCAGCGATGCGTTTGTTCCGGCTGTGATGGAGCACATCGAACTGGCCGGGATTCACTCCGGTGATTCGGCCTGTGTCATTCCGCCCCTGAGCATCGCCCCCAAGCATATTGAAACCATCCGGGAATACACCCGCAAGATTGCCATCGAACTGAACGTAGTGGGCCTGATGAACATCCAATACGCGATTTTCGAGAACACCGTGTATGTGCTGGAAGCCAACCCACGGGCCTCGCGGACGGTCCCCATCGTTTCCAAGGTGTGTAATATCTCCATGGCCCGTTTGGCTACCCAGGTTATGCTGGGAACCACCCTGGCCGATCTAAACCTGAAGACGCGCCACATTGCCCACTACGGCATTAAAGAATCCGTCTTCCCCTTCAACATGTATCATGGCGTGGATCCGCTGCTGGGCCCGGAGATGCGTTCCACGGGTGAAGTGCTGGGCCTGTCCCATTCGTTCGGCCGGGCCTTTTACAAAGCCCAGGAGGCCACCCAGACCGCCCTCCCCCTGGAAGGGACCATCCTGCTTACCATTGCCGACCGCGACAAACCCGCGGCTCTGGAACCGGCCCGTCTGTTCCGGGAATTGGGGTTTAAAATTATGGCCACGGGCGGCACCCACAGTTTCCTCGAGGAAAACGGCATCGAATCCATCCCCGCCCGGAAACTCGGTTACGGTCGGCCCAACCTCATCGACGCCATTAAAAACGGCGAGGTCAATCTGTTAGTGAACACCCCCAGCGGCGGGCAGAGCAGCCAGGACAGCTCCGATATCCGCCGGGCAGCTATCAAATATAAAGTGCCCTACATTACCACCACCGCTGCCACCATTGCCGCGGCCAAGGGCATAAAGGCCAGGCGCGAAGGTAAACCGCAGGTCCGGTCCCTGCAGGAATATCATGAGGGGATTGTGTAGAAATTTACCTGTCTCTTTGAGCGCAGCGAAGAGTCTTCCTCAAGCTAAGGTCCTGCTTCCCGGTGGGAGATTCTTTCAGCCGTCGTAGCTGCGCTACTAAGGCGAAGTCGGCTCGTTGTTACACTCCTCAGAATGACAAACCGACCGTCATGCCGGACTTGAGGAGCCTGTCCCGCATCGCGATGCGGGGGCATCCAGGAAATAGCTGGATCCCGGCTGCAGTTTATCCCGCACTTTGTGCGGGGCCGGGATGACACCTTATCGGAATTGGCAAAGTAAACCGATTGATTTTCCCCTTTACTTTAGCGCCAAAGCCATCTATCTCCAATCTTGTTCCACCAAATCCGGCAGTCAAATTTAAAGGGATCCTCAATGACCTCGCATGAGCACCACTACAAAGTCCAAATCTTTTACGAAGACACCGACCACTCCGGCGTGGTCTACCATGCCAATTACCTAAAGTTTTTTGAAAGAGCCCGGGAACAGATTATCGGGGCACGGGAGCTGGTCCGGCTATGGCGTGAAGAGGGCCTCGGGTTTGCCGTTTACAGGGCGGACATCAGCTATCACGAAGGCGCAGAATTCGGGGACGAACTGGATATCCGCACGACCTATGAGAAGGAAAGCGACTATCGCTTGATCTGGACCCAGGAAGCCTGGCGGCCCGGCGGACAGAAACCGGCGGTCAAGGCCCTCATTCACCTGGTCTGCCTTGACCGGGACAAACAGCTTAAACCAATACCACCCATCCCGGAGTGATTCTCTCCTCCGGCTGTTCCGGCCTATCCTTGAATTGACAGAATCAATACATTTCCGACAATATTGATATCTACAGGCTTGGGTAAATGGCGCAGGGGGATCTCACCCCTACGCTCTCCAAGATCCGTACGTGACAGTCTCCTGAACTCCTTTTACTTATCAATGAAACTGAAGAATGATGGTCGCAATGCTCATAAGCACGTCTATTGTCTTAGCAGCTAATGAATAGTAGTTGTTTGTAATTTTCCGAGCTGAATTGAACCAGTTGTTGGGAATCAATCACTTGATCCGACTACAGTCTGTTGACCAAAATCGAACGCATTATCAGAAGGGACGCCAAATTCATTCCATCCACGTAACTTGTAGTAGTCCTGAAGCATTTTTTCAAGTTCATGCTCCCCGATGACCTTGCCTGAATCCGATAGCTTACGGTGAAGCCGGGGAGGAAGTTTGTCGTCTTGGGCGGTCATTCCTTCGCGAAGGTTAAAATGCCGGACAAGGTTTGAGATAAGGACGGCCCTGCTGCGCAATGAATCCATGTCCAAATTGAGACCCGTGACAGCCTGAATAATTTCCGTTAGGCATTCCCAGGGATAAATGTCCCGGTAGAACCGGCAAAGAATAAGGGCGTCGAAAATAGTGAGCCGGTCCTCGAAATCGATAAACAATGCGGCTTTGCCTTCTATCTGCTCCGGGGCAATCATGCCGGACAATTCTGGTTTGTAGAATGTAGATCTCAGGTGGCAGGCCCCGCGGTCAGCGGTCGCATAGGCCAGGCCCATACCTTTCAGGGTCCGAGGATCATAGCCCGCCGGCTCCATTCCCTTCACATGAACGGCGATATCTTCGAGACCCCATTTTTGGGCAGCATAGCGGATGCCTTCCGCAAGGGTCCTGCCGACATCCTCTTTACTGGCAATTTTTCTCAGCAATTCGGCAATGGTATCCACCTTGCCGGGTGCTATATCATATCGCACTTTACCCAAGCGGACCGCTTCCATCGTAAATGCACAAAGGTTGCCGGCCGTAATGGTATCCATACCGAGCCGATCGCAAATGTCGTTCAAATAAGCAATTTCTTCAATGCTGTCCACCATGCACAGGCCGCCAAAGGCGTAGATTGTTTCATACTCGGGACCCTCAATTTTTAAACCGGCATGCCGACCTTGTTTTACCGTCGTCAAGCGACCGCAGGCCATCAAGCATTTAGCGCAGGCGTTCGGATGCACATCGCAGCGGGTGTGCAATGCGTCGGCGTCAATTTTTTCCCAATGATCGCAGGTCCCTTTGTCCCAGTAGCCGGTCGGAAAAGCGTTGGCCGTGTTCATTATTTTGACCATTTGGGAGGTCCCCATTGCCTTGTAGGCGGCGACGCCCGCATTTGTTTTTGACTCGGCGGTGAGATTTTTGGCAAATTGGCGGACAGCCTGAAAATCGTGCAGTGGCCGGCGCTGGTCTCCCTGGAATACAATCGCTTTAATTTGTTTACTCCCCATGACCGTACCAACTCCGGTCCGGCCGGCACTTCGCCAAATATCATTTTTAATCACTGAAAATCGGATGCCGTTTTCCGCTGCCGGCCCGATAACGACCGCTCCCGACTTGCGGTAACCTGTTTTATCACTGGCAAACCGTGCGAGCACCTTCTTTTCGGTGTCGTAGGTTTCCAGTCCCCACACTTCGCCAGCTTTGTGGAATGCAACGCCTTCCGGCCCAATAACCAGAACCATCGGGGTGGTGCAGCGACCCTGCAGCACAATGGCGTCGAATCCCGCAGCATCGATGGCCTCCGGTACTTTGCCACCGGAATAGGACTCTGCGTAAAACCCGGTCTGGGGAGATTTTGTAAAGACGCCATAGCGGCTGGAGCCCCAAATGCTGCTGCCCGTAATCGGCCCGGTGACAAAGATCAGGCAGTTCTCCGGAGCCATGGGATCGACGTCCGGCGGATTGAAGTCTAAGAGAAGTTTAGAGGCGAGGCCTTTACCGCCAAGTGTTTGGGAAAGGACGGCATCAGAAACTGGCAGCACTTCATAGTTTTTTTTACTCAAGTCAATCCTTAATATCCGTCCATAGAAGCCGTCCATTTTTTGTTATCCTTGTTATGAATTTGGGGCTATCGGAAAGTGTGATCCTTTGCCTTGCTTATCCAGAATAATCGTAAAATCGATACGAAATACGGCCCTATTTCAGTTCAAGCAATCGGGCAGGGTTTTCGGCGGCTACTTTTCTAATATCCGCCCGGTCCATTCCAAGTGCCAGCAGGCTCGCCACGAACATCTTATAGCCTTCTATGGGAGACGGATTGACGGCCTGCCCGAAATCGGAAAACATCATGCAGCGATCGAATCCAACGGCAGCCATCATTTCCAGGATATCTTTCGGATGCTGACGGTCAAAAAGTGGCATGCAGGGTAAAAAGGCATAGTTTAAAAAAGCACCCTTTTCAGCCAGTGCCTTTTGCTCACCAATAGTCATTAAATTTATACTGCAATTTGGATGCGTTACTACAATTTTGGTGACCCCGATATCCCTGGCCGTATCAATAAGCGCTACGCACTCTGCGGCTGACAGGTGGCACGTATCAAGCACCGCATCATTTTCAGCTATGAGTGACAGAATCTGCTTTACCTCAGGGCGGATATCGGGTTGTTCGGGAGTTCCCGCCATGATATTGAGCCCCTTTTGGGGGTCGACCAATTTTACGGCAGCACTGAACCAGGGGGTTTCTTTAGTAACTTGGACTTTTTCTATGGTCATAGGCGCGTCGGCACTTGGCATCCATATGATTTTGGCACCCGCCAACAGCGCTTTTTCAACCGCCTCAGGATTAAAGCCGCCCACCGCATAATTCAATACGATGCCGCTAAAAAGATTCAACTCCCCGTCAATCAGTTGGCTTACAATTTTTACACGGTCTGCGGTTGACGTGTTGTGATCTTTAAATGCCAGCGCTCGCATGCCGGCTTCCTCCGCCTCCCGGCACACTTCAATGATATCCTGTTGCCGAGGTACTACATCCGGCCCTGCATGAATGTGCAGGTCACAGGCACCAACCATAAGGTCTTCGACTTGGTTCCACATTTTAAGCCTCCTTCATAGTTCCAGATGTCCCTTGAAGCGGATTGCTTCCAAACGTCAAAAGACATTTACGCAGGATACATGCCAACCTTAATTCGAGCGCATTATTTACCCGTCAGCATTTTAAGTGTTTGATATTTTAATTTTATTTTATGTGACCGCTGAACCTGGCATCTTTGTTTTTTTAGGGGACTTGTCAGAATGACAAAAAAACGGGGGCTTACCACGACGGTTTCCTAAAACTGGAAAAAACGGATCTCACCGGAAGGCATTTTCAACAGGTCTTTATGGCTGTTCGGCCAGGCCGGAAGGCAATGTTGCGCTGGGTATAATGTGGTTTAGTGCTGACCATTCTCCTTGGCGCACCCCGTGTTGAGCCGCCGATATAATGTAGAAACGCTGATGCCCAAATACTTGGCGGCTTCCTGCTTGCCCGCTGTTGAGTTGCCGAACAGGCGGATGGCTTCTTCAACCATGAGTTTTTCGGTATTGATGGGTTCCCGGGTATCTTTAAGCGGGCTTTCCTCGAGGGGTGACATGTAGGGGGGCAGGTCTTCAAGATCCGCGAAGCCGCTGGTTTTTATGTTGCAGGCGTATTCCGTAACATTTCTTAATTCGCGCACATTGCCCGGCCACTGGAAATGAATCAAGTAGCTCATGGCCCGCTTGCTGAATCCCCGGAGGTTGCCCCCGAAATGCCGGTTATGTTCATCTATAAAAAAATCGAGGAGCAACGGGATATCCGCTTTCCTTGCCCGCAGGGGCGGGACTTCAATTTGCACAACATTCAAGCGGTAATACAGGTCTTCCATGAAAAGCCCTTTTTCTACCATCTGGGGCAAATTTTTATTGGTGGCGCATATAACCCTCACATCCAGCTTTATCGAAGTCTCACTGCCAATTTTTTCAAGAATTTCATTGTCCAAGATACGCAGGATTTTAGCCTGCCCGGTTATTGGGAGGTTGCCGATTTCGTCTAAAAAAATGGTCCCCCCGTTAGCCAGCTCGAACTTCCCGGTTTTTCCTTTTTTACGGGCATCGGTAAAGGCGCCCTTGGCATATCCAAACAGTTCGCTTTCAATGAGGGTTTCGGGAATGGCGCCGCAGTTCAGGGCCACAAACGGCCCCCGATACCGTGGGCTATGGTAGTGGATGAGCTGGGCCACCAGTTCTTTCCCGGTGCCCGTCTCACCGCCGATGAGGGTTCTCGAATCATTGGCAGCTACTTTGGATACGATTTCCTTCAGTTTAAGGATCGGTCGGGATGACCCTAAGAGCCTGGGTTCAGGCGGCCTTTTGCCAAAGGTATATGCCGTTTTGGAGAGTTTATGCCGGGCACTGTTTTGCAACAGCAGAACGTGTCCGACCGGGAGATCATCATGCAAAATCGGGATAGCTTTGGTAACGAACCCGGATTTGGAGATGCAGCCCGATTCAGTCGATTTTAACTGCGGATCAACAAGTTTCAACGCATCATTGAAAAAACCGATATTCTTGCCGACACATTCAGCCTGTTTAAATTTCAGCGCCTGCTCAGCAAATTGGTTCACCTTAATGATATGGTTGTCGGTGTCGGTGATAATGACGCCTTTGTCAAAGGCGTTGACAATGTTGTCCATGGAGCGGGACGCAACGAAATCATAATAAGAAAAATCACGTCCGAAAAAATTCTGTACAATATAATCACCGATATTTTTCGAAAGGTTCGATAGAAACAGGCGCCTGCGCTGCATTGTTTCCTTCTGGTTCTTATCGTATCCCAGAAGCCCAAAAAGCCCGACTATTTTATCCTGGTATTTAAGGGGGCAGGAAATGACCGAGGTATAATGGCAAAACGATTTCATCTCGCACCTCAGGCATTGTGTGGTCTCTCCCGGGGTTCCGATCTGAAACCCCTTACCCGACTTTAAGGTCAAATCGACATAGGAGTCTCTGGGTCGCCGCGATCCGACGTTCTTTTTATAAGGACCGGTCCCGGCCACCGCTATCATGGATTCGTCGACCACCATCAGTTCCGCGCCAAGGATCGGTTGCAGGATGTTGCAAAAAGATTGGATGGAAAATTGATTTTGGGCAAAGTGGTCGTCCATTTTTTATCTCCCGACACTACGTCTCATCACCCTCAAGGAAATAGGGGATACTTGATAGAGGATTCTTATTTCCCAGAATTAACCCGCCGAACGCTTCCTGATTTTTATCATTCTGACAATTCGAATGGGGATGTATTTATCTGATCAAGGTCGCATTAATGCCGCACGGCAGTATTTAATGGTGCAATAACGATCATTTAGATCCTGTCAAACGTTTTCAGATGCCAACGGGGTGAACTTGGCATGTATGTTGCGGTTAAAGTGGCATCCGTGAAAGGTGGCTTTGGCTTCATCCTGATGCTCCGCCCGATTAAATGGTTCCGCCGGCCCAACTTTGAAAATGCACAGCGACAGAATTAGGAAGAAGGAAATCTACAGCCGGTGGTTTTCGCTGTAACTATTTAAAATGATAGACTTATCTCTGCTTCTATATAGTATAACGCCATAATTTACAATATTAAAATTACAACCGAAGGAGGCTCGTATGAAAGAAAAAGTGGGTAGCGGCTATTATAAAATGCTTGATCCGAAATACAAATACCCGAAGTGTTTTTGTACGGATGAAGATATCAGAATGGCGGTGGCGATCAGGGAATTTACCAATAAGGCATTGATGCCAATTCGTCAAGATTTTGAGGGCGGATGGCACAAAGACGAGAAACTCGGCATAGAAACACTGCACAAGTACTATAAAGAGTGTGTGAAACTGGGATTGACCGCTTCGAATCTTCCTGAGAAATTCGGTGGATTGGGCTTGTCCCCGGTCGTCCGGCAGATGATCAATATCGAACTTTCCAGGGCGGAAATCGGGCTAGCAACAATGGTCGGTAAGATTCACTGGGTGGTCTCCTTCATGATGGCTGCGGGCCGGGACGACCTGCTTGAAGAGTTTGCCCCACAAATAGCCGGTGAAGAGGCCTGGACGGCCTGTACCTGTATCAGCGAACCATCCGGTGGCGCCAGCATCGAAGATCCAGCCTTCGATTTTAGGACCATCCGCACGCGCATGGAGATCCAAGGAGACGAAGTTGTCATTAACGGGCGCAAGCTATGGCCCGGCCCGGCCGGCCCCAATGATCGCTTCGAAAGTGATTATCTGAAAGGCCATATCGGCTATTGGACGGTTGTGCAGCGTGATCCCCAATTGGGGGCGGCGGGCGCCAGTATCGTATACGTTCCACCGGACGCCAAGGGATTCAGTTGTACCCTGCCTTTTGAAAAGATGGGCCTGACATATTCCGATGAGAATGGGGAGTTGGTGTACGATAATGTCCGACTTCCCAAACGATATGTTCTGGACTTAGATAAACCAAACCTGGGGGCCAACATAATTGAAGGGTACGTTATCGGCCTGGGTAGGCTTGCCGGTGCCGCGCGGCTGGTAGGTGTCGCCGAAGCAGTTCTCGAAATTGCTTTAGACTGGACGGGCGGTCGAGAAATAGCCGGTGTTCCTGTCAGGGAACGCTCATTTTTTGCGTCAATCCTGGCCGAGATGACCAGAAAGATTGAACTGGCCCGGAATTATATTCTCAGCGTGACCTGGCAGTTAACTGATACTGACACCTATGGAGCTCCCTGGACGCGGGAGATGATTGCCAAGTTTTCTATTGCCAGATCATATGCCGGTGATGCCGCCGAGTTTTGTACCAATCGGGCGATGGAGTTGATGGGTTCCTACGGGTACGTGTATGAAGGCCATGTTGAAAAATACATGCGCGATTACAAGATCGTTAAGATGTGGCTGGGCGGTGCCCAGCGTGACCGGCTCGATATTGCCCAAGGCCTTTATGGACCTTTTAAATGGGGCGGTATGCAGCAGTGGTTGGATGAGGGCGGACTGGTCACGGAAGGGTTCGGCAGCCTCAAGTACTGATGGGTTCCCATGTCGGCAACAGCTGTCTTGAAACGATTTATGGGTCAGTTGCCCCGGGAATCTAATTGCAGAGGGGCATTGGGGATTTTCAACGAGATAAATGAACTTTTAACTTGAAAGGAGTAGATGCTATGAAATTAAGGCTTTTAGATTACGGGGCATTGACCGCGGATGAAGGCTGGGTTTTTGAGGCTTCCGGGGTGGCAACGAAAAGCAACCCTGCGCCGCCATCGCAAAGACGTGATTTCCAGATGGTCGGTGCGCTTATCGAGCACCCCAAAAGCGGGCTGATACTGTATGAGGCCGGCCCGGCGACGAATCACGCCGAACTCTGGCCGGAACCCGTTCAAGAAGTTTTTAACATTACGCGGTACGCCGAAGAAAACCAGCTGGATAAGCAGCTGGAAAAGGCTGGTTACAGCGCGAGCGATGTGTCGGCAATCATAATCGGTCACATGCACCTAGACCATGCCGGCGGCCTCGAACTGTTCCGCGGGATGGATGTGCCGGTGTATGCGCACGAAGAGGAGCTGAAATATGCCTTCTACGCGATTGCGACCAAGCAGGACTTCGGCGCCTACCTTCCGCACTACATAGATTCGGCCTTCAACTGGCAGGCCGTCTATGGCGATGAGGTCGAATTGTTCGAGGGCATCACCGTATACAACACTCCCGGGCACACCCCAGGCATGTTGTCAATGAAAGCAACCCTGAACGATTCAGAGACCTTTCTATTCACCTCCGACACCATGTTTTTCAAAGAGAATTGGGATAACGAGACTCCCCCCGGGTGGCTGGTCCGCGACATGACCGGATGGTATCGCAGCCTGGCAAAACTAAAAAACATTGCCGCTAAGGAAAATGCCAAGGTAGTGTTTGGTCACGATCCCGAGGTCTTCGCACAATATGCCGGCACGGTTCACGGCGGATAGGAAACTGCCCGGCAAGGCAAAACCTGTATCTCGAAACCGGTGTCTGCCCTGAATAAGTTTTAACCATGGCAGGAGACAAACTAAAGATAGAGCAGGCACCGGTTATCTCTCAGAGCTCACTTCAGCTGATCAGAGATCAAAGGCAAGCTAAGCCCTGTATATAAATGAGGAGGGGTGTGGGTAAAATCGCGGGGACCGCGTCCGGCAGTGCACACCGGCAGCAGGGCGCGCGTAGCGAAGCCGCTGCTGTCCGGTGGAACGACTTGATATGTGTAAATGATACAGTTGCCAATTGGGTAGCTTTCTTTTTAATTCTTTTTAAGATGATAAATATTCATTTTATCATTTAAGAATGTCGGCTGATGATCTGAATATGAAATCTGTAACCGCTGCAATTTTTTAATTATACGCGCACAATCATTTGAGCCAATTCTTTCGCGATCAAAATGATACGTACAAAGCTCGGCCTGATTATTAAATTTGGCCATGGCATTGAAGGTGTCTTGGTTCTTCAATATAAAACAGCTATTCATTATACTTTCGAAAGTTTCATTGATTTTATTGGTTTCATCATTAAAAAGGTTAAAAAATTGCTGTAATTCTCCATTGCATGAGGGCTCTATAATCAATAGAGCGCCAGTTCTTGTTAATACTCTATCAGCTTCCTTTAAGGCTATACTGGCATTTTGATGATGCAAGGAAAGTGTGAAAAGTACAACATCAAAAATTGAATCTTCGAATTCCAAAGATTCTCCGTTGCCAATTCTAAAATCTATATTACTAAATTTTGACTTTGCCTTAATAATGGCGTTATTGTCTGGATCAATTCCTATGTAGTTTTCAGTTCCATCCGCCAAAAGAGATGATATATTACCGTTACCACACCCTATTTCAAGTACGGTTTTCTTTTTGAAATTGATATATTTTTTGATTGATTTGATAGTTATTTGTTCTTTATCATATTCCATAAAAAATCCATTAATTAATATAGGCTTTAGGCTCTGATCTATGTGCCAAATCAGTTCATTGCATTTACACATATTTTGTTATTATGCTGCCAGCGTGTTTTTTGCCAATTTAGTTATCAGCAAAATCAAGTGTCATATTTGAGCTTTTCCGCAGACTTTCGATTGCAGATAACTTGATAATCATCTAAAATCCGATCAAGTTACAGATATATTGAGTCTGTACGAAACCGCTTCGCGGCAGTTTTAGACCGCCTTTCATAATAGATTCGCGGTTCATGATAGTCTTTTAGAAAATCTGTAATTACGTTGAAATTTTTCTGCGAATGTCGAAATTTCCCCTTTCAATAATATTAAAGCCATGCAATATTAGATACTGTAATTATTATGAAAAATAGAAAGTCGATACTTTACCCATATAGCACCTTTCATGCCAAAGTGATCGACGGCTTCGCACATACTTGTTTTATCAATAATCCCTCGATCAAATATCATAGTTTTCAGGAGTAAAATAAGGCCGAGTTTTTCACCAAAGCTTCGGCCTTTTGTTTGGCGGGACTATCGATACAACCCTTATTATCTATCATAACTTTCGTTAAATTTTAGGCACCATGGTTCAAGGTTGTCAGGTAAGCAAACCTTTCATCTAAAGGCATCCCAAAACCGGCTCCTTTGCACCCGGATTCTCTCCCTTTTCAATCCTCCCCATGAAACTGCCGGATATGCTTCTCCTGGAAGGTATACGACCAGTGCCGGTACTTCATGAAGCGGGCCGCCCCTTCCCGGTCGCCGGCTTCGATGAACTCGATGAACAGGTCGTGTTCGGCACAGTTGCTTTTTTCCCAGTCTACATTGTACCGGTGGCGGGGGAAATCGTACAGGCGCTGTTTCAGGGGTGTGATCAGGCGCAGCATCGTCTTGTTCGCGCCGAGATCCAGGAAAACGCCGTGGAATTCGAGATTCAGCCGGTAGTAGTTTTCGTGATCTTCACGCGCGAGCGCTGTCTTCTGGTCCTGGTTGAGCTGTTTCATCCTGCCGATGTGGTCCGGGGTTATCTGGTGGAAGACGTCCAGCACAACCGAGGCTTCCAGGGCGCCCAGGATGTCATAATATTCCCTGACATCCTCAAGGGTCAGCTTATTTACCATCACCCCCCGGCGTGGAAGGATAGAGACGAAACCTTCAGCTTCAAGCTGTATGAGGGCGTCCCGCAGGGGCGTCTTGCTGATCCCCAGCTTATTGCTGATCTCGTTGAGATTCAAGGTCGCGCCCGGGGCCAGTTCTCCGGTCTGCATCCCGTCCCGAAGATACAGGTAGATTTGTTCCCTTAAAGATTGGGTATTGATGTTCATATCAGCACGATTTCTCGATGGCCTTTTTTACGGCCGCGACTATCAGGTCCACCTGGTCGCGGGTAATGACCAGGGCCGGCGCGAAATTCATGATGTTATTCAGGCCGGGAATGCTGCTGTTGGTCCGGCCGGCCAGAACCCCTTCAGCCGCCAGGTCGCCCATGAGTTTTGCCATGGCCGCTTCAGATACGGGCGCCCGGGTAGCTTTATCCTCAACAAATTCTATCCCACAAAACAGGCCCTTGCCACGCACATCCCCGACAATGGGCAGGTCCGCCAGTTCCATTAAGCGATCAAGCAGGTAGGCCCCCAGAACCCGGCTGTTTTCCACGAGGTTTTCTTCTTCAATAATACGGGTGCTCTCCAGGGCGGCAACGGTAGCCCCGGCGCAACCGCCATAGGTGCTGATGTCACGAAAGTAGTTGGTGCCCTCTTCGGGATCGGCCGGATCGCAGAGGAACTTGTCGAAGATCTCCTGGCGGGCGGCCATGGCGGAAAGCGGCATGTAAGAACTGGCCAGCCCCTTGGCCATGGTGACCATGTCCGGATCCGCATCAAATTGCTCAAATCCCCAGAATTTGCCGGTGCGGCCAAAACCGCAAACCACTTCATCCATGATCAGGTAGATGCCGTACTTATTGCAGATATCCTGGAGGATGGGGAAATATTCCGGCACCGGCACGATAATGCCGCCGCCGGCCGTAATCGGCTCCACAATGCAGCCGCCGATGGTATCCGGCCCTTCCTTGAGGATGACCGCCTCCACACTGCGGGCACAATCGATATCGCAACCGGGGTAAGACTTGTCAAAAGGGCAGCGATAGCACAATGCGTGGGGGAACTCGATGAACCCCTCGGCAAAGGGGCCAAAATCCTGTCTGCGCTGCAGCTGCCCCGTGGCACTCAGGGCGCCGATGGTCGTCCCGTGATAGTCCCGATCCCGGAAGAGAATTTTATATTTGCCTTTGCGCTCAGTGTCGATATGGGACAGCTGGCGGACGATCTTGAACGTCTTTTCATTGGCCTCGGATCCGCTGTTCGAAAAAAAGACCTTGCCGAGATTGGGGAGCAGTTCGATAAGCTTGGCGGCAAATTTGATGGTGGGAATATTGCCAACCGTTCCGGCGTAGTAGCCCAGGGTTTTGAGCTGATCGTAAACGGCCCTGGCGATGCTTTCCCGGCCGTGGCCCACTATTACGCTCCAGACGCCCCCGGCGGTCGCGTCGAGGTATTCTCTGCCGCGGATGTCCGTTACCCGAAGGCCCTTGCCCGCAACCATAATCATCTGCTCAGCAGACTGGAACACCTTGTGGGGTTTGAGGTGGTGCCACAGGTAGTCCCGGTCGCCGCGCACCATCTCTTCCGCATCGTACGCGTTCCAATTAACGGTCGCTGCCATGTTCTTCTCTCCTTATGCAGGTTATTAGGCTGTAGGCTGAAAACCGTTCGTATTCACTACCCAAAAGCCATCCCTTCAGCCTTTTACCTTCTACCTTCTACCTTCTACCTTCTACCTTCTACCTTCTACCTTCTACCTTCGGCCCTCCGGGCCGGGGCTTTTATGCATCTGCCCCCTTTTGCGGACGCATGTCGGCCGCATCGATTCCCGCGACGGCAACCGGTTTTTTCATTGCATCGCGGCGGAAGGGTTCGCCCAGTTCCTTATTGTTCAACACCTCGATGAAGGTGGTCTGGCCTGCTTCCATCTGGGCTTTGACGGCCGCACTCAATTGTTCAGTCAAATCGGCCTGGGTGGTGACCTGAACACCTTCCATGCCGCACGCTTTGGCGATGCCGGCGTAGGAGACATTGGTGTCAAGCTCGGTACCCACAAAGTTGTCATCATACCATAAGGTGGTATTGCGTTTCTCGGCCCCCCACTGATAGTTGCGGAAGATGATCATGGTGATGGCGGGCCACTCATCGCGTCCGCAGGCCGTCATTTCATTCATGGAGATCCCGAAGGCACCGTCACCGGCAAAACCCACTACCGGAACGTCGGGTTTGGCGATTTTTGCGCCCAGGATGGCCGGGAAACCGTAGCCGCAGGGTCCGAACATGCCCGGGGCCAAGTACTTGCGGCCCTCTTCAAAGGTCGGATACGCATTTCCGATGGCACAGTTGTTGCCGATATCCGAAGAGATGATGGCCTTCTGGGGCAGGGCTTTGATGATGGCCTGCCACGCCATGCGGACCGTCATTTTTTCCGGCTCTTTATCCTTGGCACGCTGGTTCCAGGTCGTGCCGGGATCATCTGCTTCGTGATCCATGGCAGCCAGTTCCTGAGTCCAGTCGGCCTTGGTTTTTGCGATGGTGGCCGTGCGTGCGTCACGGCCCTCGTCGCCGGCTGTAGGCGCAAGCTGAGCCAGTATGGCGTTGGCCACTTTTTTGGCATCCCCCACAATGCCCACCGTGACGGGCTTGGTAAGACCAATGCGATCAGGGTTGATATCCACCTGAATAATGGCGGCATCCGTCGGCCAGTAATCGATACCATAGCCCGGCAGGGTAGAGAACGGGTTGAGACGGGTACCCAGAGCCAAAACCACATCCGCCCTGGAAATCAGCTCCATGCCGGCTTTGGAGCCGTTGTAACCCAACGGGCCGGCAAACAGGGGGTGGCTGCCGGGGAAAGCGTCATTGTGCTGGTAGCCGCAACAGACCGGCGCGTCCAGGCGCTCAGCCAGCGCGACTGAGTCCTTGATGGCGCCGCCGATCACCACACCGCCGCCATTCAGGATAACCGGGAATTTGGCCCGGGACAGAAGTTCGGCTGCACGGGCGATGGCTTCTTCCCCGCCGGCCGGACGCTCGAAATCAACGATAGCGGGCAGTTCGATATCGATCACCTGGGTCCAGAAATCACGCGGCACATTGATCTGAGCCGGGGCGGAGGCGCGCCTGGCCTGCATAATGACCCGGTTAAGCACCTCGGCGATGCGGGACGGATGCAGCACTTCTTCCTGGTAGGCCACCATGTCTTCAAAAAGGGCCATCTGGGGAACTTCCTGAAAGCCGCCCTGCCCCATGGTCATATTGGCGGCCTGGGCGGTCACCAGCAGCAGCGGCGTGTGGTTCCAGTAAGCAGTCTTAACCGGTGTTACGAAGTTGGTGATGCCGGGGCCGTTCTGGGCGATCATCATGGACATCTTCCCCGAGGCACGGGTGAATCCGTCGGCCATCATACCGGCGTTGCCTTCATGTCCGACATCCCAGAAGGTGATCCCCGCTTTAGGGAAAAGATCTGATATCGGCATAAAAGCCGAACCGATAATACCAAATGCATGTTCGATGCCGTGCATCTGAAGAACTTTGATGAAAGCCTCTTCGGTGGTCATTTTAATGGTTGCCATTCGCTAAGCCCTCCTAATTGAAATATGGTATCTGAATAAGCATAGTTATCTGATATCTGATACATCACATATCAGACAGCTCGTCAAGATCATTTTTCTACTTTCTACCCTTTGTATTACAGACCTTCGCCTTTTTGGAAATAATGTTAATAATATATTATAACAAGTAGTTATCAAATTTTAACGGCGTTTAGTGATTGACATATTGAAACGATATTTCTATGGTACAGCGTCGCCTGAGGAAATTTTGAGCGTTTCACGGACGCTTCTATATCGGGTAACAATACTGTTAATCAAAGGATTTGAAGTATGCAATGCATGGTCGTGACGGCCCACCCCCTGCCCGCAAGCCTTTGCATGGCCCTTGCTGACCAGGCAGTGACCCAGTTGCAGACAACCGGTCATGATGTGGTTCTGGAAGATCTGTATGTGGAGACGGGCCATCTGATCCCTATCCTCAGGCTACCCTGTTTCGCCCCTGAATACTTGGGTGCCCAAACTCTTCTTTAGAGAAGGAATATCGATGAAAGAAGTTGTGATACGCTATTGCTTTATTTGACTGCACAATCGCAGGTATGCCGCCCGGGTGGCGGATTTTTTGCGGCAGAAGGCCAACATTACGCCCCGTCTGGATTCAGGTGGCAGAATAGGTGAACTGACCGTGTGGGTCGGCGAAAAACGGGTGGCCCGCAAAGGCTTCTTAAAATTTCCGGATAAAAAGGATGTCCTGGCTGCAGTCCTGCAACAGCTCAAATAAGATAATTGGGAACCAGGCCGGTTACCCCGGTAAGGGGGACCTGCCCACAGTCCTCTTTTTCATTCGGAGCTTTTCCCCGATGGGTCCCCGCAGTGAAGGCCCCCCGGATAAAATGCATCATCCCGGGAGGCATCCGGTTCCGATTTTGATACCTTGCCGGATAGACCGTAGCGAGGCAAATAGAAATGGTGATGGATCAAGACTTAAAATACCGCGAGTATCGTAAGGCCGTCAAAGGTCTGCGGCTGCCCCTGGCCCTTGTGGATCTGGACAAGTTTGATGCCAACATAACCTATGTTGCCGCTACCCAGAAAGATACCGGAAAGACGATCCGGGTAGCCTCCAAGTCCATACGCAGCATTGCCCTGCTCCAGCGGGTCTTTGAAATCGGCGGCCCGGCTTTCAAGGGCATCCTGGCCTTCACGCTGGAAGAGGCCGCCTATCTGTTTGATAACGGTTTTGACGATATCATTGTTGCCTACCCCACTGTGCAGCCTTCCGACCTTGACCACCTGGTGCGCTTAACCCGCGCCGGCTGTAAAGTTTCCCTGATGGTCGATTCTCAAAAGCAACTGGACTGCCTGTCACAGCAGGGTCGTTTGGCCGGAATTACCCTTGCGGCCTGCCTGGACATTGACATGTCCTATCGCCCTGTGGGGAATCTGGCCCATCTGGGTGTCCGACGCAGCCCGGTACGCGATGCGGACGCGGCCGTTGCACTGGCCCGCTACGCCGCCAATCTACCCGGGGTTGAGCTTAATGCCGTCATGGGCTACGAAGCCCAAATCGCCTCCGTCAACGACGCTCTCCCCGGTCAACGTCTGAAGAACGCGATCCTGCGTCTGGTAAAACGGCGCTCCATGGGGGAATTAACCGCCCGGCGCAGCCGGATAGTCAAGGCGCTTGGCGATGACGGGTTTCCAATCGAAATTGTGAACGGCGATGGCAGCGGCAGCCTGATCGCCACGGGCCAGGATCCGTCCGTCACCGAAGTTACGGCCGGATCTGCTTTTTACGCCCCGGGTCTCTTTCGGTACTTTCATGACGTCCACTTCCAACCGGCCGCCTTTTTTGCCCTGCAGGTGACCCGGATCCCCGCAGCCGGAATGGTAACCTGCCAGGGGGGTGGCTATATAGCCTCCGGAGAAACAGATATCAATAAACGCCCCTGGCCGGTGATGCCGACCGGCCTTAATTACATTTCCATAGAGGGCGCCGGCGAGGTACAGACCCCTCTGGCACTGCCCACCGGCTGCCCCGATCTGTCCCTTGGAGACCCGATCTTTTTCCAGCATGCCAAGGCCGGTGAGTTATGCGAACGTTTTAACAACCTTTACCTTATTGAAGGACACCGGCCGGCCGGGCAGGTAACAACCTACCGCGGCGACGGCAAGGCGTTTTTATAGAACGAAGGAGAAATAACGTGAACAGTGTGCGCTCAGAATCATTTGATTTCATTATTATCGGCGCCGGGATATCGGGCCCTTTCATCGCCCACGAACTTTGCAAGGCGGGCAGCAACTGCCTGATGCTTGAGGCGGGAAAGCACTATACCCGCCACACCTACCCGCACAACGAACTGGATGGTACTTCGCAGATGTACTGGTCCGGAGGCCTGGAACTTTCCACGGATGCAAAACTGGTGTTCTTACGTCCCAAGGTGGTAGGTGGCGGCTCTATCGTCAACCAGGCCCTGGTGGACCGTTTTGACACGGATGCATTTAACTCGTGGAAAGCGGCTTCGGGGGTATCGTTTTTCAACAACACGGATATGGACCCGTGGTATACCAAGGCGGAAAGTGAAATTTCCATCCAGGAAATCCCGCCGGACGCCCGTAACGAGAATGCCCGGATTTTCCAGGAGGGCTTTGAAAAACTCGGGTATCAGTTGGCACCTCTGCACCGGGCCCAGAAAGATTGCCGCTACGGCGATGGCAACTGCTGCATCGAGTGCCTGAACGGTTGCCGGATCGGCAGCAAGCAGAGCACTCCGGAAACGGTTTTGAAAAAGGCCTTGGAACACGGTCTGCAGCTGGAGTCTGAAAAGGAAGCCGTGAAAATCGTCGAAATAGACGGCGGTATCCAGGTACAGTGCCGGGATCGGCAGGGGCGCCAGGTGGCCTATCAGGGGCGCGGCCTGATCCTAGCCGGCGGCGCCATCGGCAACTCCCGGCTGTTACTGAACTCCGGTTACAATCGGGAACTGCCGCATATCGGGCACGATTTCTATTGCCACCCGCAATACATGAATTTCGGCATTTACGACAAACCCATCAACGCCCACATCGGAGCCTTTCAGGCTTTTAAGTCCGATGACCCCGGTTTCCGTAAAGAAGGTTTCAAACTGGAGAATGTGTATGTCGGGCCTTCGGCCATCGCCATGCTGGTCAGCGGCTTTGGCCGCAACCACCACCGGTTTATGGAAAAGCTTTCCCACTTTGCCTGTATGGAAGTCTGCACCCGGGACACCCATCCCGGCCGCATCAAACTCAATCGCAAAGGCAAAGTAATGATCCACAAGGTACGCAGCCAGACGGACATGGACCGGTTTGAAAAGGGAGTCGGTGTAATCGATGAAATTTTCCGCTTAACCGGTGCCCAGGAAATTGTCCATGGATCCTTCGGCTTTGGCCTGCACCTGATGGGGGGGTGTGTCATGGGTACCGACCCGGCCGCCAGTGTCGTCAACCCCGAATTTCGCCTGCACGGCAAAAAGAATATCTACGTCGCCGATTCCAGCATTTTTCCCAACGCCCCCGGCATTAACCCGTCACTCACCATCATGGCCCTTTCCAAAATGGCCGCAGATCAAATTTTAAGGAATGTGCAACCATGAAAGTTTCCCGCTACTTTACCCGTAACCAGTTGCGCGGACTGATTAAAGCCGGTGATGTCATTTTACCCGGAACCGATCGGTCACCCTCTTTTTCCCAAACCGGCTGCAGTGTGCATATTGACCGGATGGCGGCCTACCTGAGTGAAGACGATCTTGCCGGGCTCCGCATCCTGTTCTCTGTTTTTCGCTGGTCGCCCCGGTGGGTCATCCGCATCCTGATGAAGTTGTCCACCCACAACCGGGTCTTCCCGGGCTTTATCGGAGCCGGGCTCAGGGTGCTCGAAATAGGCCTCAAAGGTGCCACCATGAGCCTTTACTACGCCAATCTTTCCAAACCGGATTACGAAGGGAAAAAGATCTTCGACGTTATCGGGTGGAATCCGAAGATCGTCTTAAGAGATTCCGATGCTGCCCCGGATAAGCCGCGGGCACAAGCGATTGATTACGATAATCCCTCCTCGGCGGATATCACGGCCATGTATGACCGCGCCCGCAAGGCCCAACCGGACATTGGATCCTGGAATGTCGCCAAACGACTGGAGTTTATTTCCAACCTGAGGGAAATCATTATCAAGCGCCAGACCTACATCCTCGATCGCATCCAGAAAGATACCGGTAAATCACGCACAGATGCCCTCACGGCGGAAATATTCGGAACGCTCGACCACCTGGACTACCTTGAAAAAAGGGCTAAAAAAATACTGGCCGATCGCGCGGTGCCGACCCCGTTTGCCCTGATGGGGAAAAAATCCCGGATTTACTTTGAACCTATGGGGACCACCCTTATAATCTCCCCCTGGAACTACCCCTTTTACCAGGCCATTGTGCCCATCACCCTTTCTTTCGCGGTTGGCAATGCAATTATATATAAGCCGGCCAGTGCCACCCCCTTAAAAGGCCTGGTGGAAGAGTTGCTGGCCGAAGCCGGCTTCGACCAGGACTGGGTCCAGGTGGTATACGGCCCTGGCAGCCAGGTGGGCGACGCGCTCATCGACCAGCGTCCGGACAAAATCTTTTTTATCGGTTCCCAGTCGGTGGGTCAGCATATCATGCAGCGGGCTGCTGACCACCTGATCCCGGTCGAACTGGAACTGGGCGGTAAAGACCCGATGATTGTTTTTGAAGATGTCGACCTGCCCAGGGCTGTAGCCGGGGCTGTCTGGGGTGCTTTCACCAATACCGGTCAATCCTGCACTTCAGTGGAAAGGCTTTTTGTACATGTGGATATTTACGATCGCTTCATGGACGCCCTTTCCCGGGAGACCTCCCGGCTGACCCTGGGTACTGATTCGGAAGGGGGCACTGATATCGGCCCCATGACGACGGCTTCCCAGGTTGCGGTTATTGCCCGGCAGGTAGCGGATGCCAAGAAAAAGGGCGCCCGCTTTCTGACCGGTACCCAGTGGGATGGCCAATCGGCGGAAATCCCGCCCATGGTTATAGATCGCGTTACGGATGATATGCTGCTCTGTCAGGATGAAAATTTCGGTCCCCTTCTGCCGGTTATCCCCTTCGAAAGTGAAACCCAAGTCATCAAATTGGCCAATGCCGGCGAATTCGGTCTATCCGCCAGTGTCTGGTCAGCTGACCTCAAACGGGCCGACCGGGTTGCCCGATCTATCGTCACCGGAAATGTTTCCATTAACAACGTCATGCTGACCGAAGGCAACCATGCCCTGCCCTTCGGCGGTGCCAAGAAAAGCGGGATCGGTCGGTATAAAGGCGAATTCGGCTTCTATTGCTTTGCCAATATCAAATCAATCCTTATTGATAAAAACAGCAATAAAATGGAAGCTAATTGGTTTCCTTATACGAAACGTAAGTTCAGATTGTTTACCGATTTGACAACGCATATCTACACCAGCGGGACACTGGCTACTATCAAGGCGGCCATCAGCGGATTAAAACTGGAGAGCTACGTAAAAAAAATCACGAAGAAGAAAAAGGGGAATGACTAAAACCTCCCATCCCAAACTGGTTCGCTTTTATCGTCAGCCTGTTGCGATACTTTGACGGCCACCTACCGGCTAAAGTTGCCACCTGGCGCGTAAAGCATCTTTTATTGATGCCCCGTTGCAGCCCAAACCAGACTGCCAGCCGCGGCCGCCCGTACGCTGAGCCTTGACAGGATAGCCGCCTTTCATTTATAGAGAAAATACACCCTGCGTTAATAATCGGAGAAATCTGGCACCCCATGAGATCCTGCACCGGCCTAAAATTAGCATTCGCCCTTGCCGTTTACCTGATTCTGTATGGTTGCGCCGGTAAACCCGTTCACAGACCTTTCACGATTCTCTACGATCTGAAAGTCAGTTTCACGGATACCGCCTGGAACGGGAAAACCATACCGGCCGGCCAGCAATGCCCCGCCTTTGGGGGCCAGGGGTCGACCCCCGGCCTTTCCATCCAGAATATTCCTCCCAAGGCAAATG
This sequence comes from uncultured Desulfobacterales bacterium, assembly GCA_964647585.1. Classification (GTDB taxonomy): domain Bacteria; phylum Desulfobacterota; class Desulfobacteria; order Desulfobacterales; family CAJINA01; genus CAJINA01. The sequence goes on from CAZYGG010000007.1 coordinate 35,169, forward strand.
CCCTGATCCTGGCATTCAGCAACATGAGTGAACTGTCATTGGACAATGGCGGCCAGGGACGCATCGGCTACCGGTTCACCCCCGGCACCCAAACAATCACCCTGCCCCCGGTACCCGGCAACACTTTCGAACTGCCGAAACCTTTCTTTGTCATCGCCGCTCACCGGAGACCGTTTCAGAACAAACCGGGAGCCTACCTGCCCCCCTGCTCAGGAGGCAAGGGAAATTACTATTACCTGCTTGTAAAAGCTATCTGGATGCCGGATTCACCGGATATGCCGCCTGAGATACTCGGACAGGGGAAAATCGCCCTCGGCAGGTATTAGAAGCCATCTTTTTCATTTAGACGTCCCCCCTTAAGCCGGCGGTACAAAACCGTAATCGCTGTAAATCTCCCGCGCGATCGGGCTGGTGATAAACCGGATGAATTTTTCGGCATTTTCAGGATTACGGGTGTTTTTCAACCGGGCGATGTAGTAGTTGACGCTGTCACGCTGATCCAGTTGTTTGCCAGGCGCGAGCCCATCGATTTTCATCCCGGTCGCCCGGGCGTACAGAATCTCGGTAGCCCAGACAGGACCAACGTCCACATTGCCCAACTCTATTCTCAAAGGTGTCTCCCGATGATGCACCTGAGTAAACACAGTGGACCCTTCGGCCCTTTTCTGCACCATTATCTTTTGTACCAACGCCTGCCCGCCGGCTGCCCGGTACATATCCATAATATGAAACCCGATATCTTCGTTGGCCGGATCCGGCTGTGATATCCGGACTTCACTGCGTCCCAGGTCCTTCACGTCTTCAATACCCGCGGGGTTTCCCGCCGGCACCATAAGCGCCAGCCGGTTGTGGAGATAACAGGTGAAAGTACCCGGTTCAAGCAGCCCCGCGGTCACCAGTTTTTCCATGGCAGGTTTATTGACCGATGCGTAAACATCCGGACCGGTGACCAGGTTTTCGCCCCTGAAGCAGGCCCCCCCGGCGAGAATCTGTTTCAGGGAAAGACCCGGTGGCAGCGTCTGGTAATAAATCTTTTCGACATCGGGGTGCTGCTGTTTAAACGCTTCTATTAAAGCCGGCATCACCATAAACTGGTTTCCGGCCATAAAAAGAGCCAGGTCGGATTCGTTGATAATCTCGAGGTGGTGAAGGTCGTCTGCCCTTGCATCCGGGATTTCAGGTAATCTGTGCGACGCGGCCATCTTGGGAACCTCCCGTTCGAAACTTTATAAAATTTCTAAAACAAACCGGCTACAGGGTCAAGCAGTTTAAAAAAGGTCCGTTTTTGATGCTATTTTCCGGTCGCAGTGATCCACCCTGCCTGCATCAGGCCCGATTGTGGGGACTGTCTTTCCAGAAAAATAGCCTACAGCCCCCGAAGTAAAAACCGTCAGTTTTTTGGCACCCTACAAATGATGCTGTTTTACCTGTGTTCTGATCAGAAAAAAAAGAGTTTCGCGAACATGGGGTTCGTTGTCATAACAGATTGTATTTGCAGTTTATTTATGGTAACCGTCATGAGTATCGGGTTGGGGCAGTCACTTGCCTGCTGCAAATGGCAAACTTTTTGCTAATAAATATACAACTACAACTTTCCGAGCGAACGGTTACGCAGCTGTATCCGGGATGAAATCTATCGTTCTGATAGCAGAAACGGGCATGTACCTTAATTTGAACTGACAATGCCACGGGGGGGGACCTGCATGGACACCAAAATGCAGATTACCAGGCGGCGGAAATGGAAGCGGTATAAGATCAAAGGCGGGGCAATCGTATTGCTCCATAAACCCCGTCTTCTGGACATCGGCAAGCCGAAGCTGATTGAGTTGGGTCCGGTCATCGATATCAGTATGGGTGGTCTGGCGGCCCAATATGTAGAGAGTAAAAGTCGGCAGCAGGATTCTGAAACCATCTCCATCTCCATCCCTTCAGTCGGTGTAATCCTGGCTGATCTGCAGTGCAGGGTTATTCTCGAAAAGATAGTCGCCTGCCTGCCCAATGGTAAACAGATTTATAACCGCTGTGTTGAATTCGTAAATCTGACAGCGGTGCAAAGCCTTCAACTGGAATCATTTATCAGAAAACACACATTCCACTCGATTCCGGACCGGCGTTCGGGCAAAGACCGCCGCTGCTTTACGGACCCGAATTTCAGCCGGGATGACGACAGGCGCTCTGGAATAGAACGCAGAGTTTACGTACGTTAGACAATCGCCCGCACAAAACGGACGGAGGGTGCCATTACCCGTTAGGCTCCCGATGCAGGGTGTCACCGGGTCGGGAGGACGGCGTTCAAGCCTTTGACATCTTCGGAAAATTCAACTATAAGTAAATAGTCGTTTTTTCATATGATCACACGTATCTATTAGTATACTGTCATCCATATTAAAAGGAGCCTGCCACAAGTGGACGCCGGTGTTGGAGGTCAACTACAGGGGATCAGTCTAGACTCGTTTCTGCAAATGGTGCAGATGGAAAAAACCACCTGCACGCTTAAGGTAGTTTCCGGCAAGAAAGAGGGGTTGCTTTATATCCTTGACGGCGATCTCATATCCGCTGAAACGCAAGGCATGAAAAACCTTGATGCCGCCTGTGCAATCATAAGCTGGGACGATACCATCATAGAGATTGACAATACCTGTAAAAAAACAGAAAACGAAATCAAGCAGCCCCTGATGCATGTGTTGATGGAAGGCCTCAAGCTCAAAGATGAGAAATCAAGCGAGGAGCCGGATGATGGCATAGAAGCCACGGTGCCATCGGATATCCCCGCCCCAGAGATGCAACCAGAGCTACAAACAGAGCAGCAAGCCGAGCAACAAGCAGAACAGCCAGACCAGGAAGAACCGGAAATAGAGGAGCCCACCCCCGCAGGCCGCGATATATCCAGACAGGGCGATGAGTTCGAACTGCACGTGGCACCTAAAACGGAAGGCAGACGGCCCAAGCTTCCCATTATTCTCGGCATAGTCCTTATAGCCGCCGCAGCCGTTTACTTTACCCTTCTATCCCCGGGAACCGAGAGCCTTGACCAGATTTACCAGGACACCCTTGCCCAGGTTGAGCTTACCGATGATATGGATGAGCAGCTTCAGCTTCTACAGGCATTTATCAGTGCCGCCGGTGAAGAAAGCCAATGGACCGCGGCGGCCAACCAGAAAGTTACCGAAATAAAAACCATGCGGGAAAATGCCGCCTATGCAGAGGTCTCTGCCCGCACAGACAACCTCGTTACTTCCAAAGAGTATGTTCAGGCGATTGGCCTTTACAAAAAACATCTGCGTTTTTTCCCGGGCAGCCCCAATACAGGTGAAATAAAGGCGGAGATTGCAAAGCTGGCCACCCTGGCGGAACAAACCGATTATGCCGCCGTGACCACGGCCAGAGCAGCCGGTAATATAGATCGCATTGATGTCTATCGAAACTATATCAAGCATCACCCGCAAAGCGAGCGGGTTGCAGAGGTTAAAAAACAAATCAGCGCTATGGAAGGTGAATACTTCGCTTACACTCAAAAGCAAATCGCGAAATCCGCAATGCTTGAGGAGTGGGTCAACTGCAGCAAACTGGTCAAAAAATACACCGACATTTATCCAGACGGATCCAACACGCAAAAGCTGAAAAAATACCTGCCGCTGTTCGAAAAAAACCAGCTGGAATATGCCGACTACGAAAAAATCATGCAAAAGGCCCACGCGGCGGGAACCGACTACTCAAAGGCCCAGAAAGTTCTGGAAGACCACCTCAAGTCATTTCCCGGCACGCATCTATCCAAAAAAATCCAGGATCAAATTGCCCTGTACAAAAAGATGGACCAAGAGACCAAGTTGAGTGCTCGTATCGCCCAGTTCGAATCCCTCCTGCTCAAAAGCGAGGGGCGTTTTGTTTCCAATGGCAACGGCACTTTTACGGATAAGAGTACCGGTCTTATGTGGTGCACGCTTGATTCCAAATCGGTACTGGATAGCTGCCTCAAGTATGAATCCGCAATCGCCTATGTCAAGGCATTGAATACCGGCGGACACAGTAACTGGCGCCTGCCGTCCCCCGACGAACTCAAGACCCTGCTCAAGGTCAAACCTTACTTTCCGGCAACGCCCTCCACGTGGTTGTGGACATCTAAGGTCCTGAAGAAATATGTAGGGGAGTGGCTGATCGATGTCACGATTGTAACCGGGGACAACGAGCCTTCATCAGTGAATATGGTAAAGGATTCAAGGTATTGTGGAAATGTGCGGGCTGTGCGCCACCCGTAGAATCGGTGTAAAAGCCTCCCCTCGGGCCCAATCTTCGCGTTTTCCAGGATAATTCGTTGGCGCTATCGTATGACCCGCCTGGCTGTCCAGTAATACTTACGCCAGTAATTCAAATCCATCCGGGAATTCATCACGCCTCTTTTGGCCGAAGTGTGGACAAACTCGCCCTGCCCCAGGTAGATCCCGACGTGGTCTTTTTTCCCCGGCGGCTTGAAAAACACAAGATCCCCGGGTTCAAGATCGTTCCGACCGATCCTGACACCCCGAGCCGCCTGCTGCCGGGCTGTCCGGGGCATCTGCATACTGAAAAGGTCCTGGTAAATTCTTTGGACGAGACCTGAGCAGTCCACCCCGTTCAAATCGGTGCCCCCCATCCGGTGCGGTGTTCCGCGCCACCGGGAAGCTTCTGTCCGGAGCCGCGATTCAATGTCCCCCGCCTCGATTGCCTGCCCGGCGGGCTGCGGATACCGATCCTCAACACTTACCCGTTTCTGCCCACAGCCCGACACAAGCAAAATCGCAAGGCTACCGGCCATAATCAATCCTGGAAAGTTCATTTTTGGTCCTGCTGCGCGGAAATTCGAATGGATAAGAGGGGCGCTAAAAATATAGGGAGCGCATTTGCTTTGGTGGTATTAAGTTAAATAACGGGGTAGTTACGTAGCGCTGACACCATCAGGACGCAATCGTGTCGGAATCAGCAGCTTCCCCTTCATCAGAGTCGCTCACCGCGTCTCCCTCATCCCCGTCCGCATCCCCATCCGCATCATCGTCACCCGATTCAGTGTCGGTTGTCACTGCGTGGGGCTGTCTTTTCACGAGGGTAAACGCCGTCACGAATTCCGTTTTTTCAACCTCGATGCGATGGCGGGCAAGCTTTTCCCCCCCCAGTTTGAGATACATCATCAGGGTCTGCAAAAAAGCATCGTCGGTTTGAAACTCAACCGGCATCCTTCTTACCAGGCGCCGGAAAGCGCCTAAAAACTCATCCGGCACTTGAAGGTCATTAATCATTACTTCACCATTATCCGTAGTTTTCTGTCCGTGATAGTCTAACTATCCGCAGAGGTTGCATCTGTCGGTTTGCATCATATCCGCCAGCCCCTGCCCTGGCAGCTTGCCGCAGGTAGCTGCGAGACGCTTACATCAAATGATATATATATATTCAATGTAAAATAAATGTAAAGTGCTTATAGCGTTTGCCGAAATAATATTACGTCTGAGTAAATTCCGGGGATCCTCCTGGGGCATCCGCTGGAATTCATTCTCCCCTAGCAAACGCTATGAGTTGAGTTGCTTGAAAGTTCGTCTTTGCCTTTGGTGAATCTGAATAAATTGATTCAATGCGGGCTTTTAGATACAACAAATCCGGTTAATAACAATGCGTGAAAACTTCATATAGCGGTTGCATAAGTTGTATTCGGTTAAAAAGTTACCCTTGAACCCAGTCCACACCCGGTAATACCGCCAAGCGCTGCGAATGCGGGCAACCGGTATTGGGCGAAAAAGCGTAAATATAATTGACAGATCAACACCACCCTCTTATGTTGGTTTTTCTGTCAGCAGGCCGCTGTATTTTCAATCTGGAGAACCCATGATTTTAGAATTTTTTTCAAGTCCGGTGGGCATCGCGGCCATATTAAGCTTTTTCATCGGCTCTTTCGGCTATGTCATCGCCAGAATGTGGGTCCAGCCGCTATTACGGTACCGGCTGCTTAAATCGAGGGTACGTACCCTGCTGGACGCCGCGGAAAGCATGTCCGCAGAATCCGGCGCAAAGGCTTTGCCGGGAAAGGAAATTCGAAAAACAGCCGCCAAGCTTGCGGACTGCTACAACAAGACTTTGCCGCAATGGTATCAACTCATGCTTTCAAACCGTAACGAATCACCGGATACCGCGGTTGCGGATCTGATGGCCCTGGCGAACGTAAAGAACCGGCAGCACGCGCCTAAAAGAATCGCCAATGTCAGGCTGGCCTTGAAGATCACCCCTAAAAACAAGAAGGAATGAAATGAAGTCGTTCGAAAACCTGTATGCCGAACTGAAACAGAAAACGGCCCGTAAGGACCCCAAGTCTGGAACGGTGCGCCTGCTTGACAAGGGCCGGCACGCCATTGGAAAAAAGGTCATCGAAGAGGCTGGGGAAGTCTGGATGGCGGCTGAATATGAAGGCCGCGAAAAAACCGCCGAAGAGATCTCGCAGCTGCTGTATCACATCCAGGTGATGATGCTCGCGTGCGATCTGGAATTGGAAGACGTCTACAGGTATCTTTAGACCCCATCTCAAAAAAGTCTTTTGGCCCAAACTTGGCGTTGGGCGCTCATATCAAATCCTCGCAATACTCGATGTATTCCTCCGGTTTGATATTCGCGGCCGCCGCATTTTGAACCAAAATCTGTTTTTTCAGATAGGTTCTAGAAAGGAATGTTTTTATAATGCTCAACATAGCCCTTCCCAATAAAGGCGGCCTGTCGCAAGCGTCCATTGAGCTTGTAAACGAAGCCGGCTACACCTGCCGGCGGTACAGCCGGGAATTATTTGCCCGGGATAGTGCCAACGACATAGAATTCATTTTCCTGCGCCCGCGGGACATTGCCATTTATGTGGGCAACGGGGTCCTGGACCTGGGCATTACCGGGCGTGACCTGGCCACGGACAGCGGCGTGGCGGTCGACGAACTGCTGCCCCTGCAATTTGCCAGATCCTCTTTCCACTACGCGGTTCCCGCGGAAAGCAACCTGACCCCGGATGATTTTGAGGGGTTGCGCATCGCCACCTCGTACCCGCACCTGGTTGAAAAAGACCTGGCTGCGAGAAATATCAATGCAACTGTGATCCGCCTGGACGGCGCGGTTGAAATCTCAATTCGACTCGGGGTTGCCGATGCCATTGCCGATGTGGTGGAATCGGGCCGAACCATGGTTGAAGCCGGACTCAAACCGGTGGGAGAACCACTGCTGAAATCCGAAGCGGTACTGGTTGCCAGGAATCAGGATACAACCCAAAAGCCTGAAGTCGCTTCTTTTATATCGCGCCTCCAGGGTATTGTCGTTGCCCGGGAATATGTGATGGTAGAATATGACGCGCCGGAACACCTGCTGGAAATGGCCTGCATGGTAACCCCCGGCATCGAGTCACCGACCATTGCACCGCTGAGTAAAAAAGGCTGGATCGCTGTAAAATCTATGGCTCCCAAAAAAGAGATCAACCAGATCGTCGATAAACTGGCCGCCCTGGGCGCCAAGGGGATCATTATTACGGATATACGGACCTGCCGCATCTAAGTGTGCGTCCACAAGCGGCATCCTTTGGCCCAGGGCCGCGTTTTCACTTTTTTTAAATCCTCAGAATAGCGCCTGCTATGCCTGCGGTTTGAAAAACGTTACGCCTTGCCCTGAACCACAACCTACCGCTTGTGAACGGGCACTGCCCTGTTCTTTTATTCCGGTATCATCTCCTGGGGTAAATCAGCGATGCAGCAGTAGATAGAGCAACGCCATCCGGATATACAGACCGTTCTGGGCCTGTTCGAAATATTTGGCCCGGGGGTCGTCATCCACCGTCGGTGGTATTTCATCCACCCTGGGAAGGGGATGCATGATAATCGCGTTTGCTTTCATTTTCTGGACATTATCCGGCGTCAGGATATATTTGCCGGCCGCCTCCAGGTAATCTTCATACACATTAAAACGTTCTTTCTGAACCCGGGTCATGTAAACACAATCCATTTTCGGCAGGACCTTCTCGAAATCACCCTCTTCCACCCACGGAACCTGATATTTATCGAGATAGGCCTTTATGTCACTTTCCATCTGGCAGACGTCCGGTGATATAAAATATAGTTTAACATTTTGGAATTTGGATAAGAGGTAACTCAAAGACCGCACTGTCCGCCCATACTTCAGGTCCCCGACCATGGCAATGTTAAGCTTTTCGATGCCCTGAAAGCACTCCTTTATGGTGAACAGGTCCAGCAGGGCCTGGGTAGGATGCTGTCCGGCCCCGTCACCGGCATTGATGATGGGAATAGTGGACACCTGCGCCGCTTTTTCAGCACTGCCCGCCTCATTGTGACGCATGACGATAATATCGGCATAGCCGCTCATGATCCGGGTGGTGTCATGCAGGCTTTCACCTTTGGCCGCGCTGGAAAATTCCTTGGCATTTTCAGTGGTAATCACACTGCCGCCCAATCGCCGCATGGCGCATTCAAAAGAAAAACGCGTACGGGTGGAAGGTTCGTAAAAAAGTGAAGCCATGATCTTGCCCGCCAGGCTGTAGCGTAATTGACCGCTACCCGTCAGGTCCTCCTTCATCTGGGCGGCCACACTGAAAACGACGTCGATAAGCTCCCGGTCAAACTGCTGCGATTCAACAACATGCTGAAGATTGAATTTGCTCACGATGCCTGTCTCCTCAATTCTCGAGTAATTGTAAATTATTGTCCATATGCTTGTACCAAAGCGGCTGAACCACTAATATGACCTTATCAGCAGCGTAGTCGCAGTAACTGTCACCCGGTTACAAATTCCGTCCCGGCCTTGCCGGCGACCGCCGCGGCAATGTCTCCGATGGAGGCAATCACGGCCCGCCGGCCGCCGCTGTTGATAAACTGCAGGCAGGCTTCAATTTTAGGGGCCATGGATCCGGAAGGGAAAGTCCCCTCCACGAGGTGGCGGGCAGCCTCATCAATGGTCAGTCGCCGCAGCAAACGCTGCCGGGCCGTGCCGAAATCCAGCATAGCACCTTCCACATCGGTCGCAATAACAAATATATCGACCCCGACCTCCTCGGCCAGCCTGGCGCTGGCCAGGTCTTTATCTATGACCGCGTCCACGCCCTGGAAAGCCCGGCCTTCCCTTTTTACCGGGATCCCGCCGCCGCCGCAGCAGATCACGATAAAGTCCATGCCGATGAGCCGCTTGATCTCTCTTTTTTCGACGATAGTGACCGGCCGGGGGGAAACAACCACCCGCCGGTAGCCTTTGGCGGTCTTGATGGTCGGGTAGGGTTTCTCTTCCGCTTCCGACCGTGAGTAAACCGGACCGACCGGCTTGCTCGGGACGTCAAAAGCCGGATCTTCTTCATCGACGACCACATAACTGATCAGGCTTACCAGAGGCTGCGTGTTCACCCCGATCTGCATCAATGCCTGGTCCAGGGTCGATTCGATCATATAGCCAATCTGACCCTGGGTCTGGGCAACCAGAATCTCAAGGGGCATTTCGGGGACCTCCCGGGCGCACTCCTGCTGCAACAGCAGGTTGCCCACTTGGGGACCGTTGCCGTGGGTGATGATGATCCGGTAGTCCCCGGCCAGGCCAGCAATTTGCTGTATGGGCAGCGCCAGGTTCTCCAGCTGCTGCCGGGCGGATCCCTGTTGTCCTTTTCTGATGAGCGCGTTGCCGCCGAGGGCCACCAGGATGACCGGTTTTTCATGGCTGCCGGGATTCATAATAGTACGTTCCAAATATAACTAGTGCCCATCCATAAACGGCATCTTTCGGCCCAGAGCGGCGTTTTCGCTCTTTTGAAATCCTCGGAATAGCCCGCTATGCCTGCGGTTTCAAAATCGCTCAAGCCTTGCTCTGAACCAAAATCTACCATTTATGGACGGACACTAACTAAGATGAAGCCGTAAAAGTGCCAAGGCCCGTCACTCCGGCGAAGGCCGGAGTCCAGAAGTATCCGAAATCACTGGATCCCGGCCTTCGCCGGGATGACAAAATAGGGTAAAATTCGACTTTTTACATGCAAATCAACTAAGGTACATCACCTTGATTCTCATGAAAATAGCTCGCCAACAAAGATTCCAGGGTCGGTTCACCGTTGTCACTGTATTCATACCGGACCCGGAGCGTCGGTTTGTTGATCTTTATCAGGCGCGTCAGGTCAATTGGGGTCGCAAACAGTACCAGGTCACAATCGGCGTTGTTGATCGTTGTCTCCATGTCCTGTACCTGGCGCCGGCTGTATCCCATAGCCGGCAGCAGGGCCCCGATGTCCGGGTAGGCCGCAAACGTGTCGTGCAAAGTCCCGGCCAGGTAAGGGCGCGGATCAACCAGCGTGTCTGCCTTGAAACGCCGGGCGGCGATGGTGCCGGCGCCATAGGCCATTTCGCCGTGGGTTAATGTCGGGCCGTCCTCAACCACCAGGACCCGCCGCCCCTCGATCTGCTTGGGATCACCCACCAGGATAGCCGAATCCGCCAGGATAATATGAGCATCCGGATTGTGCTGCGCGATGGTCTGCCTCACCTGGGCCACTTTCTCCGGCTCGGCACTGTCGACCTTGTTGATCACCGCAATGTCCGCCATGAGCATATTGGTCTCGCCGGGGTGGTAGGTCGTTTCGTGTCCGGCCCGATGGGGATCAAACACGACGATATTCACATCGGGCTTGTAAAAAGGGGCATCGTTATTCCCCCCGTCCCAGACAATGACGTCGGCTTCCTTCTCCGCTTCCCGCAGGATTTTTTCGTAGTCAATGCCCGCATAGATGACCGCACCCATGGCTACAACCGGTTCATACTCTTCCCGCTCTTCGATGGTGCAATCGTGCTTTTCAAAATCGGCATAGGAAGAAAACCGCTGGACAACCTGTCGGGTCAGATCACCGTAGGGCATCGGATGCCGCACGATCACCACCTGTTTGCCCATTTTTTGCAGAATCTGGCAGACCTTGCGGCTGGTCTGGGATTTACCGCAGCCGGTGCGGACCGCGCACACGGAAACAACCTTCTTTTCGGATGCAATCATCGTATAGGGTGCCCCGATAATAATGAAATCAGCACCGGCCGCCGTTACCACAGAGGCCTTGTGCATAACTTCGTTGTGGGGCACATCACTGTAGGAAAAGGCCACCAGATCGATCGCATTCACTTTTATCAGTTCGGCCAATTTTTCGTCCGTGTAGATAGGAATTCCTTCGGGATACATTTCCCCGGCCAGTTGCGGGGGATAAAGCCGGCCTTCGATATCGGGTATCTGGGTGGCTGTAAAACCAATGACGTTGTACCGTTTGTTGCCCCTAAAATAAACATTGAAATTGTGGAAGTCGCGACCGGCCGCTCCCATAATCAGTACTTTTTCAACCCTTGTATCCACGTGTGGTCTCCCTTTGTCCGGCTATGGGTTACGCTTTGCCCGCCACTTTCAGCATGATGGCATTCTGGGCGTGCATTCTGTTTTCCGCCTGATCGAAAACAATCGAGGCTTTCGACTCCATGACGTTATCGGTGGTTTCCACATCCCGTTCAGCGGGAAGACAGTGCATGAAAAGTGCGTCTTTTCCGGCCGCCGCCATGAGCCGGGTATTGACCTGAAAACCGGCAAAGCGTTCGGCTCTTTCCGTGGCTTCGCGTTTTTGCCCCATGGAGGCCCATACATCGGTGTAGACGATATCCGCCCCTTTTACAGCTGTCATGGGGTCATGGGATATTTCAATCTCCGAGACTCCCGCTTTGCGGGTCGCCGCCAGGGTCTCCTCTTCGGGCAGGTACCCTTCCGGGCAGGCACAGACGAAATTCAAGGACAGCCGCCTGGCCAGATGCAGCCACGAATGGACAACATTGTTGCCGTCGCCCACATAGACAATCTTCAGGTCGTCCAACCGTTTTTTGTGCTCCTGAATGGTCAACATATCCGCCATGATCTGGCAGGGGTGGTTATAGTCGGTCAGACCGTTAATCACCGGAACATCGGAATAGGATGCCATCTCCAGAATATGATCATGCTTGAACAGCCGTGCCATGATCAGGTCATTGTAACGGCTGATGACCCGGGAAATGTCTTTGACCGCCTCGCGTTTACCAATTGATATATCATCGGGGCTCAGGTAAATCGCGTGGCCGCCAAGCAAGGTAAAACCGGTCTCAAACGATATCCGGGTCCGGGCCGACGGCTTGGCAAATATCATGGCCATGGTGAGTCCCGCAAACGGCCGATAGGTCTCTCTGTTTTTAAACCGTGCCTTTAAATCGGCGGCCAGGTCCAGGGTTTCGATAATTTCTGCTTTGCTAAAATCGCTGACATGCAGGAAGTCACGTTTCATTATTCAGCTCCCCGTTTAAAGTTATAAGAACCTATCTAAAAAAGTCTTCTTGTCGGGCGTAGCTCGAAGAGCGCAGGCTGATTAGCCCAAACTCGGCGTTGGGCGCTCATATCAAATCCTCGAAATACCCGATGTATTCCTCCGGTTTGATATTCGCGGCCGCCTTGATTTTAAACCAAAATCCGTTTTTTGAAACAAGTTCTACCTAAGCAGGTTCAGCCGCTAAAAACAGCTGATATTTTCTCAAGCGCCCAGTCAATATCTTCTTTGGTTATCACCAGCGGGGGCGCAAAGCGAATCGTATGGTCATGGGTCTCCTTGCAGAGAATACCCCTGTCCTGGAGTTTTTCACAGTACTGCCGCGCACCACCCGCCGCCGGGTCGAACTCAACGGCGATCATAAGCCCCCGGCCCCGGATCTCTTTTATCTGCGGGTTGCCGATCTGCCGCAGGCCGTCTAAAAAATAATCCCCCATTTTGGCGGCATTTTCAACCAGGTTTTCTTCAGCCAGGACCTTGAGCGCAGTCCGGGCAACCGCACAGGCCAGCGGGTTGCCGCCGAAGGTGCTGCCGTGCTCACCCGGCTGCAGGACATCCATAACCTCCTTGTTGGAAAGTACGGCCGATACCGGATAATAACCGCCTGACAGCGCTTTGCCCACCAGCGTGAGATCCGCTTCAATGCCCTCATGCTCTTCGGCCAGCACCTTTCCCGTTCTCCCCAGCCCGGTCTGGATTTCGTCGAGTATCAGTACCACGTTATTCAGGCTGCAAATTTCACGGGCGGCTTTGAGGTATCCATCCGGGGGAATAATCACCCCGGCCTCGCCCTGGATCGGCTCAACCATAAATGCCACCGTGTTGGGGGTGATGGCGCTTTCCAGAGCGTCCGCATCTCCAAAAGGAATAATCTTAAAACCGGGTGTGAACGGTCCGAATCCACTTCTGGAGTTTTCATCTGTGCTGAAACCCACAATGGTAATCGTCCGGCCATGAAAGTTATCTGCACAAACAATAATTTCCGCCTGATTCTCCGGGACACCTTTTACCTGGTAGCCCCATTTGCGTACGGTTTTGATGACGGTTTCCACCGCCTCCGCTCCGCTGTTCATGGGCAGTACCTTGTGGGAGTTGGTAAGCGAGCAGATTTCCCGGTAAAAGAGCCCCAGTTGGTCGTTGCGAAACGCACGCGAAGTCAACGTCAGCCGGGCGGCCTGCTCCACCATGGTCCGTAGTATTTCCGGGTGGCAATGACCCTGGTTTACCGCGGAATAGGCTGAAAGACAATCCAGGTATTTCTTCCCGTCAACATCCCACACCCAGATCCCCTTGCCCCGGTTCAGGACCACGTCCAAAGGTTTATAGTTGTGGGCGCCGAGTTCATCTTCCAGTTTGATATAATCTTCTGTTTGCATGTTTTCTCCTGACCGCATAGTTCGCACGGACCGCATATCAATCTACGCGAGAGTTTTAAGTGTTAGGTGTTAAGTTTGAAGTGTCTGGTTCAAGACCCGTGTAAAAGCCCTAACACCTAAAACTTAACACTTAAAACCGATGAATTTTGCCTTCGGCAAAATCCATTAACATTCATTGTTCAGCATATATCGGTTAAACCGCCGTACGTGCCCCTGGACCAGCGACTTTACGGCGGTCGCCTGCTTTTTCTCCAGGGCCTGCACGATTTCACACAGATCCTCGTAGTTCTCTTTCAATATCCGCTCTTCTTTGAGTGGATGGGCTTCGTAGTATTTCTGGATGTTGCCGTGCACCATCCTGAGCACAAACCCGTATACCGAATTGCCACTGGCGGCCGCAATGGCCACATGGATCGCGTTGTCCACCTCGCAGAATTTTTCCCAGGCGGCCACACCCGTGCGCACGCACTCCCGTGCGTTTTCCAGCAACTCCTTCAATTTGACGATGTCTGCGCGGGTCGCCCGCCGGGCGGCCAGGGCAGCCACATTGCCTTCCACGCCCTCTCTGAATTCAGCGAGTTCTTCCAGGGACACCTTCTGGTGCTGAATCAAGAGTGCCAGACTTTCCGTTACCGGCTCCGTATCGACCGCCTTGATAACCGCCCCGCCGCTGACGCCCAGTTTGATATCGATCAGGCCCTTTTGTTCGAGGACCCTCAGGGCCTCACGCAGGGATGCCCGGCTGGTCTGGAACATCTCCACCAGTTCCCGCTGGGGGGGCAGTTTATCGCCCACCTTCAGGCGGCCGTCCAGGATGGCGCCCTCTATCTGGTTGATCAGGTCCTGGAACACCCTGTGTTGGTTGGTTTTTTGAAACATTTGGATACATCCTGAGGTTGAAATGAAGGGAAAACCTTAATGGGTCACCCATTAACGGGTATTGCCGGGGATGTCAACAGAATTATTCACCCTTTATTGGCGACCATATGGTGAATTCTTTATAGATCCACCCGCCCACCAATTTTTTCGATCCGGAAATCCAATAGCCCTGCGCAGTTGTCTGTTTTGGTTATTATTAGTTGGATATTGTCTATTATTTCTTATTTTTGGGTGGAATGATTGACTGCATTACGAATACGGCCTATAGATTTTGAGTTTATGTTCATAACTACACACTGTTCAGGAGGATTACGAATGAAAAGATGGCTATTGATCTGTATCGGACTGTTGCTGATTCTGCCGGGAACGACTCTTGCCGGTGAACCTATCTACCGACAGGGTTACGACATTTTTATTGAAAGCGGTGTCACCCAGCCGGATACGGTCCCCACCTGGTATGCCCCCATGGTATCCAAACCATACGCCCCGGTTTTCGAGATTCTGGCCACCCGAGGAACTCAGGGACGCTACTACGCTTACACGTATGCGGTGACGCTCAAGGACATGGTGAAGTTTCACGGTCATGACTGTGAGGGAACAACCCATGTGGCCAATTGCTGCAAGGTCTCCTTTGAAGTCCTTTTCCCGGATGGGATTATCGACCGCAGCGTCCTGGGGGGCATCACCGGGAAATCGCCCTGCTGGTCCGATGGCGTCGCCTTTCTCACTGGCGCCCGCATCCAATACGGCAACCTGGGTTTCTTCAAAGAAAAAAAGTACGGCCATGCCATAATTCTATACCGCGAGGATACCGGCAAAGCAGTAATGGCCACCTGGAAAAAAGGCATCAACAACATCCCGGGAGAACCGGTTGTGCTGCCCGGAAAAATCAACTGGAAGCCGGAGACCGACATGCAGGCGGTTGTAGAGCTTAAAAAAGTGGTTAAAAACTCGGGCGGCAAACCGACCCCCTACCAGGTGGATCTGATGCGCTATTACCAGTACCGCCATATCAACAACATTCTCGAACACCCCCTGGCAGACAGCTACCAGGTCAAAGTGCTTGAGAATTTCAAATGGGAGGATTGGGCCGACCCGCAGAAAAAAGTCGCCAAACCGCACAAACGGGGTGACATCCGGCTGAGAGACTACCCCTACCGGGGCAAACCGGTGGAAGGCCCCGTAGAGTAAACAATGCAGCTAAATGCAAACCTGATCCGTTAACCGAAAAAGACGAGGAAAAAGAAAATGAAGAACAAAGCCCTATTGACCAAGGCCATCATTATTACGTTTATCGTGTTCGGGCTGATGCTTGCGTCAGGCCCTGCGACGGCCGGGCAGCTTTCCGGCAAGCTGGTCATCTTCCACGCCGGCAGCCTGTCGGTACCCCTGAAAACGATTGAAAAAAACTTCGAGCAGATGCACCCGGGCCTGGATATCCAGCGCGAACCCAGCGGGAGTTCCAAGGCGGCCCGCAAGGTGAGTGACCTGAAAAAGCCCTGCGACATCATGGCATCGGCCGACTACAAGGTGATCGACAAGCTCCTGATACCCAATTACGCCGACTTGAACATCCGGTTCGCCACCAACCAACTGGTCCTGTGCTATACGGACAAGAGCAAGTATGCCGGTGAAGTGAATGCAGAAAACTGGTATGAAATCCTGGCGCGTAAAGGCGTCGTCTGGGGTCACTCGGATCCCAACCTGGATCCCTGCGGCTACCGCAGCCTGATGGTCCTGCAGCTTGCCGAAAAGCATTACAAGTCTACCGGCCTCTACGACCGGCTGATTGCCAACCGCCCCATGCAGAACGTGCGGCCCAAATCCGTCCAGTTGATCTCCCTGCTCCAGACCGGCAACATGGATTACGCTTGGGAATACCTCTCCGTAGCCGTGCAGCACGAACTAAAGTACGTGATCCTGCCTGACCAGATCAATCTCGGCAACTATAAATATGACGATCTGTACGCCGGTGCCGTGGTTCGTGTGACCGGCAAAAAACCGGGCACCTTCATGAATATCAAGGGAAAATCCTGCACCTACGGCATCACCCTCATCAAGGACGCCCCCAACCGGGAAGCGGCCGTTGCCTTTATGGCGTACATGCTGGATCCCAGTGGCGGATTGAAGGTGCTGAAGGATATGGGCCAGCCGCCCTTCGTACCCTGCCGAGTACCCACTGCCGTCATGCTGGGCGGCCTGCCAGGCTCCTTGAAGCAGCTGGTTGAAGTAAAAAATTGATCCCGGGATTCATGCATCGGAGGGAACCGTTTTTCTGGTTCACCGCCTCATGCGGCCTGGTCGTTATGGCCTTTATTCTCGTGCCGCTGGCCGAACTGTTGACGTCTTCCTCCCTGTCCATGCTCACGGAAACCCTGCTGGATAAGGATGTCATGCGCGCCATCCGCCTGAGCATCTTCACCGCCGGGGCGGCTGCGGTGATAGCCTTTTTCCTGGGAACGCCCCTGGCCTACCTGTTGGCCCGAACGGATTTCAGGGGCAAGCGGCTGATAGAAAGCATCATTGATCTACCCATCGTGATTCCCCACCCCGTGGTGGGGATCGCCCTCCTGAGCGTGACGGGTAAAAACCATGTCATCGGACAAGTCCTGCAGGAAGTCGGCCTGCGCATCATGGGCAGTATGACCGGCATCATCGTCGTCCTGACCTTTGTGGGACTGCCTTTTTACATCAATGCAGTCAAGGACGGCTTCGAAAGCGTCCCCCCGCGAATCGAAAATGTATCCCGCAGCCTGGGGGCCTCCATGTTCGGCACCTTTCTCCGGGTAACACTGCCCCTGGCCTGGCGCAGCATGGTCATCGGCTTCATCATGTGCAGTGCCCGGGCCATCAGCGAATTCGGTGCCGTGGTCATCGTGGCCTACCACCCGATGACGGCCCCGGTCATGATCTATGAACGTTTTGCGAGTTATGGGCTGCAATATTCTCAGCCGGTCGCGGTCTGGCTGGTGGGAATCTGCCTTTTACTGTTTTTCGTCCTGCGCCTGCTCACCCTTTCAAAACCGAGATCGGTATGATCAGGATTAAAGATCTGCATATCCGCCTGCCGGACTTCTCGCTGGAGAATGTCAGCCTGGACATTCCGGCCGGAGAGTTCTTTGTTCTCATGGGACCGACAGGCTCCGGAAAGACGCTGCTGCTTGAAGCGATTGCCGGGCTGATGAAAACCAGTCGCGGCCGTATTTTCATTGACGGCCGGGAAGCAACCGGACAGCCTCCGGAAAAACGGGGCATCGGCATCGTCTACCAGGACCAGGCGCTGTTTCCCCACCTCACCGTGGCGCAAAATATCGCCTACGGGCTCCGCTACCACCGGATCAATCGGGAAAGGACCCGGAAAAATATAACTGAACTGGTATCCCTGTTGAACCTGGAGCACCTCTTGGACCGGCTGCCGGTCAACCTGAGCGGCGGTGAAAAACAGCGGGTCGCCCTGGCCCGTGCGCTGGCTGTCCAGCCCGGCGTCCTGCTGCTCGATGAACCCCTCTCCGCCCTTGACCCCAACTTCCGGGATGAAGTCCGCCAAGCCCTGAAAGCCCTGCATACCAGCACCGGTGCCACGTTCCTGATGGTGAGCCACGATTTTTCCGATGCCCTCTCCCTGGCCGACCGGGCGGCGGTGATCAACCGGGGAAAGATAGAGCAGGTGGGACAGGTCGATGACATCTTTAGAAAACCGGTCTCCGCCTTTACCGCCGATTTCGTGGGAATGAAGAATATCTTCAAAGCCCGTTTCAATGGCGAGCAAGTCTCCCTGGGGGATCTTGCAATCAAACTGGACAAAGCACCCGGCAACGGTCAGGGGCATATTGCTATCCGGCCTGAAGAGATCGAAGTCAGTAAGAAGGCTTCCTGGAACAATACCGATAACGTTTTCCAGGGCAGGATCGTCGGAATCTTTGATCAGGGGTTTACCTATGAAGTCCACATCCAGGCCGGCCGCATGGTTTTCAAATCCCTGGTCACTAAAAAAGACCTTTTTCAACTGGCGCTGCAGGAAGGGCAGGAGATCTTCGTGGCGTTCAAGGCCTCAGCCGTGCACGCTTTTTAGAAGCGGTATAATATTGGGATCTGCGATGGATAGCACGCAAGGAAACTCCCCTCCCTTGACGGGAGGGGCCGGGGGAGGGTGAACCATCCGCATGCCCCGGTTATCGGTTACATCCGGGTAGCTCCAGCAGCACCCCCTCCCAACCTCCCCCGTCAAGGGGGAGGAGTAGGACCGAGGTGTCGCGGAATAGTTTTTTCGAAATCGAAATGACCGCTATTCCCACTACTGGTCCCCGATAAAAAACGGCCTGAAACTCCCTGTGTCCCGCTTCAGAGCCTCTTCAAGTTGAAGCAGCAGCGCCGGCTTTGCATCCGGCAGTTTCCCCTGCAGGTTGATATAATTTGTGTAGTGGTCGCTCGTCAGTTGCGATGAGACGGTCAGGTTTTCAACCAGGCGCAGTGTTTCCCGCAAAACGCCATGGGGGCCCGACATCTGAAAAGCCCCGGTCTGGACATCTTCCAGCAGCGGCGTGTTCACTTTGGGAACAAAGGTCCGCAACCGGATAAAGTCGGGATCGATGGCGTTCAGGACACGTGCGGTTTGGGCCGCATGTGAATCGGAGCGCTCTTTTCCACCGATACCGAGGATGACATAGACACTGAGCTGGATACCCGCAGCCATGACCCATTTCCCGGCCGCAACCTGCTGTTGGGCACGGGTACCCTTTTTGATTTTTTTAAGGATCACGTCATCCCCGGTTTCCAAACCGACGTGAATGCGGGAAAGACCGGCATCAAAGAGTTTTTTCAAATCATCCGGCCCCTTTTGATGGATAAACGGGGAGGAGCCGTACACGGTAATCCTTTCAAGGTGGGGAAAAGTTTCCCGCGCAAACCGGCAGACAGTACAGAGCGCATCGGTGGGCATGGCAATGGTGTTTCCCGCCGGCAAAAACAGGGTTTTAACCCCGGGGCCGTATACTTCCCGGGCGGCCTTTAAATCCGTTTTTATATCTTCAATCGGCCGGACTTTGAAACGAATGCCGTCCTTGTAGACCATGCAGAAGGTGCAGCGGTTGTGGGGACAGCCCACGGTGGCCTGAATGAGCAGAGAGTCCGCTTCACTGGGGGGGCGGTAAATGGGTCCTTCGTAACGCATAGCGCATCTGTCAGGAGATCAACCCTGCGTTTTTTCTTTTAAGGCCTGGGTAAATTTATCTGCGTCGATGACAAAGCGTTCGTGGGTCCCCTTGCCAATCAGGCCAGCCTCGTCACGCGCTTCCACCGCAAACACCAGCCGCTTGCGATCAACTTCCGTCAGCTTGACGGTGGCGCTCACTTCCATACCGGGCGGGGTGGCCGCCGTGTGGCTGATGTTCACCTTGGTTCCCACGGTTTGCTCCTGCGGCCAGTCGATGTGCGGGTTTATCGCCTGGATACACACCCACTCGATAAAACCAACCATGAATCCGGTGGCGAATACTTTGGGCATCACTTCAAATTCCGGCGCCTCCGGGTAAAGGGCTGGAACCGTTTTTGATTCGGGCAGTCGAAAGGTAAAGGTATGTTCAATACCAGCTTGTAAGGTCTCTTTCATGGCATCTCCTTTGATGGGTGTTCGGTCCTCAACGGGCTTAATGGTCGCTGCCACCCGATCATCAGGTGAGGATCCTGGCGCACTTCGGGAAGTTTATGCCAACCTCCCGACCCCGGCAATAGAAAAATGTCTGCCTGCTCGAATGCAGGTATAACGTCTACCGCAAAGAAAAATAAGCTTGAATGGGGGTATGTCACCGGCAGTACGAAGAGGCTCAGCGCCCGCACTGCCGACCGGCAGGTTTAACCTAAAACGCAGTTCACCAGTTGCTCGCGAACAATTTCGAAAACATCTCCAAATCGCAGGACGCCGGTGACCTCATCGCCTTTTCTGACAATCAACGGTTGATGGACACCCATGACATAATAGTTCATTGCTGTTTCCAGGCTGTCGTCTTCTTGCAGGTATTCAGATTTTTCGGGAATATGCATGGCCTCGGCAACCGTGACCTTGCCGCCCCGTTCACACACGCTCTCCACAGGTTCCAGCCAAAGTTTGAAATCTTTGACAGCGTTCTGCACAAAGGCATCGGTCAGGGTTTGCTGCCGCTCTTCCTCTTTCTTCGTTTTCCGATAATTGGGTTCCAGGGCTCGGAAAATATCGATCATGGTGACTTTGCCGACAAAACGTCCGTTCTCATCGACGACAATGGCATCCCGGTGGGCATGCCCCTGTTCGGCGACCCGTCTTTCCTCGATAGCCCGCAGCACTTCCGTCAGGTTGTCACCTTTACGGACGGTCACATAATTTGCAATCGGAATCATGATCTCTTTTACCAGAATGTCTTTCACGTCATCACCTCGCATGGCTATGAATTGGCATTGGCATTAATGTACAGCAACCACTTAACAATCGATGCTTTATATCAAAATTTATAAAAAAGATAAACCTCATCATGCAGGAACCGGGGCGACAGCCGGGTTGTTTCATAACTTATTGATTTTGAATACAAACAGACCAAATAATCCTATCGGCTAAACGAAAAAGGCATTACAGAATCAAACTATAGCAATTTCCAAAAATATGTTCCGCTTGGTCTAACCTGTCATTCTGAGGAGTGAAACCAGGCTTCGCTGTAAGCTACGCCCGGCAGGCGACGAAGAATCCCTTACA
Organism: uncultured Desulfobacterales bacterium; assembly: GCA_964647585.1. Lineage (GTDB taxonomy): Bacteria > Desulfobacterota > Desulfobacteria > Desulfobacterales > CAJINA01 > CAJINA01. The sequence continues at coordinate 56,494 of CAZYGG010000007.1, forward strand.
ATGAAAGATTACCTTGGCATGCGGGGGACTCTTCGCTGCGCTCAGAGTGACACAATAACGGAACGTATTTATAAAAGGCGAACCGGTTGCTATCGAGTAGGGGGAGGCCTCTCGGCCTCCCTCTCTCACACCACCGGGCATACGGTTCACGTACCACGGCGGTTCTCTGTGTTAAGACTATTCCAAGCATATCCAGCGATAATAGCGCACTGAGATGATTCGACCTTACGCTCGACCCCCTGTATAGGCTCGTGGACAGGATTATCCCCTGCCAATGGGTGCCTTGACACACTCTTACGGCCCTCTTCCGGGTTCCGCCCGGTACCTGCCGAAAAAGCGCCCCGCATCTCAGCACGGCCTTCTGCATCTGCGGTCACTCGCACAGCTAAAGCTCCTGTCCTTAACACAAAGTTCGGCCCTTCACCCGGGGTCGTCCGGGTTACTATGGCCTCGGCTGACTTCTCACGGCACTTCCCGCCGCCTCGCGACGACGGTAGCACTGTCGGCCTGCCATGAGACCTCCCCGGGTAATGCGCACCCACCTTCGCGCTTATGCCCGCCGCATTTACGCACATGCCTTCCGGTCAGGTATCGGACTTTAGAGATATTGGCCTCCTCATCCGACATGTACGCCTCATATGCGGTTCCTGTTCGTCGGGCCAGCGCTTTGCCTTCAGCTTCCTTCCCACCTCACCTCGCGATGACGCAGTTGCCGTTCAGCTAACACTTCCCCCTGACGGGTGTGTAGAGGACTTGCACCTCCAAGTGAGTGCGCCCTGCCGGGCGCACCAAAAAAAAGGAGCCGGTACGGACCGGCTCCTTTACAGTTTCAATGGCTATGACCGCAGGTTACGGGTTACGCATCCTGGGGCTCTTCCTCCCGTCCGGCCATCTTGGCCAGCTTCGTGTACCTTTCGGCAAATTCGACTTCCAGGCGATCATGCAGGACTTTCGCCTCTTCCGGGAACAGGCTTTCCAGGGCCGCATAGCGTACCTCGCCGCGTAAGAATTCACGCAGGTCCGCGCTGGGCGCCTTGGAATCCAGGACAAACGGGTTCTTACCTTCTTTGGCCAGCAACGGGTTAAACCGGTAAAGCGGCCAGTAGCCGCTCTCAACGGCCAGCTTGGTCTCTTCCTGGGTCTTGCCCATCCCCTTTTTGATACCGTGGTTGATGCAGGGCGAGTAAGCCATGATCAAGGACGGGCCGTCGTAGCTTTCCGCCTCGGTCAGGGCCTTCATCAACTGCTGCTTATTGGCCCCCATACCGACATTGGCAACATACACATAACCGTAGGTCATGGCCATGCCGCCCAGGTCCTTCTTGCCGGTCTTTTTACCGGAAGCCGCGAACTTGGCTATGGAGCCGGTGGGGGTTGCTTTGGACGACTGCCCACCGGTATTGGAGTACACTTCCGTGTCGTACACCATGATGTTGATATCCTCGCCGGTGGCCATCACGTGGTCAAGGCCGCCGAAGGAAATATCGTAGGCGCTGCCGTCACCCAGAAAAATCCAGTAGGACTTTTTGGTAAACAGCCGGCTGTTGGCGTTAATTTCCGCCAGCAACGAATTGTCGGTCATCTCCGGCAGCAGCTGCTTGAGGATGTCACCATATTTCCGGGAGCCTTCCGGATCCTTGGCATTATCCAGCCAACCGGACAGGGCATCTTTCACTTCCGTGCTGATGTCAGTATCCAGGGCTTCTTTGGCCAGGTCGGCCAGCCGGCTTCTTTGCTGCAATTCACCCAGGAACATCCCGTAGGTGAATTCCGCCGGATCCTCGAACAGGGAGTTACCCCAGGTGGGACCAAAGCCGTCCTTGTTTACACAATAAGGTATTGAGGGTGCGCTGCCGCCCCAGATGGAGGAGCAACCGGTGGCATTGCCGATGACCATTCTCTCGCCGAATAGCTGGGTAATCAGTTTGGCATAAGGGGTCTCACCGCAGCCGGAACAGGCACCGGAGAACTCAAGCAGCGGCTGGCAGAACTGGCTGCCTTTTACACTGGTCCGCTTAACCAGGTTATCCCTGACCGGCAGGCTGGAAAAATATTTCTGGCAGGGCACCTGGGTTTCAAGCTGGGTTTCAATGGGCTTCATCACCAGGGCAGGTTTTTTGGCCGGGCAGATATCGGCGCAGTTGCCGCAGCCCATACAGTCTTCCGTGAACACCTGAATCCTGAACTTATACTCTTTCAGTTCTTTGCCCAGGGCCTTTTTCGCTTCAAAACCCGCAGGGGCGGCGTCCAGTTCCGCATCGGTCACCAGCACCGGGCGAATGGCCGCATGGGGGCAAACCATGGCACACTGGTTGCACTGGATACAATTGTCAATATCCCATTCCGGCACATTGATGGCCACACCGCGCTTTTCATACTGGGTGGTGCCCACCGGGAAGAGGCCATCCACCGAAAACGAACTCACCGGCAGCTTGTCCCCCTGGGCCGCAACCATGGGGTTCATGACATTTTTCACGAATTCGGGGAGGTCTTCATCACCCGCAGCATCCCCGGCCGCATCCGCCCAACTGGCCGGATACTCAACCTGCACCAGGTTTTCAAGGGTGTGGTCAACTGCATCCCAGTTCATCTGGACAATCTTGTCACCCTTTCTCCGGAACAGCTTGTCAATCTGGCCTTTCAGGTAGCCGATGGCTTCATCCACCGGGATCACATTGGCCAGTTTGAAAAAAGCGGTCTGCATGATCATGTTGATCCGACCGCCCAGACCGACTTCACCGGCAATCTTCACCGCGTCGATATTATAGAATTTAAGCTTTCTGGCGGCGATGGTTCGTTTCATGGCTGCCGGCAGACGCTTTTCCATCTTCTCCATGGACCACTTGCTGTTCATGACAAAAGTGCCGCCGTCTTTTATCCCTTCAAGGACGTCATAAATGTCCACATAACTGGACTTGTGGCAGGCAATGTAGTCAGCCGCGTCAATACAGTAGGTGGACTGGATCGGCGTTTTACCAAACCGCAGGTGTGAAATGGTCACCCCGCCTGATTTTTTGGAGTCATAAGCAAAGTAGGCCTGGGCGTACATATCGGTATTGTCCCCGATAATTTTGATGGCGCTCTTGTTGGCGCCCACGGTTCCGTCCGCTCCCAGACCCCAGAATTTGCACTGGACCGTCCCTTCGGGGGCCACATCGAATCCTGGCGTAACCGGCAGAGAGGTGTTGGTCACGTCATCTTCAATGCCCACCGTGAAATGATTTCTCGGATCGGCCGCCTGCATATTGTCGAAAACCGCCTTGACCATGGCCGGGGTGAACTCCTTGGATCCCAGGCCATAGCGCCCGCCCAGGATTTTCGGGGTCACACCTTTTTCCATGCAGGCCGTGCACATATCGAGATAAAGCGGATCTCCCAGAGCACCCGGCTCCTTGGTCCGGTCAAGGACGGTGAGAATCTTGGCCGATGCCGGCATGACTTCAAAGAGATACTCGGGCGCGAAGGGCCGGTACAGCCGGACTTTCACCAGGCCGATTTTCTCTCCGGCGGCCACCAGGCTGTTGACAACCTCTTCGATGGTTTCACAGGCACTGCCCATGGCAACAATGACATTCTCGGCATCGGACGCACCCACATAATCAAAGGGTTTGTACGGACGCCCGGTGAGGTCACCGACCTTTTGCATATATTCGGCCACGATGGCCGGTGTTTTCAAGTAGTAGGAATTGGCCGCTTCACGACCCTGGAAATAGATATCCGGGTTCTGGGCGGTCCCTCTAAGCTCAGGCCGCTCCGGGTTGGTGCCTCTCTCGCGGAAGGCCCGGACCGCATCCATGTTGGTCAGCTTGGCCATATCCTCGTAATCGATCATCTCTATTTTCTGGATCTCGTGACTGGTCCGGAAACCGTCCATGAAATGCAGAAACGGAACACTGGCTTCGATAGCGGCAAGATGGGCAATCAGAGCCATATCCTGGGCTTCCTGGACGGACGAAGAGGCCAGCAGGCCGAAACCGGTCTGGCGCACCGCCATGACATCCTGGTGATCGCCAAAGATGCTCAGGGCATGGGCCGCAATGGCCCGGGCAGTGACGTGTAGTACCCCGGGGAGCAGTTCACCGCTCATCTTGTACATGTTCGGGATCATCAGCAACAGCCCCTGGGATGCCGTAAAGGTCGAGGTCAGGGCCCCGGCAGCCAGGGCGCCGTGTACGGAAGCAGATGCGCCGGCCTCACTCTGCAGCTGACGTACCAGCAACTGCTGCCCGAAAATATTTTTGAGGCCATCCGCCGCCCATTCATCCGCAATCTCCCCAATCGGAGAGGACGGCGTAATGGGATAGATATTCGCCACATCACTCATGGCATACGCCACGTGCGCTGCCGCTGTGTTGCCATCAATGGTCTTCATCTTTTTTGCCATGGGATTGCTCCTTTGGATGTTTCCTGTAAACAGGCTGATTCTAAGTTTATATGGTCAAAGTTTAAATATTAGACATCCGGTCCGGCCCGTACGCCCAGCGGCCAAAAGAGTAGACTATTTAATAGCCAATTATATGTAAAGCAATACCTTTTTAAGTCCACTCTAAAAAATGAACCATTCAACATTCAATAGGATGGCAATTAATCCCGGTAGCCCCTACGCCCCGTCAATCCCTGACTGTTCCCGGACGGTACGGGCGATGGCCGAAATATCTTCTTCCGCGTGCCCCCGGGCGATCAGCCCGGTTTCCGCCTGCTCGACAAAAGCAGCCACCGGAAGGGCAACCCCCAGTTCCCGGGCAACCTCCAGGGCGATACCCAGATCCTTACGGTGCAGTTCAACCTTAAACCCCAGGGGGTATTCATTTTGAATCATATTCCCGGAGCGATTGTCCATGGCCCACGAGCCGGCCGCGCCACCCCCCACCGCCTTGACCACACTTTCCATATCGAGCCCGGCCTTCAGTCCCAGGGCGACACCTTCAGCGACGCTCCAGTAGGTTCCGGCCACCACAATCTGGTTGATGGCCTTGGTTAACTGCCCGGAGCCGATCGGTCCGATGTGCGCTATGGTTTTCCCCATGGCTTCGAGGACCGGTGTTGCCTCGGCAACATCACCGGAATCACCCCCGACCATAATAGACAGGGTTCCCTGCTGGGCGCCTTCCGACCCCCCGGAAACCGGTGCGTCTAACATGCGGATCTCCTTTTCAGCCAGTGCAACCGCAATGTCTTTAGTGGCCGAAGGGCTGATGGTGGACATATCGATGACCAGGGAACCGGGTTGGGCGCCGTGGATCACACCGTTCTCGCCCAGAACAATTTTTTCCACATCCGGTGTATCACTGACACAGGTAATCGTAATCTCGGCCTCCCGGGCAGCCTCTGCCGGGGAGGCCGCACACCGCGCACCGGCTTTTTCAGCAGCGGTTTCCCTTTCCCGGGTGCGGTTATGTACGGTTACCTGGTGACCGGCCTGCATTAAATTCAAAGCCATGGGCAATCCCATGGTTCCCATCCCGATAAAGGCTATCTGCATGCTTCCTCTCCTTATTTTTCAGGGGGTTTCCGGCAAGCGCAATCAATGTGCAGCCTACTCCTTTGGAAGACGTATGGTCAGCACCGGCAAATCACTTCGGCGCACAACCCGACGGGCTGTGCTTCCCATCAATGCGTCCGCCATAAACCCCTGCCCATGCGATCCCATTACAATCATGTCACTCTTCAGGGTTTCAGCCAGACGTAAAATTGTCTTGACCGGTGTTCCCTGTTCAACAACGACTTTCTCCACTATAAATTGTCCGAAAGATCGGTGGCATACAGGATGTTTTTTATCTCCGGTATCATGTTTCCCTCCTGGGTCTGTTTCGTCAGTTGAAACGGGTTATGCCAAATAGTATAGCAACTGCATATTTACCGAAAAAGCAATGGAAAAATAATGCGCAATGAACATTTCCCGCAGAATTTCAAAACTATTGCCGCTAAGTGGAATATGCACATTGAACCGGCAGAGCTTAATTCATACGCTTGTGATGCCGTTATCCGGAATCAGGTGCCGATCTCTGCTGTTGAAAAAAACCGGGGCCCCATGTAATATCGGCGCATGATTGCATCTTCATCTTCAAACGGTGTGGCGCCTGCAGGCACTTTCCGTATTCCCCTGGATGAGGTCTCCAGACGCATAGCTGCCTTACAAGAACAGCTGCGTTCGCGGAAACTGGCCGGTGCCCTTCTTTTTCAACGGATCGATATTCTCTACTTTTCCGGTACGGCCCAGGCCGGCTACCTGTTTATTCCCGTCCAGGGCGATGCCACCCTGTTCATCCGGCGGCATCTGCCGCGGGCTCAAGCGGAATCACCTCTCCCGAATATCCTGCCCATTGACGCCCTCGCCAGCCTGCCTGATCTGCTGAAGATCCGGCATGGCTCACTGGCCGGGGCCGTAGGTCTCGAGTTCGACGTCCTGCCCGTCCGAACCTATCACTTCTTGAAATCACTTTTCCCCGAACAGGTTTTTAGGGACGTGTCACCGCTCATTCACCGGACCCGCATGATTAAATCCCGGTGGGAATTGAACCAAATGGCGTTGACGGCTGCCCTTTCGTGTAAAATATTTGAGTATATGCGCTCCGCCATACGTCCGGGCCTTACCGAGATCGAATTCTCGGGGATGATCGATGCGTTTGCCCGCAAGCACGGGCATGGCGGCGGGCTCCGCTGCCGTGATTTTCTGACCGATCTCTACTCGTGGCACATCCTCAGCGGCACCAGCGGTGGCCGCCTGGGGCACCTGGACTCCCCGGCCAGCGGGTCGGGCACTTCGGTGGCGTTCCCCTGCGGAGCCGGTTATAAAAAGCTGGCGGCCAATGAACCGGTGATGGTCGATTTCGGAACCGTCCTGAACGGCTACCATATGGACGAGACCCGGATGTTCGCCATCGGGCCACTGCCCGCAGAAGCACACGACGCCTGCCGGGCAGCCATCGACATCCACCGGGCGGTCCTGGCGGCAGCCCGGCCGGGTGTGACCATGGATGCGCTTTTCAACCTGGCGGTCCGGACAGCTGAAACCCTGGGGTATGGTGAGCAGTTCCTGGGCCCCCCGGGCCACAAGACCGCTTTCATCGGCCACGGTGTCGGCCTGGAACTGGTTGAACCGCCATTTATCGCCCGGGACAAAAAAGAGAAACTGGAACCCGGCATGGTGCTGGCGATCGAGCCTAAAATGGTTTTCGCCGACCGCTTTTGCGCCGGTATCGAAAGCGTGATTGCCGTTACCGAAACCGGTGCGTCCCTGCTCAGCCAGGTTCCTGAAGAAATATTCATCTGTTAGCACGTTTGTCGCAACATTGTTACGATAGAGTCAGTCCGGGCGGGCAGAGGGTTATGGACGCCTTTAGAATATCCGGACTAAAAAACTCGAAATCCGAATTCCGAAATACGAAACAATGACAGAAAACAAATCATTCGAGCAGGGCCCGATACGTCCCCCTAACGAAGCCCGCAGCCTGCTTTTGCGCATCACCCGCAATTGCCCCTGGAACCATTGCCTTTTCTGCCCGGTCTACAAGGGCAGCAAATTTTCACTGCGGACCGTTGACGAAATAAAAGCGGACATTCAAATCGCCCGCAACATGGCCGATGACATCACCGCGCTTTCAGACAATCTCGGTTTTGGGGGCAGCCTCAATCACCAGGTCGTCAGTGCCGTATTTTCAGATAACCGGTTTACCGACCAGCACCGCCAGATCACCGCGTGGCTGTTCAACCAGACCGGGGCCTGTTTCCTGCAGGACGCGGACAACCTGATCATGAAGACGGATGACCTGGTGGTGGTGCTCGAATTTTTAACCGAAAAATTCCCTGAGATTAAACGGATCACCACCTATTCCCGGTCCAGAACCGTTACCAAAAAATCGGTCGACTCGCTTGAGAAGATCCGGGCCGCCGGACTGGACCGGGTTCACATCGGGCTTGAAACCGGGTATGACCCGCTGCTGAAATTGATGAAAAAGGGGGTCACCGGGGCCCAGCATGTTGAAGCCGGGCAAAAGCTGCGAAAAGCCGGCATGGAAGTTTCCGAATATGTCATGCCGGGGCTCGGCGGCCAGGAGATGTGGAAAGAACATGCGGTTGAAACGGCTAAGGTTATCAATCAGATCAACCCCCATTTCATTCGTCTGCGCAGTCTGCGCGTCCCTCCCCGGGTTCCCCTTTATGAGAACCTCCAGGCCGGAACGTTCACCATGCAGACCGATGACCAGGCCGCCGAGGAGATACGGCTCTTTATCGAAACCCTGGACGGTATTACCAGTACGGTGACCAGCGACCACATGATGAATCTTTTGGAGGATATTTCCGGAAAACTCCCGGACGACAAAAAGAAGATGTTGCAGGTGGTGGACGCCTACCAGGCGCTGTCCGACACCGACCGGCTGATTTACCGTACCGGTCGCCGCGGGGGGGCGTTTCGCTCAACCGCCGACCTTAAAAATGACCGCGCGACGTATCTCAAGTTGAAAGCCCTGGTGGATGATATCCTGGCCAAATCCGGTCCTGCAGGCGCGGAGAAGTTAATCAATGAGATGGTGGACCAGTATATATGATTATATTGTAAGAACTCCTCCCGAATAGCGGGAGGCCTCAAAATGCCCCCTGAAAAAGGGCGGAAACAGTCATTGAAATATAAATTCGAATTTCGATATTCGATTTTCGTGCTTTAAGGCTATTCTCACCGGATCGGCCGAACCTCTCCGGATCCGCCACCTGAGGTGGAGGGTTTAGATCGAAACTAAACCCCGGCTTAACTGTCAGTTTTTTTCACTTCTGTGCGCTTCTCGATGCGATAGTGCAGTTCCACCTTTTGTTTTGCCCCGGACCCAAGACGCATAGATGCCTGGTTCAAGACCAGACTGACCCGCTGGCTTCCAGAACCGGCAATGCTGTCCAGCGATACCTTTTCAGTGTACAGGGTGCCCAGTTCCTTTAGAATCCTGAGGCCGCCGGACACTTTCACCGTGGGGGGCATAACCGACACCTGGGTCAACACCAGATCATCGGCCAGGTGGCCGGCCCAGTCCACCTGTACGGGCAATGCCTTTATCCCGATAGCATCAAGAGAAACTTCAATGACCTGGGGATCCACCTGTTTTAAAAAAACACCGGGCGGCAGGGATACATCCTCCCCGGTAATGGTAAACGTGTTGCGACCGGCAACCGCATCTGCAAGATTGAGTTTGACATGAACCTGTTCGGGACGGGTTGCCCTTATCAGTGATCCACTGCCGCTGAGTTTAAGATGGACCGTATTGACGGACGTCTCCAGAATCTCCATCCGGGGAGCTCGTTTGGTATATTCTATAGGTATTTCCATGGTCATCATGCTTTCAAAGCCCTTGGAAAAACTGAACCACACCGCCGTGACGAACAAAACTGAAACCAATGCCGCCACCAGTGTATGCAACCGTTCCTCTGACTGTTCGTCGGAGTGCTTCGGCAAAACCCCCAGATGTCTCTCAAGCTGTCCGCTCAATACAAAGCGGTCCTTGATATCCGTTATCCGGCCATCGTGCGCAACAGTAACATCCCCGCGTTCTTCCGATACGACAATCACCAGGGCATCACACACTTCGGCCAGCCCCAGGGCCGCCCGGTGCCGGGTACCGTAATAGGAGGGCAGACCCTCCTGCCGGGAAAGCGGCAGGATGGTCCCCATCTTGTAAACCCGGCCCCTGCGTATGATCACGGCGCCATCGTGGACCGGGCTCTGGGTCTTGAAAATACTGGTGATGATCTCCTTGGAAACATCACCGTTCAGCTCGATCCCCCCCCGCACCACATCGTCGATATCCTCCTTGCCGGGTAAGACGATCAGGGCCCCGGTTCTGTGCTTGGCAAGTCGAAAGACGCTCTCAATGGTAACCTCCAGGGGGGTTTCTTCCGCTTTGCGGGGCACGCTCCAGAAGATGGCCCGCAAATTTTTCGCCTGCAGGACACTCCGGATTTCATTACGAAAGATGATGATAATGATCAGGGCGGCAACCGCGATGATATCCTGCATGATCCAACTGGTCACGATCAGGCCCAGATACTGGGCAATCTCCTGAACACACCAGATAACGGCCAGGCCGGCAATCACCCTGGATACATAGGTCCCTCTGAAAAGGATATAGAGCCGGAACAGGATATAGCTGATAAAGGCGATATCGAGCACATCCTGCCACCGCAGCCCCATCAAAAATGAGTGTGTATCCATGATTATTAGTCCGTGATGCTGAACCGCAAGATTTTGAGAATATTCCCGTCTTTATCGGTTATCTCTACACGCCAGGGTCCCCGGTCGGCCTCCCGCAGCTGAATGCTGGTATAAGAGGCCCAGCGCGGGGGTTTGAGGAAAAGCTTCTTCCGGGTTGTCAGCCTGTCCTTGAAATACCACCGGTGGTAGATATGGGTTTTTTTCGGAACCGGGTCAAAATTAGAATAGCAACTTACTTTACCGATATTTATAGAAAAAACAACAGCCGGCATATGGGGGGCATAAGATTCGATGCCCTCACACATAACTGCTTCGGTAAGCGTGAGACCGGGCGGGGCAACCCCGGGACCATTTTGCTCGTCGGCAGCCCGGATAACGGTGACCGAAAGAAACAGCACTGTTATTATTAGGGGCACTATGAGGATCGTTTTTGTATGCATAAACACCAACTTACTCGAAAATCAGGATTTTTCCAAGAGAAAAGGATTGCGGTTTCATGTTTTCGGCCGATATCAGGTGTAAAGGCTTCGCACTTGTACGGGCACTTTTTTTTCGTTCGATCTCCAAGCCAAAACTTACAAAATTAGATAATTAAATCGGCCTCAAGACCATCAACGCGACAACGAGATGCCATGTTTTCATCCTCGTTTAGCGCCAATCACCGCACCAGGCTCTTCCGCAGTGGCAGAAAGTGCTCCTCCGGGAATTTCCCGGCTGGCGGGCTTGACATTTCTCTTTTCAATACATATAGTTACGGCATTAATACACTATATGGCATTGCCGGCCGTGACAACGTCCACGAAACGAGACCTTTGAAAAATGCCCAATTTTGTTTCAGTTCAAGGCGGGCGAAAATTTTAACCAGAGGAATACATTGAGTATTTCGAGGATTAAAATTTGAGCCCAACGCCGAAATGGGGTAAAAGGGGGTATTTCTCAAAGGTCTCGAAACGCCGCCTGTTCCCCGGTCGTCCACCCTGTTGCTTACACCCCCATTTGCCATCAAGCCATGGAAGGATCATAGATGAAGCAGAAATATGCTATCAGCCGCAACGATGACGATGCCAGTGTCAGCATCACGGAATATAGTGAAGTGGACAAAGATATTTATGCCCAGCTTTGCACGGAAACCTTTCTGATCGCCGATCTGCCGGAGCCCCAGGATAATTCCGAAGGCATCATTCAGGCCTTTCGCACGCGGAACATGTTTCCGCCCAGTGACTACGCCGTTAGAATTGCGGCTTCTCTGGCCCAGCTTCTGGCGGATGATGCCCAGCGAATCGTTGAAGTTAAAATCGACGACAAAGCGGAAATCACACAGAGGCGGGAGGCCGCCGAAAAGCTGGCCGAAGCAGTGATGGAACAAGGGCTCAAAGAAGATGAACTGGATACGATTCTGGAAGCCGGCAAGGCTAAAAAAAAACGCCCCGAGACTGAAACCACCGACAAATAGAAACCTTTCCTATTTGCCCCCTGTATCCGGCAGGGGGTTAAAAATCCCAGCAGTAAAAAACAGCCCTTTTTAATCTTGCCAACAACACCCTTTCTGATAAAGTAGAATTTGTCGTTTCAAAAATAACCGCACCCGGGCATCCTGTTCGGGAGCAGGCATGCGCAATTTCTGCAACAGTCCTTTAATCAGCCGGAAGGAGGCAAAATGGGGAAAACCAGTCACCAGGACATTGAAGAGCTGACCGATTTCGCAATGGACGCCCTAATAACACTGGGCAAAGAGTCCCTGAACTTTTACGGTAAGGGCCGGGATGACATAAAATTTGATGAGAACCTGGTTACCGAAGCGGAACTGCACCTGGTGAACGCGTACGAAAAACTGCTCAAGGCCCGTTTCCCGGATCACGGGTTGTTTGAAAAGAGCGACCTGGCCGATGACTATTCCCACGATGGTAAACGGTACCTGTGGATTTTCGATCCCATCGACGGTGTCGACAATTTCCAGTCCGGGATTCCGGTCTGGGGAATATCGGTGGCCCTGCTTGAAAATTTCTGGCCGGTCTTCGGCGCTTTCCATATGCCTGCCACCGGTGACCTCTTTCACGCCCGTGCCGACGGCAAGGCTTACCGCGGCAGCGATCAAATCGCCATACCGCCCAGAAATTCAGTGGACGACGAAAGCATCCTGTTGACCTATTCCCGTTTCCACCAGAATTACACATCTAAATTCCCGGGCAAAATCCGGGATCTGGGTTGCACATCGGCCCATATCTGCTATGTAGCCACCGGCCGGGCCGACGCCGCGCTGATCGCCAACGAATCCTACCAGGACCTGGCCGCCGCCCGCATCATTGTCGAGGCGGCCGGTGGCAAGATTTGTATGCTGGATGGCTGCACTTTCTTTTTAAATGAATACCTCGATGGGCGCCGTATAGATGACCACCTGCTGGTGGTGTCCCCGGACAATTTAGACAGCGTGCGGCAATGCCTCACACTCCAGCCGGAGTAAACAATCACACGTGGATTGTTTTTCCGGATTTTACTTCTAACCGTACAGGAACGATACACCCATGGATAAAAGCAAAAAGGCTGTCTGGGGCTGGGCTCTGTATGACTGGGGAAATTCGGCATTTGCCACTACGGTCATGGCCGGTTTTTTCCCTGTCTTCTTCAAACAGTACTGGAGTGTCGGCACCGACGTCAATGCCAGCACAGCCATGCTCGGCTTTGGCAACTCGGCGGCCAGCCTGCTGGTAGCCCTGATGGCGCCGATGCTCGGAGCCATTGCCGACCGGGGGTCCGCAAAGAAAAAATTCCTGACCTTTTTCGCTTACCTGGGCGTCTTGATGACCGGTGGCCTTTTCTTCGTTGGCAAAGGGCAGTGGGAGTGGGCGATTTTCTTATATGTCATGGGGGTCATCGGCTTTTCAGGCGGGAATATTTTCTATGATTCGCTTCTGCCCAGCGTCGCCGGGGAAAAGAAGCTCGACTCCGTCTCCAGCCTGGGGTTTGCCCTGGGGTATCTGGGCGGCGGCCTCCTCTTTCTGGTCAATGTCCTCATGACCCTGATGCCCGCCAAATTCGGGCTGCCCGACGCGGCGGCCGCGGTCCGCTATTCGTTCCTGTCAGTCGCCCTGTGGTGGGGACTGTTCGCTATCTTTACACTGGTCTGGGTCGAGGAACCGGCGGGAACCGGTAAAGAGAAAGGCCCCAATGTGATTGCCGAGGGTTTGCGGCGGTTTGCCCGGACCCTGGGGCAGCTGCGCCAAATGAAAACCCTGCTGCTTTTCCTGCTGGCCTACTGGTTTTATATCGATGGTGTCGATACCATCATCAGAATGGCCGTGGACTACGGCATGAGCCTCGGTTTTGAAGCCAACAGCCTTATCGTGGCCCTGTTGATCGTCCAGTTTATCGGCTTCCCCTTTGCGCTTCTTTTCGGGTGGCTGGGACAGAAATGGGGGGTTAAAAAATCCATCTACCTCACCCTTGTCATCTATATCGGGGTAACTCTGTACGCCACCCTTATGTCCCGCAAAATTGAATTCTACCTGCTGGCAGTGGCCATTGCCACCGTCCAGGGCGGTGTCCAGGCCCTGAGCCGATCCTGGTACGCCCGCATGATCCCGGCCAACCGGGCCGCGGAGTTTTACGGTTTCTACAACATGCTGGGAAAATTCGCCGCCATTATCGGGCCGGCCCTGATGGGCATTGTCGGCCTGACCGTGCGCCGCATGTTAATGCCGGCCTCTCCGACAGAAACTCAAATGCAGGCCGTCGGACAGCTCGCCGCCCGCTGGAGCATGGCTTCGGTAGTCATCCTCTTCGTCATCGGCATGGTTTTGCTGTATTTTGTTGATGAGGAAAAAGGTAAAAAAGAGGCTGCTGAGCTTCCGGCCTGATTACCTAAACACTACTGCTCTGATTTTAATTGAAGAGGTTCGTACGGTATCAATAAAGAATTTACCATTTGTCATCAGTTGCGCTATGCGTTAGTCGGGCAAAACAACACAGGATATAGAAAGTGTTTTCGAATTTCCGCGTAATGCACATCTTTGGGGCTTTCAATCTGCACAAAGGACAATGGTCCTATAATGCTAATTTTCCTAAAAAAACATCATACTATCAATAATTTCAGTTTTTATAGAAGCTGCTGTGATCACCTGCAAGCCTTTCTAATTTCCCTGTGTATTTTATCCTTTCTTCCAGTGCCCCTCTTTGCTGATGACAAATCTTCGTCCCCACTCGTCATCCGCGTTGGCGCCTATGAGAACCAGCCTAAAATCTTTACCGATGAGACAGGCGAAATCGTTGGCCTGTTCCCCGATGTATTGAATTCAATCGCCCGGAAAGAAGGCTGGGCCCTGAAATATGTGCCCGGTACGTGGAGTCAGTGTCTGAAACGGCTTGAAGCCAATCAGATCGACCTTATGGTAGACGTTGCTTTTTCAGAAAAAAGAGCCCGCAAATATTATTTCTCTAATGAAACCTTCCTGGTCAATTGGGCTACTGTTTACACCGATCAGAAGCAGTCAATCGAGTCCCTGGTTGACCTAAGGGGCAAAAAAATTGCCGTCATGCGAGGCAGTATCCACACGGAAGGTGAAGGCGGCATCAAAAAACTGGCCCTTGAATTTGATATTGAGTGTTCGTTTATCGAAGTTGACAACTATAAGGAAGTTTTTGAACTGCTGCACAAGGGCGAGGCTGATGCCGGCATCGTCAACCGGATCTTTGGGGCTTTGTTTGCGGATGATTATGATTTACGAAAAACGTCTATTATTTTTAACCCCCGCCATCTCAAGTTTGCTTTCCCGAAGGATTCCGCAATCGCCCATGTCCTCGCCAAAAAAATTGATGCTAATCTGCGTCGCTTAAAAGGAAATCCCGACTCCATATACAACCGGGCAGTCTATGTCTATTTGTCGGGATTGCCGCGGGAAATGCTCTTCGCAAAATCCGAGATGACGAAACCCGAAAAAAGGATCCTCTTGACAACGGCCGAAAAAGCCTGGATTCGCGAGCATCCGGTGATTCGCCTGGGGGTTGATCCTGAGTTTGCGCCCTTTGAGTATGTCTCTTCAGATGGTACCTACAGCGGCATCACTTCAGACTATATCAAGATATTAAACCAGCGTTTAGGCTTGGACATGCAAGTTGCCAAGGGGCTCACCTGGGAGGAGTCGGTGGCCTGGGCGAAAACCAGAAAAATTGATGTCCTGCCCTGTGTCGCTCCCACCCAGGAAAGGAAACAATTTTTCAAATTTTCCGTACCCTATATCAATTTTCACCGGGTTATCATAACCCGGACAGACACACCCTTTTTATCCGGGCTGAATGATATCACCGACATGCGGGTTGCTGTCCAACGAGACACCTCGCATGAAGGCTATCTGCGGGACCATACCTATATCGAGCCACACCTTTTCAAAACCCAGCAGGATGCTCTCCTGGCAGTTTCCAATGGGCAGGTCCAAGCTTTCATCGGTAACATTGCCTCTTCGACTTACTGGATTAGAAAACTCAACCTAACCAACCTCAAAGTGGCGGCACCGGTGTCCCAGGAAACTCAGAATCTTCATTTTGCCGTACGATCCGACTGGCCTGTGCTGGTGCGCATTCTTAACAAGGGATTGGCATCCATAAGCCCGGAAGAAGAGAACGATATCCGCCGACGGTGGGTCAACATCGAATACAAACCGGGAATCGCCCCACGACTGGTCTGGCGTTATCTGCTGCAGATAGCAGGGGTCGCCCTGATCATTCTCCTGATCACGCTTTGGTGGAATTTCCGACTGAAGAAGGAAATTGAAAAAAGAACTGAAATTGATAAAAAACTTTTTGAAGCGAATCAAAACCTTAAGAAGCTGGATCAACTGAAAAGCATGTTTATTGCTTCCATGAGCCATGAGTTAAGAACACCGCTTAACTCGATTATCGGTTTCACAGGAGTCATTGTTCAAGGAATGACCGGTCCGCTTAATGCGAAACAGCAGGACCACCTGACAAGGGTCTACAACTCCGCCAAGCATCTGCTCGCCTTGATAACGGATGTCATCGATATCTCCAAGATTGAGGCCGGACGCATAGATGTATTTACTGAGGACATCATCCTTTCCGAGGTCATCTCTGAAGCCGTCATAAATATTGACCCCCAATTGAAAGCCAAAAACCTGGAAATCGACATATCCGTTCCGGCTGATTTGCAAATGCGTACGGATCGCAAGCGGCTGCTGCAGTGTCTCATTAATTATCTGAGCAATGCGGTCAAGTATACCGAAACGGGTCGTATTGGTGTCAAAGCCAGAACCTGTGAAGAAAATGTCGAAATACTGGTGTCGGATACCGGTATTGGCATCCCCCCCGAAGACCAAATAAGGCTCTTTGAAGCCTTTGAACGTTTGGACTCCCATCTGCGGGTCAAGGCCGGGGGCACCGGCCTTGGCCTTTATCTGACCCGCAAGCTGGCCACTGAAATCCTGGGCGGCGAGACCCTGTTCAACAGTCAAAAGGACCGGGGCAGCACTTTTGGCCTTCTGATTCCCATGAACCTTGAAGCAACTGGTAACCGGCCGCAGCCGGTTGATGAGGCAAGCCCATGAAAAGAGTACTGGTTATTGAAGATAATGAGAACAACATGGAGTTGATTACCTTCATCCTTGAAACCAACAATTATAAAACCATCAAGGCGGAAACCGGTCATAAGGGTGTTGCGCTGGCGCTGCAGGAGCGACCGGACTTCATATTGCTGGATATCCAATTACCCGACATTATGGGAACCGAGGTCCTGGAGAAGATCCGGGCCTCTGAGATCGGCAACAGCATCCCCATTATCGCGGTCACTTCATATGCCATGGCCGGTGATCGTACGCGGCTGTTAGAGGCCGGCTGTGACGGCTATATAGAAAAACCCATTGATCCCCTGTCGGTCATGAAACAGATTGAAACCGTTCTGGAAAAAACGCCATGAAAATATTTATTGCCGAAGATGACGAAAATTCAAGGGTTCTCCTTGAATCTGCTTTCGAGATGAATGGGTATGAGGTGGAAAGCGCCGAAAATGGAAAACTGGCGCTTGAGCGTATTCACCGGGAGCCACCCGAATTGATCATATCTGACATCCTTATGCCCGAAATGGACGGCTACGCCCTGTGCCAGGCAGTCAAGGCTGATGAGCAACTGAGCGAGATCCCATTCATTTTCTATACGGCCACTTACACTGACCCCCAAAATAAAGAACTAGCCCTGAGTTTGGGTGCGGCCAGATTTATCGTCAAACCGTTGGAAATCGACCGCCTCCTGAATGAAATACAAACAGTTTTGAACGCTGCCGAAACAGACAGAATGATCCCGTCCCCAACCCTCGAAAAAGATGCAATCGAATTACAAAAAGAGTATACCCAGGCAATAGCCAGAAAGCTGGACCAGAAAGTGCATCAACTGGAGAAGGAAAAGGAAAGATTGGCGCTGAGTGAAAAAAAATACCGCCGCCTGATCGAGGTCCTCCGCGGAAACTATTTCTTTTATACGCGGGACGCATCCGGTTCCATGACTTACCTGAGTCCCTCTGTTTTCAATGTTCTCGGATACTCACCGGAAGAGTTCAAAGCCCGCTTTAATAAGTATTTCACGAATAGTGAAATGAACAAGGATGCTCTGCAGATCGCTAATCTGGGCCTGCAGGGCATTCGACAAAGCCCCTACGAAGTAGAAATTTACGATAAAGATAGCGGCATCCACCGGCTGGAGATATCGGAAGAACCCATTTTGGACAACCGGGATCAGACAATTGCGGTTGAAGGTATCGCGCATGATATCACCCAGCGCATTAAAACCCAGAAAGAAAAGGAAAAGCTTCAAAGGCGACTCGTTCAGGCTCAAAAAATGGAAGCCATCGGAACACTCGCCGGGGGCATAGCGCATGATTTCAACAACATCCTTTCAGCCATTATGGGATACACTGAATTGTCCCGGTTACAATCGACCAAAGACAGTCAAGTATCCGGCTACCTGGACAATGTCATGGAAGCCGGCAATCGCGCCAGAGAACTGGTACAGCAAATCCTTACATTCAGCCGCCAGGCAGAGAAGGAACTCAGGCCCGTATCGGTCAAAGTCATTGTAAAGGAAGCTTTGAAACTTATGCGTGCGTCATTGCCGGCTACTATTGAAATCAAACAGAGCTTTGGCAGCAGTTCTCTGGTAATGGGAGATCCTACTCAGATACATCAGCTCCTCATGAATCTTTGTGTGAACGCCGGGCATGCAATGGGTGCTGGCGGCGGTATCCTTGAAGTAAGCCTGAATAATGTGCTGTTGGATGCCGAATCATCGTCTCAGATCCCGGATGTGAAACCCGGTACATATCTTAATTTAACTGTCGGCGATACCGGGGTAGGCATACCTCCGGAAGTGATTGAACGCATTTTCGATCCATTTTTTACCACAAAAGAAAGGGGGGAAGGCACGGGGCTCGGGTTATCGGTTGTACATGGAATCGTCAAAGGCTGCCAAGGCGGAATCACGGCCTACAGCGAGCCGGGAAAAGGCACCAGTATAAATGTCTATCTACCGGTTATCGAAAGTGCTTTAGAGCCTAAAAGCGATGTTGAAATAGCGCTTCCCGGGGGTCAGGAACGCATCCTGCTCATCGATGATGAATCGAGCCTGGTTGATATTGGCGAACAAATGCTGGCCAGTCTCGGGTACCGGGTTGTCGGTCGCACGAGCAGCCTAGAAGCCCTGGAACTTTTTAGAACTCAGCCGGAACAATTTGATCTGGTAATTACCGATATGACCATGCCCCAAATGACCGGCGATAAGCTGGCCGCTGAGATAAAGGCTGTCCGCGCGGATATCCCCATTATTTTTTGTACCGGGTTCAGCCACCAGATAGCCGAAGGTCACCCCGGGAAAATCGGCAGCAGCGGTTTACTAATGAAACCGATAATTCGGTCTGAAATGGCCCGGATGGTTCGCAAAGTTTTAGACAAAGCCATCGGTTCGGTTCCAGAATAGTTTAGAGACCATTTTAAAAAAATATGTTGGCTCAAAATCGGGCCGTTTCTGCCGGGAGCAGGCCGGCGCAATGCCCATGCCGACCGTCAGCCTTGAGCATTAGGGGGGCGGCCAGGCGGATGTGCCGCAGGTATCGGGTCTCTTCCGCCAGGGGTAAAGTCGCCAGCCGTTTCCAGTCAATGAAACCTTCCGATCCCTCCGAAATGGTAATGTATTGCAGGCCCCGGGCGGTGATATGTTGAAAGAAATGGCTGCCCTGGGACGCATCCGCCTGAATAAGGTCCCGGCTTCTGATCTCGACGATGGCCCCGGCCTGTGAAATATCAGCCCACCGCACCGGAATGCCGAGCCACCGGTCGGCCGATCCCCATCTGCCCGGACCAACCAGCAGATATTTCCGCCCGGCTTTTGCCAGCCCGGCGTTAAGTACCCCGATTTCATCAGCGATCGTCCGGGTAACGGCCGGGTCGAAGGCGTCGGGGCGAACGTAGACAATATCCCGGATTTCCCGGTTCGCGCCATTCCCCAGGCACTGCTTCGAATGGTAGAACGCCTGTTCGATATCGGCGGCATCCACGTGAATATCGGCGTGTTCCTGTCCGGCGGTCATCGGGCGGACCTGCAGAATGTAGAACTCGTCCGGATCTCCGGTTTGGGGATTCAAATTCAGGCAGAATTCAAATTCAACATCACAGCCCATCCCCGCCCGGCCCAGCTTCAGAAGATCGGTAACGAGCTCGGCCAGAGGGAAGCGATCGTACTTTAAAACAGATGCAAAAGTTAAAACCGGAGACCCGCCTTTAACCAGGCTGTCACGAATTCGATTTTCCGCGTGGATATAGGTACTGCAAAGACTTTTTACAGGGTACTCATCCCCGGCATCACTGATATCACGCAGTTCCAGGTTAGTCCCCCGGTGGAAACCAAGTTTTTCATCATAGCCTTTAATCTTCAGGGCATAAAACCGGTACTGGGCATTTTCGAGGATATCCTCCATCCTGGAAAACTGGGGCAGAATCTCCGGATGCCGGGGTGAAAACCGCAGCCCGCCCTCACCCTCATCCACGGTCTTGCCCATGCCCAGGGCAATACGAACGATCCCCTCACTTGACCGCATGCCCGCGACCGGGTAGTAATTCTTTGATCGGGCCACCCCTGAAACGGCCGGGTAGAAATAATCGCCCCAGACGGTTCCGGCCAGCTGCTGGATCATCAGCGCCATGGAATCGCGCCGGATGTGATACCGGGTACTCTTTTTAAAAGTGCGCGGCCCTTTGAAAAACGTGGATGCGTAGACCAGCTTGACCGCCGTGAAGAGCTGTTCCTGCCGGACTTCAATATCCGGATCGTTGTTCGGAATCATGTAGGTTTTGTAAAGACCGGAATAGGGCTGGAAATAGGCGTCCTCAAACAATCCGGAGGAACGCACTGAGAGCGGTCCGACTACCTTTTCCAGATATGTGGTAAGGGTATCGGCAAGCTGGGCGGGTAGACGGGCATTCAGAAACCGCTGTTCGATTTGATGATCATCATTAACCGCCACGCCGATGTCTTTCAGGTCGTTCTCCGCGATAAAACGGTCAAAGCCCTCGGTGGCCACCACCAGTGTCCCCGGCACGGTGATCTTGATGCCGGGGTACTTCTCGGTGAGGGTGGACTCCCGGTGCAAAATAGAGGTGAAGAAAGCCAGTCCCCGCGCCTTGCCCCCCAGAGAGCCATTACCGATTTTCACAAAATCAGATATGGCCGGGTCGAACTCGGCCGGCGAAAATTGGACCACGACCCCTTTTTGCCGGTTCTTGCGCAGACTGTGGATGCACCTGATCAAGAACTGCCGCAACGCTGAAACTTCGGTAAAGTCGGAGGCGGGAATCGTGGCAATAACAGAGGCCAGGGCAATCTCCGAACGCGCCATGAACCAGTTGGAAAAGCGGTTGCGCACGGCCTGGTAGTATATCGGTTCATCGGGTATCTCCGGCAGAATCTTTTCCAATTCCCGGAAACTGCCCGCCCGGCCGATCTCCGTCTGGTCCGCTGTCCTGAATACGAAATCGCCGAACCCCAGGAAATCCAGAAAAAAAGCATGCACCTCCGCAGCCAGACGGGGTGAATTTTTGTCCACAAACTGGAGCTGCAGGTCCTCGGCCAGCTGCCGATTTTCAGATTCGGAACTCAGCAGGAGCAACGGCAGGTGGGGCACCCGGGCCTTGATTTTCGCCAACAGGCGGGCGCCGGCATCGGCCACGACCTGATTTTCCATGGGAAACCGGGTATCCGACATAACCCCGAACACAAATGGTTGAAAGCGATTGAAAAGGGAGAGGGCCTGTTCATAATTTTCGGCCACCATTATTTTGGGCCGGGCCCGCATTTTGAGCAGGCGGTGCTCTTCGTTAAGGCTCTCCTCCAGAACCGACTGGGTCTGATGCACGACTTCCCGGTAAATCAACGGAAGAAAAAAGCTGCGGTACAAAGGCGAATCTTCTACCAGGATGAGAACCCGGACACCCGCCCGCCGGGTATCCCGGTCCACGTTCATTTTATCTTCAACATTTTTGACAATGGCCAGCAGCAGATCGCTGTCCCCCGACCAGATAAAAATCCGATCGATGCCCGCGGCATCCGGCTGCCGGTCAATGAGACTGCTGCGCCCGTACACCAGCAGAATTACCGGCTGTTCGGGTTTTCTTTTCTTTATCTCGCGGCCAAGCGAAAACGGATCCGTATCCTTCAGGTTGGGCATGGTCAGGACCAGGTCAAACTCCTGGTTTTCAAGGATCTCCAGGGCCGCCTGCCCTGATGATACCTTGGTGAGCCGCGGCGGCCGGCTCAGGTTCAGGCCGTGGTACTCGTTAATGATGCGAGCGGCCAGGCTGCCGTCTTCCTCCATGATATACGCATCGTAGGGCGTCGCCACCAGCAGAACTTCCTGGACCTTTACAGACATCAACTCGTGGTAAACGGAAAAGCGTGTATCCACATCTTTATGCGAAGCCCTGGCAACCGCCAGGTCGTATTTCTCCGGCATGGCACCTCCTGTTGATGACAGCTGCAATCTGCCGAACTGGTCTTACGTTTTAGGTCTTATGTTTTAAGACTTAAACCTAACACCTAAACCTTAACACTTGTACAGGTTACCATAAAAATGTTCCATTTACCTGTCACTCTGAGCGTAGCGAAGAGTCCCCTGCATGCCAGGATAGTGATTCATTGGGGGGGATTCTTCGTCGTTTCACTCCTCAGAATGACAATTAGTCGAGAACCGCTTCTATGGAAACGTTATCCTGATACACGCTATGTGGCCGATAAATTCAATCATTTTTGGGTTTATCGGCTTTTGCTTTTAGAGCCAGTTTCTTGAATACGCTGGTAATCTCTTCAATCCGGAAAAGATAGCCGGCCGCCACAAGAAAGAGAAGTGAAAGACCACCGGTTATCGCCAGAATAACGACACACCCGGTAAAGGTGGCATTGTCGGCCACCGGTATCAGGGCCGCTCTGATGATGAACGCGAACCCGCCCAGGAAAACGCTCAGGCCCAGAATCTTGAAAATAGCCCGGTACACTTCCCGGCTGGCTTTATTCCCTCTTTTCCGGTTCCAGACAGCGTACAGCACAGCCACCTGTAACGTGGCCGACAGGGCGCATGCCAGGGCCACGCCGTTGACGCCCATCCACTGCATCCCAATGATATACAGCGGCAGGCTCAACACCACCGCGGCGGTTCCATAAACAGCCGGCAGCAGCGTGTTCTGCATGGCGTAAAATCCCCTGGCGACGACTGTCTGCGCAGAAAACGCGAAGGCGCCCACCATGATAAAAGCCAGGGCTCTGGCCGTAAGGGCTGTGGATTCAGGCGTAAAAGCACCCCGTTGAAAGAGAACCAGGACCACCTCGTGCCGCAGGATGATCACGAGAACCGAAAGGGGAATCGTAATGGCCAGGTAGCGCAACAGCGTGTTTAACAGGGTGTTCAGCTCCGCCAGGCGGTCTTCGGCAACCAGCTTCGCCATGAACGGGTAAGAGGCCACGCCCACGGCCTGCCCCACCAGCCCCGCGACGATGAACATGATGCGCAGGGCGTAATTTAAACCGGCAATGCTGCCGCCGGGCAGGTATGAACCAAAAAATCTGAAGAAAATTTCCGTCGAAAAGGTCATTGTCAGGCCGACCATCAACGGAATCGTGATCAGGATGTATTTCTTCAAATCCGGGTGCCTGAAATCCAGGACCGGTCTATACCGCATCCCCGCCCGAGAAGCCCCGGCCAGCTGCAGTAGAAAGCTGCCCGCAAAGGCCCCGCCGAGAACCCCCCACGCGAATCCGACCATGCTGTTTTGCGACCCGCCCACCAGTCCTCCGACAATGATGCCGAGATTATAAACCAGCGGTGCCAGGGCGGGTATCGTAAAGGATTCTTTGGCGAATTGCACCGCCATGAAAAGACCGCCGCAAAAAAAGAAAAACTGGGCCGGTAAAATGATCCGCATCATCTGGACGGCCTGGGGAAACAGGGGGGATTCCCGGAAACCCGGAGCAGCCACGGACAGGAGCGGGGCCGCAAAAAGCCAGGCCGCGAGTATCAATATGGCCAGGATTCCGCCAAAAAGGGTCAGTACAATTGAAAAGAGGCGCCAGCCTTCCGCTTCCCGTCTGCCGGCCAGGTAGCCGGTAAAAATGGGTATGAACGTGATGCTTAAAAAACCGCTGGCCACAACGTGGTTCAGGATTTCCGGAATGACGAAAGCCACCTGGTAGGCATCCACGGCAGCCCGGGTCCCGCCTACGCCGGCAATGACCATTTCCCGGAACAGTCCGATCACCCGGCTCAAAAACACCGACGCCATCATGATCAGCGAAGCGATGGTCACACTGCGGTAGACCGATTTTTCCATAAATACTAACCTTCTGAAATAACGCCAATTGTATACCAACTGGGGCAATTTTTACAACCATGGAATTTTGAAACTGTCGGTAACGATCAAAAGGCCGGCCCGGCCTTCTTTTGCAATGACCGGTGGAAGGCATCATCCAGGGCAGCCACTTCCCGCATGCGGTCCGGGTCCAGGAACATCTGGAATAACAGCTGCCCCCGGCAGTTGCGGTTATCGCACAGGTAGCGGTCTATCAGGGCCAGGGCTTCTATGGATTTATCGCAAACCGGATAGCCCTTGTCATCGATATAGATCTTAGTCTCGAATTTGATCTGCGAAACATTGTTGATATCCACGAGGCGGATATTGCCCATGCGGCTGACCAGCAGGTTGCGCTGACCGGCGATGTCGGGAATGTAGCCCGCTTTTTGAATCATGGCAATAATGCCGGCCACAAACCGCTGGGCGCTTTTACGCAGTTGTGCAATGAATGCTTCCTGCGCCCGGGCGTCTTTGTCCGGGTAGAGTTTATAAATACCGCCGCTTTTCAGCAGCCAGGGATCCAGCTTGCGCCCCTGGACAAATTCCTGCAGGCCGCACAACAGCATGTCGGGGCCATCCGGAGCATCGTACTCTACAATGAATTCACTGGAGCCGGCGAATTGATCCTTTGTCAGGAAGGTCTCTATAACGCGCAGCTTGACGATCTCATCAAGAGCCTGGCTGATGGATCCGAGCCGGGTCCGAAAAATTCGGAGCATTTTCAGCGGGATCGCCTTGGGAAAGAGCCGGACGCCTTTTACTACCCGGCCGCGGGTTTCCTGACGAACCTGCCCGGCGTCCAGTACTTCCATGATATGCGACCGCAGGCCGTTGCGATAATGCCTGCGGTAGAGATAGCGCCCCGAATCCTTCATAAAATTCAGGGCAATCACATCCGCATGCGTAAGATAGGCTTTGTCCCGTATATCTTCTTCCATAGATGGACTCAAAAAAAGTAAAAAATGACTTTTTCTTGTGTTTTATGTTTTAGGTGTTAAGTTTTAAGTATCTGTTTTGATAATATTTTTTTGACATAACACTTAAAACATAAGACCTAAAACCGATGAATTCGAGCTTTTACGAATTCATCAAACCTTTGAGCCATAAACCGGCCGGCCACGATGGCGGCGGATGCTGACCTTAAAAACGCGGTTAATTCCGGCACGGAGATGGGACCGTTGAATTCGCCCAGATGGGGGCCCGACGGGACTTCAATGTCCACTACCCCTTTTGCGACAACCGCCGTGCTTCCCGCCGCCAGGTTGTACCGGGCGAGGAAGGCATTGAATTCTTCAATGGACATCCGGTTCTGGTCCTCCCGGCGCAGGACCTCCCGCATGTGCCGGTCCACCCCCATCTGGTCTATCAGGCTGTCAACCAGGGCTTCAATATCTGCATTTAAATCAGGCGGCGTGCCCCCCTTTGAAAACCCGGCATAGTACGCGCCGAATACGCCGCGCACCAGGTTGATGTACCTTTCCCGGTCAAAGAGAAAGCGAACATCCAAAGGCTCGCCCTGTTCATCAGCCCCCACCATCTCCGGGGCCTTGTGCCGGAAATGGCTGCCGGCAACCAGGATCAGGCTCAACAGGTGATTGCCGATATGGCGGTACAGTTGGCGCCCCGCTTTCTCACCCACGGACAGCAGATGTTCAAAATCCCGGACCCCGGTGGGACCGAAATTCGGAAACCGGCTGGACAACAGCCACCGGTCCAGGCGCCCGGCACGATCCCATTCGTAAATGCCGCCGTCATCCCGGCGGTTCCGCTGGGCCCGGTTGTGAAACAGGGGGACCGGCGCGGTGTGGACAATACCGTCAGCGGCCAGTTCCCCGAAAAGTCCGGCCGCCTGCAACAGTACCCGGCGAAACGGTTCATAGGGCAGGCGGGCCCCGGGGCGGTGGTCGTTCGGGTACACGAAGTAATCGCGGTGGACCGTAAAGGCAATGGCAGCCGCCGTGGACGGGTCGATCTCCGGGGGCCGGCCGTTCAATTCCGGCAGACCAACCGGTTTGAAAAGATAGCCTGCGGTCATTTTCAATGGCCGGGGAATAATAAACTGCCTGGAAAACGGCCGGTGGTCTGTATTCAGGTAATCCAGCCACCGGGCTTCCCGCTCCAGGCCGGCCGGATCTTCCCCGCTGCGGGTAATCTTGATTACTACCACCTGCTCATCTTCGACAAGGGGCACGACGAAGCTGCGGCCGAGATAGTTTCCCCCGCCATCACCGGAACGCCCCATCCGGGCCAGGATATTTTTTAAAGACAGGCGCGGCAGCTCCGCTCCCGCTGCGGAGCAATGCAGCCGCGGCCCCCTGATATCCACGGGAAGCGTTCCCACGGTTTCAGCGGAAGCCCGCTGTTTTTCGCCCCGGCTGTGGGTGGCGGCCGGCAAGAGCACCTGCAGGGCCCGGCGGCTTATGTCGGTGTCGAGCCGGCTGCATCCAATGGTTGCCAGGGTGCCGGCTATGGATCCGAAAAGATGGAATGACTGGGTTTGATCAAGGTGCCGATCGGAGGCCAGCAGCCGGGCCAGCACGGTGACAGTATGGTCCGTGGCCGAGACGCCGCCCCCGTCCAGAATGTTCTGCAGCTGGCCAACCCGGACAAACGTTTCACTGAAATCAAGCTTATTGCCGGAAAGCCGCTGTTCAATACTCACCCGCTCCGCGCTATCTGTCACGGGTTCCCCCCTTGCGGGATCGTGGGTCCCGACCCGGCAACATTACTATATCTGTTTCAGTATTAGCCATATTATCAGAATATATTTTGGAAATATTACCGTATTGCAGAATTATATTCGGTATTACCCATTGACATCCGGACCGATATTGGTCTATAGATAGCGTTTGATAGCATTGAAACCGCAACTGTACAGGTTCTGCGTATTGAGATAAATACCCATCGTACTGAGTGGGAACGGGACAAACGCTATGAATTGATTTGATTGAAAGCGCATTTTTATTTTGAACGTTTTTTAGGGAATTGTACCAACGCGACCTCGATGATACAATAGCCACGAAAAAAACCATACGAGAAACCTTTCATACCGGTTGTCATCTTTGGCAAATATTTATGTGCAACGCGAACAGACTAATTGGCAGAACCCCGGCAAACGGAACCGAGTAATGACAACCGGCATATAGCATAAGGACCTATCATGATCAAAATTAATGAAAATTATTTAAAACTTCAGGCATCTTATCTTTTCTCAGACATTGCCAGAAAAGTGGCGGCTTTCCAGGAAGCCAACCCGGAGAAAGACGTCATCAAATTGGGGATTGGCGATGTGACCCGCAGTCTGCCCGCCGCCTGTATAGAGGCTTTTCACAGTGCCGTGGATGAAATGGCCGTAGACGCAACCTTCCGGGGTTACGGCCCCGAACAGGGGTATCCCTTTTTAAGGGCGGAAATTGCCCGCCTTGACTTTCAGGCGCGGGGTGCCGATATCCAGGCCGATGAAATCTTCATCAGCGACGGCTCTAAATGCGACACCGGCAATATCCAGGAAATTTTTTCCCAGGATGCCCGGATCGCCATACCGGATCCGGTCTACCCGGTTTACCTCGACACCAACGTCATGGCCGGCCGCACCGGTAATTTCAGCAACGGCCGTTATGGTAACATTGTCTACCTGGACAGCACACCGGAAAACGGTTTCATACCGGCCCTGCCCGCCGAGCCGGTGGATTTGATCTACCTTTGTTTTCCCAACAATCCCACCGGGGCGACGATCAGCCGTGACCTGCTGGCCCAGTGGGTGACGTATGCAAAGGAAAACAAGGCTCTCATCCTGTATGACGCAGCCTATGAAGCCTTTATCCGGGATGAGTCCCTGCCCAGATCGATTTATGAAATCGAAGACGCCCGGGAAGTTGCCATTGAGTTTCGCAGCTTTTCCAAAACCGCCGGTTTTACCGGCACCCGCTGTGCTTTCACCGTGGTGCCCAAAGAGTGTCTGGCGTTTGATTCCGAAGGTAATAAACAGGCCCTGCACCCCCTGTGGAACCGGCGCCATTCAACCAAATTCAACGGGGTTTCCTACCCGGTCCAGAAAGCGGCTGCGGCCGTCTACTCTGACGCAGGCAAAGCCCAGACCCGAAAACTGGTGGATTACTACCTAAAAAATGCCGCCCTGATCAGGACCGAGATTAAAACCCTCGGATTTGATTGCGTGGGGGGGGAAAACTCACCCTACATCTGGATAGACGGAAAGAAGGATTCATGGGGTTTCTTCGACCAGTTGCTCAATGAAGCCGGGGTGGTCTGCACCCCCGGAGCCGGGTTCGGCACCTGCGGTGAAGGCTTCATCCGGATAAGCGCCTTTAACAGCTACGAAAATGTCCAGAAAGCGATGGCCCGGATTAAAGCAGCCATTGGCTAAAACCATCAAACCTGATTTCACCCCTTACAGGGTGTGAGCGATTACAGATATACGTAGTATGTACGAAACCGCTTCGCGGCAGTTTTAGACCGCCTTTCATAATAGATTCG
>CAZYGG010000008.1:0-84923 GCA_964647585.1 uncultured Desulfobacterales bacterium
GCCATGCGTAGCCCAGAGGGCGAAGCATGGTGGAGGCGGCGGGAGTCGAACCCGCGTCCGAAAATCATCCGCACAGGCGTCTACATACTTATTCCGAATTTTGGTTTTCGTCCATCAGGTCCCCTCCGGACCGGGTCCCTGAAAGCTTATCCTGGTAAGAGTTTCGCCGTTGCAGCACCAGGCAATCCGCAACCGCTATCCCGCTAGTCGACGCCCTTCCCGGGGCCGCGAGAGAAAACCCGGGAGGACGGTAGCTATGCAGCTACAGCGTAGTTATAATCGTCTGCGATTATATTTAAATTCCCATTGGATTTACGAGCGAACAGGAAAACGCTCGGTATGCAGCCGGAGCTTCAGTATCCCCGTCGAAGCCGTTTCGCCCCCATGAAGAAAACTTCATAGGATGGGATAAGAGATCCTATGTGAAAGAACGGATGAGACGATCGTTAGAGCATCTCAGTACCCGGAAAATAAGGGATAGTGGGGCAGTTGTCAACCCATGGTCGGGGTCTGCTCGACAGTATCGCTGCCTAACCTGAACATTTCATGAAAATTTTTCTGCAAATTTATTTTCCGGATGTATTCAGAAGATTAAGTGTGGTTTCAAGTAAACATTTTAGATAACACTTTGTAATCGGCGCCTGTAGAAAGGTCCGCATAAATATTTCACCCTGCGGGCAAGCCCGAAACATCCATTTACGGCGTTATCGGGGGCTTGCGGTAGCATGCGTACAGCTTCCTCCCCGAATGCCTTGAAAATGAATGTCTCGAACTCGTGAAATATCCGGGCTAATTGCCAGAAAACGGCATGCTCTGCCGGCTGCTCTTTTCCAGACGCTCCCCATAACGTCAGTTGCGTATTTCCATTGTTATGCAAATTGTGTACAATACTGTTAATCGATTGCCGGAATCTGATCACCCGTTTGATATTGACGCTTGTTACTGCTTGCCGGTGATGTAAAGAATCCTGGCCCTGACAGGCTGTGTCGCAATTCATAAAACAACTCAAAAATACCACCGTCATTCCGGACTTGATCCGGCATCCAGATCTCTATATACTAGAAAACACACTGGATTCCGGATCAAGTCCGGAATGACGAAAAGGCCAAAGGCGTGCTTTTACCAATTACGACACAGTCTCTGAGGCTTTGGATTACCCCTTGAAGGGGATATTTTACGATTGAACGGATTAAATCCGAAACAAATCTTAAATTCGAATCCTCAAATTCTTCAAACGCTCAAGAATGTATCCATTTCATAACAATGGTTTTGTTTTGAACATTAGAATTTTGGTCATTAGAGTTTGTTTCGTATTTGTGGCGTTCGCCTTGAGAACATTCCGTGCTTCGTGCTTCTACTTTTGCATCAATTTCTTGCGGCAGAGCCATAGGTCTTTGACTCCCGCGAAGCGGGACAGGCTTGGCCCTGAGGACCAGGTTTTCAAGGACAGAATAAACAGGGTTGAGTTCACTGGCGACCGGGCCGTAAAAAAGCGGATAACTATGAAAAAAACTGGCTGGATAATTTTAATTTTACTCTGGGCGACCGTGGCAGCGGCAGCGGAGATCACCATCGTCACCGAAATCCTGCCGCCCTGGCAGACAACCGACGGCAAAGACGTGGGCGGCATCGCCACGGAAGTCGTAGAAGCGACTTTGCGTGAAGCAGATGTTGAAGGCCGGCCCAGGGCATACCCCTGGGCCAGGGCTTACCGGATGGCCCAGCAGAAGCCCAATGTCCTCATCTACAGCATGGTCAGGACCCCCGAAAGAGAGAATCTCTTTAAATGGGTCGGTGTTATCGGTTCCGTCAGAGAACACTTTTTTAAGATGGCAGATCGAGAAGACATCCGGTTGACTACCATCAATGACGCTAAAAAATGTCTGACCACCATCCCCCGCGCTGACTTCCGGCATGACTTTCTGGTCAACCGCGGTTTCAAGACTCCGGGGGCTTTTCACCTGGTGAACAGTCAGGACCAGGCCTTGAGAATGCTATATGCGGGGCGGACCGACCTGGTCATGGATGACGAACTGACCCTGGCTTATGAACTCAGGCATCTGAAATTGGATCCGGGCAAAATTGAAACCGCGTTGTATGTGCCGGAAATGTCCGTTGACTTTGAAATGGCCTTCAGCAAACAGACGCCGGACCGTCTGGTCAAACAGCTACAATCCGCACTGGAAGCGATTAAAGCCAAGGGTATTTATCACAACATTATTAAATGGCACGAAATGCCGGAGCAACTGACAAAATAGATAGTGTTGCATCCCCTAAGTTCCTTATTAAAAGACACTGCTCCTATAGTGCTTTTAAGTACCAAAAAATACGAAGCTCGAATTTCGAAATTTGGATTTCGGAGTTAGTTAAGCATTAAATCCAAGATATAACAGTCAATATTTGTTTGCCTTATCTGTGGGACACAACACTATAGGGTATCTCACCCTTCAGCCGGTTCCGGTATGTGGTCTGTACACGGAACCCCGGCCTGACACAGGCCGCAGGCGTAGGAATCAATATTGAATGTCTCACGCGTGTACCGGTTCATGTGATCATGGGTGTAGCGCATGCATTTTTGCTTGTCATGACCGGACTCACTGAGCGCATTCACCGGGCAGCGCGGGATACACTTGCCGCAGGTACCCTGTGAATAGAACAGGCAGTAGGCATGGTGATCGGTATAGGGGCGCTCGGTGGGGGGAATGGCCAGCCGGGCTATCACCGACCCGATGCGTATGGCTTTTCCCACGGAAGTGATGAGGCCGTCACACAGCCCAAAAGTGCCGAGCCCGGCCGCATAGGCGGCGTGTCTTTCCGACCAGTTGGAACAGGGGGCCCAGGGACCCTGGTCGCTCCGGCTCCAGAATTCCGACAACATGGGCGCAACCGCCGGGATGCCCGCTGCAGCAAGTGTTGCCACCACGTGGCGCCGCAGGGCCTCGTTGAACAGTTCGCCATGGTGCCGAACCCGGACCCAGCGTTCACACGGCCGTTTGTCCATGGTCGCCTGGTCCCGGCGGGTGGCAACGGTGGAGGGCAGGACCCAGCTGATCACGGTGAGCTCTTCCGGGGCAAAGGGGGCTTCATCCGGGAATGTCTTTTTAAAAAAATCAATTGGTTGCAGGTAGAAATCACCGATGTGCGCCACGTATTCAGCGTACAGCGGGTCAGCGCCGCTGGAAAAACCCACCAGGGGCCGGTCAAAGGCTTTTTCATCCGATGCCCCTTTTAGAGCATTCTCCTCGGAAGTAGCCACAAACGTCCTGATAACATCCGCGAGCCAACCAGCCGAGTCCGCCGGTATCTTTTGTTCCACCACTGTGCCCCCCTTTATCCCGAAAACTTCATGAAATATTCAGGTTATGAAAGACCTGTCCTGAAAACCTGCAAGTATTGCTCCCTTTTCGCACATGGTTTGCCTGCATACAACTAAATAGTGTCCATCCAGAAATTCAAGGTTTCAGGATGGAGCTACTGGCTCTTAGCGGTTAGCAATCAGGTAATATCTTGTATTTTAACGATTTATCTAAAAGCTAAGGGCTAAAAGCGAACACCTTCCATCCATGATTTCCAATCATGGATGGACACTAAATAATTGGCCGCCCTTGTTCCTGTTTTTCTCTGTGAGTCTTAAAAGGGACAGGTTCAAATCGGAATTGTTCGTAGCCGCAGGATATTGAGTTGACGGTATCCCCCAAAGGGTATACTTTCCCCTTTCGTGTCCGCCCGCTGCACTTGATAAATAGTCCCCATCCATAAATCCAAGATTTCAGGATGGAGCTATTCGCCGTTAGCGGTTAGCAATTAGGTAATACCTTGTAGTTTAAAAGTTTTACCTGAAACCTAATGGCTAAAAGCGAACACCTTTCATCTGTGATTTCCAATCATGGATGGACACTAAATATTCGAGAATTGCGCGACCTATGCCAGACGATCATAAAACAGCTCCCTTTCCGGGGGTCGCCCTGCCCCCGCTCATTCCCGGCCGGCTTGTAAAACGCTATAAACGTTTTCTGGCGGATGTTGTCCTCGACGACGGCCGTGAGGTAACCGCCCATTGCCCCAATTCAGGTCGCATGATTGCCTGCAGCGACCCGGGAAGTCCGGTTTTCCTGTCGTATCACGACAATCCCAAACGAAAACTCAAATACACGTGGGAATTGATCAAAATGCCCGCATCCCTGGTGGGGGTCAACACCCTTTTGCCCAATCGCCTTGTGGCCCACGCCATTGAAAACAAGATGGTGAGTGAACTGAGTGGGTACACCGACATCCAGCGAGAGGTAAAGGTAGGCGACCACTCGCGCCTGGACATCCGGTTGCGTTCCCGGGAAAAAGGCACCTGCTATGTCGAAGTCAAAAATTGCACCCTGGTGGAAGACGGCCTGGCCCGGTTTCCGGACGCGGTCACCGCGCGCGGGCGCAAACACCTCGTCGAACTCGGCCGACTGGTGGGGGAAGGTCACCGGGCCGTCATGTTTTTCCTTATCCAGCGAATGGACGCGACGCTTTTTCAGCCGGCCGATGATATTGATCCCGAGTACGGCCGTGAACTCAGAAAGGCCCATGCCGCGGGAGTGGAAATCATGGCCTATGACGTTAAAATCGACCTTGCCGCGATAACCCTGAACCGACCCCTGAAATTCAAAATTTGACTTTGAAATCAGATTGATATATTTAACTGAAATCTTTTGGCACGCGTACTTTTCGCATTTATTATCCGGGAATAGATGAAAACCAAGATCGCTGAAAAACTGAACAGAATTTCCGAATGCCCTGAAAACCTCACCAGGATTCTGGACAATCTCCAGGAAGGCATCATCGCGCATGACCTGGACCGCAATATCTTTTTTTTCAACAGAACCGCTGAAATCATTACCGGTTACTCACGGGATGACGTCATAGCTCGGGACTGCCACCAGGCTTTCAGCGCCCCTTTTTGCAGCGGCGAGTGCCAATTTTGCGGAGATGCCGCCCCCCCCCCGGATACATCCAAAAAGGCCCTGACCATTACCACCAAGTCCGGTGAACAGCGCCGCATCGAGATGACCATCACCATGATGCGTGATGAGGACCAAGAACCTTTCGGGGTGCTGGCCGCTTTCAAAGACCTCACCGACCTCATCAACCTGCAGATAAAATCCGGGGATATTCGCAGCTTCTCAAATATCATCGGCCAGGATATAAAAATGCTGCAGGTATTCCAGCAAATTAAAGATGTCGCGGCCTATGACTACCCCGTACACGTTTACGGGCAAACCGGAACCGGTAAGGAACTGGTTGCTTCCGCGATTCACAATGAAAGCCCGCGCTCGGGCGAACCTTTTGTCCCCATAAACTGCGGTGCCTTGCCGGAAAGCCTGATCGAAAGCGAACTGTTCGGTCACGTAAAAGGGTCCTTTTCCGGGGCCATCCGTGACAAGAAGGGCCGTTTCGAACTGGCCGACAAAGGAACCATCTTCCTGGATGAAGTCGCCGAACTTTCCAAACTGATGCAGGTGAAGCTGCTGCGTTTTTTACAGGACGGTACCTTCGAAAGGGTGGGCGGCGAAAGGACCCAAAAAGTGGATGTCCGGGTGATCAGCGCCACCAACAAGGACCTGATGCAGGAGATCCAGGTGGAAAGATTCCGTGAAGACCTTTACTACCGGCTCAATGTTATCCCGGTCAACCTGCCGCCCCTGCAGGAACGCCGCACGGATATTCCCCTGCTGGTATCCCACTTTCTGAAAGAGGCCGGTCGACGCAACAGCAGCCCGGTGCCCACCATTACCGATGAGGCCCTGGGCGCTCTGATGGATTATGAGTGGCCGGGCAACGTTCGCGAACTGCAAAACGCGGTTCAGTTCGCGATTGTCAAAAGTACCCGGGATATCATTAAAAAGGGGGATCTGCCGCCGGAGATTTCCCGCCTCAGATCCGGTGACATGCCAACCCAGAGCCGCTCCGGCAAACTGGACATCGAAGCCGTCCAGACGGCCTTGAAAACCACCGGGGGCAACAAGGCCAAGGCCGCCAAACTACTCGGTGTCGGCCGGGCCACGCTGTATCGGTTTTTAGGGGCCCACGAAGATGTATTTTAACTGACTTGAGGGGCCGAGGGGTCAAGGATTCAAGGGGCCAAAGGTAAAACATAAAAATATAAAAGCCACCCCGGAATTATTTCCGGGATGGCTTTTACGGTTTTGGGGTTGGATTCAAGTTTTTCAACCTTGAACCCTGATTTTAAGCCGCATCAATCTCTCTTCTGGCGGCCATGTCGGTGAGCACGCGCTCACGGGCCTTATCGATGCCGAGTTCCTGCCGCTTCTTGTCGATATGGGCAATCATCAAACGGGCCATCTCGTAAGGATCAGGCGCAAAGCCCCATTTCCCAAAACCCATCTCCTCAAGGCCCCCAAACAGCAGGTTGTGGAATTTGGTGTCCTCAATGGTCGGAAAGGTCACCCCGAAAATGGTGTAAACACCGGACGCAACGAAATACTGGCCAATGGCTATCGCCTTTTCACTCATCCACTCGGGGGCCGCTCCGGCCGCGGGCAGATCGGCGATGCTTTCGCCCAGGCCACCCATTTTCACCATCTCGGTAGCTGCCAGTAAAATGCGGCTGTTATCCACACAGGCCCCCAGCCCCAGAACAGGCGGCATGCCAACCGTCTCGCACACTTCACTCAACCCGGGCCCGGCCAGAACCGCGGCCTCCGGCGAGGTCAGCCCGGCTTTGGCCAGAGCAATCTGGGAACAGCCGGTCTGCAGGACCAGCACGTCATTTTTAATCAGCTCTTTTACAAGTTCGACATGTACCCAGTCCTGTTTGACCCGCGGGTTGGTACAGCCCACAACCCCGGCCACACCTCGGATACGACCATTGATGACGTTATCATTCAGCGGTGCGTAAGAGCCGCGGAAAGAGCCACCCAGCATGTAATCGATGTAATCATGCGAGAAGCCATGCACCCCGGTGTTGACAATCTGTGGAATTTCAACCGGCATGGTCCGATTTTTAAACCGGCTGATGGCGCGAATAACGACATCATCCGTGCAGGCTTTTGGATCGTGTTCATCAAATTCAAGGTGGGTAGCGCCTTCAATTTTACACCTGGGATTGGTGGTAAACATCGGCGTGTTATAGCAACCGGCCACTTTGGCCAGGCCCTGTTTGATGCACTGGATATCAACGGTAAACGCATCAACCGCTCCGGTCACCAGCACCGCTTCAGTTGACATGAAGTTACCGGCATGCGGAATACCATGGCGGACCATCATCTCTGCGCCGGAACAGCACATGCCTACCAGGTTAAGTCCCTGGGCGCCGGCATCTTTGGCCGCCTGGATCAGCGAAGGCTCATTTACCGACGCAATCATAGACTCAAACAGGTTGGGTTCATGGCCATGGACAATAATATTGACCTGGTCCTCTTTCAACACCCCCATATTGACTTCAACCGAGACGGGTACCGGGGTTCCAAAGAGAATGTCGGATATTTCCGTCGCAACCATCGATCCGCCCCACCCGTCGGCCAATGCCGTCCGGCTGCACTGCTGGACAATATTGTTGTAGTCCTGGTCCACGCCCATATGCGTGCGGTTCATCATCTCCATAATTTCGCGCATGGCTCCCCGAGGGACCAGGTCATGTTTACGCCAAAGCTCCAGGGTTTTTTCAGGTGCCCGGCGGGCCAGGGGAATTTCACCTTCTACCTGGGTATAGGTTTTCTCCAGTTCATCACAGACAGCCAGGGCAATCTCCTGGACGCTCTTGCCCTCCATATCAATGCCCATATCGGCCGCCGTCCGCTCAAGCTTGCGCGGGTTGCGGATGGTATACTCCTTGATGTGCCCCTCGGCCACTTCCCTGAAGAGCGCCAGCATGGCCATACCATGGTCTGTATGGGAAGATGTGCCGGTGGCCACCATTCTGCCAAAGTTGCGGGCCTGGATCGTATCGATGGTCGCACCGCAAACGCCAACCTTGCCATACGGGTCTCTGGCATTGAGGCGACAGGGCCCCATGGCGCAATGCTTACAGCAGGCTGAATCCCTACCAATGGGACAGGCTTTCATATTCAGCGCCCGGTCAAAGGTTGTTTCCACACCGTCGCGCCTGGCTTTTTCAAGCATCTGCTCGGTTGCTTCACAGCTGGTCAGGGTTTTAAGATCTACTTCCTTCTTGGAAGCTTTTTTATCGATGGCCATAGTGGTTCCTCCGTGGGATTGTGGGATTTAGGTGACGGCAGCCGGTTATATTCCAATGGGTACCAACTTGTACGAGAGCGTCCGGTCAAATCGACCGCCAGGTTAGCGGCGGGTATTTCAATTGCCGCTTGAAATTTTATTAGTAATAGTTACTATTAAGACCAACCTGACCGATCTTGTCAAGATAAAATGCCCCAACCGGCCCTTTTTTCACTGCCGGGGCGTGAATACTCGGGGAAAACAGGCCAAAAATGCAGAAATCGAACTCGATATCAGACAGATAGGCCGGTCATGCTGTCAGTTTGCAGTTGAATGGATCGGGCCCATTACCCCGCCGGCCCTCTCCAATCTGGCGATTACACGGCCATATCCATAAAATCACTTCATTTTATAAGACCGGGATGATACAGATTGTGAGCATGCTGCGGTTTCTTATACCAAACCCGGTGCACAACATTGACAGGCGCAGGATTGGTTTCCATTATAACCGGGTGACCGTTTGCGCAATATTTGAAAGGATAACGCCATGACCGAAAAAGAAATAAAAATATTCTCGCTGAGTACCTGCAGCCACTGCAAATCAACCAAAAAACTCCTTTCCGACTGCACGGTTAAATATGATTTTGTAGATGTGGATCTGCTGGAAGGCGATGAACGCAAAGCAATCCTGGAAGATGTAAAAAAATTCAACCCCAAGTGTTCTTTTCCCACTGTTATCATAGGTGAAACAGTTATTGTCGGCTATAAGGAAGAAAAAATAAAGGAGGCGCTGGGACTCTGATGGATGCAGAGACTCTTTTCGAAAAGCTGAGAAAGGTGCAGGAAGCGAAGGGTTACTATTTCAATACGGAAAAAGAACGGGTCATGGACCTGCTTGAAGCCCTGATCACCAACAAGGACCGCTACGGGTACATGGCCTGCCCCTGCCGCCTGGCGGCAGGCGACCGCGAAAAGGACAAGGACATTATCTGTCCCTGTGACTACCGCGAACCCGATGTACAAGAATACGGGAGCTGCTACTGCAATCTCTATGTTTCCGAAGCATGGAATGCGGGCAGCGTCAAGAAAGAGTATGTGCCGGAAAGGCGGCCGCCGGAAAAAATGTTCTAACAGAAGGATTCGAGGATTCAAGGGGTCAAGGGTTTTCAAGATCAGCACTCAACTTTCAGATGCCGCTCCCCCAACTTCAAAGAACCTAATTCGTGATGAAACCCAAAAGCTGTATTAGCATTTCACTCGGCCCCTCGAATCCTTGACCCCTTGAACCCTTCCCTTCAGATAACTTAACACTTAAAACATAACACCTAAAACCGATGAATGCGCCCCGCCGCATTCATCAAAACTTATCATACGCAATCATCTCCGGTTCGACCCCCAGGTCATCCAGCATCTTTTCCACAGCGTCCACCATCATCGGCGGTCCGCAGAGGTAGTATTCTACCTCGGTGGGGTCTTCATGCCGATCCAGGTAGTTCTCCAGCAGACATTCATGGATGTAGCCGATCAGGCCGGACCAGTTGTCTTCCGGCTCGGGTTGCGATAGGGCCACGTAGTAGCTGAAGTTTTCATACTTCGCTTCCAGCCGCTTGAACTCTTCTTCGAAAAACAGCTCCTGGATCGAGCGGGCCCCGTACCAGAACGAGATTTTCCTGTGTGTATGCACCGTCTCCAGCTGGTTGAAAATGTGCGACCGCAAGGGGGCCATACCGGCCCCACCGCCGATAAAACACATCTCCCGGTCGGTCTCCTTGGTAAAAAATTCACCGTAAGGTCCGCTGAGCGCTACCCGGTCCCCCTCTTGCAAATTGAATATAAATGAGGACCCGGCGCCGGGGGGGGCGGCGGCTTTGCCCGGCGGCGGCGTTGCGATCCGGATGGTAAAACTCAACCGCCGGTCCTCGGAGGGTGGATTGGCCAGTGAATAGGCCCTGAAAATGGGCTCCTCGATCTTGCTTTTCAAACCCCACAGGTTAAAGCGGTCCCAGGAGGGCCGGAAACGTTCACCGATCCTGACCCGGAACTGCCCAAAGGAAAGTTCATATTCGGGAATGTCAATCTGGATATAGGCCCCGGCTTTGAAGTCAAGCCGTTCGCCCTCATCCAGTTCAAGCACCAGTTGTTTGATAAAGGTGGCCACGTTCACGTTGGAAACGACGGTGGCACCATACTTCTTGACGCTGAATATTTCATCCGGTATGCGGATCTCCAGATCATCCTTGACCTTCAACTGACAGGCCAGGTGAATATTCGCTTTCTTCTCTTTCCGGGAAAGGTGCGCCAGTTCGGTGGGAATGAAGCCCTCGACCCCCGCCGTCACCTTGCACTTGCACATCCCGCACGACCCGCCGCCCCCGCAGGCCGAAGGGATGAAAATACCGTTGCTGGCCAGCGAGGCCAGCAGGGTTGTCCCAATGGGGGTATCGATGCTTTTTTCAGCATCCGCGTTGATGACGATCCGGCTGTCGCCCTTTTTTACAACCTTCGCCTCTACAAACAGACAGATCCCCACGAGGATCAAAATGAGGGCTGTAAATATCGTCATGCTAATAAGATAGGTCACTGTCTACTCCCAATCCTTGAAGTGGTTTCAAAGCCTTCTACAAGGTTATTCCGGAAAAAAGCATAAACCCCATGGCCATCAATCCGGTGACGATCATGGCAATACCGAAACCTTCCAGGCCCTTCGGAATGTCGGCATACCGCAGCTTGGTCCGAATGGCGGCCATGGACACGATGGCCATCAGCCAGCCGGTTCCCGAACCAACCCCGAATACCACGGACTCCAGGAAGGTGTAATTCCTCTCGATCATGAACAACGAGGTTCCCAGAATGGCACAGTTTACGGTGATCAAAGGCAAGAACACACCCAGCGCGTTGTAGAGCCCCGGTGAATAACGATCCATCACCATCTCAACCCCCTGGACCATGGCCGCGATAACCGCGATAAAGGTGATGAATTTCAAAAAACTCAGATCGACCTCGGGCAGCCCCGCCCAGGCCAGGGCGCCCGGCGCCAGGAGGTAGTGAAATACCAGCCAGTTCACCGGAGCGGTAATGGAAAGCACGAACACCACGGCAAAACCTAGACCGATGGAAGTCTCCATGTTGCGGGAGACGGCCACGAAAGAACACATCCCCAGAAAATACGCCAGGAGGATGTTCCCGATGAATACCGAATTCAGAAATATGCTGACGAGGTTTTCCATTTAATGCTCCGCGTATGCTTCGCAAGCTAAAAGGTTGAAGACTAAAGGCTGAAGGTTAGGGCCTAACTTCCGTTTTCAGTCCAATCGGTAACGGTATCCAAATCGAAATCGGTATCAGGGCAACCGAGAATCGCTTTTCGATAGCGATTTCGATTTCGATCCCGATCTTGCCCATGGTTCTATCAAACAATCCGCGAACCAAGTTAAGGTTTTACTTCAGTCTTCAACCTGACAACCTTATTCTTTTACCAATGACTTCTGCAGCCAGACCAGTAATCCGATGATAATGAAAGCCGCCGGCGCCAACAGCATGAATCCCATATCCTGATACCCGGCCCGGTAGAGCGCCTCCGGTACCACCTGAAAGCCGAACAGGCTGCCGGACCCCAGAAGTTCACGAATAAAGGCAACCGCGATCAGGACAATGCTGTACCCGGCGCCGCTGCCCAGACCGTCCAGAAACGAGACCCACGGCGGATTGCCCAGTGCAAACGTTTCGGCGCGCCCCATGACAATGCAATTGGTAATGATGAGACCCACAAAGACGGAAAGCTGCTTGCTGATATCATATAAAAACGCCTTGAGAAGCTCATCCGCCAGGATGACCAGAGAGGCGATCACGATCAGTTCCACGATCATCCGGATATTCCGGGGCACCACGTTTCTCAAAGTGGAGATAATCAGGTTGGAAAAGGCTACCACCAGGGTCATGGCCAGGCCCATCACGACGGCCGTTTTCAGCTGCACAGTAACTGCCAGGGCCGAACAGATGCCCAGAGACTGAATGAAGACCGGATTGTTCTTAACAAGCGGCTCCGATAAGGCTTTGAACTCTTTGGTTGCGGTCAATTTCATGGTGAGCCTGTTTTGTCGGCCGAAGCCGTATTGAGGTTGATTTTGTTATCGCGAAAATTGGCGGAGACCTTTTCGTAAGCCTGGAGGGTGTCGCGCAGGCCTTCGCTCAGAAACCGGCCGGTCAGGGTCGCGCCGCTGATGCCATCCACGAAATTGGCCTGGCTGCCCGGCGGTACCCGGCCCGCCACCTTGCCTTTGGCGATCCCTAAGGATACAAAGCGACCCTCGGGATCGACAATTTTTTTCCCGCGAAAATTATTCTGAAACCAGGCGGTCTCGATTTCCCCGCCAAGCCCCGGGGTTTCACCGTGGCTGAAAACGGTAAACCCGGCCACGGTCAGCCCGTCGTTTTCCAGCGCAAGATAGCCCTCGATTTTGCCCCAGAGCCCCCGGGAATGCACCGGCAGTATATAGGACTGGATCGCGTCGTTCTGCACATATAGAAAAAGCGGCCGCCCCTTGCCCGCGGTCGCTGTTTCCGGTCCGATGTATCCGGAAATGTCCGCCCAATAGCTTCTGATATTCTCCTGGTAGAGCTGCTCGATCTCCTCGCCGGAATAGCGCACACCCGCCTGGATCAGACCGACGGATTTAAGAAGGTTCTTCTGGTTGTCGATCCGGATGTTATTCATCCGGTAT
This sequence comes from uncultured Desulfobacterales bacterium, assembly GCA_964647585.1. Classification (GTDB taxonomy): domain Bacteria; phylum Desulfobacterota; class Desulfobacteria; order Desulfobacterales; family CAJINA01; genus CAJINA01. The sequence continues at coordinate 12,897 of CAZYGG010000008.1, forward strand.
TCCTTAAGCCCCGAAGAGGCCCCGGTGAGCAGAAGGCTGCTGATCAGCGCGGTCAGGGCGGCAAACCAGATGGATTTCAGCGTATCAGACATTGGGGATCCTCTTTTTAACCTTCACCTTGATTTCGAAATAGTCCAGCAGGGGGGCAAATACATTCATAAATAAAATGGCCAGCATCACCCCTTCCGGGTAGGCGGGATTGAACACCCGTATCAGGACGGTCAGGGCCCCGATCAAAAAACCGAATATCCAGCGGGAGGTCTCCATCCCGGGAGACGATACCGGGTCGGTGGCCATGAAAACAATCCCGAAGGCAAAACCGCCCATCACCAGGTGATACAGCGGGTTCATCGCCAGCCAGACATTATCGGAACCCCCGGCAAAGAGGTTGAGAACCAACCCGGTGGCCACCACCCCGAGAACCCCGCCGACCATTATCTTGTAGCTGGCAATCCCCGTGGCAACAAGGAACATAGCGCCCACCAGGCATAACAGCGTCGAGGTCCCGCCAATACTCCCCGGGTAACTGCCGACAAGCAGGTCCTGCAGCGAATACCCGGCTGCGGTCAGCACCCCTTCCGCCTTCTGGCCCGCCTCCGCCAGCGAGATTGACGCCAGGGGCGTGGCCCCGCTCACCGCATCCGCTGCCCGGGTGCCGGCCGTCCAGACACTGTCACCGGACATGTTGGTGGGATATGCAAAAAAGATGAATGCCCGCCCGGTCAGGGCCGGATTTAGAAAGTTCCGCCCCACCCCGCCGAAAATCTCCTTGCCGATCACAATCCCGAAGGAAAAGCCCACGGCCACCTGCCACAACGGAATGGTTGGCGGCAGGGTCAGGGGAAACAGAAGGCCGGACACCAGCAACCCCTCGCTAATGTGGTGTTTCCGGATGGAAGCAAACAGGGTTTCCCAGAAAAAGCCGACGGCGTAAGTCACCAGGATCATCGGGACAAAGATCCAGAGGCCTTCGATAAAAATCTCCGCCCACGAAAGGCTCAGACCGGCTGCGGCCGCCGACTGATAGCCGGCATTGAAAATGCCAAAAACCGTCACCGGCAGCAGGGACAGGATAACGAACGCCATAAAACGTTTCACATCCAAAGAATCCCTCACCAGCGGGCCCTTGCGAGTGGGGATGACCGGTACGAAGAAAACAGTCTCCAGGGCCCCGAAAAAGGGTTCCAGCATGTGGAGGCGGCCGCCCTCGCTGAAATGCGGTCTCAAACTATCCAGAAAGTTGCGCAATTTTTTCATGTTCAGGCGATTTCCTTGGCGTAGGCTTCCTTGGCTTTTTTCAGAATGTCGCTGATCTCGATTTTAGACGGGCAGACAAAACTGCAAAGGCCGCATTCAACACAATCCAGCAGTCCCAGGGCCAGGGCTTCTTCGATTTCATCCGCCTCCACGGCCTTGAACGTGAACTGGGGCAGGATATCCACCGGGCACACCCGGGCGCAATAGCCGCAGTTGATGCAGGCGCGGTCCTCTCCGTTCAGGTCGCATTCCAACACCATCGGGCCGGGATTGAAAACCGACGTAAAGGCCCGCGATCGGCTGGCCTTCCGATAACCCGGCATAACAAAACCAAAAAGCTCCTTGGGGTCACCGGCCGGCATCAGCGTCAGGGCGGTTTCATAAAAACCGAGGTAGGTATCTATGGCGGTACTGTATCCATTGAATATCCCCCCGGCCACCAGGCGCAGGCCATCGGGTTCCACAGCACCGATAAGGTCGCTCAACGGGGCGCCCGCCCGGGTCAGGAGATGCTTTTTTCGACTGCTGCGCGGTCCCCCCACCGCCACCACTTTTTCAACCGGATAGACACCGCTGCGCAGGCCCGCCGACAGGGTCAGGAGATCCTGGCCGGTGATGTACCACGCCCGGTTCTCTTGTGAAGATGTCTTTACATGATACAAAACAGTGGCCGGGTCATCCGCCGGGTAATCCCCTTTGATCATGTGGGTGATACGGCTGTCAATTCCAGCGATACCGGTACCGCCCCCTCCGGCGGTTATCAGAACCCGGTCGGAGAGTTTTGAGAGAAGATCCAGACCATACTCAAAATCATCCTCGCGGCCTTTGAGGTACACCTGCGGATCCGGGTGAAATGGGGCCTGCGACCCGAGGCTGACAATGACCAGTGGCGGTTTCGCCGCCGGGTCGGGTATATCTTTAAAAGGTAAGGATCTGAAAAGGGGCCACAGGCTGCCGGCCAGCAGGGCATCGACCAGCTCCTGGCGATCGGCGGCCGCCACGCTTTCCGGTGAGAAGGCCGGCTGGTTCAGGGTTTCTGCCTGCTCATCCAGCTCAATGATAATTTCAGTGACGACTCTGCGCGGGCCATAGCTGATTGCGGCCACTCGGCCTGACCCCGGGGAGGGAAAGGTTATCCGGGGATTGCGTTTATCCTCGCAAAGGGGCGCCCCGGCCAGTACCCGGTCCCCTTCTTTCACCTTCAGCCTGGGTTTGACAAACGGTATTTTGTCCGGGTGGAACCCAACTTTTGAAGGGGGCGGGAGGATTTCAAGGTCAGCAGACGGGCTGCCCGCCAGGTTCAGGTCGTAGCCATTCTTGACAGTTACAGTAACCATAGAAACTCCGCTATCGCTTCCCGTTGAAATGGGGGTCGTGCATGTCCCGCCCGGCGGGATCCAAATGGCACGGCAGTGTCTTTGCTCAAATTTGGTGTCGCCCCTGCCGTCAGGGGTATGCAACTAAAAAACAGGTAACGCCGAACGCATCTCCTGTAATCTGGTAGCAACTATCATGCCGATTTTCATAACAGATGCAGCCGACCGGGTGTTGTTTTAAATAATCTCAGACGACATTTTTTGGATGCTTTTTTCCCCCGGTATATGGTAATAAGGTTGTAATATAGAAATTGAAAAAGGTACAAGGAGAATCTCGATGAGTGAAACTACCAAAAAAATCAAACAGGTGTGCGAATGTGAAAATTGCGGCAATGAGGCTGAGATGGTGGTCACCTGCACGCTTGAGGATGAAAGCCCGGCCGCCGATGCACCCGCCCACGAACACAAACACCAACCGGGGAAGGTCAAAGGGACCGCCACATGCACAAGTTGCGGCAATGAAGCCGACATGTGGGTGGACCTGTAGCAGGCCCGTAAACAGTCCGTGCAACCAATGACGGCTCCCGTGCCTGTGGCACTTCAGGCTTGACACGGGCCCTTTTTTCATTTTAGGGATCAGGTTAAGACTGGCTCAATCGGAGTCGGTATTGAAGAGTCCCCTGCAGCCAACTGCAGGGAATGTTCTGCCGTTCGACAGTGCTTCGCAGCCCCGTTAAGGGATTCTGCTTTATTTTCAGATGCGCTCGCTAACCCCGCAGCAAGCTGCGGGGAATGCGCTCGCTGATTCGGTCCAAGAGGGCATTGGCTTTGGAAGTACAGAAAAATATGCGGATGACCCGCCAGAGAGCGGTTATTCTTGAAGAATTGCGAAATTCCGAGGCACACCCCAGTGCGGACGAGCTGTACCAGATGGTTCGCAAGCGGCTGCCCCGGATCAGTCTGGGAACGGTGTATCGCAACCTTGAAATCCTGGCCGAACTGGGTGAAATCCAGAAACTGGAGTTGAGTGGTGCGCTGAAAAGATATGACGGCCACCCCCACCGGCACTACCACATCCGCTGCGTTCGGTGTGACACGGTGATCAACGCGCCGATTGCGCCGTTGAACCAGCTCGAAGACGAGCTTTACGAAACAACTGTTTTCGAGATCATTGGGCATAACCTTGAATTCACCGGATTGTGCCCGGCCTGTTCGCGGGATCAGGAAAAGGCCTCATAGCGTTCGATCCACACGATCCGGCCAAATCTCAAAATATCGAAAAGCTGATTTCGTACCATCTTCCCCATCACAAATTATAGAAATCCCTGTATTGCGATACACTTGTGTATCAGTAGTCGACGAGACAAAACCGTCCCCCGCATAAGTTTGCTTGTCCGCAGGCCCCCTAAATTTTTTTATATGTATATTCAATAGGTTAAATTGTTTTGTAAGGATTGGGGGTTTATCGCGACCAACTGACAGGGTGGCACGGAATTTGAATTATAAGGTTGACAGTTAGCATCTCCACTGTTCAACAGGATAATGATCCCGTTGCCGTAGCCTGCCCCCGGGCAGCCCGGCTCCTCCGGAGAGAGCGGGTAAACCCATTAAAATTTGAGGTGAACCATGGAAGAATGCGGAATTGTCCAAAACACCGGCTTAAGAGGCGTTACCATTGCCAGCACAAAAATCAGCGACGTGGATGGCCAAAAGGGCAAACTGGTCTACAGGGGCTATCTGGCCAAAGACCTGGCCGGAAACATCACGTTCGAGGAAGTTGCCTTTCTGCTCCTATATGAAAAATTACCGGACCAGGCGGAACTGTCGGCCTTCGCGGATGAGCTTGCCAAAAACAGGGATCTGCCACAGAATATTTTTGCCGCGATGGCGGGTTTCCCAAAAGATGCCCTTCCCATGGATGTACTCCAGGCCGTGGTCCCCATGCTGGCCCATCACGATCCGGGGGTAAATGAACACTCCCAGGAAAGCGCCCTTGCAATCGCCATCAAGCTGATCGCCAAGTTCCCCGCTATCGTGGCGGCCTGGGAACGCATCCGCAACGGCAAGGCCCCCGTTGATCCGGATCCGGCTCTCGGGCACGCGGCCAATTTCTTTTACATGCTGACCGGCGAAGTCCCGGATGCAGACCTGGCCGGCTTTTTTGATACGGCCCTGGTGCTGCATGCGGAGCACTCTTTTAACGCTTCTACTTTTGCCGCCCGCGAGGTCGCCTCCACCAAGGCTCACATGTATGCCTCGGTCGCCGCGGCAGTCGGTTCGCTTTCGGGCCCCCTGCATGGCGGCGCCAACACCCGGGTCATGCTCATGCTCCAGGATATCGGATCGGCAGATAAGGTAGAGGCCTATGTCCAGAACATATTGGACACCGGCGGGGTTATCATGGGACTCGGTCACGCCGTCTACCAGACCGACGACCCCCGGGCCCACATCCTGGCCCCCATGTCAAAAACCCTGGGTGAACGGGCCGGGGATACCACCTGGTACGATCTCTCCAAAAAACTCGAGATGGTGGGCAAGCAGGCCTTCAAAGAGAAAAAGGGACGGGAAATTTATGTGAATGTCGATTTCTACAGTGCCTCACTCTACTACTACATGGGCATCGCTCCAGATCAGTTCACGCCGATATTTGCCATTTCCCGAATCGCGGGATGGGCCGCCCACGTGATCGAAGAGCAATTCGGTGGCGCTGCGGCCAAACCGGCCCTGTACCGACCGGAGTCCGATTATGTTGGCGATTACTGCGGACCGGACGAGTGTACGTTTGTACCGGTTGATGACCGTTGATCGATATTATGCCGGTTGACGAAAATTTTTTCTGTTTGCGTGTCACTCTGAACGTAGTGAAGAGTCCCCTTCGGGTTAAGGCCATACCGCATTGTCAGGGATTCTTCGTCGTTTCACTCCTCAGAATGACGTCATAGAGTAATCGGAGCCTAATTTTGGCAACAGGCTCAGTATATAGGAGAATAGAAGATGGAAGTAGCCCAGGATGAAGAGATCAGAAGAATTCAACTTGAACTGGAGAAGACGCTGTCCCAAATCGAACGGGAGATCCCGATCTATCTTTATACAAAACCAGGTGTAAATGACGTTTTCAGCGATGCGGCCCGCCAGGGCATCCGGTTTTTCAGGCAGTTGACGGACCGGGTCAAGCTGCGTGAATTTGATCTTGGCCATGCAACGGCCACCGAACTGGGGGTGCAAAGCTCACCGACCATCGTTTTCGACCCCGACAACTACAATATCCAGTGGCAGGGCGCGCCCATGGGGGAAGAAGCCAAAATTTTTCTCGAAGCCCTGCTGCGCATCGGCACCCAAAAAGCCGGCCTAAACGAACAGTCCGCCGCTGTTCTCGCAAAAATAGACGGCCCCCGGAACATCAAGGTCTTTGTGAGCCCCTCCTGCCCGTACTGCCCGCAGCAGGCGCTCAACGCACTCAAGGCCGCGGTGGGCAAACCGGACCTGATCTCTCTGCAGATTATCGACATCCAGGCCAATCCGGACCTGGCCGACCAATATTCCGCCCAATCGGTACCCCAGACGTTTGCCGATGATATCCTGATTGCCATGGGTGCCCAGACCGAAGAACTTTTCATGGCCTCACTTGACAAGATGGAACAGCAGACCGTCTTCATTCCGGAGACCGATGCGGAAGAAATCACCACGGACCTGGTCATCGTCGGCGGTGGCCCGGCCGGTCTCAGCGCCGGGATTTATGCGGCCCGCAGCGGCCTGGACAGTGTCATCCTCGAAAAGGGCGTTTTGGGCGGCCAGGTGGCCCTCACCCCGGTGGTTGAAAACTACCCGGGCATGAAGCAGGTGGGCGGCAAAACCCTGGTGGACATCATGGTCACCCATGCGCTGGAATACGTGAACATCTTTCCCGGAGAGGAGGTAGTCGCCATTCAACCGGGTGAACCGATCCTGGTGCAGACCAGCCGACGGAAATTCTGGACAAAATCCGTCCTGCTCACTACCGGTGCAAACCACCGCCATCTCGGGGTCCCCGGTGAAAACCGCTACTCCGGCCGCGGGGTCAGTTACTGCGCCACCTGTGACGGGCCGCTTTTCAAAGGCCGCAAAGTGCTGATGGTAGGCGGCGGTAACAGTGCGGTCACCGAAGCCCTGCACCTGAAAAACATGGGCGTGGATGTTACCATCGTCCATCGCCGCGACCAGCTTAAAGCCCAAAAAGTCCTGGTCGACAAGCTGCCGGAAAACGGCATCGACGTCATCTTTAATCACCAGGTCGTCAGCATCGATGGCAACGGCATCATTGAAAAAGCAGTCCTCCGTGAAACGGACACCGGTAAAACCAGGGAAGTCCCGGTCAACGGTGTGTTCATGGCCATCGGTTACGAACCGTCTACGGGCCTGGCCGACAAACTCGGTCTGGAACTCACGGATGAAGGCTATATCAAGCATGACAACTTTCGGACAAATATCCCCGGCATCTACACGGCCGGCGATGTTGCCGGCGGGTACAAACAGATTGTCACCGCCGCCGGGCAGGGATCGGAAGCGGCCCTGACCGTGTTCGAAGACATCATCAACCCTTACTGGAAAAACTGATGGAACCCAAAAGCGTGGATTCAACCAGTGTCATCATGTCACACATGATGCTCCCACCGGACGCCAATCCGGTGGGTATTGTCCACGGCGGTGTCGTCATGAAGGCCATCGACGATGCCGCGGGGGTGGTGGCGGTACGGCATTCAGGCGGCCACGCGGTCACCGCTTCCATCGACCGACTCGATTTCCACCACCCGGCCTTTATCGGGAACCTGCTGACGGTCAAGGCTTCCATGAACCTGACCGGCGCCACCTCCATGGAAATCGGCGCCCGGGTTGAAACCGAAGACCCGGTCTCAGGAGTCGTAAAGCATACCGCTTCCGCCTACCTGACCTTTGTCGCCCTGGATGAAAACAACCGCCCGCGCAAAATCCCGGGGATCATCCCCACGACCGAAGAACAAAAACGGCGCCACTGCGAGGCCATTGCCCGCCGGAAAGACCGTCTTGCAAAGAGGACTCAAAAGAAGTCCTGCCGGTAAACCGAACAGGCGCAATCCGGGGTGTATGCGGCCCGCGTGTTTCCCTTTAAAAACTTGCAAAGGTCAAAATGAAAAATACAAAAGCCAAAATAGTAGTGCTCCTGTTGATTGCCCTCGCGGTAGCGCTGTTTTTCATTTTCGACCTGCAACGGTTTCTCACCCTGGAATCCATCAAAGCCCACCAGCACGATTTCGAGGGTTTCTATCAGGACCACAGCACCGTGACAATCGCCGTCTACATGGTGATTTATATCCTTGTGACGGCCATGTCCCTGCCGGGTGCCACAGTCATGAGTCTGGCCGGCGGCGCTCTTTTCGGCCTGGTAACCGGGACCATCATGGTCTCTTTTGCCAGCACCATCGGCGCCACCCTGGCCTTTTTGCTCTCCCGGTTTCTTTTTAGAGATTCCATTCAAAAAAAATTTGGTGACAAGCTGGAAAATATCAACCAGGGCATCGCCAAAGACGGCAACTTTTACCTTTTTACACTCCGGCTGGTCCCGGTCTTCCCCTTTTTCATGATCAATGTGGTCATGGGGCTGACGCCCATCAAAACCCTTTCGTTCTATTGGGTAAGCCAGGTCGGCATGCTGCCGGGCACCATTGTCTACCTCAACGCGGGCACGCAGCTGGGCAAGCTGGAATCCGCCGCAGGCATTCTCTCGCCGGCCATCATTTTCTCTTTTGCCCTGCTCGGCATATTTCCCCTGGTGGCCCGCAAAGCCGTTGACTACCTGAAAGCACGTAAAGTCTACGCCGGCCACGCCCGCCCGAAGCAATATGACTACAACCTGGCCGTCATCGGGGCTGGTTCGGCCGGCCTGGTGGCCGCCTATATTGCCGCCGCGGTCAAAGCCCGGGTCGCGCTGATTGAAAAGGATAAAATGGGAGGTGACTGTCTCAATACCGGCTGCGTCCCCAGTAAATCCCTGATCAGGAGTGCCAAAGTCCGCTCGTATGTGAACCGGGCCCGTGAGTTCGGATTCAAAGAGGGCCGGATGACCTATGATTTTGCCCGGGTCATGGAGCGGGTCCAGGCCGTCGTCGCAAAAGTAGCGCCCCATGATTCCGTCGAGCGCTATACGCAATTGGGGGTGGACTGTATCCAGGGTGCCGCCCGGCTGGTCAGCCCCTGGGAAGTATCGGTCAACGGTAATCGTATCTCGGCCCGCAGCATCGTCATCGCCACCGGCGGCCGGCCTTTTATTCCCCCCATTCCCGGTCTCGATAAGATCAAGTATTATACCTCGGATACCATCTGGGATATCCGGCAGCGTCCCGGCAAGATGGTGGTTCTCGGAGGCGGGCCCATCGGGTGTGAACTGGCCCAGGCCTTCAACCGCCTGGACGTCGACACCACCCAGGTACAGCTGCACGACTACCTAATGCCACGCGAGGATACGGAAATATCTCAGATGGTCGCCGATAAATTCCGCACCGAAGGCATCCAGGTCCTGACCGGACACCGGGCCACTGAAATCGTTACGGATGAATCCGGTCAGAGGCTTATCTGTGCAGCCGGTAAAAAAGAAATTGTGATTCCCTTTGACACGCTCCTGGTGGCGGTCGGCCGTACGGCCAACGTGAGCGGCTTCGGCCTCAAAGAAATGGGGGTTCAGGTCTCCCCGGCAGGCACCATCGCCGCCGATGGTTTTTTACGCACCAATTTCCCAAACATTTTCTGCTCGGGGGATGTAGCCGGGCCTTACCAGTTTACCCACACGGCCGCCCACCAGTCGTGGTACGCCGCCGTCAATGCCCTTTTTGGAAAGTTCAAGAAGTTCCGGGTGGACTACCGGGTCATCCCGTGGTCCACCTTTACGGACCCCGAAGTGGCACGGGTCGGGCTCAACGAAAAAGAGGCCCTTGAAAAAAACATCGACTACGAAGTCACCCGGTACGGGATTGACGATCTCGACCGGGCCATCGCCGATTCAGAGGATCATGGCGTGGTAAAGGTGCTCACCCGGCCCGGCAGTGACAAGATCCTGGGGGTTACCATTGTGGGGCCCCACGCAAGTGATATTATCGCGGAGTATGTCCTGGCCATGAAACACGGCCTGGGGTTGAATAAGATCCTGGGGACCATTCATATTTATCCGACCCTTGCGGAAGCCAATAAGTACGCCGCGGGCGAATGGAAAAAAGCACACGCACCGGAAAAATTACTCGGGTGGGTGGAAAAGTATCACAACTGGATGCGCAATTAGTGTTTGTTCACAAAAGGCATCTTTTGGCCCAGAGCAGCGTTTTCGCTCTTGTGAGATAATGGCGGAGCCAGTCAAGCTCTTTCGACATAGCGTCTGCTATGCCTGCGGTCTCAAAAGCCCTCAAGCCTTGCTCTGAACCAAAAGCTACCCTTTGTGAACGAACACTGACTCAATAGAATTATCGAAATCACCATCGGGACCGGTATCGCCATCGGGATCGGGATCAGAAGGCGTTCCATGCCAAATGAAAAAACTTCGGTTTTCGATTTCGATACCGATACCGATTTTGATACCGAATAATGAGGTAAACAAGGGAGAAAAAAATGGACACCTACTACAACCCGGCCGACCTGGCGAAATTTGGGGAAATTGGTAAAGACGCCCCGGAGCTGGCCAAAAAGTTTTTTGACTACTACGAGTCTGTTTTTACCGAAGGCGACCTTACGGAAAGGGAAAAAGCCCTCATCGGACTGGCCGTGGCGCATGCGGTCCAGTGCCCCTACTGCATAGACGCCTATACCAACAACTGCCTTGAAAAAGGGTCCAACCTGTCCGAAATGACCGAGGCTGTACACGTCGTCAACGCGATCAGGGGCGGCGCCTCCCTGGTGCATGGCGTCCAGATGCGCAACATTGCTGAAAAGCTTTCCATGTAACCAGAATCAGGCTGATAGCCTGTACGTATCTAGGCTGTAGGCAAACCGGGAAAAATCAGCGGCCGGGAGCCTTCAGCCCGCGGTCTGAGAATCCGGATAGAAGCAGGAGCCGTAACCATGGCGGAAAAGCAGTCAAATATACCTTTCAGCGCAACGTTGCAAAAGCATGGCATCAAGTTTAAGCGGTTGGAGACCCAGGTGCTCCAGGTGAATGTGGGCCTGCTGTGCAACCAGTTTTGCAAACATTGCCACCTTGACGCCGGCCCCGGACGTACTGAAGTCATGGACCGTAATACCATGGACGCCGTGGTTGCCTACGCCGGGCGAGCCGATTGCAAAGCTATTGATATTACCGGCGGCGCACCGGAACTCGTACCGGGCATTGCCGGCTTTGTGCAGCGTCTGGCGCCTCTGGCACCCCGGATTATCTTCCGGTCAAACCTCTCTGCCCTGAATGAACAGGTGCAGGCGCCCCTGGTTGAGACCCTGGTCAGCAATAAAGTGGTCATCACCGCGTCCTTTCCCTCTATCAACGCGGCCCAGACGGATAACCAGCGCGGCCGGGGTATCTTTGATAAAAGTGTCGCGGCCCTGCAGGAACTCAACCGCCGCGGCTACGGCAAAGCGGACACCGGCCTGGAACTCAACCTGGTCTCCAACCCTTCCGGGGCATTCCTGCCCCAGGGCCAGGAGCATGCGCAAAAACGCTTTCGCCAAGTCCTGCATAAAAAATACGGTATTGTTTTCAATAGCCTGTTCGCCTTTGCCAATGTGCCTCTGGGACGTTTTCGGGACTGGCTTGAAAAGTCCGGGAACCTGGAAAGCTATATTGAAAAGCTGGCCGGCAATTTCAACCCCTGTGCCGTGGACGGCCTGATGTGCCGCAGCCAGGTTGCCGTATCGTGGGAAGGACATCTGTATGACTGCGATTTCAACCTGGCCGCCGGTCTGCCGCTGGGGGGCAAAAAAATACATGTTTCTGAACTGGAGAAAGCGCCCGCCAAAGACAGCGCCATCTCCGTCGCTGACTATTGTTATACCTGTACTGCCGGCGCGGGGTTTACCTGAGGTGGGGCCATTGATGCCTGAGTTCAGGCAAAAGAGACTATCTCAACAAAGCTTTTTGCACCAATCTCTGCGTTGGGTGCTCAGTTCCAATCCTCGAAATACATGGTGTATTCCTCCGGTTCGAACTGAGCAGCCGCCTTGACCTTGAAGCAAAACTCTCTGTTGAGATAGCCTCTTTAACATTATCAAGGAGAACTGAAATGAAAAACGTTCTGACTGTTGGAAAAAAGGCCCCGGCATTCAAGCTGGAAGATAGTGACGGAAAGGTTACCGCCCTGGCGGATTTCAAAGGCAAATGGATGGTGCTTTATTTCTATCCCAAAGACAACACATCCGGCTGAACCAACGAAGCCAAAGATTTCACGGGATTGAAATCAAAATTCAAAAAGGCCAACGCCGTCGTTATAGGCATCAGCCCCGATTCAGTCAAAACGCATACCAATTTCATGAAAAAGCATGATCTCGACCTTACCCTGCTCAGCGATCCTGAGCATACGGCCCTTACGGCCTATGGTGCCTGGCAGCTTAAAAAGATGTATGGCCGCGAATATATGGGCGTGGTCCGGTCAACCGTGCTGATCGACCCGGAGGGAACGGTCAGGCACACCTGGTCCAAAGTCAAGGTCAAGGGGCATGCGGATCAGGTATTGGAGAAACTGCGGGAACTGAAATGAATCAATATCAAACAGCCTGTCACTCTGAGCGTAGCGAAGAGTCCCCCACATGCGAAGGTTGTGCTCAATTGTAAGGGATTCTTCGAAGCTACGCTCCTCAGAATGACAAAAAGTTGGCGAGATGGATATATCTTTAACGGTACCTTATTCTGGTAGACGTTTTAGTCGCCCATCTCGGCCATGTGATCATCGTAAATCGTTTCAAGAATGTTCTTATGCTTGGCCTCTTCCTGGGCCAGGAACTTGCAAGCCTTGATAAACTGCTCGTCTTCGACCTTGCCGGCAATGTCGTTGTAGAACTGCAGGGCCTGCTCTTCTCTTTTCATCGCCAGCCTCAAGATATCGACATAGGCCATCCCCGGTTCATAGGTCAGTTCGGTCATATAATTGCTTCTTTTGATATCCGGAATCCACTTATAATCATAGGCTTCCAGTTTTTCGACATTGCTGCCCAGATCGGCGAACAACGCTTCGTGCTTGCGCTCTTCCAGGGCGAAATCGGCAAAAGTCTTTTTGGCTACCGAAAATTTCTCTTTCTTGCTCAGCGTTTCATAAAATTCAGCCGCCTCTCTCTCTTTCTCCACAGCATAGGCAATAATGTCTTCAATCGTTTTGAAATCCATTTTAGATCTCCCATTCTTTCAACGGTTAGTAAGCTTGGAATTCGTTTTAAACCTCACCCCAGTCTCCATCTCCGGGCGGCCCGTCCGGAAAGGTCTGAAACCACTTCCGGCATTGCAGATTACACTCAAAAAAGGTGCCCGTCAACTGCCCGGATGGTGCCGGTATCTTCTGGCAATAATCTGCTAACAAATTACGCCCAAAAAAGCAAACAGGCACAAATCTTGTATATTAACTGTAAAGTAAATTCAATCGATAACAGCATGCCCGCGGGCGTTGCAACAGCGGAGCGGGCATCGGGGAGGCAACCATGCTGACTACTTTTCTGACCGTCGTGACAATTTTACTGTCCCTCTTGCTTTTCGCATTTCGGTCCGCTTTCAGCCGGCCTGCCCGCCGGGAAACCGTTTATGTCTGCGACACCTGCAACTCGCGCGATTGCGTGTGCCGCGAGAAACTTTGATCTGCAGACCCCATAAGGAGAAGACCATGAGTATAGATCGCATAGTCCTGGGCGTCGCGGGCGCCATGATCCTGTTTTCACTCTTGCTGTCCTTCATTCACAGCCCCTACTGGCTGTGGTTCACGGCTTTCGTAGGCGCCAATCTGCTGCAATCTTCATTTACCGGCTTTTGCCCACTGGCGATCATCCTGAAAACATTCGGGGTAAAACCGGGTAACGCTTTTGAGTAGGGTCGCATTTAAAAACCAGGCCCCCGGTAAATTCCATATAAAAGACCGGGCGCGGCAACGCTGTCGTGCCCGGTCTTGGTGTATGTACTAACACGGGTACCTGCCACAGTAACAGATTGCATTTGTATCAGATCTAATTCCAGTTAAGCTCTTTCTGCAGCCAGGCTTTCACGTCCCCTTCGGGTGCAAACACCCCCTTGAGGTTGCCGTATTCACCCTTGAAAACCTTCTCGATCCTGGCCGGCATCCGGATGGTAGCCATCTCTTCCGCCTCTTCCGAGTTCCGCCGCATGAGATAGATGACCGGCTCCTTCCAGGTATTGACAACGAAATAGTACGATTCATCGTCCTTGGATTTTATCAGGTTGCTGCCCAGGGCCGGATTATTGCCCCATTCCAAGTACATCGTCACCGCATCCTCCGGAGTCATATCCCAGCTGATGGCATTGACCAGGTCCATATTGTTTCTTATATCATCAAGTGTCATCGTATCACCTCGCAAATAAGGGATAAAGTTTTTCATAATCTAAGCCCGCTGTGCTATTTGTCAAAAAGCAACAAGCATGCCACCGGTGAACCTGCCCCCCCTGGCGGTCCACCGGCGATAAAACCGCAACAATAGACGCATATCCGCCTGAAAACGTTCCAACAAGAGTTTCGGGATGTCTCGCGAGACATAACTGTATCACCCCCTAAAGGGCCTTTTGAGCCGCAATTTCGTCAATGTAAAGGCAAACCGCCCCGACCCTGCGTCGGGCGCGCCCTCCGACAGGCTGTATTCAGTGCGGCAAGTTGGCATGAATCTTGGAAACTATTTAAAAAAACATAAAAAATTGCTACGGTATGGATCGTTGTCCCGGATTAATTATGTGCCGGTCGGGTCCGGCCCGGCCGCGATAGTCCAACAGGCTCCATGAATCCGTCTAAAAAAATAGCAGCGCTCATTTCTGATGGTTTGAAAATCATCCTCTTTGTGGCAGCCGTGGTGTGGCTGTTCACCTTCGGAACCCGCAACCTCGATTACAACTGGCAGTGGTACCGGGTTGCGGAATATCTGTTTACCTTCGACCTGGGCCGGCTTGAAGCAGGCCCCTTAATCTCCGGTCTTCTGATTACCCTGAAAATCTCCGCCGTCAGCCTGGTCCTCTCAACGCTGATCGGACTGGCGGCCGCCCTGATGCGGATGTCTGCCTCACCCACAGCCCGGCTCCTCTCCCGCTGCTACCTGGAAGTCATCCGGAACACACCTCTGCTTGTCCAGTTGTTTTTTATCTACTTCGTCCTGGCGCCGATCCTGGGCTTTGAACGTTTTTCGGCCGCGGTCCTGGCCCTCAGCCTATTTGAAGGCGCCTACGCCTCAGAAATCTTCAGGGCCGGCATCGTCGCCGTTGCCAGCACACAATGGGAAGGGGCCTTCAGCCTGGGGCTCAGTCGCTGGCAGGTATACCGGCTCGTCATCCTGCCCCAGGCCATCCGGAAGATGCTGCCGCCGTTGACCGGTCAGGCCGTGTCCCTGGTAAAAGATTCCGCCCTGGTCAGCACCATTGCCATTTACGACCTGACCATGCGGGGCCAGGAGATTATCGCCGAGACATACCTGGTCTTTGAAATCTGGTTTACCATTGCGGTTGTGTACCTTATCCTTACAATCAGCCTCTCTACGTTTGCGGCTGCTATGGAAAAATATTTCACCATAAAAACATGATGCATTGCTAATCGAATAAGGAGATCCCCATGACACTTCGAAAAATCGTTATTCTGGTAATGATTCTGGCTGTCCCGGTCCTGTTCGCACCGCCCCTGGTTGCGGGTGATGCACCCACCAGCACCGTGGAAAAGGTCTTGCAGAAAGGGGTGCTGAAAGTCGGCATGTCCACGTTTGTCCCCTGGGCCATGAAAGATAAAACCGGAAAGCTTATCGGTTTCGAAATAGATGTTGCCCGTCGGCTGGCCGAGGATATGGGCGTGGATATCAAATTCGTACCCACAAAATGGTCCGGCATCATTCCCGCCCTGATGACCGGGAAATTCGATGTCATCATCGGCGGAATGGGCATTTTACCCAAAAGAAATCTCAAGGTAAATTTTACCATCCCCTATGATAACACCGGCATGTCCATGGTCGCGCACAGTCAAAAAGCGGCGGGACTGAATAAACTTGCGGATTTCAACAAGCCGGACATCATCATTGCGGCGCGGCTGGGGTCCACGGCGGTCACCGCCACCAAGAAATACCTGCCCAAAGCCAAACTCAGACTTTTTGATGATGAATCCCAGGCCTACCAGGAACTGGCCAACGGCCGGGTTCACGCGGTTGTAGGCAGCGCTCCGACTCCGGCCTTCCAGGCCCTAAAGTATCCTGATCGGCTGTATCTCCCGCTCAAAGCGCCCTTCACCCGCGAACCGATCGGGTTTGCGGTAAAGAAAGGGGATCACGACACCCTGAATTTTTTCAACAACTGGATCCGGGTGGTCACTGCCGAAGGCTGGATCGCTGAACGCAAACAGTACTGGTTTCGGACCAAGGACTGGGAAAAGCTGATTAAGTAGGGAATCCCATCGCAGCTAACCAGTTCCTGAGAGGCTCTCAAAAGCACGGTGACCGGAACTCACAGGTACAAAAAAATGGGATTCAGGGGTTTAGGCTGAAGGCTTTTAGACTGAAGCAATTTCCAAAAATATGTTCCGAAATGAAAAAGATGGCTCCCACCAGTTCATACGCAAAAGGCAGACAAACCGGGTGGCCGGATATCATCCTGCTGCTGCTGGTTGCCACCGGTGTTGTCTGGATCTTTGTGAAAGTAAAGGTCAACCTTCAGTACAACTGGAATTGGGGTATCATCCCCCAATACCTCTTGCTGCGGGACCCGCAATCGGGCGCCCTGATTCCGGGGCTGATCATGCAGGGCATGCTGGTAACGATCCGGGTGAGCCTGTGGGCCTCCGTCCTGGCACTGTTTATCGGGACGATCATGGGCCTTTTCAGGGTGAGCGCCAGCCGCTTCCGGCGATTTCTGGGCTGGGCCTATGTCGAGTTGATCCGCAACATGCCCATCCTGGTGTGGGTCTTCATTGTCTATTACTTTCTAAGCGACCAGATGTTCCAGTTGCTGGACCTTGAGGCCCGCATACAGCAAAGCACCCCAAAGACCCTGGCGATGACCTCCGTCCTTTTCGGCGACCCGGAACGGCTGCCGTCATTTCTGGCCGGGGTGGTGGCCCTGGCCCTGTATGAAGGCGCCTACATCACCGAAATCGTACGCGCCGGAATCCAGTCCGTGGACAAAGGCCAGTGGGAAGCCGCCTTTTCCGTGGGCCTCTCCCCTTTCAAGCGTATGCGCCTGGTCATTATGCCCCAGGCTGTCACCCGGATATTGCCGCCGCTGGCCGGCCAATTCATTTCAACCATCAAGGATTCATCCATTATCTCGATTATCTCCATCCAGGAACTCACCTTCCAGGGTATGGAACTGATGTCCGCCGCCCTGATTACCTTTGAGGTGTGGATTACCGTGATGCTGTTATATCTTATCCTGTGCCTGGGCTGCTCCCTGGTTGTCTCCTATCTTGAAGAACGTTTGGGTAGAAAATTCATTCAATCACCTGCTACGCTTTAGGTTTATATATTTGGATTAAAACGAAAGACGCCGGATACCGCTTTGAATTCAAAGCAGGGTATCCGGCGTTGGTTTTTTGGTGGAACACTAAGTTTAAAGCTTAACTTTCGAGTTTCATGTAGAAAGCAAGCCCGAAAGTTCGGTTAAAACCTATGAAGCATAAATGGAACACTTACGCACCGCCATGGCCGCCTCCTGCAGGGCCTCCGCAAAGGTGGGGTGGCCGTGTACCGTCCGGGCGATATCTTCTGAACTGGCTCCGAACTCCATGGCCAGGACACCCTCGGCAATCATATCCGCCGCCCGGGGACCGATAATGTGTATCCCCAGGATCCGGTCGGTCTTGCCGTGGGCAATGAGTTTCACGAAACCGTCCGTCTCCCCCATACAGCGGGCCCGACCAGCACCCGAGAAAGGATAGCTCCCCACGCAATAGGGAATCTCACGTTCTTTAACCTGCTCTTCGGTCAACCCCACCGCGGCCACCTCCGGCCAGGTGTATATCACTGAAGGTATTGTGTCGTAATTGACCTCGCCGGCCCGACCGGCCATACACTCCACGGCCGCAATTCCTTCGGCAGAAGCCTTGTGCGCCAGGGCCGGCCCGGCTATCAGGTCTCCGATGGCGTAAACACCCGCAACACTGGTACGGTAGGTTTCATCCACGCTGACCAGGCCGGTGCGGCTGTCAGTGTCGACCCCGGCGGCTTCCAACCCCAACCCCGTAGTAAGGGGCCGGCGTCCCACGCTGACCAGCAGGCGGTCAAAGTTCAGGGTCTCTTCTTTTTCATTCTTGCCGACCACGGAAACCGCAACCGACCCGCCCTTGACCCGGGCCCCGGCCACTTTTGTATTGGTGAGGAAGGTAAACCCCTGTTTGCGCAGGAGCCGATCCAGGGAGCGCCCCACCTGGCCGTCCAGCAGGGCTGCAATCCGGGGCAGCATTTCTATAACGGTCACCTTAGCGCCCAGCCGGCGCCAGACAGATCCCAGTTCCAAACCGATATAACCGCCGCCGACAATGCCCAGGTGTTTGGGAACGTGTTTAAAACTCAATGCCCCGGTTGAATCCACAATCCGGCTGCCATCGAACTCCAGCCCCGGCACTTCCACCGGCACGCTGCCGGTGGCCAGCAGGATATTCCCGGCGCTGACTTTTTTCGCGCGGCCCTTGCCCTTTTTGATGGTCACCTGGCCATCACCGGCCAGGCTGCCGGTTCCCTGGAGAATCTCGATACCGTTACCTTCCAGCAACTGACGGACGTTATCGGTCAAATCGCTGACGACCTTGTCCTTGCGGGCCATCATCGTTTTCAGATCCAGAGAAACTTTGCCGGTCTTGATACCGTACTCAGACAGGCGGTCGGCAGCCAGGTGGTAATATTCACTCGCATCTAAAAGCGCCTTGCTGGGGATACAGCCCACGTTGAGGCAGACCCCGCCCAATCGGTCACCTTTTTCCACAACCGCTGTTTGCATACCGAGCTGGGCGGCCCTGACAGCCGCCACGTAACCACCCGGCCCTGAGCCGATAATGACCAGATCATAGTGTTGTTTCGCGGCCATGATTACACCTCCAGGAGAATACGTTCCGGGTTTTCCATGTATTCTTTCACCCGTTTGAGAAAAGTCACCGCCCCTTTACCATCCACAATTCTGTGGTCGTAGCTCAGAGCGACGTACATCATCGGGCGGATCACGATCTCGTCATCCACCACCACCGGCCGTTTTTCGATCTTATGCATGCCCAGAATACCGCTCTGGGGAGTGTTGAGAATCGGGGTGCTCAGCAAAGAGCCGTAAACCCCGCCGTTGCTGACCGTGAAGGTACCCCCTTCCAGGTCAGCCAGCTCCAGCCGGTTTTCCCTGATCTTGCCCACATAGTCCACAATCGCCTGTTCCACCTGGGCAAAGTTCATGCGCTCGGCATGGCGGATGACAGGCACCACCAGGCCCTTTTTAGCACCGATGGCCACCCCGATATGCTGATAGTGGTGATAGACGAAGTCATCGCCATCCACAAAGGCGTTAATCTCGGGTATCTCTTTAAGGGCTTCCACGCAGGCCTTGATAAAAAAGGACATGAAACCCAGTGAAACCCCGTGCCGGTCGGCAAAGGCCTGTTTGTATTGGGATCGGATGGCCATGGACCGGCTCATGTCAATTTCGTTGAAGGTCGTCAGCATGGCGGTGTTCTGCCGCGACTCCAGCAGCCGTTCAGCGATGCGCTTTCTAATCGGCGACATGGCTTTGCGGACTTCCAGGGGCTGGCCCTGCTCCGGCAGACACTCCTGTTCTCCGGGCGACGGCAGCGCTTCCGGGATTCCGGCCGGAGCCTTTTCCAGGTAGAGCAAAACATCACCTTTGCTGATCCGGCCGCCCGGCCCGGTGCCCGGTATCAGGGAGGCATCCAGGTTCTTCTCCCGGATCAGTCGTCTTACCGATGGCGCCAGCTGATCGCCGCCCGCCGGAGCGGGAGCCGGCGTGGCTGTCGCTGGTACGGGTTCGGGCGCCGGGGCCGGGGCTGGTTCTTCAGCCTTCGCCGGGGCCGCTTGTTCCGGTTGGACCGCTGGCGCAGTTACCTCGCCCTCTACCGGTGTAATCGTGCCGACCACGGCGCCGATGGCCACGGTTTCGCCCTCGGGCACCGTAATGGCGACAATACCCCGGGTTTCGGCCACTACCTCCAGGGTCACCTTGTCGGTTTCGATGACCAGCAGGGGCTCATCGACCTCCACTGTATCACCATCCTGTTTGAACCACTCGGCCAGCACCGCCTCCTGCACCGATTCACCCACACTGGGAATTACGATATCCATAATATCCTACTCCTAGTTTGTTTACAGGTATAAATAGAGTCAATCCCTGCATAATAATTCACCGCCTTGTCACTCTGAGCGTAGCGAAGAGTCCCCAACAAAAGAAGGTAACCTTTCATTGTGGGGGATTCTTCGTCGCTTCGCTCCTCAGAATGACAATCACCTGGCAATTATCCGATTTCGCCAACCGAAATGCCATAAGCTGGTTTTATTTTATGACTGCCCCCACGGCCTCGTCCAGCACTGCCGCCTGTTCTCTTTTATAAATGGCCGGGAACCCGGTTGCCGGGCTGGACGACGCCTTGCGGCCAATGTAGTCCGGCCGTTTGGTGGACGCCTCCTCGATCAACGGCTCCACGAATCGCCAGGCCCCCATGTTGGCCGGCTCTTCCTGCACCCAGATCAGCTTGTATCTTTTTCCCAACCCTGGCAGGGCCTTTTGCAACTGCGCCCCGGGAAAAGGGTAAATCTGCTCCAGGCGGATGATGACCGTATCGGTCAAACCGAGTTGGGTTCTTCTTTCCAGGAGCTGGTAATAGAGCTTGCCACTGCAGAGCAGCACCCGTTTCACGGAAGTCTGCCCGGCATCATCCACCAGTACCGGCTTGAAGGTGCCGGAAGTAAGCTCCCGGGTCTGCGACACGGCCAGCGGGTGGCGTAACAGGCTTTTGGGGGTCAGAACCACCAGCGGCAGCCGGTGTCTGGATACCACCTGGCGCCGCAGCAGGTGAAAGTATTGCGCGGGCGTGGTGGGGTTGCAAACCTGCATGTTATCATCGGCACACAGCTGTAAAAAGCGCTCGGGACGGGCGCTGGAATGTTCCGGCCCCATCCCCTCCATCCCGTGCGGCAACAGCAGGACCAGCCCGGAAAGCCGTTGCCACTTGGACTGACCGCTGGCAAAGAAAAGATCGATAATCGCCTGGGCGGTGTTGATAAAATCTCCAAACTGGGCCTCCCAGATCACCAGACCTTCCGGACGAATCATGGCGTAACCGTATTCAAACCCGAGGACCCCGTACTCGGACAGGTGACTGTTGTAAACGTCAAACCGGCCCTGGCCCTCGTCTATATGGTTCAAAGGGGTATACCCTGCGCCGGTCTGGGAATCGAAAAGCACGCAGTGCCGCTGGCTGAAGGTTCCCCGGCGCACATCCTGGCCGCTGAGCCGGATGGGCCGCCCCTGTTTTAAAATGGACGCAAACGCCAGGCTCTCGGCATTGGCCCAATCAATTCCTTTGCCCGCCTTCACCGTGTCAGCCCGTTTGTCCAGGCCCCGTTTCACCTTTCGATTGATCGCGAACCCGTCAGGCGTTTTGGCCAGGCGGGTCGCCAGGGACACCAGTTCTCTCCCTTTCACGCTGGTGGCCGGGTGCTTGAAAGAAAACCGACCGTGGAACCCGTCCCAATTTTCAAAAAACCGGTCTTCCGGGAAAAGACAGGTGCTGTCTTTTATGTCCGCGTAATCCTGCTCGAGTCGCCGGCTCAACGGGTCTGCGATTCCGGCCAGGTCCTTTTTCGAGATGATCTTCTCCGCCAGCAACGTTTCAGCGTAAGCATCATTCAGGGCCGGCCGGGTTTTGATACGGGCATACATCAGCGGCTGGGTAAAATAGGGGTCATCGCCCTCATTGTGACCGAAGCGCCGGTAGCAAACCAGGTCAATCACCACGTCTTTGTTAAACGTCCGCCGGTAGGCCTCAGCCAGCCTGGCAACATGAACCACCGCTTCGGGGTCCTCTCCGTGCACATGAAAGATCGGGACCATCAACATCTTGGCGACATCGGTGGAGTAGCGGGTAGAACGCGCGTCTTCAGGCAGCGTGGTATATCCGATCTGGTTGTTGATAATGACATGGATCGTACCGCCGGTGCGATATCCTTCCAGGGCAGACATGTTGAGGGTTTCGGCAACGACCCCCTGACCTGCAAAAGCCGCGTCACCGTGAAGACACACCGGCATAATTTTGGTGAAACCCACCTGCGGGTCATCCGTTTCAAGTTCCTGCCTGGCCCGGGCAATCCCCTCGACAACCGGATCAACCGCTTCAAGATGACTCGGGTTGTTCACCAGGTACATCCGGAGGTTGTGGCCGCCGGTGGTAACGATATCCGCCAGGTAGCCATTGTGATATTTGACATCGCCGGCACCCACCAGCTGATCCGGATCGTAGCAGCTCTCAAATTCAGCGAATATTTCCGAATAGGGTCTTTCCAGAACATTTGTCTGAACGTTGAGCCGGCCCCGGTGGGCCATGCCGAGTATGATCTGGCCGACCCCGTTTTCAGCAGCGGTTTCCGTCAAGGCATCCAAAAAAGGAATCAGGGCGTCGCCCCCCTCCAGTGAAAATCGGGTAACGCCGGCGTACTTCTTGTTGAGAAAACCTTCAAATCCGGTCGACTGGACCAGTTTTTCAAGAATTTTTTGTTTTTCCGCGGGGCTGAAGGCCGTCCGGTTTCGGGCCGGCTCCATCCGCTCCTGCAGCCAGAGCCGTTCCGCCGGATCCTGAAGGTGCATGTATTCGACCCCGATTGAGCGACAATAGGTCTCTTTTAAGGCCTGGATGATATCCTTGAGGGTGGCATCGGTCTTGAAAAGGGTTTCCGGAGCGATAAAGCGGCTGTCCAGTTCTTCGAGAGACAGGCCGAAAGCGTCCAGGTCAAGCAGGGGGTGTTCGGTGGGGCAGGCGCTCAGGGGATCCATACAGGCCAGCAGGTGGCCGATATCCCGATACCGGTAAATCAGCGCGGCCACCTCAGCCTGGTTGGCCGCCTGGCCTCGCACCGGTTCACCCGGTCCACCCAGATTCCCCGCGTAGGCAATCTCGAATCCTTTGAAAAAATGCTGCCAGTCCGGGGAAACGGAGTCGGGATCCGCCTTCCACTTTTCATACTGGGCTTCGTAATAATCGATATTCAGGGTCTCATCCTGTTTCATCCGTCGTCCCTCATCAATAGAGGACCGTTTGCTGGTCCTCTGCCCGGTTGCGGGTATGCTGCTGATCGAACGGCCAGGGTGTCAGGCCGCTGTGGAATTATTCTGAAAGAGGTTTTGTTACTGGAAGCTTTTACAAAACATATCGGTATCGTAGCAGCTTGTAAAGATATAAAGAAACCTGGCCCTTTGGGCCAGGTTTCAGGTTGACAGGCTGTAGGCCTTTAGGCTGAAGGAAAATTCGTAAATCCAGAATCATGAATATAGCTATTGGCTCTTAGCGGTTCTGTACAACCTTGGTTTTTATCTATTTCATCTATAATTGCCAATCATGGATAGAGACTACCTAACAGTCTTCAGCCTACAGCCTAAACACCTGTACGCATCGTTCAATCCTTTCCGGGCCAGGGTTGATCCCGGTCAGCCACATGATAGCAAAACCGGTCCCACTCGAATTCCTTGAGGCTGATAGGGCACTTGAGCTTGACCTTCCTTGCCGTTACCCCAACGACCTCCCAGTCACCTTTGCGGGGACCGTCGGCGATATTGATCTTCTGGCCCGCCTCAAACGGAAAGGGGCTGAATATGTTTACCTTGTGCTGTGCCATTTCTACTCCTTACGATTTAACGGGCTCATTCTTGGATTAACGACTCCTGCCGGCGCTTTTACCCTGTCACTCTGAGCGAAGCGAAGAGTCCCTTTCACGTTGAAGTTGTCTTACATTGTGGGGGATTCTTCGTCGCTGCACTCCTCAGGATGACAGTAAAATCAAAAAAGTTATATGTTATCCGGGCTGTTTCCCGTTAAACGCATCAAGTCTCACATAACAGCTGCCGGAGCCGCTCACTGAGAAACATGATTGATTCAATGTCCAGGTGGTCGGTTATGGTTTCGTCAAACAGGAACTTGGCCATCGGTTCGAATCCGTCTTCCGGGTCTTCATCCCAGAACATCAGGGTGACCGGCACCCGGGGAAGGGGTTGAAAATAGAAATTCAGGCCGGATGATTCCCGGTCATCGGTCCGTTCCTCGCCACCGATAGCCGCCGCCGACGCTTTTAGTTCGTCCGCCTTTCCCCGGAAACGTTGTATCAGGGGTGTCTCAACCTGTTCGATCATCGACTTGATTTTTGAGACAGTGTTGGGGAACTCCACAAAGCCTTTCCATTTCCCGGAAGGCTCACGGCGTCCCCCCTGGGCCATGTGGTTGTAAATGAACACCTGTTCATAGCGGGTCAGTTCGGAACCATCTTTTTTACTGATTGAATCTGCATCTATGAAAAGGGCAGAGGTAAAATAGGGAAGTTCCAGGCAAATGGTCTCAGCACGGGTGCCCAAACGGCCCCCGATTCGGTCGGGCAGGTCTTCAATCCGCATGGATGTCGCTCTCTGGCGCGCCCACGCCAGTGCGTCGGCGGCATTATCCCGCTTGGTCCAGCGTCCCTCTTTGTATTGCTGTTCAAGTTCCGGTTTGCATTCGGCGAGCTGGTCCGCCTCCACATGGGGACACCCCCCGAGGTCATGTTTATCAGCGACCACTTTACTGGCAAACGCCAGGCAGGTGGGCGCCCCGCAATCACCGCAATTGGTCTTCGGCAACACATCACGATAAAGATCTACCACGGAAAGCGCCATATCTACCACACCTCCGGATACCCGATATCCACGAAGGCCTTTTCCATTTTGTTTTTGTGCCCCTTTTCCATGGTGGCCAAATCCTCAAAGACCTTCTTTTTATCAGGATCGTCACAGGCCGCCGCCATTTGCAGGTACTGGTTCATGGCGTCTTCCTCATTTTTCATGGCCAGGGCAATGGCATCGGCCGGTTTCATCTCCATGGAAAGCTCTGGCTTTTCAATCGTTTCGGCCACCTTGAAGTCAACCGAATCCCGGAAATACTGTTTGATGCTCTCACTGTTAAGGATTTTTTCCAGAATCCGCTTGTGCCCCCTCTCGTCATCAGCCAGTTCGGCGAACATTTTCTTTAGATAAGGGTCTTCAACTTTATCCGACGCCTCCTGGTAAAACAGACTTGCTGCGATTTCCTCGCCTATGGCCATTTCGACAATTTTTTTATACTCCTGCAGTTCCATAACCTTCCCCCTTTCGAATGGCATCCGGGTTATCGATAGTTGTGCGGTGTATTTTCTGAAAAATGGTACTGATAAATATTGAGAAAAGACTGCAATCTCCATGCCACCCCGGGAACAATCCTGTTGCGCTCTCCAATTGATACCAGAGACCTTATCTGGTATGGGTTTTGCTACATAAAAACCTCAGCCAGATCTAATATTACTAAAACCTAATAAGTGAGGTCCCCCATGCGTTGGAAACAGTTCTTTACCCCTGTGGAGTCCGTGGATTCCGGACAAGCCAGAGAGATGATGGCCAAAACCGCCACCGGTGACATGACGATTCTGGATGTCCGCCAGCCAAGCGAATACAGTGCCGGCCACATCCCCGGCGCAACCCTGATCCCCCTGCCCCAGTTAGGGGACCGGCTTTCGGAACTGGACCGGCAAAAGCCGCTGATGGTTTACTGAGCGGTCGGCGGCCGCAGCCGGGTTGCTGCGCAGATGCTGGCCGGGAAAGGCTTTGCGAATATCTATAACCTCGCCGGGGGCATACGGGCTTTTGATGGTACTGCTGCGGTCGGTTCCCAGGACCTTGGCCTGGCTCTCTTCGCAGGCAAGGAATCCGGGCCGGAAGCACTGCTGGTAGCCTTTGGCCTGGAAACCGGCCTCAAGGAATTCTACGCCACCCAGGCAAATGCGGCCGCCGCTCCAGAAGTGAAGGCGCTGTTCAACAAGTTGGGTAGCATTGAGGTAAAACACCAGGACAGGCTCGTTGAGGAGTACAACCGGCTTACCGGCAAAACCGCAACCCGGGAGGAACTGGAAACGCTGACATCCGGCCCGGATATGGAAGGCGGCCTCACTACGGAAGAATACATGAACCTTTTCAATCCTGATCTGGAATCGGTGGTGGATATCGTCTCGATCGCCATATCCATCGAGGGCCAGGCCTTAGATCTTTACATGCGCGCTGCAGCGGACAGCAGTGATGAAGAGGGCCGCCATATGCTGACGCAAATGGCCGATGAGGAAAAAACCCATATGGCCCTGCTGGGAGATCTGCTGGATGAAGTATTGGCCACATGAACATAAGGTTGTATTTGGGTTCAGGGGTTTGCATTCACTCCCTCACCGGGTACGGGGAACCGACAAGACTTCATTCGAGGACACTATGCAAAAACGACTTGTTTTAATCGGCGCGGGGCATGCCCACATGGTCACGCTCAAGAACCTGCAGCAGTTCGTGGAACGGGGATACGCGGTAACCGTCGTCGGCCCGTCAGCAGATCACTACTACTCGGGTATGGGGCCGGGCATGCTCGGTAAAACCTATAGACCGGGGGAGATCCGGTTTGCCGTAAAAAAGATGACCGAAACCAGGGGGGGAATATTCGTCACAGGCAAGGCCCAAAGCCTGGACCCGGACCGCAAGATTATCCGGCTGGAAGACGGACAGGAAATCCCCTACGATGTGGCCTCCTGCAACGCGGGCAGCTACGTCCCCGGCCTGGAAGGCCTGAATGAATCCGAGAACATCTTTGCCGTCAAACCCATCGAAAGGCTTCAGCAAGCCCAGAAAAAGATTATTCAGCTCGGTGAAAACGGATCCGGCCGCATCGCCATCATCGGCGGCGGCGCCTCGTCGGTGGAAGTGGCCGGCAACGTCGTAGCCCTGCTGCAAAAACACGGTCTCAAAGGTGTTTCGGTGAAGATCTTCGCCGGCAAAGGCCTAATGTCACGGTTCCCCGCCTGGATCGGCCGGCACGCGGAAAAATCCCTGTCCGCTCGGGGGGTAAAAATCCACAGAGGCAGCTACGTCTCAGGGATGGCCGGCGGCGAGGTCTCCCTGGAATCCGGCGAAACCCACCCGGCCGACCTGATCTTTCTGGCCCGGGGCGTAAAACCATCCCGGATGTTCGCTGACTCAAACCTGCCCACCGGCCCTGACGGCGGCCTGCTGGTCAACCAATACCTGCAGTGCACCCAGTACCCGGAGCTTTTCGGGGGTGGCGACTGTATCTATTTTGAAGACGATCCGCTGGACAAAGTGGGGGTCTACGCCGTGCGCCAGAACCCGGTCCTCTTTGCCAACCTCATGGCCGCCCTGGAAGGCAGCCCGCTGCAGCCCTTTGATCCGGGCGGCAACTACCTGCTCATTTTCAATCTCGGCGACGGCACCGGCATACTCAGCAAGGGATTCTGGCGTCTCACCGGCAAAATGGCCTTTAAAATCAAGGATTACATCGACCGGAAATTCATAACGGCGTTTCAGGAGTAAGTGCCCCGCATGGTATCTCAATACGGCATTCATCAAACAAAGGACTGCTATGGAGCCTGTCTCCTATAAAACCAAGTTTGCCCTATTAGGCGCAGTGCTCGTTCCCTGCTTTGGCCAGATTGCCTTACATGGCACCGGTTATGAATATGACTTTCAGCGGTACCTGGTTCCCTTTTTTGTCGGTGCTATGGCCGGCGGCTTGATCGGCTTTATGAAAGATAAGTGGCTTCTATCAAATAAGGATCTGAACGCCACAAACGCCGCCCTGGAAAATAAGATCTACGAAAAAAATCAGGTGGAAAATGCGCTGCGGGAAAGCGAAACCACGCAACGTCTATTGATGGAAAATCTGCCTGCCGGTGCCATTGTTGTCGACCCGGTAACCCGCACTATTGAGAGCGCGAATGAAGCCGCCGCGGTGTTGTTCGGTGCTTCCCGGCATGAGATCATTGGGCATCGCTGCCACGCCTATATATGCCCTGCAGAAGAAGGGGCTTGTCCCATCTGTGATCTGGAACAGGAAGTAGACAATTCGGTACGGGAGATACTTTGCGCAGATGGTAGCCGGCGCCCAGTTCTTAAATCTGTTAAGCAGATACAAATACTCGGTCAAGAAAAACTACTGGAATGCTTTGTAGACATCACTGAACGTAAGCAGGTGGAAGAGGCGCTGCGGGAAAGTAAGGAATATCAGCAAAGCCTTTTCCGGGCAGCCCCAACGGGTATCGGGTTTGTTATCAATCGTGTTTTCCAGCAAGTTAACGAGCAGATTTGCGAAATGACGGGTTATTCTGAAGAGGAACTCGTTGGACAGAGTGCCAGGTTACTTTATCTAAATGACGAAGACTTCGAGTATGTGGGCCGGGAGACGTACAAGCAGATAAGCGAACATTGCACCGGAACTGTGGAGACACGCTGGAAACAAAAGGACGGCCGTACTATTGACGTTTTACTCAGTTCTACCCCCATGGATCTCAACGACCTGTCAAAGGGAGTCACTTTCACTGCGCTTGATATCACCGAGCGCAAGCGGGCCGAAGAGGCCTTGCGTACATTTCACGAAAAATTCCTCACCGTTTTGGACAGTATTGACGCTAACGTGTATGTGGCCGACATGGTTACCCACGAAGTACTATTTATGAATAAAAAGATGGGTGAGGTTTTTGGCCGGGATATGGTTGGGAAATTGTGCTGGGAAGTTTTTAGAGGCGCGTCGGGCCCCTGCCGAGATTGCACCAATAATCAATTATTAGATGAAAAAGGAATGCCCGCAGAGGTTTGCACCTGGCATGGCAGAAATCCGATTACCGGGAAATGGTACATTAACCATGATCGCGCCATCGAGTGGGCAGATGGGCGTCTGGTCAGACTCCAGGTAGCAACCGACATCACCGACCTCAAATTGATGGAACAACAGGTTCAGCAATCCCAAAAATTCGAGGCAATCGGAACGCTTGCAGGCGGTATTGCCCACGATTTTAACAATCTATTAATGGGAATCCAGGGCAGGATTTCACTCTTAGCGGGAGAGCTCAAGTCACATTCGGCCCGGGAACATACCCACGCCATTGAGGACTACGTTCGCAGCGCAACTGACCTGACCAATCAGCTTTTAGGCTTGGCCCGGGGTGGAAAATACCAGGTCAAGCCCATCGATTTAAATGCATTGATACGCAGCAGCGCAAACATGTTTGGGCGCACCAAAAAAGAAATCCGGATCTACACCGAAATAGATGACGCCCCTCTGTCCGTAGAGGTCGACCAGGGTCAGATCGAACAGGTTTTATTGAACTTGTATGTGAACGCCTGGCAGGCGATGCCGGAGGGCGGGGAGCTGCATTTAGCTACCCAGATTGTAACGCTCGACGATTACTACGTTAAAGCATATAACGCAAAACCCGGGCGCTATGCAAAGGCATCCATAGCTGATACCGGGATCGGCATGGAGAAAAATATACAACAGCAGGTTTTCGATCCTTTTTTCACGACCAAGGAAAAAGGTCGGGGGACTGGGTTGGGGTTGGCATCGGCCTATGGCATCATCAAGAATCATGATGGCGTTATTACCGTAGACAGCAAAGTTGGACACGGAACCACATTCGCTATCTATCTGCCTTTGTCAGATAAAATGCCCCCCCAGGAAGTACCCGCATATGAGGCCCTCATCAACGGTACGGAAAAACTTCTTCTGGTTGACGATGAAGCCATGATTCTCGAGGTCGCGCAGGCAATGCTGGAAAGATTAGGCTACCAGGTCTTAACCGCGGATAGTGGCCAGGAGGCATTAAATGTAATTCATAAAAGCGACGCTGAAATCGATCTGGTCATACTTGATCTCATTATGCCCGACCTTGATGGTGGCAAAGTGTTCGACCAGATTAAAGAAATTCACCCGGAAATACCGATCTTGCTTTCAAGCGGATATGCAATCAATGGCCAGGCTAATGCAATCATGCAAAGAGGCTGCAACGGATTCATCCAGAAACCATTCAATATCGCAGCGCTTTCCCAAAAAGTTCGTGAAGTTCTGGATGGGGCCAAAAAACAGCTCAAAGACAGTGGGAACAAAAAGGATGACAGCTAATGACTGTCCAGTGAAACCACGCTGAACCCGGGTCTGGAAGATAAACCCCTGCAGCCCTTTGATCCGGGCGGCAACTACCTGCTCATTTTCAATCTCGGCGACGGTACCGGCATACTCGCAAGGGATTCTGGCGTCTCACCGGCAAAACGGCCTTTAAAATCAAGGATTACATTTGAAAGAATCATACGATCAAAGCACTGATGCGAAGACCGGGCTGCGCTGGCTGTTTAAACAACTAATGCCGGTAAAGGGTTGGATCGGGCTGTCCGTCGGGCTGGGTCTGGGCAGCGGTCTGCTGCTCATTGTACAGGCCGGATTTTTAGCACGCATTATCCACGGAGCGGTGGTCGACGGGAAGAGTCGGGAAACACTCTGGCCATTTTTTGCGGCGCTTGTCGGCATTTACCTGGTCAGAGCGCTCCTCGCCTGGGGCCGTGAAGTCTCAGGCTTCGAGGCCAGTGCAAAAATACGACGGCAAGTCCGTTCAACCCTGATGGCCCATATCACCCGGCTCGGTCCGGCCTATGTGACCGGCCGGAATACCGGAGCCCTGGCCAGCACCGTTATGGAACAGGTGGAAGGGCTGCACGGTTTTTTTGCCCACTACCTCCCGCAAATGGCCCTGGCCATCATGATCCCCGCCGCCATTTTGACCTTTGTCTTTCCGGTCAGCTGGGCAGCCGGCGGTCTTCTCATGGTCACCGCCCCGTTGATTCCGTTTTTCATGGTACTGGTCGGCATGGGGGCGGAAAGTGTCAGTCAACGCAACTTTCAGGCACTGTCACGCATGAGTGCTCACTTTCTGGATACACTGCAGGGCCTGCCTACCTTAAAATTGTTCTACAAAAGCCGTGATGCAGAAAAGACCGTTGCCCGGGTGTCACGCGACTATCGAAAACGGACCATGCGCGTGCTGCGTATCGCCTTTTTCTCTTCGGCGGTCCTGGAGTTTTTCAGCGCAATCGCCATCGCCCTGGTCGCGGTATATCTCGGGATGACCTATCTGGGTTACTATCACTTCGGCACCTGGGGACAGACCCTGACCCTCTCCGGGGGAATTTTCATCCTGCTGCTGGCCCCTGAATTCTATCTGCCCCTCAGGGAGCTGGGCACCCATTACCACGCGCGGGCCGAGGCCGTCGGAGCCGCCCAGGAAATCCTCAAGGTATTGGCTGTGCCGGTGCCGGGCGGCCCCGACAAACCGGTGGTTTTCGAACCATCCGACGCTGTCGCGCTCTGTTTCAAAGATGTACACCTGGCATATGACGGGGGCCGGCGGCCGGCGTTGAACGGCATCAGCTTCACAATGAACGCCGGAGAGAAACTCGCCCTGGTTGGCGAGAGCGGTGCCGGAAAGACAACCGTGCTCGATCTGCTGCTCGGGTTTCTCCAGCCAGACCAGGGACAGATAACGGCCAACGGGATATCCGCAGACCGCCTGGACCCGGCCAGCCGGCGCCAATCCATGTCCTGGATCGGTCAGGATCCCACCCTTTTTTACGGAAGCATCCGGGACAACATCCGCATGGGGCGGCCGGATGCCTCGGAGGGTGCCGTGGTTGACGCTGCCCGGTTGGCGCGAGTGCTGGATTTCACCCAGGCCCTTTCCCAGGGCCTGGATACGGTGATCGGGGAGCGTGGGTACGGCCTGTCCCGGGGGCAAGCCCAGCGCATCGCACTGGCACGGGCCTTTTTAAAACGGGCACCGGTCCTGCTGCTGGACGAACCCACCGCCGGCCTGGACGTGGAAAATGAACATCTGGTTCTGGGGGCTTTGGAAAAATTGTCTGCCAGCCGAACCGTGCTGACCGTGACCCACCGCATGGCGGATGTGGAAAAGGCTGATCGGATTCTGGTCATGTCCAGGGGCCGGATTGTGGAACAGGGCACCTTTGCCGGATTGAGCGCGGCCGGTGGCGTGTTCTACCGGTTGGCGAACCAGCTAAATGAGGAGGAGGGGCATGGCTAGCCGCTACCAGGAGCTCGGCCCGTTTATCCGCCTGTTAAAATCCCACCGGAAAAGGATGCTGGTGGGCATCCTTCTAGGACTGGTAGCCGTTGGTTCTGCCGTGGGCCTGTTGTCATTGGCGGGCTGGTTCCTGACTGCTGCAGCTATTGCGTCACTATCCGCTGCCGGCACCTGGCAGTTCAATTTCTTTTTGCCGAGTATCGGAGTCCGCCTGTTTGCCTTTGGTCGCACCCTGGCACGCTATGGCGAACGGGTCGTCAACCACGATACGACTTTCAGAATACTTGAAAACCTCCGGGTGTGGTTCTACCGTCATATCGAACCACTGGCGCCGGCCTGCCTGTCTAGATATCGCAGCGGCGACATTCTCAACCGGCTCGTAGAAGACATCGACACCCTGGACAACCTTTATGTACGCGTCCTGTCTCCTTCGGCCGCCTTCCTGGCTGTGTCTGTGCTGCTTTGCGGGCTTCTATGGCTGTTCGATCCGGCCATCGCGGTTGTCGCCCTGGCGTTTCTGGCGGTTGCCGGCGGTATGGTTCCGTATGCCGCCGCATGGCTCGGTGCGGAAACCGGTCGCAGACTTGGTCGCCAGAGCGCCGGGCTGCGGGTGCGCATCGTGGAGGGACTGCAGGGGCTGCCGGAACTGCTGGTGTACGGGGCGCAGGTGCGCCACCTGGAAGCGATCCGCCAGGATGCCGATGAGCTCATGGCCGCCCAGCGCCGCATGAGCCACATCACAGGATTCACCAGTACGCTGATTACCCTCCTATCCGGGCTTGCCGTCACTTTCACGCTGTATCTCGGCGTGGACCGCATCGATATGGCCGCCGAGTATGGCGGGGCTGTGCTCACCCTCGTGGCCCTGGCTGTCATGGCTTCGTATGAGGCCGTCTGGCCGCTGCCCACAGCCTTTCAATTTTTGGGTAGAACCCGTGAGGCCGGCCGCCGTCTGGTGGAAATCGTAGCGGCGGAGCCGGCTGTACGCTACCCGGGGAAGTCCGGATCCGTTCCGAAGCAATCCGGTTTAACATTCGAAAATGTCAGCTTTCGCTATGCTGAAAAAGCCCCCCTTGTCCTGGATAGCCTGAATTTTCAGGCGGAGGCAGGGCGCCGGGTAGCCGTATTGGGGACAACGGGTTCAGGTAAAACCACGCTCGTGAATCTGCTGGTAAGGTTCTGGGAACCAACTGCGGGCCGCATCTGCATCGACGGTGTGGATATACGGTCACTGGGTGAAGCGGACCTGCGCCGGAGTATTTCCGTGGTGTCCCAGCAAGCTCACATTTTCAGCACCAGCCTGCGGAACAACCTGCGCATGGCCCGCGCCGATGCCACGGATGCCGACCTGAGAGAAGCACTGGCGGCGGCCCAACTGCTGTCGTTCGTCGACAGCCTGCCGGACGGCCTGGACACCTGGGTCGGAGAGGCGGGTAAGTTGCTTTCCGGCGGGCAGGCCCGGCGGCTGGCCGTGGCCCGGGCCTTTGTTCACGATGCGCCGATCTGGGTCTTGGATGAACCTACCGAAGGGCTGGACCGGGTGACGGAAAGGCGGCTGATGCAGGCCATAATGGAACGGACAGTGGGGAAAACCGTGGTGCTGATCACCCATCGAATGGTCGACATTCACCGCATGGACGAATCCATCCTGATCGAAAACGGCCGCATCGCCGCCCGGGGACGCCACGCCGCCCTTCTGCCACACAACCCGAGATACCGACGCTTCTGGGGGTACCCTCCGACAGAATCCCCACCTGCCGGTAAGAATGATCAAACGCTCTCCAGCTAAGCGTAAACCCGCAAAACAGCGAAAAAAAATTCTTGACAGATTGGCGGCCAAATTATATTGGACTAAAAGTATCCTATTTATCTTGTATATTATGTTTGATTAGAGTGTTTTCATAATTTCGTGGCCCGACTGATCGGGCTTTGTTTCGATACATTACCTGTAGATTGAGTGAAAAGATGGGCATCCGGGGTGTTGTGAATTTGTCGTATAAATATGTGGGATATACATGCGTCTAACAAGAGCCGGTGAATATGCGGTGCGCTGCGCACTCTACCTCTCCTATCAGGGCGAAGGTGTGACCACGAGCCGCAGAGAAATCGCCCGGGTCATGGACATCCCGAATCAATTCCTGAGCAAAATTGCCCCGCAGCTGGCCAAAGCGCAAATTATCGAAATCATTCAGGGGGCCAAGGGCGGCTACCGGCTGATCATATCCCCGGACAAGCTGACCATGCTGGACGTGGTGGAAGCTGTTATCGGCGAGATTTTTCTGAACGACTGCGTCCTGCGGCCCGAATCGTGTCAACGCGCCCCAGCTTGCTCGGCCCACCAGGTCTGGGACAAAGCTCGGAATCAGCTCCGAAACACTCTCAGGCAGACCAGTTTCAAGCAAATGCTCGAAGATGAGAGCTGCGGCCAGGATCAACTGAAAACGCCGCGATAACGACCGGCGCTGTATAAATTCCGAAACAGGAAAAAATTTTTATTGTATATCGTTCCGCAAAACGAACGGAATAAATTATCGTCAAGGAGGGAAGTTTATGGATGCGCTACTTTTATCGAGAATCCAGTTTGCGACCACAACTATGTTCCATTTCCTGTTTGTCCCTTTGACCCTGGGACTCTCGTTTATAATGGCATACATGGAGACCAAATATGTCAAAACAGGGGACGAGATGTACCTGAAGATGACCAAATTCTGGGGCAAACTGTTTCTCATAAATTTTGCCGTGGGGGTGGTCACCGGCATCACCCTCGAGTTTCAGTTTGGAACCAACTGGTCTCTCTACTCCGCCTATGTAGGGGATATTTTTGGTTCCCTGCTGGCAATTGAGGCAACCGCCACATTTTTCCTGGAATCCACCATGATCGGTGTCTGGATTTTCGGGTGGAAAAAGCTGTCGAAAAAGGCGCACGCCGCAGTGATGTGGCTGGTGTTTTTGGGCTCCAACCTTTCGGCCGTATGGATATTGATCGTCAACGCCTGGATGCAGAGTCCCGTCGGCTTTACCATGCGCGACGGCAGAGCGGAGCTCGTCGATTTTGGTGCCGTCATCACCCAAAAATTTGCCATTGTTAAGTTCATCCACACAGCCAGCTCCGCTTACACCCTGGCGGCTTTCTTCGTCATGGGTATCAGCGCCTACCATCTGCTCAAGAAAAAGAATGTCGAATTCTTTACCCGTTCGTTTCGCATCGGACTGGGTTTCGCCCTCATCTTTTCTTTGACAGTTTTCATCATGGGGGACTTGAACGGCGTGGTGGTCGGTGAAAAACAACCGACCAAACTGGCAGCCATGGAGTCTCTCTGGGAAACCCAGAGAAAAGCGCCGGTTTACATGTTTGCATGGCCGGACCCGGAAAACGAGCGCAATGCCGTTGAAATCGGGGCCATTCCCGGTCTGCTCAGCTTTCTGATCTTTCACGACATCAATGCAGAGGTCCGCGGTCTCAATGACTTCCCCAAAGATGAACGCCCGCCAGTCCTGCTGACATCCTTTGCCTTCAAGGGCATGGTGGGCATCGGGGTAATTTTAATCCTGCTGCCCATAATCGGCTGGATTAAACGGAAAAAACTGCTTGAAAACCCACTGTATCTGAAGATCATGATGTTTGCCATCCCATTGCCCTATCTTGCGATCCAGCTGGGTTGGATCGTGACTGAATTCGGCCGCCAGCCCTGGATCGTCTACGGCCTGATGAAGACTTCGCAGGGGGTTTCGCCCGTGCCCCCCCACCAGGTGTTTATTTCCCTGGGCGGTTTTATTCTGGTATACAGCATCCTGGGTCTGGCAGGGTTTTCCCTTATTACCAAATATGCCAAGCAGGGACCGGATCCCGATAGCGAAGATGCGGCGGATGATGCCATCGCCGGCGATGGAGACGCGCAACCGGCAGTGTCCTGAACCGATACCAGCGACCAGCTAAAGCGTAAGCTAACAACAATAATGATAACTATGAGAATAGTAGGAGAATAAAATGGCTTTACAAACAACATGGTTCTTTCTTTGGGGACTCATTTGGGCGCTCTTTTTCATGACCGGCGGTTACGACCTCGGTATCGGCAGTCTTTACCCGTTCCTTGGCAAAACCGAGCAGGACAAACGGATGATGATCAATGCCAAAGGCCCCCTGTGGGACGGTAATCAGGTGTGGCTGCTCACAGCGGGCGGGGTGACATTTGCCGCCTTCCCGCTAGTATACGCCACCATGTTTTCAACCCTGTATGCCGCCTTGATGTTGATCCTTTTCGCACTGATCATTCGGGGGGTTTCCTTTGAATTTCGCCATCAACTCGATGATCCCCGCTGGACCAAGGTCTGGGACACCTGTATTTTCATCGGCAGTATCGCGCCGGCCATTCTTTTCGGTGTGGCGTTCGCCAATATTTTTCAAGGCATCCCCTTCGACGGAAAGGGTATTTACCAGGGTACGCTGTTTACACTTTTGAATCCTTACGGCCTGCTGGGCGGCGTACTGTTTCTGCTGCTGTTCATGCAGCACGGCGCATTGTGGCTGGCCATCAGAACCACCGGCGATCTTCAAAAGCGGGCCGTAGGCACTGCCAAGATCCTGTGGCCGGTGCTGCTGGTGGTTGCCGTGATTTTCCTGATAGCCAGCTGGTTTGCCACCAACCTGTATGAAAACTATCTGGCCCACCCGGCATTTTTCCTGGTCATTGTTCTGGCGGTAGCCGGGCTCCTCCTGGCCAGGCTGTTTGTGGCCAAGCAGGCCTATTTCAAAGCCTGGTTCGCCTCGGCCCTGACCATCATCGGCTGCACATTTTTCGGCGTGGTCGGGTTGTTCCCGAGCCTGTTTCCATCGAGCATCAACCCGCGGTTCAATTTGACCGCGTTCAATGCCTCGTCCAGCCCGCTGACGCTGAAGATCATGTTGACGGTGGTTGTTATATTCGTACCCATCGTGCTTGCATATCAGATCTGGGCTTACAATCTGTTTAAAACCAAGGTGGAAAAAGAAGACCTGGTCTACTAACATTAAAATATCAAAAAGGGGTGAAATCCAGTGCGGGTTTCACCCTTTTCTTTGCCCCAAATATCCTTGCCCCACCTGATGCCACGACCACTATTCCTCGGTTTCCAGGATCTATTGAAAACTGCACAATATTGCGCGGCAATAAACGACTGCTCAATCGCAGGGATGTACCGAATTTGCAGCGAGACATTTTTTGGGTTTGATTGACTATAAAAACTCGCTTTACGCAAGTACATATTTTCTTAACTTATCCACCGTTATCCTGCGCATCAACCGTCCGGTTCTTTCCAGCTTTCTGGCATTCTCCCGGTAGAATTCCAGGCATCTTGCGGCCAGGGAGATCACTTCATCATCGCCAAGGCCGTCACCCATGACGTCACCTATACGGGGCACGCCGCCGCCGTTGCCGCCGAAAACCAGGGTCCAGCCCTTTTTCATTCCAAATATGCCGATGTCACGGATATAGCCTTCGCAGCAGTTCATGGCGCAACCGGAAATGCCTACCTTTGTTTTGGCGGGCAGAGGGATGTTAAATAATGCCTTTTCCACCTTCCGGCCCAAGGCAAAAGGGTCCTTTCTGCCGTATTTACACCATTTCACTCCCGGACAGGCCTGGATGTAATGTATGCCCACCGGTTTTTGCGGGCCCCCTATCTGCCCCATCTCCCGCCAGACTTTTTCGGCAACCTCCGGCGAATGTCCGCCGATGGCAATTCGTTGTGCCCCGGTCAGTTTTAGAAATGGGATGTCATGTTTTCTGATAATTGCCGCAACCTGTTCCAGGTAACCAGGGGTAACTAAACCCATTGGCGGGCCGGGGAGGACATCGTAATTCTTGTTCTTGCGATCGTTTTTTTTCATTGCTAAGCTTTCGAAAAGGTTTTCAGTTTAATCTGATTGTAGCCGCCTACTTCGTTCTTTTCACAATCCCGGCAGCCACAAGGTAGCCCAGTACGCAGCCACTTTCCAAGTCTAAGAGCGTTTGGGCCTCATCATCATAGATTGCACCGATACCGCAGGCGCCCAACCCCAGCGCGGTCGCCCCGAGATAAACCAACTGCCCGAGGAAACCGGCCTGGATCATGGCGTAGCGGTACCCCCGCGGACCGCAGGTTTCATCCAGCTGCCCCGGATTCAGCATAAAGAGGAAATGCACACCGGCATTTTTCAGCCAGTCCTGGTTCAAGCAGACAGCCGCCATTGGTGAACTAAGCTGCCCCGGGGAAATAAGGGCGTATTGCCGGGTCTGCGGGTCCAGCAGATAAAAGCCCGGTGCAACCCCCTCGATAGCACCGGCCACAAATCCCAGCGATAGATACCGCCCCGCGGGCGGCCCCATGACAAGGCCGCCAGTGAGGGCCGCGCTCAGCAGGGACAGCAGGTTTCTAAACCTGTCCCCGGGGATATCAAGGGGTATAAAATTTCGGGAAGACCGGCGGTGCACCATGGTCCTGGCAAGCGGATCACTGCCTGCGGGCCAGTCTGCCTGACCAACCGACTGCCACTTTTCCGGCACCGGAACCGCAGCAGGCGGACCCGGGAAATCAGTGGCTGCCAGACCACCCTGTCCGGGAACTTCGGCTGCCTGCATCTGCTCTATCTCAGGATACGCGGTTTCCCGATCCGATACCCGCGAAGCGGATAGAATTTCCCCGGCAAGCGCCGGGATCTTTTCCGGGTTGACGAAGGCATCCTTTTGCCAGACATCCGGGCAACCCGCATCCAGCCTGGCAACCCCGGCTTCCCGGTGACTATCCAACCCCAGTAAAAGACCGGTGGCGGCATCGTCGAGATCATAGGTTATTTCAGAAATCAACTTTTGTGATTTCAAGACAAGGGCCAGGTTCCCCAGAAGATGTCCGGTGTCCAGTAACACGTAGCGGTAGGCCCGGGCGCGATACTTCCACGCACTGCGGTAGGGGATCCCGGTAATATAAAGTGACAGGGCCAGCCCTTTTTCTGAATTCTGCCCCAGGAACCCGGCAATATCCGCACCCCTGATCTGCTTCAGCGAAAAGTCAATCACACTGAAATAGTACAGGCCCGGATCCAGCCCATCAACCGCATAGGCCGCAATATAGATTTCACAGGGATAAAGTGCTCCGGCGGATGGCGCGCTGCGGTAGTTGAACGTCTCCTGGGGATAACGCACCGCGGCGGTAATACCGTAACTCAAACCCAGCAGGGCGGCCAGTTTGGCGAGGGTCATTTTTTTGGTCGCGGGCAGGCTTGCAGGTCCATCCGACATAATATCCCAGAGGGACTGCTCTCCCGCAGTCACACCTTTTGCGGGCAGCGGGATGGATGCGGCGTTCGGATAGCGCTTGTACAAATCCGGCCGGTGGTCCCAGTCCAGGGCGTGGCCCGTCATCCGCCGCCGGTGATAGGATGTCAGATTATGATAGTCTTTACCATTCATTGGGCACCTGCCCTTATTTCACATACTCGTCGCGCAGCATCTCCGACAACTGCCGCACCACGGCAAACGCTTTTTCCACGGTTTCCGCGCCATCGGGGTTTACCAGGCAACAGGTGGCCGGTGAAAGCAATCCCTGGGCAATCAGCATCTCCTTATCCACCCCGTGGTGATAAAGCGTATCCCACACCTGCTCCAGTTTGTCTTTCAGGGTCTTAATAGACTCGGCCTCGAAAGGTTCAATGTTGGTGGGCACGATGCCCCAGGCGATAACGCCGCCTTTTTCCAGAAAACGTTTGACCGCACCCGCATACGCTCCGAACACCAGGCCATTGCTGAAGACATCCAGGGAGAGGATATCAAGGTCAAGAGAGAGCATGAACTCCCAGTCCGGATTCCCGCACAGGTGAATACCCCGGGGCCGTTTGATCCCGGTAAAAAACGCTTCAAGATCCGTTTTCGCCTTCATGCTGTCATAACCGGAAAGCGCACTGAAAATAAATTGGAGCCCGGGTTCATCTACAAACATGAAGGCGTTGCGATTCAGCTGCGCCAGCCGGTCAAGCTGCACATTGATCCGACGGGCCATGAATTCAAACATGTAAGGCCGAATCGTGTCGTCAAACAGGATCGGCCGTTCATCCTGGTCCAGCACGTTGAGACCGAAACTTACCGGCCCTTCGAGCTGGCCGCGTATGGCGGGCCGGTTCTCTAAATCCAGGGCCAGGAACCGATGATAGACCTCTGAATATCCGGGACTGATGTCGAAGAAGTCGGGGTTGTCTTCGTTAGCGGCAGCCGTCTCATACGCCTCCATGAAACGGTCCATGGAAAACGACAGCTTACGGTTGTCCAGGTCCAGGACGATCCCCGGAAAATTCTCGGAGGCCTGAACGTACATGTCTTCGTAATAGCTCAGGTTCGGCAGCTGGGGCCAGAAAGGAATGTCCATGGAAAGCGCCGTTTCAAGCGCCCGGTCCCCGTCCTTATGCGGCATGACGGCCATGGCAGTCGTTAAGAAGTTGCCTGGTATTGACGCGGCTGATGCTGGCATAGTGACTCCCGGGGCAAAGCCCGTTTGGTGGTTTGTTTTTAAAAGTGTACTAATTGCCGAAGAGGTCCTCAAGAGCTGCCGCCGCACCGGGAAACTGGAAATCGAATCTGGCTTCCTGCAACCGGTCCGGTACCGCCCGCTGACTGCTTAAAAGCGTATTGCCCATCTCCCCCAGCAACAGCCGGAGCATGAAAGCCGGTGCGGGCATAACGGCGGGTCGGCCGAGGCTTTTTCCCAGTGTCCGGGCAAAATCGACATTTCTGACTTGCCCGGGAGCGACGAAATTAAACGGGCCGCTAAGATCTTCCCGGGAGATGAGAAACTCAATGGCCCCGATCAGGTCAGACATATGAATCCAGGGGAACCAGTGCCGGCCGTTTCCCACGGGGCCGCCGGCAAACATCCGGAAAGCGGGTACCATCTTGCCCAGCGCTCCGCCGCCGGATGCCAGCACAACACCGAAACGCATCAGGGCTACCCGGGCACCGCTTTTCTCCGCCTGCCGGGCTTCGTTTTCCCAGTCACTGGCTAAGGATGCAAGGAAATCAGCGCCGACGGGTGTATCCTCCGTAAGGATATCATCCCCCCGGCTGCCGTAGAGCCCCACGGCCGAGGTGCTCAGAAATACACTGTCGCAATCCGGCGGCAAGGCCGTAACCAGATTCCGGGTGGTTAGAATCCGGCTGGCCTGCATCTGTTTTTTATACGCTTTGGTCCACCGCTTGAAAATCGTTCTACCAGCCAGGTTTACGATAACATCGGCTTTGGGCACCGCCGCCTGCCAGGGGCCCGGTTGGGTTGTATCGGCACTGACCCAGGTAAACCCGGCATGCTGCGCCAGAAAGTGGTCGCGTGAGGTTCCGATGCCGGTAACCTGCCGGTTTTTATCTATCATCGCCTGGCTCAAGTGGCTGCCCACAAACCCGGATGCACCCGTGATGAGAACATGCATGTCAGTTCCCTCCCGCGAGATAATTAAGATGCCGCTCTATTTCCGGCTTTGGGGGGGCTCCGGGAATCGTGTTCACCAGGCGGCCACCGTTGAAAAACAGCAGGGTGGGCACACTTAAAACATTGAACCGCGATGAAATCAGCGGGTTCTGGTCGACATTCAGCTTGGCGATTTTTACAACACCGGCAAATTCCGAGGCCAACTGGTTCAGTATCGGGGCCATCTGTTTGCAGGGGCCGCACCAGGGCGCCCAGCAATCCAGCATCACCGGCCCGGGGAAAGCGGTAATTTCCTCGTTGAAGGTCGCATCCGTCACCGTGAGCGGACCGGTCGCGGCCGACGGCAGGGATGCCTGGCATTTGCCGCACACCGGCTTGTCGGCAAGCCGTTCCCCTGGCACCCGGTTGCGGGTTCCACACTTGTTGCATCGCAAAATTCTATCTCCAGTTCCCATTTGTCCTCCCGGTTCAGAAGTCGCAAGTTTTCCGCGGACGGGTTGCCGCTCACGCCGGGCAACCGGTCTGGCTGATACAAATACAAATTACATGCCATATGTATTATTTTTTTGGCATAAGGTTTGCGTAGAAAATGCCCATGAGTCTATCCGGCAACAACCCGATAGACAATACTCTCTAACCAACTTATGAACGCGGGAGGTTTAAAATGGCAAAGAAACGGTATAAGATCAAATCGGCCTGTCCCCAGTGCGGATGCAGTTATCTCACCACCCTGTCTGCCGAGGAGATAAAGGCTAAATACCCGGATGTTGAGAATGTTCATCTCGAGTGCGGCGAATGCATGCTCGAGTATGAAACTAAAATGGCCGAAGCCTGCCCCGAATGGGATGACGAATGCAAATTAAAAGAGTAAACAGATAGTTACAACTAATTGATTCCTATATAATTTTACTTGAAACACCCCGATACATTGTGCCATAATAACCGATCAGTACCGGTCTCATCAAATTATACATGTTTTCAGGAAAGGAACCGATCAATGAGTTACGATTTTAACGCAGACGACATTTTTGAAATGGCCGAACAAATGGAACGCAACGGGGCAACCTTTTACCGTGACGCCGCCAGTTCGGTCGATGATAGCGCAATCAAAGAGTTCCTCCTGGAATTCGCGGCCATGGAGGACGAACACGAGAAAACATTCAGCGCACTAAGGAAGGAATTGACCGCGGCTGAAAAGACCCCGACGGTTTTTGACCCCAACAACGAATCAGCCCTGTACTTGAAAGCCCTGGCCGACACCCGGGTGTTTTTTAAGAAAGAAATCGACACTTCGACTGTCGAAGGTATTTTCAAGAGTGCCATTACAGCTGAAAAAGACTCCATCGTCTTCTACCTGGGTATGAAAGACCTCGTGCCGGGAGCCCTTGGCAAAGACAAAATGGATGGCATTATAAAAGAGGAAATGGGGCACATTAAGGTTTTAAGCCAGAAGCTCGCCGCGCATAAAAAGTAACGCATGAGTGTGAAGTGACTAAAGTGATCTAAAGTTGATGAGTCGCTTCGCTCCGCTGGTTTTTATCCAATCAGCAGAATACCTTAACTTTAGATCACTTCAAACTTTAGCTCACTTTAGGCACTCACCTCAAACTTTAACGGCGTAGCCAATTATCTCAGACCTGCCCCTGAGGACTATGTTTTTAAGGGTGGAATAGACACCCACCAGCCGGTTTCCCCAAAACAGTTTGGGGAAACCGGAACTGCCTCACACCCGAAACCGCCTCAAACACTGAGACACACTTGTCTCAAAAAGTCTCTATTTCTCTGTCCCAAACCTTTATACAGGTCTCAAAACCGCCCATTACACATGGCTGCTGGGATGGCACGAAAATTGATGGTAGCTTGTACAGGGTAGTTGCAAAAAGAGTGTGCCTGACGACCCTGCCCCTGTCCGGCTGGACAGTGCGCAACAGGCTGGAACCGTTGAGAGTCTGCCTTGACATTACCACTTTGTGGTATATATTCATGTACCCAAAACAACAGTCATTTTTCCGGTCCAAAGGAGGAACAATGTGGGATTACACTGAAAAAGTAAAAGAACATTTCCTGAATCCGCGTAATGTCGGTTTCATCGAAAACGCCGACGGTATCGGTGAGGTCGGTTCCATGGCGTGCGGCGACGCCCTGAAACTGACTTTTAAACTCGACGATAAAGAAAAAATCAGCGACGCTAAATTCCAGACTTTCGGCTGTGCCAGCGCCATTGCATCTTCTTCAGCGCTGACTGAGATCATCAAGGGCCTCTCTCTCGATGAAGCCATGCAGGTTACCAATGACGAAATCGCTCAATACCTGGGCGGGCTGCCCAAGCAGAAAATGCACTGCTCGGTGCTGGGCCGGGATGCCCTCGAAAAAGCCATCTCCTACTATCGGGGTGAACCCGATAAAAAGGTCGAAGGTGAAATCGTGTGTGAGTGTTTTGGCATCACCAACCTGGATATCCGGCGCGCCGTCTCGGAAAACGGTTTAAAGAGCGTGGAAGACGTCACCGATTACGTCAA
The DNA here is from genome assembly GCA_964647585.1 of uncultured Desulfobacterales bacterium. Classification (GTDB taxonomy): domain Bacteria; phylum Desulfobacterota; class Desulfobacteria; order Desulfobacterales; family CAJINA01; genus CAJINA01. Next base: position 56,689 of record CAZYGG010000008.1, read on the forward strand.
AGCCGGCGGCGGCTGCGGCAATTGCCATGATAAAATTGAAGCGATTATCGCCGAAGTGACCGGTACAGCCATAGAAGCGGAACCCAAACGCCGTGTCCTTACCAATATTCAAAAAATCCGGTTAGTTGAAGAAACGCTTGAACGTGAGATCAAACCGGTGCTGAAAAAAGACGGCGGTGATATCGAACTGGTGGATCTGGACGGGAACCGAATCCTGGTCAAACTCCACGGGCGCTGCAGCACCTGTGCCGCCTCCCAGGTAACCCTGAAAGACTATGTCCAGGCCAAAATCCAGGAACTTGTGTCTCCGGAACTTGAAGTGGAAGAGGTGCAATAATGAAAACGATCTATGTCGATAACAATGCGACCACCATGGTGGCTCCCCGGGTCGTAGAGACGATGCTGCCCTACTTCTCGGAATTGTACGGGAATCCTTCCAGTATGCACAATTTTGGCGGCAAGGTCGGCGGGGCTATTGAGGAGGCCCGCAAAAAAGTAGCCGCATTGATTAACGCGTCCGCCAGTGAGATTGTTTTCACCAGCTGCGGTACCGAAAGCGACAGTACCGCCATCAAGGCCGTGCTGGCCGCCAACCCCGACAAACGCCATCTTGTAACCTCGCGGGTAGAACACCCGGCCATCAAGAACCTGTATGAACAGCTGGCCTCCCAGGGATACCGGACAACTTTTGTACCGGTAAATGCCGACGGCGAACTTGACCTGGACTATCTTTATGACAACCTGACCGATGGTACCGCCATTGTCAGTATCATGTGGGCCAACAATGAAACCGGCGTGATCTTCCCGGTCGAGGAGATTGCCGCAGAGGTCAGGAAACGAGGCATTGCTTTTCATACCGACAGCGTGCAGGCCGCCGGCAAAGTCCCCATCGATGTAAAGGCCGCACCCATTGACATGCTCTCGCTTTCCGGGCACAAGCTGCACGCCCCCAAGGGCGTCGGCGTGCTCTATGTTCGTAAAGGCACCCGCTTTTCACCCTTTCTGGTCGGAGGTCACCAGGAAGGCGGACGCCGGGGCGGCACCGAAAATGTCGCATCCATTGTTGGGCTGGGTACGGCCGCTGAGCTTGCCGGTGAGGAGCTGGCAAACGGCAGCATCGACCGGATGGCTGCATTGCGGGATCGTCTGGAGAAAGGTCTTTTGGAAAGTGTGCCCCGATCCATGGTGAACGGCACTGTTAAAAGCCGCCTGCCCAACACCACCAGCATCAGCTTTGAATATGTGGAAGGTGAAGCGATCCTGCTGATGATGGACCAGTTGGGCATCTGTGCCTCTTCGGGCAGCGCGTGCACCTCGGGCTCCCTGGAGCCGTCCCATGTCTTAAGGGCCATGGGAGTACCGTTCACGGCAGCCCACGGCTCTATCCGCTATAGCCTCAGCACGTTCAACACCGAGGAAGAAATCGACTATATTGTGGCAAACATGCCCCCCGTCATCGACCGGCTGCGGCAAATGTCCCCCTTCTGGGAGCAGAACGCCGGTTAAGTCCTCGCCGGCAGCTGCGTCCCCTGCCCGTCTGATGCCCGGTGTCCGCATGGGATACCGGGCATTTGCAGTCAGGTTTTCAGGCCGAAGGCTGAAGGCAGAATAGAACATGTGTCTCATGATACGCTTATGTACCACCTAACCAAGCCCCGACGTCGTCAATAAGATAATATCAGAATTTCAGACATTTATACCACGCAAACCCCTTTGAACGATTCCCTCGGCACTATTTTTTGTATCGTAAAAACCCGCTTAATTCGCCATATGGGTGCCCGCGGGTTTCCGGCGATCCACAAACGCTCATAATATTCTGTTTTAACTGTATTTATTCAAGGGCCTCAATATTGGCATATATATTGAAATATAGTTTCCAGAAAAATCACGTTCGTTATATTTTTCGTTCAGGTGCGACTAAAAACCTGAATGAACAGATACCCGCTCCCGCCGGGCAAGGCGGGAATTTTCAAACCCATAACGATATTTTCAACACGTAGCGACGTGAATTATTCACCATGTCAGACCCGGAAGGAGAACGCCCTTTGAAGCCCTGCGATGAAAACATCATGAAGACAATTATGCTGACGGATCAGATGCTGGCACTGGCAGATCAGGGCGACGCCCAGAGTGAGGATGCGGGTTGCGGCATCCTATACGGGATTATGCGCGATTCCGCGTACAAAATCCTGAAACTGGCAGAACAGGAGAAGCAAAAACATATCAACAAGGGCTGGTGGCGTGATCGCTGCTGAAAAGGCCCCATTTAAATATGAAACCCTAAAACTACCATACAAGGAGAAAAACGAATGCCAACACTTAAGGGCAGTCAGACAGAAAAAAACTTATTAGGATCCTTTGCAGGCGAATCGCAGGCCCGCAACCGCTACACCTTTTTTGCCAGCAAAGCCAAGAAAGACGGTTATGTACAGATTGCAGATATTTTTACAGAGACCGCGAACCAGGAAAAAGAGCATGCCAAACGCTTTTTTAAACAGCTGGAAGGCGGCGAAGTAGAAATCTCCGCTGGATTTCCGGCCGGGGTTATCGGATCCACTCTGGATAACCTGAAAGCCTCCGCAGCCGGGGAACACTTTGAGTGGTCCGAGCTATATCCCAGTTTTGCCAAGGTGGCCCGGGAAGAAGGCTTTGAGGCGGCCGCCGTTATCTGGGAAATGATTTCCAATGCCGAAAAACAGCATGAAAAACGGTACGTGGAACTGGCCGGCAATATCGAAGCCGACCAGGTCTTCAAAAGAGCGCAGAGCGTGGTCTGGCGCTGCCGCAACTGCGGTTACGTACATGAAGGCCCGACCGCACCGGAAATGTGCCCGGCCTGTGCCCATCCCCAGGCCCACTTTGAACTGCTCGGAGAAAACTGGTAGGCCCGTTAACCTGTTTTAAATCAAACGAATATTAGGAGGAGTCCATGGCTGAAAGATATGAAGTTTATAAATGCGACGTATGCGGCAACATTGTGGAAGTTTTAAACGGCGGCGGCGGCGAACTGGTTTGCTGCGGTCAGGCCATGAACCAGCTCACTGAAAATACGGTGGACGCAGCCAAGGAAAAACATGTCCCCGTAGTCGAGACGGTCGACGGCGGCTACAAAGTCAAGGTGGGCGAAGTGCCCCACCCCATGGAAGAAAAACACCTCATCCAGTGGATCGAACTGATCGCGGACGGGACCATCTATCGGAAATACCTGGAACCCGGCGCGGTTCCGGAAGCGGTCTTCAGCGTCAGTGCTTCAGACGTAACGGCCCGCGAATACTGCAACCTGCACGGGTTGTGGAAAGCCTGATGGACAAGACAGCCGGATATTCGCCGGGTTACGGCACCCCGGCTTAGAAAGACGGCAGGGCCGCCGATTTACAGGCGGCCACTGACCGTATTCACTTGAAACCTGACAACAAGGAGGCAACCATGGCCAGCTGGAAATGCCAGAATTGCGGTTATACTTTTGAAAAAGATGCTCCTCCCGAAGCGTGCCCCTCCTGCAAGGAGAAGTGCGAGTTCGTGGACAATACCTGCTACACGCCCGATTGTGTCCCGGGAGGGACCGATCCCAGAATAAAGTAACGGAGATAAAAAATGTCTAAAGTACTGATCGTTTATGCGAGCCGATCCGGCGAGACCGAAAAGATGGCCAATATCATTGCCGAAGGTGTTCGCTTCAGCGGTAACGAAGCCGCGGTAAAAAGTGTCAAGGATATCGGTTCCGAGAATGATACGGATGAATATGATGCTCTGGTTCTGGGATCCGCCACCTATCACGGCGATATGATCCAGCCAATGAAGACCCTTTTGTTCTTGCTGGAAAAAGCGGCTCTGGAAGGCAAGCCCGGGGGCGCTTTCGGGGCGTTCGGTTGGAGCGGAGAGGCGCCGGACAGGATCTTCGACACCATGAAACACATCTATAAGATGGACATGGTCAGCGGCGCCCTGCGACTCAAGTCCACTTACATCGGCGGCGGCATCACCATGGCCCAGGATTACGGCAAGGAAATCGCTGCAAAACTTGGGTAAACCACCCGGGAACGGGTGGCTCTAAAGGGCACATCCCAGTACCGGTGCCCGGGTTTTGCTACTTTCCCTGCAAGCCAGGGGTTGCATCCAGAACAATCAAACAGCGTAAGGAGAATATCATGTCTACGCCTCAACATTGCCCAGGCTTTGAAAATTTTAAGAACCTGCAGTCCTTTACCTGCAAATGCGGTGAATGTAATGAGTCAGTGGAAATTTTCTCTGACGAATTCGATAAGCCCCATAAGTGTAAAAAGTGCGGCGCCCAGATTAATTTTGCCGAGTGCACCCTGGAAGCAGGTACCTGATAATCCGCAGCGTCAGCCCGAGATGCCTTGGCACGGACCTTTTGACAGGGAGGTCGCCGGGCTGACCACGTTTAAAATAGTCATACAACCACCCGGCCGTTCCATTCCCTGGAAAGGTTCGCCTTATTGCCGCCAGCTCGTCCGGCCGGTCAATAATCAGGAGATTTTACTGTAGCTTTGTATCGAAATACGGTATTGGACTATAACTTATCTCAATGTCGGGAGTGAAATTCATGTTCAAAAAGATTGCCTTGGTAATGGTTGCCCTGCTGGGACTGGGACTACTGGTCTCGGGGGGTACGGTGGGATCAGCAAATAACGGGGCGGAAGAGATGATGCTCGAAGGCGGCTCCCGCGGTAAAGTACCCTTTCCGCATCGTACGCACCAAAAAGTGCTGGGGGACTGCAACCAGTGCCACGATATTTTCCCACAGGAAACAGGCGCCATTACGCGGCTTAAAAAGGCCGGTGATTTGAAAAAGAAACAGGTCATGAACAAAAGCTGTGTCAAGTGCCATAAGTCCATGAAAAAGAGCGGCAGCAAAGCTGGTCCGACAACCTGTTCCAAGTGTCATGTCAGAGGATAAAAACATGTTCGTAGTAGGCCTCCAGGGCAGTCCCCGGAAAAAAGGCAACACGGATTACCTGCTTGACCGGTTTCTGGAGCAGGCCGCCTCTTTGGGTGCCGAGACGTTTAAAATTCAGGTGGCCCAAAAAAACATCCTGCCCTGTATCGGCTGCAACAGCTGTATGAAAACCGGGCAGTGTGTCATCCAGACAGATGATATGTTTGCGGAAATCTATCCGCTCCTGCAAAAGGCCAACGTCATTGTAGCCGCCACGCCTGTCTTTTTTTATGGGCCGACCGCCCAGCTGAAAGCCCTGATCGACCGGTCGCAGGCGCTCTGGTCACGTAAATACGCGCTTAAAATCGAAGATCCGCTGGCTGCAACCCGGAAGGGGTTCTTATTGTCGGTGGGAGCCACCGGCGGCAAGCAGCTCTTTGATGCCATCAAGCTGATTGCAAAGTATTTCTTCGATGCGGCCGGTGCCAGTTTCCAGGGCTCCCTGATATTCAGACAGGTGGACCACGCCGGTGAATTGGAAAGCCTGCCGGGCCACCGGGAAAAAATTGATGCAAGTGTGCGTGAACTGTTTGCGCCCGAAAGATAAAACATAGAATCTGTCTCAAAAAACGGAATAAGGAGAACCTGTATGGCTAACCCGGAAGAAATCTACCAGTGTCAAACTGCTAATTGCGGCTATATGTATAATCCGGACAAGGGTGACCGAAAAGGTAAAATTAAAAAGGGGACCGCTTTTGAGGATTTACCCGATGACTGGAAATGCCCGGTCTGCGGTGCCAGTAAAAAAGCGTTTAAACCCCTTGCCTGACTGGAGGCTGTCCGCTGATCGACTGGTAAGGACTTGAAAATTATTTTCAAATAATTATTTTAACGCGTGGTATCACCATAAACCGAATTGAAGCAACCAAATTACAATCTCATAACAGGAGGAACCCATGGATAAGTATGTATGTACACTCTGCGGCTATGTTTACGACCCGGCGCAAGGCGACCCTGACAATGATGTAGCCCCCGGAACCAAGTGGGAAGATGTACCCGAAGACTGGGAGTGCCCGGTCTGCGGCGCGGCCAAAGAAGATTTTGAAAAAGAAGAATAGCCCGGTATCCGCCGACTGCGGATGCCGACCGGAGGATACAACTGTCAGGGCCGGTGGAAACCGGCCCAATTATGAACAAACCCAACCGTAAAATCCCGAGGAACCTATGGAACCGATCAAAATTGCCGAGAACATATACAGCGTCGGCGTGAACGACTGGAATATCCGTGATTTTCACGGCTACTCGACCCACCTGGGTACCAGCTATAACGCCTTTTTAATTCTGGACGAAAAGAATGTTCTCATTGATACCGTCAAAGAAGGCTTTTCCAAGGAACTGATCAGCAACATTGCCAATATTATCGATCCGCAAGAGATCGACATCGTCATCAGCAACCACACGGAAATGGACCACACCGGCTCCCTGCCGCATGTGATGCACCGGGTCGGCGAACAAAAACCGCTCTACTGCTCCAAAATGGGGCTGAAGAACCTGCAGCGCCATTTTCCCAACAATTGGAATTATCATGCCGTTGAAAATGGGGAAACGCTCAACATCGGCAAGCGGACCCTGACATTCATGGAAACCCGGATGCTCCACTGGCCGGACAGCATGTTCACGTATTTGAACGAAGACAAGATCCTGTTCTCCAGCGATGCTTTCGGGCAGCACTATGCCGGCAACGAGGTCTTCGACGATCAAACCGAAGACGCCATCATGCTGCATGCCAAGAAGTATTTTGCCAACATCCTGATGCTCTATTCGAAAAAAACCATCAAGCTGATCAACAAGGTCGTCGAGATGGGGCTCGAGCTTGACATGATTTGCCCGGATCACGGGATCATCTGGCGCGAGGATCCGAGCCGGATCATCAATGCCTACGCCCGCTGGTGCGAGGCCGAACCGGAAAAAAGGGCGGTCGTGATCTATGACACCATGTGGCACAGCACTGAAAAAATGGCCAATGCCATCGTGGCTGGCCTCTACGATGCCGGGGTGGAAGCCCGCCCGTTTAATATCCGCAAATCGGATCGTAGCGACATCATGACCGAAGTGCTGGACGCCAAGGCCATCGTGGTGGGTTCACCGACTCTGAACAACCAGATGTTTCCGAGTGTGGCCGATATGCTAACCTATATGAAGGGGCTCAAACCCCAGAACAAGATCGGGGCCGCCTTCGGGTCCTACGGCTGGAGCGGGGAATCCGTCAAGTACGTGACCAAGGAGCTGGAGGACATGAAGTTCGATATACCGGTCAAGGGCCTCAAGGTCCAGTACGTACCGGGCGAAGATGCCATCGGGCAGTGTGTGGACTTCGGCCGGGAAATTGGCAAGGCCGTAATGGCCGCCTAACAATGGGATTGTAGAATCCAGAAGGCATGGTGCGTCATTCACTATCTGAAACGCCATGCCTTTTTTATGCGGAGATAATCATGAAAAAGCCGTTTGTTGATATGGCGGCCTGCACCCTCTGCGGCGGCTGCATCGAGGTCTGCCCGCAGGTGTTTTCGGAAAATGAATTCGGTCATATTGAAGTGGCCGACATGGACACGTACCCCGAAGATGAGGTCAACGAGGCCATCAAGTACTGTCCGGAAGACTGCATTATCTGGGAGGAGTAAGCATGCATACCGAGTCAAAGAGGGCCGCCCTGTTTGTGTTCAACGGCGACCCCATGTGTTTCATCCACGTCCTGCTCAACGGCCTTGACCTGGCGGAAAACGGCTATGACGTAAAACTGGTCATCGAAGGTTCGGCAACAAAATTGATCCCCGGCCTGGACGAAACCGGCAACCCGCAGCACCGCCTGTGGCAGAGCGTAAAAGAAAAAGGCCTGGTGGAAGGCGTCTGCAAGGCCTGCGCCACCAAGACGGGCGTGCTGGATGCCTGCGAGCAGCAGGGCCTGAGCCTGCTCGGCGATATGTCCGGACACCCGGCCATGTCCGCCTACCTGGATAGAGGCTTCGATCTGATTACTTTCTAGAAATGTTTTCCGATGTTATGTCACTCTGAGCGGAGCGAAGAGTCTCCCACATGCACAGGCTACCTTTCATCGAAGGGGATTCTTCGTCGCTACGCTCCTCAGAATGACAGATAGGCATGTCAGAACAATATTTTGACGATAGTTATAATTTGATTTTCCCTTCAACCTTCAACCTTCCACCGGAACACTATGCATAACCGGGCGCTTAAAAAAATGGTGCGGGAACTGCTGCTCCGGGAAGAGATGGATGCGGTGCTCGGACAGCTGTATACCCTGAACTTGCGCCGGGTCATTAATCCCCTGTTCTCGTTTTTCTGCAGCGGGGATGAGCTGCTGCGCTGGCGGGCCATCACGGCCGCCGGTGCGATCATCTCTAAAATGGCCCAGCGGAGGGTCGAAGACGCCCGGGTCATGATGCGGCGGCTCATGTGGACCCTTAACGACGAGTCAGGCGGCATCGGCTGGGGCTCGCCCGAGGCCATGGGTGAAACCATGGCCCGCAGCGCCGTACTTACCAAAGAGTATGCCGCCATACTTGCCTCCTACCTGAATCCCGCCGGCAATTATCTTGAACATGAAATACTGCAGCGCGGCGTATTGTGGGGGGCCAGCCGACTGGCCCGCCGCCGCGGAGCCGCAGCCGCAAGGACAGCGCCCTTTCTGGGGGCCTTCATGGAATCAGACGATCCCGTTCACCGGGGACTGGCAGCCCGGTGCGCCCGGGCACTGGCGCCATTCGCCGCCGTCCCGATCCCGCAGCATATTCTCGAAGATGAGACTATCATCAGGCTTTACTCCGACGAAAAGTTCCTGGATATCCCCATATGCAGACTGGCCACCGACGATATCTAAAATGAATTCAAATCTTAAAACAACCGATCACACCTTCGACCTGACCAACATTAGAAGCGGTTGAAAAATTTGAGTATATAGAGTATTTAGAACCCATCTCAAAGAACGGATTTTGGTTCCCCGCAAAAAGCGCGCGGGATCTGTGACAAAATACGGCGGCCACGAATATCAAACCGGAGGAATACTCCAGTATTTCGAGAATTTGATATGAGCGCCCAACGCCGAGTTGGGGCCAAAAGACTTTTTTGAGATGGGTTATAATCAGGCTACGGAAGCAAACCCGGAGGATGTGAAAGTGGGAAAAAGCCAGACGACCTTGAAGCTTGTGTGTGTGTTTCTGATCATTTTGTCAGCCGCCGTTCAAGTAAAATCAGCCCAAGCCGGTGAACCGGCTATCCAGGGCCCCCTGTCGCTGGCCGAAGCCATCGCCATCGCCAACAAGGGCAACTTCGACCTGGCCATGGCTGCCCACCGCATCGAAAGTGCCGCAGCCGTCATCAAAAAGGCCCAATCGGCGTTCTACCCCCTGGTGGGGATATCCCTTGAATACATGCAGGCAGACGCACCGTCCCAGTATCTCTTCAAGACCATCGATCAACGCAAATTTGAACCAGGCACCGACTTTAACCAGCCCGGCTGGTTTGAAAACTGGGAAACCGGCGCCGTGGCCGAATTGAACCTTTACAACGGCAACCGGGACCGGCTCGGTGTCCAGATAGCTGAATCGGAAAAAAAATACCGGCAATCCGCCCGCAATGAGATCGCCAACGGCATCCGGATGGCGGTTATCCAAGCCTGGTATAACATTCTCGCCAGTGGTGACTACGTGGATATCTCCAATGAATCCCTGGAAACCATTGCCGCCCAGTTTGATATTATGAAGGTCCGTTACCGGGCCGGCGGCGCCCTTAAATCGGACCTGCTTCGCCTGGAAGTAAGGCTGGCCCTGGCCAAAGAAGAGGTGGTGCGCAGCAAGAATCGCCTGGAAATTTCCAAGACGGCGCTGGCCGGCGCCATGGGGCTCGATCCGGATATCAAACTGGAATTGAAAGAAGAGTCCAGTGTCCCTTTGATGGTCCCCCCAACGTATGACGAAGGCCTGACCATGGCGCTCTCCCTGCGGCCGGAAATCCGAAAAATTCGGGAAAAGGTATTTCAGGCCGAAAAAGCCATGTCCCTGGCAAAAAGCGAATATATACCGACGTTGGATTTCAAAACCCGTTACTGGATGGACGATCCGGATGGGAGTTTCAGCACCGACCGGGATAACTGGATGGCCGGCGTGGTTTTGACCTGGGCCCTGTTTTCAGGGTTCTCAACCGATGCCCAGGTAAAAGAAGCCACGGCCGGGCTGAACGAGGCGCTGGCCGCGGACCGCAAAACGCTGCTGGCAGTAAAAACCGACGTTAAAACCGCCTACCTGCTCCTCAAGGAGGCCGGAGAGAGACTGGCTGTCACGGAGAAAAGTGTTGAAAGTGCCAACGAGTCCTTTGAACTGGTCCGGCAGCAGTACCTGGGCGGCAGTGCGGATATCACCCGCTATCTGGACAGTGAACTGGCTCGCAACCGGTCACGGATTCATACCGCCACGGCTTATTACGACAAAGAAAAATCAAGAGCCGATGTCTGCCGGGCCATTGCCTGCTGGGAAAACGACAAACCCATCGAAGAATAGATGCACTATAGCACCTAACTCAACTTTCGGGGTTCGTGAAAGTTGAGGGGCATTATCGGGATCGAAATCACTATCAAAATCGTGTTCACAACGGCATTTCCAGAACCGATTTCGATACCGATAGCGATTTCGATTTCGATTTAAACTGAAACCCGAAAGTTGAGACCGAATTAGGAGATAACTGCCATGCGATTCACAGGTTACCCCCATATGGCAATCCTGCTTTTGTTTCTGGTGGCGTCGCCGGCCCTGTCCGGCTGCCAGGACAGTGGAAAAATCCAGCCTGGAAAAACAGAGGCGGTATCCGACCGGGAAAAAGCACCGGCTCAAACCACCCAGGCGCAGATAGAAACAGTCCAGCGCTGGTTCGAAGCCTCCGGAACGGTCAGGCCCCGGACGGAAACCCGGATAGAGGCCCAGGTCACCGCCCAGGTTGTCACAGTCGCTGTCCGCCCCGGCACCCGGGTCACCAAGGGGCAGGTCCTGATCTCCCTGGACAACCGACAGCTTAAATCCCGGCTGGATCAGGCCCGCCAGGGTCTCAAGTCGACCCAGGCCTCCCGTAAACAGGCCCGCCAGGCGGTCATCTCCGCGGAGGCTGCCCACAGCCAGGCCGAGGCCAATTTCAAGCGGACGCAGACCTATTTTGAATCCAAGGCCGCCACCCAGCAGGAAATGGAGAAGGCCCAGTCACTCTACAGCCAGGCGCAGGCCAACCTGGCCCGGGCCAAAGAAGCGTATACCGGCACCCTGGCCGGCATCAAGCAGGCCGAAGAAGTGGTCCGGGAAGCGGAAATTGCCATGGGATATACCCGCATCGCCGCCCCGGAAACCGGTGAAGTGTTAAAACGGCTGGTGGAACCCGGAGACCTGGCCCTGCCGGGTAAACCGCTGCTGGTTTTGCAGACAGCCGGCGCCTACCGGCTGGAAGCCCAGGTTCGGGAGGGGCTGATCGCCAAAGTCCGACTGGGCATGCAACTGCCGGCGACCATCGTCACCCTGAAAAAAGAGGTGCAAACCAATGTGGAGGAAATCATTCCGTATGCAGATCCGCAGACCCGCACCTTCCTGGTGAAAGCAGCCCTGCCGCCCATCAGCGGCCTCTACCCGGGCATGTTCGGAAAACTGCGCATACCGGTCATGACTGAAAAAGTCGTTATCATTCCCGCGAACGCGCTGCGCAAGGTGGGCCAACTAGAGCTGGTTACCGTCAAGGAAGGCAATCGCTGGACCCGCCGTTATGTTAAAACCGGCCGCCGCATAGACAGACACATTGAAGTCCTTTCCGGCCTTGCGGGTGATGAAACGATTGGTGTGAATTAGGGTGCCGGAAGCAAAAGAACACCGAACATTCAACTTTGAACTTCGAACATCGAATAAGGATGCGCTTCGCTTAGTGTCATCATATGTCTTTACTTCAACATCTGATCGCCGCGAAAACTAAGATTGAATCTGGCCGCCGAAGGCGTACCTCCGTTCGATGTTCAATGTTGGGCGTTCGAAGTTGGATGTTAATGATGAAATTTCTAACCTCTTTTCGACACTGCCGGGCAGCTTCAAACCGGTCCGGTGAGATGAAGGTATTTATAGAGGGTACAAAGCATGTCTGACAACCAAAGCAAACCGGACGGTATTATCGCCGGTATCGTCCGTAAATTCCTATCCTCCCAGCTTTCCATTATTATGATTGTCACCGCCCTGTGTCTGGGCGCGGCGGCCATCCTGGCAACCCCTCGGGAGGAGGAGCCCCAGATCGTGGTCCCCATGGCGGATATCTATGTCAAAGCCCCCGGTGCCACCCCGGCCGAGGTCGAAAAACTGGTGGCCACCCCTCTCGAACGCCTGCTCTGGCAGGTGGATGGCGTTGAATATGTTTATTCCATGTCCCGCCAGGATATGGCCATTGTCACCGTGCGTTTTTTCGTGGGCGAGGACCGGGAAAATTCACTGGTAAAACTTCACAACCGCATCATGATGCACCAAGACCAGGTCGCCCCCATCGTAAAAGGGTGGGTAATAAAACCGGTGGAGATAGACGATGTGCCCATTGTCAACCTCACGCTCTATTCCGACCGGTACGATGATTACCAGCTGCACCGTATCGGTGAGGAAGTTCTCGCGCGGCTGGCCCATGTGGAAAACATCTCCCGCACCGAGGTGTACGGCGGCCGTAAAAGAGAGATCCGGGTGGAACTGCTCCCGGAGAAATTGTCCGGTTTCGGCATCTCCCTGCCCGAAGTCCGGCGGGCCCTGCAGGGCGCAGACTCGTCGGTGACCGCCGGCGTCTTTTCGCAATCCAACCGGGAAGTAACCGTTTCCGGCAATGCGTTCCTGGCTTCCGCTGACGATGTCGCCCGGCTGGTGGTTGGTGTGCAGCACCAGCGCCCTGTCTACCTCAAAGATATTGCCAGAATCATCGACGGGCCCCAGGAAGCCGTCAATTACTCCCGGATCGGGTTCTCGCACCATTACCGGCAGAGGCACGGCCTGGAGGACACCCCGGCCCGCTACCCGGCCATTACCCTGGCCATTTCCAAGAAAAAAGGTACCAACGCGGTACGGGTGGCAGAGGAAGTGCTGGACCGCATCGCCGAACTCCAGAAGGAAATTATCCCGGACGGGGTCCATGTGGAAGTGACCCGCAACTACGGGGAAACCGCCCGGCAGAAAGTGAACGAGCTGCTCAGTTCCCTGGCATTTGCCATTGCCGCGGTGGTGATCCTGCTTTCTATCACGCTGGGATGGCGTGAGGCCCTGGTGGTGGCCCTGGCCGTCCCCATCAGCTTTTCCCTGGCCCTGTTCGTAAATTTTCTTTTCGGCTATACCATCAACCGGGTGACGCTTTTCGCCCTGATTCTCTCTCTGGGGCTGGTGGTGGATGATCCCATCACCAATGTGGACAATATCCAGCGACACATAAAAATGGGCCTGCGCAAACCGGTGGACGCGACCCTTTTTGCCGTCAGCGAAGTGCTGCCGCCGGTCATCATGTCTACCCTGGCCATCATCGTCTCGTTTACCCCCCTGTTTTTCATCACCGGCATGATGGGCCCCTACATGGCCCCCATGGCCTCCAACGTACCCCTGACGGTGATTTTCTCTACCTTTTGCGCCCTCACCATTGTGCCCTGGTTCAGTCACCTGCTGCTGCGCAAGCTCAAACCCGCCGGCACGGCTTCGGCTGAAGAGCGGGCCGCAAAAATGAAAAACAGCCCCATCCACAGGCTTTACCGAAAACTGATCAGCCCGTTCCTCGATTCGCGCAAAAAACGCTACCTGCTGCTGGCGACGGTCCTGGGCCTGCTGCTGATTTCCATGAGCCTGGCCCTGTTGCGCCTGGTCCCCCTGAAACTGCTGCCGTTTGACAACAAGAATGAATTCCAGATCGTACTGGACCTGCCGGAGGGCACGCCGCTGGAAGCCACCGACGCGGTTGTCAGACGCTTCGAGGCCTATCTGGAAACCGTCCCGGAAGTGACCAATTTCGTCACCTATGCGGGGTTTGCCTCCCCCATGGATTTCAACGGAATGGTTCGGCACTATTTCCTGCGCAAGGCGGGCAACGTGGCCGACATTCGCGTAAACCTCGCCGACAAGGACGATCGGGCTCAGCAGAGCCACGCCCTGGTGCTGCGCCTGCGCAAGGATCTGGAAGCGATTGCCGCGGCCAGCGGGGCGGCGCTGAAAATCGTTGAGACACCGCCGGGCCCCCCGGTGCTTTCCACCCTGTCGGCCGAAATATACGGCAGCATGGATCAAAGCTACAGCCACCTGACCGCCGGGGCGGCCCATATACGCAAGATAATGGCTACGGAACCATTCGTGGTCGATATCGATGACTCCGTCGAAACCGCAAGGTCCCGGATCAATTTTGTGCTGGACAAAGAGAAAGCCGCCCTGCACAGCATCTCCACCCAGGCAGTCAACCAGACCCTGCACATGGCCGTCAGCGGAGATACCCCGGCCACGATGCACCTGCCCGGCGAACGACAACCGCTGATGGTCAAGACGGTCCTGCCCGTTGACCAACGCAGCGGGGTTTCTTTTCTCGCCCAGATACCGCTCAAGACAGCCACGGGTGCCATGCTCCCCCTGGCGGAACTGGTCAAACCGGAAATGGTTCCCGTCGAGCAGACCATCTATCATAAAAATATGAAAAGGGTGGTATTTGTCACTGCGGAAATGGCCGGCCGCGCCCCGGCTGAAGCTGTTTTGGACATACAGGCCAAATTGAAGAAAGACCCGCTCCCCGCAGGGTTGCAGGCCCAGTGGGCCGGTGAGGGCGAATGGAAAATTACCATACGGGTTTTCCGGGATATGGGACTTGCGTTTGCGGCGGCCATGCTGGGTATCTACATCCTGCTGATCATCGATACCGGGTCCTTCTTCATGCCGCTTTTGATCATGATGGCCATTCCCCTGACCCTGCTGGGAATCATGCCCGGTTTCTGGCTGCTTAACCTTTTCACCGCCGAAAGCGTGGGCGGGTTTGCCAATCCGGTTTTCTTCACCGCCACCAGCATGATCGGCATGATCGCCCTGGGCGGAATTGTGATCCGGAATTCACTGGTTCTGATTGAATTTATCCAGGACGCGGTAGCTCAGGGTCTGGGTTTCAGGGAGGCGATCCTGCAGAGCGGCGCCATTCGCATGCGGCCGATCCTGCTCACCGCCGCCACTACCGCCATCGGGGCCTGGCCCATCACCCTGGACCCGGTCTTTTCCGGCCTGGCCTGGGCGCTGATCTTCGGCCTGCTGGCCTCCACGGTCTTTACCCTGCTGGTGGTGCCGGTCACCTATTTTGCCCTGTACCGGCGCCAGTTTGAAAGGACGGCTTCGTCCCTCCCAACCGGGGAAAAAGACCTGGCGTAATGCTCCTCAAACATTGCTGGACGATTTTCTCCCCGAATCGGTAGAACCTCGCCGGGTCCTACACCATAGGAGGAGGATTTATAGCGATTGTCATAAGGACGTTCCGTTATTTTGTCACTCTGAGCGTAGCGAAGAGTCCCCCACATGCCAAGGCCATCTTTCATCGTAAGGGATTCTTCGTCGCCTGCCGGGCGTCTTGTGCGGCGTAGCCCACGGGGCGAAGACGTAAGCTTACAGCGAAGCCTGGTTTCACTCCTCAGAGTGACATGATAGCGGAACGTATTTATGATAACCGGTATAAAGAGTCAGATGTGTTTTGAAATAAAGCCTGCGCCACCACGCTCCGGTTAGACGAAGCGCGGCCGGCAGGGAATCCAAGACGTGGTGAGGCCGCTTACCGGCTTGTCACCAGTTTTTGTATAAAAGTTCGAAATAGCCCCGGGGTTTCACGCAGGCCGGGCACTTGTCCGGGGGAGAATCGCCCGTATGCAGGTAGCCGCAATTCAGGCAGCGCCAGGTGGTTTCCCGGTCCCTCTGAAACGTCCGGCCGGTGGCGATGTTCTCAGCCAGTTCCAGATACATCTCTTCGTGATGCTCTTCCGCAACCGTGATGGCACTGAACGTGTCGGCCGCCCTTTGAAAACCTTCTTCAACGGCAACTTTTGCAAACACCGGGTACATTTCCGTACTCACAACCCGTTCAAGGTCTGCTGCCGACAAAAGGTTTGAGCGGGTGTCCTTTATCACCCCGGCCGGGTAAGCCCAGGTGATCTCCAGATCGCCGCCGTTGAAGAATTTGAAAAATCGCAGGGCGTGTTCATACTCCTCGTCGGCCGTGTCGTTGAAGATCCTGGCAATCTGGGCATACCCCTCCTGCAGAGCCTGGGTTGCAAAAAAATTGTACCGGGTCCTTGCCTGGGCCTCGGCCGCAAATGAAATAAGCAGGTTTTTTGCGGTCCGGCTTTCTTTGAATTTGCCCATAAGATCCTCGCGTTATTCTTCTACGGTAATCGCGTCGGCACCGCATTCATCCGCTGCCTGGCGTACAATCTTTTCAAGGTGTTCAGGAATCACATCAAGTTTAACGATGGATTTGAGTTGATCTTCGTCATACTCGAATACTTCGGGACAAAGATTGTTACAATTGCGGTCCCCCATACACATTTTGGAAATGGTTACTTTCATCAATCTCTCCTTTGTAGAATGGTTATTATGCCTGTCGCTATCTCCGCTGTGTTGCTTCGCAGGCGCAGGCCGGTTGGGTCTTTAAACGCTGTAGCTATTAGTTTCATTCACAGCCGCCAGCGGATCAAGCGCTTTTCAAAGTCAATCTTGTATTCCACATGTTTCAGAAAATTCATGCCCAGCAGGCCTTTGCTCATCTCTTCCCGGCCATGATGCGGAATGATGGAAACCGCGTGGTTTTTCATCCGGAAAGGACCGACCTGGATATAATCCAGTGTCGCTTCCGCGGTATCCACGTAGCTGCCGTCGGCCACCCGGGACCGGGATTGCACGCTGTCATCGATTTCCAGCGCCTGGGCGATATCCGCCTGCAGGGAGGTCCTGGTGGCCCCGGTGTCAAACGTTAGCAGAATCGCTTTCACCGCGCCGCGGTAACATATTTTCACCGGTATGAACACCCGGTTATTGTCGATAAACACCTTTGTCTCGACCGTCCGGCCCTGCCCGCCGGCGTGTACCGGCGGGGCTTCGACCGGCGATATATAGACCGGCTCGCCCTGCAGGACCGACAGGCTGTTCACGTCGAAATCGTTCCTGGATTGGGAAAACCGCCTGACACCGGATTCATCCACCCATGAAAAGATTTCCACCTTGTCGCTGTCCGGCGGTGCCTTTGCCACGATTGAGGGTGTGTACTTATTGATTTTAATGGGGGTCGGCGGCTTGTAGACAGCTGCGTCCACACTGGAAGACAGGGCCTTGGAACGAACCGGGGTCAAAGCGGTCAGGAGGGTCTGCAGCCTGTCCGTTCCGGCCATGTATGCTGTAAGGGCGATCACGTGAACGGTGACAACCGCCAGCACGGTAATGATAATGGAACGCCTGTTCATTGTTCGATCCTGCTAAAAATTGAGGATCGCTATACAATATAGGGAGTTAGCACAACACGTCAACAAAAAAAGCGCGTCGATCCCTTTCAGGGGGTTTCCCGGCGGGGAATGAAACGGTATAAGCAATTCTCTTCTTCAGCCTGCGGCTGCCTGACTTTGACATAGCGTTTCCTCAAATTCCTAAAAAGCGCTGCACCAGCTTGCCTTTCATCTTCTTTCCAAAACGGTTTTCCAGGATGGTCAGCAAGGAAAGGTCATCCGGGTGGGTGGTGAGGCATTCGTAGCCGTTATCATTTCAAACGGCAATCTAATATCTTCTCTTCGAAAATCGATCCGATCAACAACCGGTCCTGATACACCGCGCCAACGCTGGCGCCGGAAAGCACCTCACCGTCATTGAGATAAACTTCATCGATCCGGGGCTGCCCACCTTCATTCAGGGTAACCCGTAAAACCTGGGAAGGCGAAAACTTGCCCGGATCCTTGAAGTGCTCAACTAACTTTAAGAGCTGAGGGTGCGCCCCGATCCAGAGGGCCCCCTCCGGGCCTATCTCGATATTGTCCAGGCCGGTATCGAAGGAGAGGCTCTCTTTGAGGGTCAGCTCTCCGGATTTCAGCTCCCGGTCGAAAACTTTCAGGGTCATCTGCGTTGTACCGGCCACGTAAAGATGATGGCCATCCGGGCTGACCGTGATCCCATTGGGATAGCCGATCCCGGTGGCCGCCTCATGGAAACCGCGCCCGTTATAATAGACGATGTTGGCTATGGGCAGCTTGAGATAGTCTTCCAGCGTTTTCAGAAAACCACCGGTGTAACGGTGGTCATTGGAGGCATAAAAACTGTCCCGGCCAGCGGCGGCTACATCGTTGGGCGACACCAGGGCAGGATCCGCAACCGTTTTGCGATGGGCCAACCCCTCTGCCTTGAGATCATAAATTTCGACCTTGTGGGTCCCTCCGGAATGGTTGATAACGAAAAGGGTATCTCGGCCGGCAGGGTCAACAAACAGGCTGATGCCATGTGGTTGAAAATCAGGCCCGGGCCCGGAGGTCAGCTTGACTGGAACCGGTTGGTCTACTTTCAGGTCGTAGGCATAGATTCCTCCGTGACCGTTCTGACCGGCCCTCAAGGCCCGGCGGTCACAGGCGGAAATATAGGCCACACCGGTTCCGGGATGAATGGTGATATCTTCAGCGCCAACCACTCCCCGAACCACCCGGCAAGTACCGGAAAAATGGGGCTCTATGGTTTTAAACTGCCCGGCCGACCACAACAGATGAACCACCCAGCCCGTCACCGCAAGCACCAGAATCAGCAGCACCCCCAGAACCTTCTTCATCTTCTCTCGCTTTCTCTGGAAGCCATCTCAAAAATCGGCAGGTTTGCGGGCTCACTTATTACCGTTTGCCGCCTCAACAATACGAATGTAGTTCTTCGCCGTGGTTTCGAGTTTAAAATTGTGGCCGGCCATCTGGAAGCCTTTTTCCGCAGTCTCGATATCCAGCCTGTATTTGTAAGGTCTTTCCGGATCGAGATCGGGAATGATGACATCAATCAGGCATATGGAACCCCCTGCGAGTCCCCGGTAGATCAGATTCATTTTGCCTATCGACTGACTCTGGTCCCGGTGGAGAACATACCGGCCATTAGTGGCATCGGCCGCCCGGTTTTCGTTAGGAAAGGTATTCGCGCGGTCCGAGCTGCCCGGCAGGTTGTGAATGGAGTGCCGGAATGCAAACCGCTGGCTGAAATGATAAAAAATCAGGAAAAGCAAAAAGCCGAATAGCACGAACCCAAGTAAGTTCGCCAGTTTTTGGCCAGTCCGTTTTTCCATATCGTCCTCTAGTATCCACCCGAAAGCTGGGATCCGGGTCGTCATAAAAGTCCCGCTGTTTTCACCTATAGGGATAATATAGGGCTGCCGGCCGGCCGGGTCAAGCCGGATACCGTCCCTGAAATAGTGTTGTGTCTCTTTAGTTTCTTATAGAATGGCACTGCCGCAACAATGCTTTAAATTGACTTAAAATCCGAAATCTGAATTTCGGAATGTTCTCAAGGCGAACGCCGCAACCTCTAAACAATAGGGCAAATCATAATGACCAAAAGAAACAAACAAAACCTGTCATTACAAACAGGTAGCCGTTGTTTTGGTCATTTGATTTTTTTGAATTTTGAATTTGTTTCGATTTTCGTGCTTCGTATTTGCGGCGTTCGCCTTGAGAACCGTGCGAAATTAGTTAACCGCATTAACCCGATTTTAAATTTTACGCCCAACGCTGGGATTGGGCCAATCAGTCGTCGCCTTCCGGAATGCCGGACAAGAAGACTTTTTTGAGATGGGTTCTATTGCCACCGCCGGCGGATCAGATGCCGCGAATGGCGATAAAATAGTCTTTCCGGCGGCCCATGAGAACACCGACTTCTTTGTAATTCGGGCGTAATTGTTGATCCATCAAACTTATGTTGCGCGCCTGGATTTCTTCAACCACATCTGCTGCCTGCGTATTGAGGGTTCTCCGAATGACCGCTTCAATAAGATCATTCTTAAAAGGCTTGTTAACGTCACTAATGTGGTAAGAGTCCGACGGCAATTTACCGACCGCCTCCCTGACCCACTTTGTGTTTGAATATTTGTCAACATAGATTGCCTCAACCCCCATCTGCCTGGCCAGGTCTTTAACCGTTGTAAATAAAGCCTGCAATAAGTCCATGCGCCGGGCGTAAATACGCCGGGATATGTTCCGGTTTCTTTTTCCCCTGAGAAAATCCCGGATGGAAGGAATCGTTTCGATGGCATCGAGCATCAATACCCGCCGGCCCTGGATGATCAGCGGCAGAATGTGGCCCTTAAGTACCCGCCGCCCGTGAAAAAAGACATCCAGAACACGATAGTAGGGGTCCAGCAGCCATGAATACACGGTCCAGTGGATATTGGCGATTTCCGGATCGACCTGACTGCGCACCTCGCTGGCTGTGCAGTCGCCATAGTAATCACCGGAATGCAAAAAGGCGTCGTTCCTCCGGGCATACGCGACTTCTATGCCTGTTTTACGAAGATATCTGAAGCTGTCCAGGGCACCCGGCTGCCCGAAATAGGGATTCTCGGCGTATGCCGCCACCACCTGGGCGACTTCATCTGCATACACACTGTAAAAAAGGTCCGGGTTGGCCGCAAACAGAGGGTGATGGATGAATCGTTTCTTTAGGCGGTACCGGACCAGGAGATCGGACAACCACAGGATTTGCCGGTCAATATGCGTACAGGCCGCGTTCTGGCGCAACAACCTTTTCGCCTGCCGTTTTAAGAGCTCGATGGTGGCGCCGATAACCTCCGGAAAATAGTCCTGCAGGGTGGCAGCCGTCAGGTGCCTGAAGGCCCGGCCGGTTATCGGTTTGAGATAGGCCATTTTAGCGGCCGTGGATTTTCCCAGGATCCGTTGGGAATTTATCTGTTGCAGGTGGGCCAGCGCCTGTTCGAAATCAACCTGGAGACCGGCCACATCAACGCCGAAAATCTCCCGAATCCCCCGGGCAACCAGCCGGGGAGAATTCAGGTTAAAGAGAGGTTCGGGGTCTATTTCCCAATGGGTTAACAGGTTATACCTATCGGCCTGGCTGGCTTCGTAAACAAACGGTTCGACATCTTCAAAAACTTCCAGCAGCGCCAGGGAGACGGCCACGGCAGCTCTGTTTTTACGAAACCGGCCAGTGGGCGGGGACAACTTGGCAGCCGGCATATGCTCGGGTTGGTACAACGCCGCAATTCTCTCTCGGGCGAGTGCCAGTGTGGGAGTCAGGTCATCCATGACATGCTTTCAGATAAAATAGGAGCAGCTTTATTTCGGACCCATCTAAAAAACGAATCCCGGCCATAATCGTATCATCCATTTTCGCAAAGAAAATACTCGCCTGTGCAAGTTATCCGCGGCTTGCATCCCACCCGAATAGAAAACCGGGCGGGGAAAATATTAACCGGGGAAGCCACCGGGTGTCAATGGAGTATGTTGAAAATATACATGATCTTAGTATTTGACCTTTTCAGGCGGGCTTTGATAGGGTGCAGTTAAGACCCGGCCGGTATTTCAAAACACCGGTGTTGGAAACACCCGTTCCTGAGTAAAAATCTGGCCCAGAGGGCCAGACTTTGGGTTGCCCCTGTCGTAAAGCCCAGCTTACCACGGGGAAAGGGGCCGACTTGGAGAAACACCGGATTCAGGCTGATAGGCTGTCGGCATTTAGGCTAAAGGAAAATCCCTTTCACACCCGTTTTAAGCGACGCAGGCTGGTAACAACAACCAGTGACAGCTCGGTTTGGAAATCGTAGATTTCCTGGTTTTCCTAACAGTCTTCAGCCTACAGCCTAAACAACCTACTCACAGATACCACGGTGTAGCTAATTATCGCTGACCTGGCCCAGAGAACTACTTATTTAAAGGCAGAATAGAAAAGGGTGCCGCCATGCGTGAACTGACCGAGGCCCAGAAAGCCAGATACGCTATCCGCGAGTTTAAAATCATTACCGACGCTCTGGCGATCCGTGGCTTTTACCGCCCGCGGGGCAAGTTGGGGAAATCACTCGAGCACTGCCTGCGCAATCTCAGCCCCGAAATATACGGTTCTATGAACGACCCCCGGGTTGTGGAGCTTAAGGGCCTTGAATACGTTATCGACCGGCTCCCCCGGGCGATTGAAGAGTGCTCCCGTCTTATCCTCACCGAAGAAGACCCTTTCAAGAATTCCGCTTTTGAAGAAACCGTACCGCTGAGCAGGAGGAGAACCTGTTATCGGGTGGGCCGCAACGAAATGTGCTTCGTTATCTCGCGGGGCTTGAGCGAAATCTATGACATTATCACGCATATCACGTTCCTGTACGGAGAAGCCAAAAAGATTCACAGCCGGATGAAGGACTACTCGGGCAACAAAACCCTCGAGTGGATCGAATTAGAGAAAACCCACCGAAACTTTACTAGCCTGGGCGCCGCCGACCTCGACCAGGCCCTCTGGAGCCTGAGTATCGTCCTGGGAAGACCCTATCAGGAGACCCGGGCCACCTATGAATACCTTGAAAAAAACCGGGCGGAACACAGCAGCAACAACGGGCTTTTTTCACTCATCTACCACCTGGGCATGCAGGCTGAAAAAGAGATGCAGGACAAGGAAAACGCACTGGTCGTCTACCTGACGCCTTCCCTGATGACCATCATCGGTCACCAGGAGTATGAAAAAAAATGGGCGGCGAACATCCATCACCACCTGGTTGACTTGAAACTTCGGGACCGTCCGATTCATATTATCAGCGCAAATCTGCACAGCGTTCTGAATGTCCTTTACGGTTTTGGCGCTACCGATGCCGTTAATAACCCGGCCTTAAGCAGCGAAGATATGTATGACTTTTTCTACCAGGTCCGCGACCAGAGTAAGGTAATCCGCAAATATGCCGCCCGGCACGGCTTTCACGATCTTCCGGATAGCAGCGGGACCCACATCGGCTGCCAGTTGATCGATACCGCCAAGCTGGCCAAAGTAACCTTTCACCCTGATATCAAAATTAACAAAAGCGGCGTGAAAAAAGATAAGCCGGTCATACTGGTCATGGACTACGCTTTCGGAGCCCAGGCCTTCGATCTCATGTCCAACCTGCTCAAGCCTTATATGGAGAACGGAAAGTCTGCTGCCTTCAATTTCCAGTCAATTTCAATCATGGGCAAAGCCGGAATTCTGGCCGGGCGAAAAGGTGATATCATGCTGGCCACATCCCATGTCTTTGAAGGCACCACGGACAACTATATGATTAACAATGACCTCAAAGAGAGTGATTTCGATAACAGCATCGCGGTCTACTCCGGCCCCATGATCACCGTTTTAGGGACCTCTCTTCAGAATTGTGACATGCTGAGGAAATTTCAGACCGACTGGAATACAGTAGGCCTTGAAATGGAGGGGGGGCATTACCAGAGAGCCATCAGTGCTGCGACAATAAAAGGTGAAATCTCACGGCAGCTCAAGATTCGCTACGCCTACTACGCCTCCGATAATCCCCTTGAAACCGGAAGTACCCTCGCCGCAGGCGCCATGGGCAGGGGGGGCGTAAAACCGACCTACATGATAACCAAAGTCATTCTTGAAAAAATACTGGGAGGACGGCGCAGTCGAAAGAAATAAGCCGGCAAAGCATCCTTATATCTGTTTCTAACACGGGACCGACTATGGTTAGCCGGCCTATGCTGCCAGCATGGCAATTCATTGGCTATAATATATGCATATCACAACGTGTTGCTCATTTTGATATGTTGGCTTTCTGGCAAGATACGTTTAAGGGGGGATATTTACAGATCCGAAAAGATATCCCTATCTGAGCACTGTTAAGGCCAGCCACAATATATAGGGTTGCTTTCCGGTTTCCGATTTCAAATCAAACTGAATAATACCGGACCCATTCTGGTATGGGTTTGAGCTTTTTAAAAAGTACGGAACATTGGCAATATTCCGCAGCCATGAATCTTGAACTTATAAGTTCCTGCCACATCATATTCCCCGGGAGCGGACCAGGTGCCGTCAACAATATTCCTAACCCTCCCCAGATTACTGAAGATAGCTTATCTGCATGATTCCGGAAGCCGCTTTTTTCCCCAAGCATTTGTATTCATGCGGGCAGTTAGCTTCAAACTGCAGGAATTCCCCCTTATTCACCACAAAGGATTTGGTTTCCACCGTTATTTCCAGCTTACCTGCGGTTACAAACACATATTCATAGGTATTGCCTTCGTGCGGCTCCCCCTTAAAAACTGTGCCCGGATCGATTTCCACATAATAGGTTTCAAAAGACTGCTGGGGTTCAAAAGGGACCAGCGGGTATAGACGATAGTGCTCCCCTTGGGCTGTCAGCGGTGTCTCGCTTTTAAATGCACGCACTTCGGCTTCAACAACTGGTTTTCTGAGCAAGGCAGTAAAGGATACTCTCAGGCCGTTGGCTATTTTCCATATGGTAGAGATGGTCGGACTGGATTTACCGGTTTCAATTTGCCTCAGCATGCTCTTACTTACGCCGGTCAGCTCAGAAAGCTGATCGAGGCTGAAGTTCCGCGACTCCCGGATGGTTTTTAAGTTGTTAGAAATGGCTTCAATAGGCTGATCCATATAACGCACACCTTGACAATATATTGAAGTATGGTTAATATAACGCTCAAATAAGTTGTTAAATCGTACAGTAATCTTTTTCCAATTACAAGAGGTTTTTATGAATATTGATCTGATTCCCTTGATTTCATTTGTAATTGTGACGACTTTCACTCCCGGGCCTAATAATATCTCCAGCGCGGCCATGGGGGTGGCATACGGCTACCGGAGAACCATTCCCTATCTTTTCGGGATAGCGTCGGGGTTCTTCCTCGTTATGCTTGCTGCGGCTTATCTATCCAGTGCACTTCTGGGGATAATGCCGTTTGCAGAACAATACCTCCGATGGATCGGTTCCGGCTATATCCTCTACCTGGCCATCAGTACACTGCGGTCTGACTACGGGTTTTCCGGAAACAGCAAGGATGCAGGGGCCTTCACCAAGGGTTTTGTTTTGCAACTCTTCAACCCTAAGGTGGCCGTCTACGGATTGACTCTCTTCTCGACTTTCCTGACAGGCATCTCCGGACATATCGCTTGGCTCTCTTTTTTTGCAGCAATCTTCGCGATAACTGCTTTGGCAGCTACTTCCACCTGGGCCCTTTGCGGCGCCGCCATCAGAAACAGCCTGGAAAAAGAATCCTTCCGGAAAGCCGTGAACATCGTCTTGGCACTTTTGCTTGCATACACTGCATTGGCGCTTTCAGGCGTCATGCCAAACAGTTGACAGGTGCTTCAAATTGATCAGATCGGGGTTCTGATGTGTTTGTCCGGCGGGAATAGAGTGGACCAATACCATCTGAAGTGTTCAGAATTTTAGAAAAATCGCACTATAGTTGTTCCTTGGCAATGGTGCAATGAAAAAATAGTAGATTAAATTAAATACTTCATTTATATCCATATTTTTCAAATAAATATATTAATTTTTTATACATCTAACTGAAAACATATGTTTTTTTGATAAAGCACTACGGTATATCTCACCCTTATGCCAATTCCAACATGAGTGTGCAAAGGTTCTATTATAAGCTTTATCTTCGGTTGCTTCGCTACTTGTCCAAAATTCAGTATACATTCCTTGAACAAAATACCAATGCTTCCATTTTATTCCAGCAGGTCTTACAAAAAATTTATGTTTATTTACTTGTGATTGATCAAATTTACTAAACATTGTATCAGGCTGAGCTTCTTTAAGAGTAATACCAATATTATTATTCCCTCTCCATCCTTTTTTATTTAAATCCTCTTCAGGCATACCGATTGTTTTTTCTAACTCTTTCCAATCCTCATCTGTTGCCACTCTCCACCCAATAGGACAAATATTTCTTTTATCAGACACATCATGCCAATCATATAATCTACCATATTTTAAGAGGTTTTTGTCTTCATCATCTGGAATAAAGGCTGTCTTTATTTTTGAACCATCTTGAAACTTTGTACTCCTAAGGTTTTCTGCGAACCAGATTTGTTTCCCAATTTGTACAATACGATATGTGTTTCCTTCTATATCTTGAACACTATCTTTTGATTTATTTAACTCTTTATTCATATCTCCAGCAGATAAAACGGTAGAAATTAACATAAAAGCCCCTATACTTAAAATTATTTTTTTCATTACATTTATCCTAAAATTTATTTTAAACCCACAACGAAAATTTCCCTTTCTTTTCCAGTCGAACTACAGCGACCAGCTCAGGGAGGTCTTCTGCTCGGAGAGTGTCCAGAGCTTGGCCGCCATGTCCTGGTCCAGCGCGTGGTCTTGCAGCGGACACACATCGATGGGGCCGACCATCTCACTGCGCTTCGTGGGCCCGTAGAGCGTCTCGGGCTTCAGCCCCTCTTCCGTTGCGCACATGACCTCGGGCCAGGAGCCCTTCTCGGCGGATTGGGCGATAATACGAGAGGAGATAGCCCAGACAATCTTGTTGAAGCGGCTGGCCGTGTCCTTCAACAAATTCGTTCGTGACGCGCCGGGATGGCAGACCTGGACCTTAGCGCTCTTACCCGCAGCCTGGATCCGGCGCTGCAACTCGTAGGCGAACATCATCTGCGCCAGCTTGCTCTGGGCGTAGGAGTTCCAGGCGGTGTACTTCTTATCGAAGTTGAGGTCCTCGAAAAGAATTCTCTTCAGCCCCATTTTATACGCGCCGCTACCGACGACCACGATGCGTCCCCCCGACTCCTCGACTCGCTCGAAGAGCAATCCACACAGGAGGAAATGACCGAAGTGGTTCACACCCAGCTGGCTTTCAAAGCCGTCCACGGTGATCTCCTGTTTGGCCACCTGCGCGATGGCAGCGTTGCAGATGAGCGCGTCGATTTGGGGGACCTTCTCCATTACCTCAGCCGCCGCTTCCCTTACCGAATCCAGCACCGCCAGGTCCATGCGCACGAAAGTCACGTCAGCATCACTGCCAAATTCCTGTTTCAGGGTCGCGATGGCGGCGTTTGATTTATCAGCGTTGCGGTTCAGCATCACCACTTTTGCGCCCTTGGACAGGAACACCCGCGTTGCCTCAAATCCCGCACCGGCGTTGGCACCGGTGATGACATATGTTTTGCCTGCGAGGGAGCCGAGTTGCTCCGGTGTCCAGCCCTTTGGTCCAAATTTCTTTTTGTTGTTCATTGTTCAAACTCCTTATTTTGCGTGCTTAGTTCGAGTGCCGCTGAAAAAATTTTTGTTTTCCATTTTAATGCTCCTGCCAGCGGCGGTTGGTTGTTTGTGCGACAGGTGTTTCCCCCGTCTGAAACAATTATTACTCTCAAAGTTGGGTATACAAGGCGAAATAATCTCGAAAACATGCCTAATTGTATCACTACGGTTGAATTATGCGTTTTGCAGTGTTACATTGGTTGCATGAGCAAACAACAAATAAAACAACTCATTGAAAACAGGGTCAGCGAGGATGGCATGGTGGAAACCGGAGTGAAGGGGGTACAACTCTTCCGGGTTACCGAGTCGCTTAGCTGCGCCCCTGCGGTGTACGAACCCACCGTGATAGCCATCGTAAACGGGGCCAAGGAAGCTATATTGGATGGTAAGTCATATGTATACGACAGCAGTCAATACATGTGTTGCGCCATGTCGATGCCGGTGGAGGCGGGGACACCCACAGCTTCGCTGGACAATCCCCTCCTGGGCGTGTATATCTCCCTGCATACGAGAGTGATGACCGAACTGGCAATTGAGATGGAAAGCGCCGCTGGTGCCATCCGAAAGCCCAAGGGCGGCCCGCTCCCGCAGGGGTTTGCACTCGCTCGCTGGGACGACGCATTCACCGAAGCGCTGTTGCGGCTGCTGCAATTGGGGGATAGCCCGGCGGATACGGCGGTACTTGGGGACGGCCGGCTTCGGGAGGTGTACTACGCTATATTGAAGGGGGATGCAGGGGATTCCGCAAGGCGCGCATTTGGAGTGGGCAATGAAATCGCCCGGGCAATTGAGTATTTGTCTTCCCGCCTGGACGAAGCGGTCACCATTGAAGATATAACCGCACAGGTGGGGATGAGCCGGGCCGTTTTCCACCGCAAATTCAAGCAGGCCACCACGATGACACCCATCCAGTTTGTGAAGTCCATGCGGCTGAACAACGCCGCCATGAAGATTGTCGGAGGAATGAATGTAAACGAAGCAGCTATGGAAGTAGGCTACGTGAGTTCCTCTCAATTCAGCCGAGAGTTCAAACGCATGTACGGGCAGT
>CAZYGG010000009.1:0-67952 GCA_964647585.1 uncultured Desulfobacterales bacterium
AGCGAGACGGGATCTGCATCTAGACCGACTTTCAGCGTTTTAGCGCCTGCCGTCGCCCCGAAGGCAAACAGCATTACAAAAACCAAGCTAAGTGTTAAGGCTTTTTTCATTATTTCCTCCTCTACCGTATATGAGGGTTTTGGGGATTCCCCGGCAAAGCCGGGGTCACTTGTCGGTTATGCCAAAGTCTATTCTAAATAGCCTCCCCCAGCAGGAGCGTCAATATCTAATTATTTCAAATTTGAAGGACGCTCTAATAGAAAACCAGGGTCACGATCACAAAAGTAGGTACTAAAAACACCAGGGAGTATTTAAGGATATAGCCAAAAAAACTGGGCATGGGGGTACCCGCCTCTTCCGCGATGGACCGGACCATAAAGTTGGGGGCGTTACCGATATAACTGCAGGCCCCGAAAAAGACCGCACCGGCCGAAATGGCTTTCAGGTAGATCGCTTGTTCCGTCATCAGCAGCGGGACGGCATTGGCCTCGGTCAAGCCGGCATAAAAGCTGCCGATAGCGGTATTGAAAAAGGTAAGGTAAGTGGGTGCATTATCAAGAAAAGCAGACAGAGCCCCGGTGATCCAGAAATAATGATAGGGTTCTTTGACGGCATTGACGACGAACGCCAGTTGGCCGTCGGCCCCCGCCTTCAGAATCAACAGGCAGGGTATCATGGTGATGAAAATTCCGATGAAAAGGTAGGCCACTTCAACGATCGGGAACCAGGAAAAATGATTTTCTTCCCGGATCTCGACCGGTGTAAACGCCAGGGAAAGCAGTCCCATGATAATCAGCAAAAGATCCCTGAAATAGTCCTGGATGGCACGGTGTACCCCGAACACGTTCACGTCGCCCCAGTCGACGAGACCACTCATGAGCACGGCCAGCACAACCCCGGCCAGAAAAATGAAATTCCGGATTCCCACCAGGCGCAGTTTCTCATTGGTTTCATCTTCAGGCACACGGACGTTCTCTTTGCGGTAGTGATAGGTATCGATGCAAAAATATACCGTCAGGAGCAATGCCGCGCATAACAGCATTTGCGGCATCAGTTTGAACGTCCAGAAAAATGAAACGCCGTGCAGAAATCCCAGAAACAGGGGCGGGTCGCCCAGCGGCGTCAGGGCCCCGCCGATATTCGCAACGAGAAAGATAAAAAATACAACCATGAAAGTCCGGTTTTTTCTATAATCATTTGCGCGCAAAAAAGGCCTGATCAACAGCATCGCGGCACCGGTCGTCCCCATCCAGGAAGCCAGTACCGTTCCAATGACAAGCATGATGAGATTGACCACCGGTGTCCCCCGCAGGGAACCTTTGAGGAGAATTCCCCCGGAGACTGTATAGAGCGACCACAGTAGGATTATAAAAGGCACGTAGTCCGCGAGAATAATATGCAGGATTTCGTAAACGGCCGCTCCGCGGTGAACCGCCAGAAACGGAAGGGCCAGGGTCAGAGCCCAGAAAAAGGAGACCTTGCCGAAGTGATGGTGCCAGAAGTTTGGAGCCAGAAGGGGGCAAAGGGCAATGGACAGCAGCATACCGGCAAAGGGAATGCAGCTCCAGAGCGGCAGTGTCTCGCCCAGGTTGCTGGCGTGATGCCCGCCCTTGTGCGCGTCATGCTCGGCCGGATGCGTATCGTCGGCCTGAACCGTGCCGGGACTGGCGTGCACGGCTGGCGACTGATCCGAACCAAAACAGAACGTGGCGGTCATAAAAAGGGAAACAAACAGAATAAGAATTGTCCGGGTCAGCTTTCCTGATCTCATTTACATTTCATCCGCGTGATATCCGCCCTGGCGACAACAACCGGCAGCTCCCGCCCCTATCTAAACAGCCGGCTTACGCCAGGGCCTTACGTAAAATGGGTACAAAACAGGTCCACCTGAGGTCTTACGCAGCCATCAGGCTGTACCACTGCATGTACAAGATTTAGCTAGTACAGGCAATCTTCACCGCTGTCAAGGCGTAAGGGATCGGCCCGGCGCCGGCAGTTGGTATGAAAGTGGTTGTATTCCAAGTCGTTAGGGATGGGTTCGGTCTGAGTCTCAAAAATCAAATACCACCCAGCCGGTTGTTGACTTTACACGCTTTATGCTCTATTTTTGCTGTTTGTGGATGGGGCCCTGGACAGGCCTTTATAAATGGCGGTGTTTTCGTTTAAAAACCGCCGGGTGCATCAACGGAACGACCATGTCACGAGAAATAGAAATCATCAGAACGGCGGCAGCCATGCAGGCCAAAGCCCGTGCCTTGAGGGATGATCATAAAACCATCGCCTTTGTCCCGACCATGGGATACCTGCATGAAGGTCACCTGTCGTTGATGCATATCGGCCGTGCGCACGGCGACATCCTGGTGGCCAGCATCTTCGTAAATCCGACCCAGTTCGGGCCGGGGGAAGATCTGGAGGCCTATCCGCGTGATATGCAGCGGGACCTGGACCTGCTGCGTGAAGTGGGGACCGACATCGTGTTCATGCCCGAACCCGAAGACATCTATTCACCGGGATTTCAAACCTTTGTGGCCCTCGAAAAACTGCCCAACCATTTATGTGGTCTCTCGCGGCCGGTCCATTTTCGGGGAGTGGCTACCGTGGTCGCCAAGCTGTTTAATCTCGTCAAGCCCCATACCGCCGTATTCGGGCAGAAAGACTACCAGCAATATGTGATCATCAAACGCCTGGTTAAAGATCTGGCCTTTGATGTCCTCATTATTGGGGGACCGACCGTGCGGGAACCGGACGGGTTGGCCCTGAGTTCCCGCAACGCCTATCTCGAGCCCTCTGAACGCGAATCCGCCCCCGGCCTCTACCGGGCGCTGAACCGGGCCGCCGAAAGGGTCAAAGCCGGGACCCGGGACGCGCTGGAAATCATCGCCCTGACGGCCGCCGCCATCGAAGATCACCCCGGGATGCAGATTGACTATATTGAAATCGTAGATCCGGACACATTGGAGGCCGTTTCCCGTATCGAGGGACCGGTACAGATGGCGCTGGCAGTGAAGCTCGGAAAGACCCGTTTGATAGACAACCTGAGGATTACCCCATAATTTTATAAAGACACCCAGCCAAACCAAGGAGACACCATATGACTAAAGAAAAATTCATGTTCACCTCTGAATCCGTGACCGAGGGGCACCCGGATAAGGTGGCCGACGCCATCTCCGACTCTGTTCTGGATGCCATCATGGCCGAAGATACAAACTGCCGGGTTGCCTGTGAAACCCTGGTCACCACGGGTCTGGCCTTTATAGCCGGTGAAATAACATGCGACTGTTACGTGGACATGCCGCAGATCGTGCGCGACACCATCAAGGATATCGGTTATTCGTCATCCCAGATGGGTTTTGACTGGCGGACCTGTTCGGTCATCACCAGTATTGACCACCAATCGCCGGATATCGCCCAGGGCGTAAATGAAGGCGACGGCCTTTACAAGGAACAGGGCGCCGGTGACCAGGGGTTGATGTTTGGTTTTGCCACTGATGAAACACCGGAACTCATGCCCATGCCGGTCATGTACGCCCACAAGCTGACCAAACGGCTGGCCACCGTCCGCAAAAATGCGGCCCTGGATTTTTTAAGACCGGACGGAAAATCCCAGGTGACGATCGAGTATGATAACAGCACCCCCAGACGGGTTGATACGGTGGTCATCTCATCCCAGCATAAACCGGATGTCACCCATGACACCCTGAAAGAAGCCATTATAGAAGAGGTTATCAAAAAGGTAATCCCCGCCGATATGGTGGACGGGGACACCAAGTATCTCATCAACCCCACCGGCCGTTTTGTGACCGGTGGCCCCATGGGTGACTGCGGCCTCACCGGCCGGAAAATCATCGTGGACACCTACGGTGGCCAGGGCAGCCACGGCGGCGGCTGTTTTTCGGGAAAAGATCCGTCGAAAGTCGACCGGAGCGCTTCCTACATGGGACGCCACATCGCCAAAAACATTGTGGCCTCCGGAGCAGCCAAAAAATGCGAAGTTCAGGTCGCCTACGCCATCGGCGTCGCCCAGCCGGTTTCGGTTATGATTGATGCCATGGGGACCGGCCGGGTGCCGGAAACAAAGCTTAGAGAAATTGTCAGCGAGGTTTTTGACCTGCGACCCGCGGCCATTATCGATTACCTTGATCTCAAACGCCCCATTTACCGGAAAACGGCGGCCTACGGACACTTCGGCCGTGACGAGCCTGAATTTACATGGGAAAAAACTAATAAAGCAGATGAAATCAGAGCCCTTGCCGGTCTGTAGACGCTTGCGGCCATGGTGGCCCACAGCGACACCGCCATGTGCACCAACAGGAGAATAAGATGTCCCAACCACAACCGAAAGAAGTATCATCAGGTGTTCAGGCACTCGACCTGTCCCTGCCCCACAAGGTTGCCGATCTTGCCCTTGCCGATTTCGGCAACCGGGAGATGGCGCTTTCTGAAAACGAAATGCCCGGCCTCATGGCCGTTCGCGCAAAGTACGGCCCCACGCAGCCACTGAAAGGCCTGCGGGTCATGGGTAGTCTGCACATGACCATCCAGACCGCCATGCTTATCGAAACCCTGAAAGAACTCGGAGCGGATGTGCGCTGGGCATCCTGCAATATTTTCTCGACCCAGGATCATGCCGCGGCGGCCATTGCCCGCAATGAATCGGCGGCCGTGTTTGCCTGGAAAGGTGAAACACTGCCGGAATACTGGTGGTGTACCGAACAGGCCCTGATCTGGCCGGATGACAAGGGCCCGGATCTTATCGTCGACGACGGCGGGGATGCCACCATGATGGTCCACCAGGGCGTCGCCGTAGAAAAAGACCCATCCCTTCTGGAACAGCAATACGACAGCGCGGACATGCAATTTTTGATGGAACGCCTCAAGGCCGCGTATCAAAGAGATCCCGGCCTGTGGACCCGGATCGCCGCAAACATTAAGGGGGTTTCGGAAGAAACCACTACCGGTGTGCATCGCCTGTACCAGCTCGAACAGACCGGGGGCCTTTTATTTCCCGCCATCAATGTGAACGATTCCGTTACCAAATCCAAATTTGACAACCTCTATGGATGCCGGGAGTCATTGGCCGACGGCATTAAACGCGCCACCGATGTGATGATTGCCGGAAAGACTGTGGTCGTCTGCGGATATGGCGATGTCGGTAAGGGCTGCGCCCAATCCATGCGCGGTTTCGGTGCCCGGGTCATCGTTACCGAAGTGGATCCGATCTGCGCGCTCCAGGCTTCCATGGAGGGCTTTGAAGTGCTTACCCTGGAAGATGCCTGCTCGTTCGGTGATATCTTCGTAACCGCCACCGGCTGTTACCATGTCATCACCGGTGCCCACATGGAAACGATGAAAAATGAAGCCATCATCTGCAACATAGGCCATTTCGACAACGAAATCGAAATGAGCTACCTGGACGATAACCCGGACTGCAGCAAGGAGGAAATCAAGCCCCAGGTGGACAAATGGACGCTTAAATCAGGACACGCGCTGATCGTCCTGGCCGAAGGCCGCCTGGTGAACCTGGGCTGTGCCACCGGCCACCCCAGTTTTGTCATGAGCAACAGTTTTACAAACCAGAGTCTGGCCCAGATCAAACTGGCCACGGAAAGTCTGGAACCCAAAGTGTATACCCTGCCCAAAGAGCTGGACGAAGAAGTTGCCCGGCTGCATCTGGACCGCCTGGGGGTAAAGCTTACCACGCTTACCCAGGAACAGGCCGATTACCTCGGTGTATCGGTGAACGGTCCGTTTAAACCGGATCATTATCGCTATTAAACTTTTCGCCCTAAAAAGCCGGTTGGGCAGTGCTCCAACCGGCTTTTTGCGTTCTGCGTCCCGCTTTAAAGAATCTGTACCTATACCCTGTCTTAAAAAACGGATTCTGGCAGGGACCGCCCG
Organism: uncultured Desulfobacterales bacterium; assembly: GCA_964647585.1. Taxonomy (GTDB): domain Bacteria; phylum Desulfobacterota; class Desulfobacteria; order Desulfobacterales; family CAJINA01; genus CAJINA01. Next base: position 5,899 of record CAZYGG010000009.1, read on the forward strand.
GGTCAGTCCAGCACTACAGCGACCCGGCCCTTCCTTAACAAAATCAGGTTTTCCACCGCACCTTTCAGTTTTATCGCGTCGGCATTGCTGATAACAATGTCTGTTTTACCGACCCCCACCGCGCGCAGCCCTTTAATGACCAGCGGTCCGGGAGCAACCCGCGTAAAATCATTTCCCACGGGAAGGCGCCGCACATAGGCAGCCATGCCCCACTGAACCGCGTACTCCCGGCTGACATACGCCGATCCGTAAACCGGCTTCCCGTTTTCATCCAGAATGGTAAACATCATCGCCGGGGCAATGCCCAATTCCCGGGCATCAATAACCAGTCCTCCGGCCGGGCTCCGATCGGCATTGCTTTTTCCGGTTGGGTCAGGCTTGTCTTTTATGACGTTTACCGGCTGAATCGCCTCAATATGACGAATATCTTCGGGAAGGATGAGCTGGGCAAAACTGCCATAGATACTCATTTCGATAATGATTTCAGCAGCGCCATCGGACAGGAAATTCTGTTGTACCACCGGTGCCGAACGCACCATTTCACGGACCTTTTCCGCAATGGAAGGTTCCCTTTCCATCTTATCCGATACGGTCCGTCCCCCTGACAGGCGCAATCCGCCAATCAGTCCCGCAAGGGTGTTGACGGCTTTCTGGCGCGCCGCCGACAACGCTTCATTCCGGATGACCTGCCCATCAGTTTTTCTTTGGGCGGGTTCACTGAAACCGGTGGCCACTATCTTTCCGGTCCCCCAGTTAACTTCACCGGCAGTAAATGTCTGGATGTAGCCCGGGAGGGGGCCGGCGCCCATAGCCGGTTTATCCATCAGCAGGAGAGCGAGGGCGGCTATTATCAAGCGTCCTGTAAGCATCGCGTTAGTATCCGGGCTAGAAAACAATGATCACCTTACAATTGGCCAGGAATCCATCGAGGTCGGCCGACATTTTGGCAAGGGCCTGATAGTCAGCGGTACTTATGGAAAGACTGCGCTTGCCGTGAACGGTCCCTGTGGCCTTAATGGTAAGTGGCAGACTGCCGGCCCGCGAGCTTTTCTGCGCCCTGGCAAGATTCCGGTAGTAACGCACGTATCCGGACCGGATGGCCTTTTCCTGGTTGATATAGTTTCCGGGATAGAGTACCTGCTCGCTTCCGGCGATTTCCGGCTTCAGGCAAGGGCGAAAACCGGTGGTACGCGCATCGATTACCAACCCGGTATAATTCACGCTTGACCGGGAAGCCTGGGCCACCGGCCTGGTTTTACCTTCCTCAAGTGCTTTCAAGCGGATCGACATATCGTTCAGCCGGGCCGTCATCTGGTCCAGAACGGCTGCCTGCCGGGCAGTCTGCCGTTCCAACTCAGCCACGGATGACCCCGAAGCCACGCCGGTCGGCACGACCATCGGAACGGTTTCAATATACTCAAGCCAGGCTTCGGCAAAACGGCGAAACATCATCAGCATCTGTTCCTGGCTCACACTGGCCCTGTTTAAATCGCCGACCTTTTCCTCCAGGGCCCGTACCCGCTGTTCCAAAAAGCGAATCCGGGAATTAATTTCCTTCAGGGGCACGCCCTCGCCCGGGCTCGGGGATTGCACCACCATGCGCATCAACATCTCTTCCAGCGGGCCGGTCAGCGGGATACTGACCGTTGCCGTGGCGGTCCCGTCACTGTTGACGACAACCGTGTCCACCGCTGAACCGGACAGGACCCCTTTGACCCGCGACTCGATGGTATCACTTTTGACCATGAAATTCTGCACTCTGGTAGTGGAATCAATATGGACACCTTTTACCACCTCGAGAAGATTCCGCCGCGCCACGACAACGGCGGCCCTTCTGACCATAGCCCGCATCTGAGCCTGGCCAACCGCCTTTTTAGTGGGCGCCCCCATCCCGGTGGCGGTTAGTTTCCGACTGACCCAGTCAATGGTCCCGGCATCGCCGATTTGCTCGATGGTCTGTTCCTGAGCACTGCATGGCAACCCCGGCAGCAGGAATACTGCCAGGATCGCTATCAGCCCTGAACTCAAAAATTGCCGCACTTTCATTTCATCCCTCCTGGGCTTTCCGGCACTTTTTAGCTTCGACAAAAATTTCCGTTTCTAGAAACAGTCCCTATTGGGCTGCACATGCCTCCGGCCGACCCGACAAGGCCGGTTTCCACAGGATGTTTCCAAGAAACAACTCATCCGCCGGACGGGCGGATCCCCAGTAATTCCCGGTCAGATCCACCTGTAAAGGCGCGTAGCTTTGAACATGGAAAGGATCGCTGTTTTCGAAAACATTGTTGTGAATGATCGGCCCCAGGCCGGCGCCCTCCATTACCAGCGCCCCCTGCCCCTGGTTCCCGCTGAAAACCGAACAACTGACATCCGGCCGGGCGTTATCCATGAGGAGCATACCGGCCTGAGCGCTTTGCGAAATATTGCCGGCATGTATCTCCGGCGCGCAGTTGGAAACCGTTATCCCGGTATCCGCCTTGACTATGGTGATATATCTCAAGCGGACCCGGCCGGCCCCCTCTAGCACCACACCCTGCCAGGCTCCCGGCTGTGCGCCGGTGGCTTTGGGGCCGAAAGTAATCGGCCGGTCCTTTTGTCCATACGCCAGCAACTCACCACCGGTAATATTTAAGGCCGCGCCCGGCGAAAAGAGAATTTTTACTCCCGGTTCAATATACAGGGTTGCGCCCGGGCCCACGGTTATTCCTGATCCGGCTGTATAGGGATTTTTTTCAGCCACCAGGAGAACTTTTCCGAGAATCGCTCCGCCCAGCATAGGCCCAGGCTGGGGCAGCTGGTAAAGCCCTGCCACCGGCAGGGCCACGGCTTCGGCGGCCTGGGGAAATTTACCGAAATTGCCGGCCCGGTCGACGGCTCTGACCTTGACGAAAAACCGGTTGAAGTTTTCCTGATCCGGCAGAACGGTTGCCGGCTTTTCGGAATAGGCCGCCTGGTTGAAACCACTTAGCGGCGTAATGCTGGACCAGACTTCGTAACCGGCCAGATCGTCTTCGTTGTTAGGCGTCCACAGAATTTTTACCTTGCCGTCCAGGGAAGCCGTGGCCAGCCCGCTGACCATTTCCGGCGGTAAGCTGTCAATATCCAGCTGGTGCGCCGGGTCAATGGCGTGCCCCTGCCCGCCATCGGAATTGACGAGGTAGGCCATGGCGGTCAACCCGTAAGCCTGCTCATCGGGCTTTACCATATAGGTGCCCTCGTAGATTTCCCGGGAGTCAAATTCCTTTTCAATGGCGGCCAGCATCTCTTCCGTCAGCTGGTGGCCGGTTTCGGTATAGGTTTTGCGGATAGCGTCAAGGACTTCAAGCCGCAGGGCCTGTTTCACTGCCCCGGAAACCGGAGTCAGCTCAATCCCCGCTCTAAAGTCACCGAGATCGACATAGGCCCGGCAGCCGGGATCGCCAATCAGGCGAAAGGCCGCTTTCTGGCCTTTGACAAACGGTTTTCCCGGATTCATAACCGTAAAAAGATCTATCCGGGGTATGCGCATCTGGGCATGCAGGGCTGATTCCGGGAGCTCTATCGTGGAAACGATCTCCCGAAACAGGTCATCGGTCTGGCTCATCATCTCCGTATGCCTGAGGTTCCACATGGAAGCAATTGTGGCCGTTAACAGGCCAATGGGGTTTAGAGAGAAGCCACCACCGTGGGCACGCTGGACGTGTTTGGCCCGCCAGAGCAGGTTGCCGGTCCTCAGGTCCCAGAGTTTGACTTCACAACCGACCGCAATCTGGGAATAAATGCCGGCGAATACGCGGTCAAAATGGGTAATCTTACCGGTAAAGGCAGCGTCGACCCCCAGGATGCTTTTTAGTTTTTTAGGGTTTTCGGCAAGCATCTGATCGACCTTGCCGGTATCGGTGAGTCCCGCGTTCTTTAACCGTTTGTCGGTATTAAAAAGCTCCAGATCTTTGAAGGGTAATGACGCAATGTGATTGTACATCCCCCGGCGCACAATGTCTCCAGGATTTTCCTTGCTGTAGGCAATTGAGTAAGCCTTATCTTCTACGCCCACAAAAGGAAGCACGGCCACGGAGGTCGGTTTGTGACGTTTGAAATAAGCCGTATTTTCATACTCCCCTTTAAAACGGGAAAAGGCTTCGGAAGTTGCAATTATGAACTGGGCGCCCTCTTCGGTCCCCACCGTCGCGCAACCTGATAAAAACAGGGCCATCATCAGTAAAATAGCAGGGACAAATCCATAACGTAACGGTTTCATAGTTCAAACCCCCGATTTAGTTTGAATATAGTCAACGCATCCTCGATAAACGCTATTATAAAGCCATTGTTTTGTCAATCTGGGGTTAAACTAGTAGATTTTTGTTTTCAAATCGACTAAAAGTTTAATCAATGAAATCAGTCACAGGGCGCATAGGCCGAAAAACAATCCTGGCCACAAATCATGTTTTGACACTCATGGCCCTTGCCTATCGCTTGATCAGCCTGGCGGTAAAAAGCCCGCCGCAGGGCCGGGCGCTGGTGAAAAAGGTCATATTCGAACAGGTCTATTTCACCGCCATTCAGGCCCTGCCCCTGGTGATCCCCATTGCCCTGATCCTGGGAAGTACCCTCATTGCCCAGTTCACCAAACTTGCGGGCCAATACGATCCTGGCAAACTTATGGTTATCCTGGTAATCCGGGAACTGGGGCCGATCATTACCGCGCTGCTCGTCATTCTCCGCTCGGCGACCTCGGTTACCATTGAACTCGGGTACATGGGTGTTTTGCACGAAATCGAATCCATTGAAATGGCCGGTATCGACCCGCTCAGGGTTATCTGTGTCCCGCGGCTTATCGGGATTACTTCCGCAATTTTAAGCCTGTTCATTGTCTTCGACCTTGTTGCGATCCTCGGCGGCTACATGCTTGTCTGGATTTTTACCTATGCCCCGGTGGGCAGTTTTTTCAACCAGATCACCAGGGCCATAACCGCAACCGATATTATTGTGGGCATAATCAAGGCGCTCTGTTTCGGGATCACCATCACCGTAACCAGCAGCTACCACGGGTTTCAAACCCATCGCCGGATTACAGATATACCCCCGGCAACTTCAAGGGCGGCGATTGAGTGTTTTTTTTATTGCCTCATCATCAATGTCTTCATTTCACTTCTGTTTTATATGTAGGTGCTCTTTTGAACATTGTGACCCTGGAAAACTACGAGCTGCAAGACATGACCACGGGAAGTCATCTGCAGGATTTCAACCTCAGCCTGGCGACCGGCGAAACCTGTTCGCTTTCAGCGGATGATTCCGACGTAGCGCACCTGCTGACCAGTGCCCTGGCAACCCTCGCCCACCCGATCTCCGGAAAATATATCTTCCAGAATACCGTGCTTAACTTTGGTAACTATCAAAATCTGCTTGCGTATAAAAAGCAGATCGGATATTTCGGCCCGGACGCCGCCCTGGTCAGCAACCTGACCGTCCGGGAGAATTTACTCCTCTCCCGCGCCTATTTTGAAAACAGGCTTGATCTGGATCTCGATGACAATGTAAAGGATTTATGTGGTGCGTTTCAGCTGACTGAAAAGCTCGACTTGCGGCCGACTGTTTTAAGCCCCCTGGATATCAGAGCGGCCATTATGACCAGGGAAATAACCAAATCATTGAAACTTTTTATACTGGACGGCCTTGAAGAGCTAAGCGGCCACCCGGGCTTTGACTTTCTGGTCACCCGAATTGAACATATGACCGCCGCCGGGGTACCGCTCGTCGTGCTTTGTGAAAGCGAAGAGCTGGTTGACAGACTGACTGACCGGACCGTGCGGATTGATTCTGCTGGGCAGCTTTAGACTAGAAGCCATCTAAAAAATGGAACAACCGTTAACCATTTAACCAAACAGGCTGAGTCATGGATCTTGATTTCTCCAGCAAGGAAAAAGTCGTAGGAACATTTACGATCTGCATCATCATTCTTCTCCTGGCGACCACTATCATCATCGGACGCGGCAAGGATTGGTTCCGGGCTTCCGTTGTATTTTACGCGACCTTTAGTGAAAGCTATAATCTTAAAAAGAATGCAGCGGTCAAAATGTACAGTACCGACATCGGCCTGGTAAAAGACATTTCTTTAGCCGGAGAAAAGGTCAAACTGACCCTTAAGATCTATAAGGATTTCGCCCCACGTATTAAATCGAACGCCATCGCTTCGGTGGAAAGCCCCACCCTGATCGGTGATGAATTTGTCTCCATAAAACCCGGTAGTAATAAATCCCTCCCGCTAACCCCAAACAGTGAAATTCGCACCGTTGCTAAAAAGTCATTTGCCGACATTCTCCAGGAGTTTGAGATTGAAAAGACGGCTAAAATGGTCGTTGCCGCTATCCAGGGAATCTCTGAAACCGCCCATGAGCTCCGCGCCCCGGAGGGCCCTCTGATGACTTCGCTGAACAATATAGAAAGGGCTACCGGGCATTTTGAAAAACTTACCGAAAGTCTGCAGGCCGGCGAAGGTACCGCCGGAAGCATCCTGCAATCAAGAGAGTTGATCGAGGCCCTGCTTGCCAGAATTGATAAACTCGGTCTGATTCTGGACGACCTTTCCCGGGCGACGGAGAAAACCCCGCTAACCGTGGAACTGGTCAATACCAATCTGGAAACGCTGAAACGATTCAGCACCAGTGCTTCGGGTAGTTTCTTACGGCTGGAAAATATATTGAAGGAGGTGGATGAGAGCATCCTGGCGATTAAGACGATCCTGACCAACGTGGAAGCGGGCAGTCACGATATTCCGGCGATCATTCAGTCGGCACGCCAGGGCATCGATGATATCCGGGACAGTGTCGATGATGCGGACCGGATCATCCAGTCCATACAAAAAAACCCGCTGATCCGCGGCAACCTGCCGCCCGAACCGGAAGCCCGGCCCACCGATAGCGGGCTGCGCCCGTGATGAGGTTAAAGGCTGAAGACCGAAGGAAAACCTTTCTCAAGGACGGAAGAACTCAATATCCAATGGCCAACAAGGAATGTCCAATATCCAAGTACGGAAGTGCTCCGCACTGCTCGTTTGATTGATAACAGATTAGAAGCTATCTCAAAAAAGAATTTTGGTTCAAGGTCAAGGCGGCCGTGAAATTTAAACCGGAGGAATACTGGAGTATTTCGAGGATTTGAATTTCACGCCCAACGCAGAGATTGGGCCAAAAGGCTTTTTTGAGATAGCTTCTAAACACGGCCCCCGCTCCAGCGTAGCTTCGCCTTCAAAACATCGTAATAATTCTGCCCCGGGATGGTTATCATTTGAACCGGATGGGCGCTTTTCATAACCTTGATGGTATCACCATCTGACAGCTCCAGTCCGACCTGACCGTCAAAGGTAAGCATGAGGCCAGAGGATTTTTCCGCCACGCGCAGGGAAATCACGGCGGCATCCGGAATGATCAGGGGCCGGTTGGTGAGGGTAAATGGACAAATGGGCGTCATAATAATCCCGGGAACAGCCGGCTGTAGAACCGGCCCGCCCGCCGCCAGAGAGTAGGCTGTCGATCCGGTGGGTGTAGCTATTATCAGTCCGTCCGCCCGGTAGGTGGTGAGGTAGTGACCATCGATCCGGGTTTCTATATCTGCAAGCCTGGCCAGGGTGCCCTTGTTGATCACGACATCGTTTAGAACCGTTTCGCGGGCGATTTCCTGCTCCTTTCTAAAAATGCTGACCTGCAGCCGCATCCTTTCACTGGTCGTAAAATCATCGTTCAAAATGGATTCCGCCACGCCAAACAGGTCTTCCGCAACCGCCTCAGCCAGAAACCCCACCTCTCCAAATTTTACACCCAGAACAGGCACCTGTTGATCCCCAATCCAGCGGATCGCGCCCAGGAATGTACCATCGCCTCCCAGGACAAATACGCAGAACAGATCTGTGGGCAATGGGCTCGGTTTTTTACCTTTTACATTATAAATGGGCGCCCGTTGCTGCTGGACAACCGCTACATCCCTTTCAATGAGCCATTGTTCGAACGCCTGCGCTTTTTGCTCGGCCTCGCGGTCTCTTTTTACCACCAGCCCTACTTTTACCATGGTTGTGCTCCGATATTACGACCCTGCGACTGCCATCCGTGATTGTTTGACTGGCATCGACGGCGGTGGCGCATGATTGCCGGCGCAAGGGCCTGCCAGGCGCGTAAACACAGCATCCAGAATTCACCCTGCGGACCAGCTTTGATTGCTAAAATAATACCAATGAAACCGACGAGTTAATTGCAATAACACGGTTTTCTGGTCTTCGGCAAGACCTTTTTATTTCGATCAAATTAAAAAAAGTTTGACAATATCAATCAAGCCACCTATAGAGCGTAGGATGTAATGTGTTAAATAAAAAAAATAAGGTTCATTTTCTGTATACAATATGGCCACCGAAACAGATACCAGGCAGTCTGCGGGTAAAGAGATCGCCGGCGAAATAGAGGCTCTGAACCTTGGAAACAAGATCAGGCAGTTACGGCGCAAAAAAACACTCACCCTCCAAAACGTATCCGATCTGTCCGGACTTTCAAAATCGCTGCTCTCCCAGATCGAAAATAGTTTCACAGCGCCGCCGATCGCGACCCTTTTTAAAATTTCCAGAGCCCTGGATGTAAAAATCGGTTACTTTTTCCAGGATCCGCCGGTCTCCAGCAGGATTGCAGTCGTAAGACACACGGACCGGAAGGCAACGGTTCCGATGCATAGTCGTGCTAACGGGACCAAAGTCGGCTACCAGTATGAATCGCTGGCGCACCCGATGTCCGACAAAAACATGGAACCTTTCATGATCGAAATTTTGCCCCGGGACGCCGCGGATATGATTTTCTATAACCACCGGGGAGAGGAATTTCTGTTCGTTCTTGAAGGCCGTATGGAATTCAGAGGCGCCGACCGGGTTATTGAACTGGAGAGCATGGATTGCCTCTATTTTGACTCGAATATACCCCACGCATTAAGAGGTCTGAACGGAAAACCGGCCCGGGCGATCGGGGTCATCTATGCCTCCGAGTAGTCGTTTTTAACAGCGGCCTGATAACAGTCAACCGGGCCGGTTAGGCCTTGACGGGGCATTTCAAAACGATTATAGAGTGGCACTTTCGGGAAATGAAAATTATCGGCTGGCGTTGAACAAACAAGGACGGCCCTAACGTGATGATAAAACATCACATATTTAGATTGTAAATTCAAATTCAACCCGGCCCGCAAATCCACATACACCACCGGGCCGGTAACTGGCAAAAGGTCTGATTGACAAAGGGAACCAAACCCTGAATCGTTTGGCTGGCTACCCAATTTTTATCACAACTAAAGCAGGAGGGAACTACAATGAAGAAGAGTACAGTTAAGTTTTTGGCTGCGACTGTCACTGCGATGTTTATGGTATTTACCATGTCCGGCGCTGGATTTGCCGATACGATCAAGCTCGGCGTGGCCGGCCCCCACAGCGGTGACCTGGCCTCGTATGGTATACCGACCATTAAGGCCGCTGAACTTGTTGTAAAGGATATCAACGCCAAAGGCGGCGTGCTTGGCAAGAAGGTGGAACTGGTTGTGGAGGATGATGTCTGCAAACCTGAAGTGGCCACAAACACCGCCACAAAGCTTGCCTCCCAGAACGTAAAGCTTGTTCTCGGGCACATCTGCTCTGGTGCTACCAAGGCCGCCCTGGGCATCTACAAGGATTCGAAAATGGTGGCCATGTCTCCATCCGCCACCAACCCTGCCCTGACCCAGAGTGGTGACTATCCCAACTTTTTCAGGACCATTGCTTCCGACGATGCCCAGGCTAAACTGGAAGTGGAATTCGCGCTTGACAAACTCGGCCTCAAAAAGATTGCCGTCCTCCACGACAAGGGCGATTACGGCAAGGGACTGGCAGAATTCGCCAAGGCCTTCCTGGAAGCTGACCCGCGCGCCACGGTCGTCCTTTATGAAGGCATCACCCCGGGTGCGGTTGATTACTCCGCCGTCGTCCAGAAAATCAAACGTTCCAAGGCGGAAGCTGTTATTTTCGGCGGGTATCATCCGGAAGCCTCTAAAATTATAACCCAGATGAAGAAGAAAAGAATGAAGACCATCTTTATCTCCGATGACGGTGTGAAGGACGATACTTTTATTAAAGTTGCAGGGAAATATGCCGAAGGCGTTTATGCTACTGGGCCAATGGACACCTCAAGCAATCCGTTGACTATTAAAGCTAAAAAGGAACATCAGGATACCTACGGTGCCGATCACGGTGCGTTTTTTATTAATGCCTATGCTGCCTCCCTGGCGTTGCTTAACGCTGTTGAAAAGGCTGGTAGCACGGACTATGATGCAGTTACTAAGGCACTGCGCACCCAATATGTCGAAACCCCTCTCGGAAAGATTAAGTTTGATGATCGAGGAGACGCCCTTGGCGTCGGTTTCTCTATGTACCAAGTAAAAAATGGTAAATATGTAGAACTCAAATAGTAAACCAGCAGTGAGACTTACAGGGGGTCAGGCGAATCATTGTCTGCCCCCTGTTTTTTAAACAGCTGACTCTATCTGGAGCGGTTGAAAAACATCTGATTTTGTTTAGTTCAAACGCGTGGAGAATACAGGCCTCGGCCATTAAACAGAAACGGATGGTTTTCAAAAGCTCCACCGGAAAGCAGATAACCTATGGAATATTTCCTTGAACTTTTTCTTGGCGGATTAACCCGGGGCAGCATCTACGCCCTGATAGCCCTGGGCTATACAATGGTGTATGGGATTGTCCAGCTGATTAACTTTGCCCACGGCGAAATCTATATGATCGGCGCTTTCACGGCCCTGATAGTTGCCTCGGTGCTATCCCTGCTGGGCTGGCCCCCCCTGGCCATCCTGCTGATTGCCTCGTTTGCCGCGGTACTCTATTCCTGCGCTTACGGCTGGACTCTGGAAAAGATCGCCTACAAACCACTGCGCAAAGCCCCGCGCCTTTCCGCCCTGATCAGTGCCATCGGTATGTCCCTTTTTCTGCAAAACTATGTCCTGCTGGCGCAGACGTCTGATTTCCTGCCCTTTCCCGCCCTGATACAGGACTGGGAGTGGATGGAACCCTGGGCCCACATTATCGGGACTCCGGAAATCGTCATTATCCTGGTTACCGCCAGCGTTATGGCCTGTCTCACCTTCCTGATTAAATACACCCGGATCGGAAAAGCCATGCGGGCCACCGCCCAGGATAAGGATATGGCCATGCTGGTAGGCATTAACGTAAATCAGGTTATCTCGTTTACCTTTATCGTGGGTTCGGCCACGGCTGCTATCGGCGGGGTTTTAATTGCCTCCCACATCGGGCAGATAAACTTTTATATCGGATTTATCGCCGGCATCAAGGCCTTTGTGGCTGCGGTTCTGGGAGGCATCGGCAGCATTCCCGGCGCGGTTCTGGGCAGCCTGGTCCTGGGCTGGACCGAAAGCTTTTTCACCGGCTATATATCCAGCGATTACGAGGATGTGTTCGCCTTTGTATTCCTGGTCCTGATACTGATTTTCAGGCCGTCCGGCATTCTGGGGCGCTCGGAAACGCAAAAAGTATAAGCACAAGCAGGCGCAGGCAGATGGCCTGCAGTTTCAGCAACCAAGATGGTTGTTTAACATCGTAAATTTAAATAAGAGATATGAAAATTGGTAACTTTAGATGAACTGAAAAAATCGTTGCTGGCCTCGATCTGGTTCATGTTTCTCACCTTTCCCATCATGGTCATCCGGGTTAACACGGTTGAGAACGAAATCGAATGGCGCTGGAAGAACCTGCTGATCATGGGCGTGGGCTCCTTTTTGCTCTCCTTTGTCTGGCGCTACATGATCAAGCGCAAGGAGATGGGAATCAAACAGGCGGATGAGGGCCTGGAGAAAAAGAAATCCCTGGGCCAGCGCCTGTTTGAAGAGCGGCAGTTCTTTATCCCGGCGCTGATAGTGATATCGCTGGCCGCCATCGCGTTTCCCTTTGCCTTCTCCATGTACCAGACCAACATTATGATCACGGCGCTGATGTACGTTATCCTGGGACTGGGTCTGAATATCGTTGTGGGCCTGGCCGGCCTGCTGGATCTGGGCTACGTGGCGTTCTATGCGGTGGGGGCCTACAGCTATGCCCTGTTGAATTATCACTGGGGACTCGGCTTCTGGACGGTGTTGCCCATCGGAGCCGCCCTGGGGGCGCTGTTCGGCATCATCCTGGGTTTTCCGGTTCTGCGGCTCAGGGGAGACTATCTGGCCATTGTGACCCTGGGGTTTGGTGAAATTATCAGGCTTATCCTGGAAAACTGGAATGCATTCTCCTTCGGCCCGAGCGGCATTGCCAATATCCCCCGACCCGGTCTTTTCGGCATTGAACTGAGTCTGCATCAAAATATTATCTATCTGTATTTCCTGATGATCGCCCTGACAATCTTCACCATCTTTGTGGTCAACCGACTGCAGACCTCCCGCATCGGCCGGGCCTGGATCGCCTTGCGGGAAGATGAAATTGCCTGCCAGGCCATGGGCATCGACAAAACCAAGACCAAACTCACCGCGTTTGCCCTGGGCGCCACCTGGGCCGGTATGGGCGGGGTGATGTTTGCCGCCAAGACGACCTTTATCAACCCGGCCAGTTTCACCATATGGGAATCCATCATCATTCTCTGTGTGGTGGTCCTCGGCGGAATGGGATCCATCATCGGCGTTATCCTCGGAGCCCTGTTCCTGGTTTTACTCCCGGAATACCTGCGGGCCTTTTCAGAATACCGTATGTTGATATTCGGTGCCATCCTGGTCACCATGATGGTCTTTAGACCCGGCGGGCTGATCAGCACCACCCGCAGTCCTTACAAATTTGAAAAAGCGGAAAACAGCAAGGGGAATGCGTAGGACTATGCAGCCACTACTAGAAGTGAATGACCTGACGATGGATTTCGGCGGCCTGCGGGCCCTGGATCATCTCGACCTTGATATCAAAGAGGGCGAAATTGTCGCCCTGATCGGACCCAATGGTGCCGGTAAAACCACCTTTTTCAATTGCATCACCGGCATCTACAACCCAACCGAAGGCGACGTGCTGATATCGCCGCCCGGTAAAAAAGCGGAGCGCATCAACGGCATCAAACCCAACCACGTCACCGAACGCGGCATGGCCCGAACCTTCCAGAATATCCGCCTGTTTCAAAACATGTCGGTCCTGGAAAACGTCATGATCGGCCGCCACTGCCGCATCCACGCCGGTATTGCCGGGGCGATATTCAGGAACCCGACCACGGTAGCCGAAGAAAAAAAGGCCGTTGCGGACAGTTACCGGGTCCTGGAAAAAATCGGTCTGGAACAGTATGTCAATGAAATGGCCAAGAACCTGCCCTACGGCGCGCAACGCCGCCTGGAAATCGCCCGGGCCATGGGGACCGACCCTTTTCTGCTGCTGCTGGACGAACCCGCCGCCGGCATGAATCCCCAGGAAACACGTGAACTGGACGAACTCATCGTAAAAATAAGGGATGAAGAAAAAATATCAATTCTCCTGATTGAACACGATATGAAGTTGGTGATGAGCCTGTCGGACAGAATATTCGTGATGGATTATGGCAAGAAAATCGCCCAGGGCACACCGGAGGAGATCAAGCACGACCCGGTCGTCATCAAAGCCTATCTTGGAGAGGAAATAGATGCTTAAGCTCAACAACATCATGACCTATTACGGCAACATCCAGGCCCTCAAGGGGGTGAGCATCGACGTTTCCGCAGGTGAGGTGATCACCCTGATCGGGGCCAACGGCGCGGGTAAAACCACCACTCTCATGTCCATATCGGGTGTGGTGCCGCCCCGTTCCGGAGAAATATTTTTTGAAGATAAACCCATTCACAATCTGCCCGGAAACCAAATCGTGGCCATGGGCCTCAGCCAGGTCCCCGAGGGACGCCGCATATTCCCTTACCTGACTGTTTCGGAAAACCTGGATATGGGGGCTTTTCTGCGCACGGACAGTGACGGTATAAAAGCAGATATAGAGTACATCTTTGATCTTTTCCCGATCCTGGCTGAACGGCGCAACCAGGCCGGCGGTACGCTCAGCGGCGGCGAACAGCAGATGCTGGCCATCTCCCGGGCCCTGATGGCCAAACCCAGACTGCTGCTGCTGGATGAGCCATCCCTGGGGCTTGCCCCGCTGGTGGTAAAACAGATTTTCGACATCATCCGGAAAATCAACACCGAACAGAACACAACCATTTTCCTGGTTGAACAGAACGCCAATATGGCCCTGAAGATCGCAGACCGGGGCTATGTAATGGAAAATGGGAAAATCACCCTGACCGACACCGCCGCCAACCTGCTGGCCAATGACGATGTCCGGAAAGCCTACCTGGGGATATAATCAAGGTCCTTTGAAGTAATTACCGCAACAGGGTGGGATTCAACGTTTATGCTTCGGGTTTACGCAGAAAAGCGGGCATCCGGGCATCCTGCTCCTCGCCGGCAAGGTCCTCATCGTACCGGATGGTTGCCAGTTCGTTAAGCGCTTCACGAATCTCTTTGGATCCTTTTTCGAAAACCCCCTGGGCCGCACGGTACTCCTGCCGTACCTGCCGCAGGGAAAAATTCCCGCCGGTTTTCCGCATATAGCCGTAGACATAATCCTTAATGGCATACCAGCTGTCCCGCCGGGTCTGGTTTTCAATTGTGGTCAGGCTGTCAACTTCCGCCAGGCGTTTCTGGTTAAACCGTCGGGTAAACACCCGCCTGAAAACCGTCCCCCAGAAGAAAAGCACAAGCAACCCGACCCCAACCCCCCCTCCGATTAGGTAGTTTTGCTCAAACGCAGAAAGGATCGGGTTGGAAAATGAAAAGAGCGTTGCCCCGGCCCCGACCAGCAGGCTTATCAGGAAACCGATGGTAAAGAATTTAAAACGAAACCGGCGCAGCATACGACGATAGTTGGTGAGCGCCTCCAGAAGGTGGGCGAGCCTTTCGCTGTGTATCTCCACAAACGCGGCCAGGTTATCCAGACGATGCCGGGGCGCCTGCAAAATAGCCGCCTTCAGCTCTTCCCGTTGATTCTCCAGGTAGTGCAGGTAGCCGGCCTCCCCCTGGGCGACGTCACGGCCGGCCGCCCGCGGTGAATAGGTCAGGTGGATCATGGGAATATCTTTCCGGCCGGTCATCTGGGAAAGGTTCCAGCAAAGGGTGCCATAGACCCGCAACATGTCCGTCAGGGAAGCACATTCATCTATGCGGTTTAAAACATATAAAACCCGGTCTTCAAATGTTTTGGCCGGCAGGGTATCCCGCAGGCTGGTATGGGCCTCCCGGACTGTTCCGGCTTTGTGCGGGTCAAACAATACCAGAACCAGGTCGGCAATCTGGGCCAGGTCACCAATAACATCCTGGTAACTGTAGCCCCGATCTCTTTCCGTGATGCTGTCGAGCATTCCCGGGGTATCGATAATACTCAAGGTTCGCAGAAAAGGCGAATTAACCTTCTTAAGCTTAAAATGCGATATGAAGCGCTGGCCATGCTTTTTAAGAGACTCGAAAGGATATTCAGGATCGTTCAACAGGAACTTGCCATCGCGCTCTTCGGTTACCCGTCTGCGGCTGCCGTTATCCTGTTCGCTGTCATAGGTAATGATGGTAAAAGAGTCGTCGGTAGGCGCCTGCCCGGTTCCCTGGATGTCGGCGTCCAGAAACTCATTGATCAGAGTGGATTTGCCTGAAGAGTAATTCCCCAGGACAAGCACCAGCGGCCGCCACTTAATGTTGGTTTCCAACGGCGTTTCGCTATATCCATAACGCATCGCTATCGGGGTCAGATAGTCCTCAACCAGAGAGAGCAGTTCGGTTCTGAGGGATCGAATATAATTTTCGCGATACATGTTCACTAAACTCCTGTCCCGAACGACGCATGTGGTATCTGTATCAAAATTGGGCGCCGCGCCGGTGGCGCGCAGGCAGTGTGCAAACTGCCGACCGGGTAGCATTGCCGAACATGGTTGAACCAGATGACTATATGAAAATAGGGTGATAGGTGTCAAGCAGTACTGCCGAAAGGATCGCTAATACCTGAAAAACAGGAAAACCGGAAACGCATAGATATTGACAAATGCAGGGCCTTTGCTTAGTTTTCACCATCAATAAAAACCACAACGCAATCGATCGGAGACGGATATGAATGTGCTGGTTTTATATTTTTCAAAGGGCGGCAACACCCGCCGACTGGCCGAAGCCATTGCCGACGGTGCCCGCAGTGTTGACGGGACAACCGTTGTCCTGAAAAATACGGATGAAGTTTCAAAAGAAGATTTTCTGGCAGCTGACGGTATTATCGCCGGCTCGCCGGTCTATTTTGGTTCGATGGCAGCACCTCTGAAAGCTGTTTTCGACGAGTTTGTCGGTATCCGCAAAAAGATGGAGAACAAGGTCGGCGCTGCTTTCGCCACCTCGGGAGATCCCACCGGTGGTAAGGAAACCACCATGCTGGCCATCATTCAGGCGTTTTTAATTTACGGAATGGTCATTGTGGGAGATCCCCTGTCAGCCACCGGCCATTATGGCACCGCCTGTGTCGGTGCCCCTGACGCCAAGGCAAGAGACAACGGTGTCAAACTCGGCCGGCGGGTTGCCGAGATGGCCCGGCGAATTACCGGATAGAAGCTATCTACCACCCCATCAAAGGACCTGGTGATACGCACTTGAAACCATGAATACCAACAAACCCGAAGTATATCGAACCCGGGCGGAAATCGCCCGCTTTTTCAACAGAAACGGACTGGTCTATCTGGAAAGGACCCGGATCGCCTGGCGGCCGCTGCTTTCCCTGGACCTGTCCCGGAGAGACTATTACCTCGAAAACCAGGACTATTTTGAGGAGACCGGCCGCCGCTATGCCCGTTTGATCCAAAAGAGCTACATGGCGCCGGTCTATATCCGTAAAATTAATGCCAAGGTCGGCTATGGTGTGTTTGCCGGCTCTGAGCTTGCAAAGGACGCGTTTATCGGCGAGTATACCGGCGTCATCCAGGAAGCGGACGAGGGCGCCGGGCACGAGCTTGACGAAGGGGGTTTCGAGAGCGACTATTCCTGGTATTACCTGGAAGAGATCAAGCAGGCCCCCACCCTTGAAATCAGCGGCCGCTTCGAGGGCAATGAGCTTCGCTATGTAAACCACAGCAATGAACCGAATATCGATGTGGAACATATCCTGATAGACGGTTACTGGGTGCTCTTTTTTAAAACGGCCCGGAAAATAAGGGCGGATGAACAACTGCTGATTAGCTACGGGGATGCTTACTGGGAGGATGGCTACAGGGCTCTTAAATCCCTTTAGAAGTCATCTTTTGATCAGTGTCAATCCGTCGGGTCCATATCCCTGCCCGGAATAGATCAGACTGCCCGTGCCCTCATCCTGACTGCAGGCCATCACCCGGCGGGCTCCTTTTTTACTTTTCAGATGGAGCGTGACCCCTTCTGAGAAATCACTGTGATCCCATCTCCCGGTGCTGATAAGAATCCCCCCGGCGGGCTCTCCGCCGGAAGGTCCCCCAATGGTCTTTTCGGAAAAAAGGCAGGTGCCGTCAGGATATAATCGGAGGGTGATAATGGCCTCATCCCCGGTTTCCGGCTGCATGACGGCTTCGTAGATTCCGGCCAGGCTGTTCAGGTAATCTGTCTCTTCAATTGTCCCGCTGGCCTTATCCATCTTTTCAAGCGGTACACAACCGCAGAACAGAAGTAAACTGAAAATAGCAGTAACTCTTGAGAAGATTTTCCAGGACCTTGCCAACGTTACCCCCTCGTCAGGATCCGTGTCCGCGCATCCGGTTACCTGGGCGATTGTTTCATCCAATGATTCTTTATATTCAAAAACCCCTTTGAAATCAATGAAAACCTTCCCGGTCACGCTGGAGTGAAGACAAACGGTCACTGATCTTTACAGGGTAGTGCGCCGGACGGCCAAAGGCCTTATACCGATCGTCCAGTGCGGCTAAATTGCGGCCACAACCGGACCGAATCGTATCCAGGGATGGATGCGGTTTCAAAAGCTGGCCGGCCCGCATAACCGGCCCCAGCAAGCCGACAGTCTCTGCCGGATGTTCATTGCGGGTACCAATAATATCCGCTACCGGGCGGCCATCGGACCGCAATCTCCTGAATACTTGCTTCCGGCCCGCCAGGGTTGTCTTGCCGGGGCTGAACTTCTTGACATTCCGTTCGCCGATTCTCGCCAGTTTGTAGACGATATCAAGAAAGGGGGCATCGGCGGAAACCCCCACTCGGGTGCCCACACCGAACGCGTCAATCTGCGCTCCCGCCTTCATAAGCGCAGCGATCTTGTACTCGTCGAAACCACTGCTGGCGACTATCTTGACATCGGGAAACCCGGATCGGTCCAGGATTGCCCTGACCTGGCGGCTGCCGGCCGCCATGTCCCCGCTGTCCAGGCGTACCGCCTGCAGGGCATGCCCCTTTTCCCGGAGGAAACGGGCCACTTTTACCGCGTTTTCAGCGCCCCGGGTCAGGTCATAGGTATCAATGAGCAGCACCGTACTGTCCGGAAAAATACGCGCATAGGCCATGAAAGCATCCAGTTCACTCTCAAAGGCGGTGACAAAGCTATGCGCCATGGTGCCGCTTACCGGGATGCCCAGTGTTTTGCCGGCCAGTACGTTGCTGGTTCCCGCAAAACCCGCGATCCAGGTGCTGCGGGCCGCCTTCATGCCAGCATCCCGGGCCTGGGTGCGTCTTAATGAAAAATCCATGAGCGGCCTTCCCTGGGCGGCGTGTACACACCGGGCAGCCTTGGTGGCAATCATCGTCTGGAACCCGATCATGTTCAAAACGACGGTTTCGATAAGCTGGGCTTCAATGATGGGGGCGGTAATTTCCAGCAGAGGCTCGTCCGGGAAAAAGAGGGTGCCTTCGGCCATGGCCATGACGTCGCCGGTAAAGCGCAACCCGGCCAGCGCGGATAAAAAACCCGGTGAGAAATTACCGGTGTTCCGTAGATATTCGATATCCGTACCGCTAAAGCTGAAGTCGGCCAATATGTCGAGCACATCCGCGAGACCGGCTGAGACGAAAAAACCTCTTTTCCCCTCGCCGGCTCTTACCGACACAGAGAATGTAGCCGGTGCGGACAGGCCGTTTTCAAAGTAACCGGCCGCCATGGTGAGTTGGTAAAAGTCAGTGAATAGCGGGCTGACAGGAGAGCCTTTTCCCATGGGTACCTCCGTTTCAGACCAGGACGGTGCCATACACCGCTTTCATCCGGCCCAGGGCCATCCGGTGCATGTCCGGATCAAAATCGGCCACCCCCTGCTCCGGCACAACCGTTTTGTAATCCCGGTTTGCCAGCCCCCCCACAGTATCCATCACGCAGATGGACGTACAGACGCCGACAACGGTGACCGCCGACACACCTGAATCGGCGAGAATAACGCTTAGATCTGTTCCAAAAAAGCCGCTGTAGCGCTGCTTGGGAATGACGATTTCTCCATCCAGGGGCGTGAGATCAGCGACGATCCGGCTGCCCCAACTGCCGGCAATGCAATGCGGCGGGAACCTTTCAAATTCAGGGTCATCGGCAGGGTGGCTGTCCTGGAGATAGATCACCAGATCGCCCTGTTGCCGGGCAAAGTCGAGTTGTTTGCGGATAACCGGAACCGTGGCCGGCCCAGTCTCCCCGCAATACAACTTTCCCTGCGGATCTATAAAATCATTCAGCATGTCAACGATGAAAAGGGCTTTTTCCGGCATCCTGGGCCTTTCGGGATCATTATTTGGGGACGTTTCTAAAAAACATCTTTAAATTCAAATGGATATTAAACATTCACCCAATAGTAAGGCACAAACCGCCAAATTCAAGGTTGAAATCGTAAACTCAGCCGGAAAGGATAGTAAAGAATCCTGGCCCTGAGGACCAGGTTTTTAAAGGCAGAATAAATTCCGGGCGACCCATGGGGGGTCACCCTATAAATGAGCCAACTTCATATCGTGAAGTTCTATCAAATAAATAAATGAGCCAGCTTCATATCGTGAGGTTCTATAGAATAAATAAAAGTTGCAATTTGCCGACCGTGTGATACGTATTCAAAGATTTTCTCTCGGATGGTAAGGAATAGAAGCCTGAGCGGCGGCAATGCTGTTTAACTATAAAAAAAACCGGGTTTGGGCAGAGAATCTTTCGATCGTTATGCAGCTGGGCCTGACCATGGTCGGCTGCATTGGTTTTTGTTTTTTCATTGGACTTTATATCGACCGCAGTTTGGGTACCAAAGGTATTTTTATCGTGATTTTCACTATCCTGGGGGTCCTTGGCGGGGGAAACGTCGCCTACCGTCAGATACTTGAAAACCTCGAAGAAAAAAAAGATAATAGAGAGTAACGCATGTCCGCCGCTGTAAAAGCTACCCAGAAGAAATACGGTTCCCGAGCCATCGTGGCGGCAATCATCCTCGGCTTGCCTTTCATCATCGGGGGTTATGCCCCTATCGGCAAAGGCCTGATTCTGGGTACGATTTTCAGCATTATCAATTTCATCCTGATCGGCGAAACCCTCCCATTAAAAATTGGATCCGGTTCCGGGAGAAAGGTGTTTGCCCGCTCTCTGAGTTTAGTCGGCGTCCGATACGGCCTGCTGGCCATACCCATTATCAGTGCTATAAAGTTTGCTCAATTCGAGCTGGTCACGACCGTCATCGGCGTTTTTATGGTGCCAGTGATGATTATGGCGGACCATTCCATGAAACTCATTGTGTCGGCCCGGAAAAGACGGGCTTAAGGGGTCAGTCCGGTTATGCAAGATTTAGGTAAAATCCATCAACTGATTATCAACCTGCCGGGACACCAGGCCGCCATCAATCTTGAAGTCGTTTTGATGAGCTGGATTGTGTTTTTTATCCTGATTGTCTTCGGCTACCTGGCAGCCCGGAAAAGAGCCCTGGTCCCCCGGCCGATGCAGGTTCTGGGTGAACTTCTTATCGATCAGTTGTACAGCCTCACTGAAGATGCACTGGACAAAGAGGGTGCCAAAAAATACGGCCCCCTGGTCTGTGCGCTGTTTCTATTTTTACTGATATCCAACTGGCTGGGAATTATTCCGCACCTTGAAGAGCCGACCAAGGACCTGAATACACCGTTGAGCCTGGGTCTCATGGGATTTGCCATTGCCCATTATGCCGGCATCAGGTCAAAAGGGTTCAAGGCCTATGCCAAAGAGTACTTCCAGCCCATATTCTTTATGATGCCGCTCAACGTCATCGGGGAGCTGGCCAAAATCGTTTCCATTTCGTTCCGCCTGTTCGGCAACATCATGGGCGGCTCCATTATCATCCTGGTGGTATCGCATCTCACTTACAGTCTGGTTCTGCCGCCGTTTTTATTTGCTTTTTTCGGATTGTTTGTGGGAACCATCCAGGCATTTGTATTTACCATGCTCACGATAGTTTACATCTCAGTGCAGGTTAAATAGCGTATGAATCCTGAAACCCAGTCAATCGTAGAATTATGCGCCTACATCGGCGGCGGTCTTGCCATGGGGCTAGGCGCCATCGGGGCCGCCATCGGAGAAGGGTATACGGCCAGTGAAGCCAATGTCGCCGTTGCCAGAGACCCCGAAAATTCCGGAAACATCTTTAAAAATATGCTGGTCGGACAGGCAGTTGCGGAATCGTCGTCCATCTTTGCCCTGGTCATCGCCATCCTTTTGCTGTTCCTGGATGTAGACATGACCAGCATATTGAAAGCCGCCGCCCTTCTGGGCGCCGGTTTATGCATGGGGCTGGGTGCCATCGGGTCCGGTGTCGGGTCCGGCTTTCCCGGCGGCCAGACCTGTTTCGGAATCGCCCGACAGCCGGAAGCCGCCCCATCGCTTACGACCAATATGCTGATTGGTTCGGCTGTCTGTCAGACCCCGGCTATTTTTGCAATGGTGGTCGCCCTGATGCTTATGTTCATGGACTTCGGACAGGCCGCCGTAAATCCGACCTGGGCCGCTTTGATTGGCGCCGGGGTCAGTACCGGGCTGGCGGCAATCGGTTCCGGATACGGAGGCGGCAAAGCCGCCGGAGCCAGTTGTGCGGGGGTTGCCCGTAACCCGACATCGGTGGGCAACGTCACCACGACCATGCTGGTGGGCCAGGCCGTGTCACAAACCCCATCGATCTTCGGACTGCTGGTGAGTTTTATCCTTATATTTAAAACCTTTCCGGAAACCACCGCCCTGGCCCCGTCAATGGCTTTACTGGCCGCCGGCCTCAGCACTGGTTTCGGCGGCATTGGACCGGGCATCGGTAACGGCCTCGTAGCCGAAGGCGCCGTCCGCTGGGTAGCGCGGAATACCTCCGCTGGAGGTGATTTGATGCGTATTATGCTGGTAGGTCAGGCCGTGTCGCAATCGACGGCTATCTACGCCATGGTTGTGAGCCTGGTATTGATTTTTGTAATTTAGGTAACTTAAAACGCTCGTAAAAGTTGTTTTTTGACTTTTTACGAGTTCACTTTAATTCGACGTAATTGTTGTAACCCAACTAAGGAGGAAAAAATGGATATCAGTGGACCTGATCTGGTTAAAGCGGCCGCCTTTCTAGGCGCCGGCATTTCCATGGGCCTGGGCGCCATCGGCCCCGGTGTCGGTGAAGGCATGGTGGGCGCTAAAGCCTGCGAAGCCATCGGTAAAAACCCGGGGGAAGCGGGGTTGTTGACACGCACCATGCTGGTTGGCCAGGCCGTTTCGGAATCGACGGGGATCTATTCTCTGGTCATCGCACTGCTGCTGCTTTTTGTTGTTTAGCCCTACGAGGTTGCTTAAATGGAAATTATCAGCAATATAGCGCTTATCAGCATCAATGAGACCGTCGTGGTCCAGTTGCTTTCCTTTCTCGTTTTCATGTTCATTCTGAACCGGATTATGATTAAGCCCCTGCGCAGTTCCGCGCATGATCGCGAAATCTACATTGAAAAACTGAGTGCGGATATATCCAATTCGCAAAAGGAAATGAACGCTATAACCGCCCAGATAGAAAGCCAGGAAGCCTCAGCGCGGAAGGCTGCCCGTAACATCCAGCAGGAAATCGTAGCCCAGGGGAGCCAGGAAGCCAATAGCATTCTGAATGCGGCCAAACAGGATGTCGTGGCGCTGCGGCGGCAGACGACAGCCGAGATTGAAGCCACCCTGGCGGAATTACGGGAAACCCTTGAAAAAGAGGCCGAGCGCGTTGCCGTGAACTTCATGGAAAAAGCGTTAAGCCGGAGATTAAACCCATGACCGCATTCCCATCCAGGATCCGATTGATAGGCCCCCTGACACTTGGGATACTTTGTTTCGGGCTGCTGGTGCCGGCAACGCTGGGTGCTGCCGAAACCGCCACCTGGCGACCGACATACGACCTGGTGATGCGCTGGCTGAATTTTCTGATCCTGGTATTTATCATTGTGAAATTCAGCCGCCGACCGCTTGCCAATTTTTTAAAGGGCAAACAAAAAAAGATCGGGGCTGAAATAGAGCAAATAGAAAAGGATAAGGAAGAACTCTCCCAGGCCGCTGCCGCTGCCCGTCAACAACTGGAAGAGAGCGCCCAGCGCCTTGAAAAATTGAAGCAGCGCATTGTTGACCGGGGCGAAAAGAAAAAACTTGAGATTATTGCGGAGGCCCGCGAAGAAGGCCGCCACGTCATGGACAGTGCCCGGCGCAAAGTCGAGGGAACCGTCTTGCAAGCCAAGACCAAGATCCGGGCAGAAATGATTGACCTGGCCGTAGCAATTGCCTTGGAAAAGCTTCCGGCTGAAATAACCACCCAGGATAACGAAAAGCTTTTCGAACAGTTTCTCGTCAGAGCAGACAGAGAGTAGACCAAAATGAAACCGGATAATGCTGCCGTTACAAAATTCATAGAAAGCCACGTGGGAAAATGGTCCCAGGCTGTACCTGAACAAGAAGGCCAGGCTGCCGTTCAGGCACCGATCATTACCCTTTGCATGGAACCCGGCAGTCAAGGGTGCCAGGTGGCGCAGGCCGTTGCTGACCAACTGGGATTTGCTCTGTATAACCGTGATATCATCAAGGCAATTGCCAAAAGCATGAAAGCCAGCAACGATCGGATTGCCATGCTGGAAAAGGAAAGGCTTTCCGGCATTGAGGATTTTATCGCCTGTTTAATCGAAGAAAAATACTGCCACAACGATATTTACATGGAACATCTGGTGAAAGTCGTTCGCGCCATCGCCACCCACGGCAATGCCGTTATCGTCGGGCGGGGGGCTAATTTTATCCTGCCATTTGAAAACAGATTTGCCGTCCGCATCATTGCCCCTTCTGAAATCCGGGTGACCAGCATTATGCGTGCGTTTGGAGCCAAAGATGAAGACGCCCGCCAACGCATAACCAGGAGAGAAGCCCGCCGGCGGGCATTCGTTCGGCATGCTTTCAATAAAGATATCAGAAATCCCAGCCATTACGATATCACCCTCAATACAGCCCGACTGAGTGTGACTGCCGCCGCCACGGCAATCGTTGCCGCAGCCGTCAGCTCAAAAAAGGCAGTCGGTGTCGCTTGAAAATCAGGAAAGGGTAGCCAAGCGATATACTGTTTTCAATGATTGTCCCTGCCGCTAACACAGTCGGCGTTCATTAGAATATGCTAGAACTCATAAAAAATGCCCGTGTCGCCGTCGTTGGCGGTGGACGTATCTGCCGCGTCTTTCTGGAATTCATCGCCGACGAGTCGTTCCATTTTGAAAAACCGCTCGTTTTGGGTGTAGCTGATCTTAATCCGCAGGCCGAGGGACTGCAATGTGCAAAAAGTATAGGTATATTTACCACCGATGACTATAAAGCGCTGTTTACTATAGAAGGACTGGAAGTCCTGATAGAATTGACCAACAACACCGCGCTGCGCGACGAAATCGAGGCTGCCAAACCACCGGGAGTAACCCTGGTTGACCACATCGCTGCCCGATCCCTTTGGAACCTGCTCCAAATCGAAAATGAAAAACAAAAGAGCCTGCAGGCGATTAGAGAAGCCTACGTCGGCACGACCCGGGTTGAGAACCTATTCGAAGAATTCGCCGATCGGATCAGCGGCATCATCACCAGGCGCAACCGCCGCTATGAAAAAGTCGAACGGAACCTGGTGGATAGTGAACGGGCCATGGCCCAGATTATCAACGGCAGTACCATCCCCACCTTTGTAATCAACCGCGACCATGTCGTCACCCACTGGAACCGAGCCTGTGAGAGGCTTACCGGCTATTCCGCCAAAGAGATCGTGGGCACAACGCACCAGTGGAAGCCCTTTCGTAAAAAAATGCGCCCGATCATGGCCGACCTGATCCTGGACGGTGTCGATGACGATGATGTGAGAAGTTTCTACGAGTCACGCTGGAAAAAGTCAGACTTGATAGAAGGCGCTTATGAAGCCGAAGAGTTCTTTGGCCACCTCGGCGATAACGGCAAATGGCTCTTTTTCACCGCTGCCCCCATTAAGGCCCCGGACAACACCGTCATCGGCGCCATAGAGACCCTCTGGGACCGGACCGAGGAAAAGCAGGCCGAGGTGGAGTTAAAGGCCAGCGAGCAGGCGCTTTCCCAGATCGTCAACGGCAGCACCATTCCAACCTTCGTAATCGACAGAAACCACCGGGTCACGCATTGGAACCGGGCCTGTGAAAAATTGACCGGTTACGCGACCACCGAGATCGTCGGTACCGCCAACCAGTGGAAGCCTTTTCGTAAAAAGATGCGCCCGATCATGGCAGATCTGATACTCGATGGTGTCGATGAAGATGATGTCTGGAGTTTCTACGAAACACGCTGGAAGAAATCGGAACTGATTACCGGCGCCTATGAAGCCGAAGAGTTTTTTGAGCATCTTGGGGATGGCGGCAAATGGCTTTTTTTTACAGCCGCCCCCATAAAAGCCGCCGATGGTTCCGTCACTGGGGCCATCGAGACGCTCTGGGATAAAACTGCCGAAAAAGAGGCTACCAAGGAACGCGAGGATCATAATAAAGCCCTGGCCCAGATTATCCAGGGCAGTACCATCCCCACCTTTGTAATCGACAGGAGCCACACACTTACCCACTGGAACCGATCCCTGGAAGTGCTGACCGGCCTTAAGGCTACGGAAATGGTCGGCACCCGCAGACAATGGGCACCGTTTTACGATAAAAAACGGCCATCCATGGCGGACATTATCCTGGACCAGTTAGGTGAAGCGGAAATTAAGCGCCTCTACGGAGACCGGTGGCGCAAGTCCGCCATGATCGACGATGCCTACGAAGCTGAAAAGTTTTTCCCCAACCTCGGTGAAAACGGGAAATGGTGCTGGTTCACCGCAGCCCCGATCAAGGCCACCGACGGTACGGTTGTCGGGGCCATTGAGACCATCTGGGACAAGACCGAAGAAAAAAAGGCCCAGCAAGACCAGGAGCAGCATACCCGGGAACTGGCCACCTTGTGTTCCATATACGCCACCTTGAGCACGCACCTTGACCTGGAAGGGCGGATCAATGCCGCCATCCAGGAAGTCGTCAATATTTTCCTCGCGGATTGCATCTGTATCTTTACCCTGGAGCCTGGTGGCGACCTGAAACTTAAATACAACTATGGCTACTCACAAACCCTTTGCAGCTGTAACCAGACCGCTGATAAAGACAGCATCATTGCGGATGTCGCCCGCTCGGGGAACATCCTGGTTATCGAACAGCTTGCCGACATCGGCAAAAATGAAGCCGCGCTTCTCCTGCAGGAAGGGCTGCAATCGCTGGTTTATATCCCCATCACCGGAAAAGATAAATCAGCCCTGGGCGTTATCCGTCTGGGCAGCGCCAAGGCCCGCCACTTTTCGCTGGAAGAAAAACACGTTCTCGAGCTGATCGGCAACCGGATCGGGGTGGCCATTGAAAACGCGATGCTCGAAAAAGAGAACGCCCGCAAAGCAAATTTCCAGGCCAAATTATTGAAAAGCTCGCACAATGCAATCATTGCGACTGACAGCAGTTGGAAGGTGGTATTGTTTAATCCGGAGGCGGAGCGAATTTTCGGTTACAAAGCCGAGGAAGTTGTCGGCAAGATGAATTCGAGAGAGCTGTTCCCTTTCGAAGTGGCCGAGGCAATTGTTGGCTTTCTGGCTCCGGATCCAGATAAGATCAATGTTACTTGGCATGAAACTATTATCAATTCCAATGACAACCGGAAGATACCGGTAAGGTTCTCCGGCACCCTGCTATATGAAAATGATGAAGTGGTGGGCAGCGTGGCCTTTTTCCATGACCTCACGGAGGTCAAGCGCCTGGAAAAGGAACTGGTCGCTTCTGAAAGGCTGGGCGCCATTGGCCAGACCGTCGCCGGCATGGCCCACTGCATAAAAAATATCCTGCATGGCTTTAAAGGCGGCAGCTACCTTGTAAATATCGGTATTGACAGGGACAACACCGACAAGTTAAAGACAGGGTGGCAGACTATTCAGCGTAATATCCAACGCACGTCAGACTTGGTGCTCGATCTGCTCTCTTATTCAAAGGAAAGAGAGCCGGAATATGAGAACTGTTTCCCCAACGAGATTGCGGCCGATGTCTGTGACCTGCTTAAAGAAACTGCCGACGAGCACGGCATTGCGATAGTCAAAAACTTCGCGCCAGCGGTGGGTGAAGTTGCTCTGGATCCCAGGATTGCCTATCGATCCCTGCTTAATTTCGTTTCCAATGCAATGGATGCCTGTATTTTTGATGATAATGTAGCCAAACAGCACCAGGTGACCGTACGCACAGCTATAGAAGATGACCGTGTCGTTCTTTTTGAAGTAACCGATAACGGCACGGGCATGGAAGATGAAGTAAAAAACCGGCTTTTTTCAACTTTTTTCAGTACAAAAGGTGCCAAGGGAACCGGATTGGGGCTCCTGGTAACCAGCAAACTGATTGAAGAGCACAATGGCAGCATCGATGTAGCGTCCACACTGGGCGAAGGAACCACCTTCACTTTCAGGTTGCCCTTCGATCCGGTTTAGAGGTGGTTTGCCGGACACTGTAACGACAAATGGTGACAGGGAGGAACCCATGAGTAAAAAGGTACTTGTTGTAGATGATGATCCGGATGTGAGGTTATTCAACACCACCGTGGTGGAAGAATACGGCTATACGCCGATCGAGGCGGAAAACGGTGAAGAAGGCCTGAGAATGATCAAGGAGCACATGCCGGACCTTGTCATTCTGGATGTCATGATGCCGAGACAGAGCGGCATACGGTTGTACCGTGAGTTAAAAACCGACAAAACGCTTGAGGGTGTAAATGTCGTTTTACTATCCGGCATCGCCGAAAAGACCTTCCTGAGATCCCAGAAGGCACTGACGGAATTCGGGGGCAAGGAGGTCCCTGAGCCCGCGATCTACCTGGAAAAGCCGGTTGAACCGGAAGAACTGGGTGACGTGATTAAAAAGATACTGGGTTAAGCGGACACCCTGAAAGGCCGATCCGGTCAAAGGGTGTCAGCGGCCCTCGAGTTTGTTGGGTTATGTTTAATAAAGGCAGATGGTAATGGACATCCAGAAACTCCTGTTTGTAACTAAATTCGAGGAATTAAGGTTCGACGCGCTGCAATCATTGCTCCCCCTGCAAAAAGCCGCCCTCCACCATGTGGTTTTTCTCAATGTCATCGAACGGGAAAAAGTGGCCCTGCGCCGGGGTACCGGGTATCAGAAAGAGGAGGAGATCAAGCTCAGGGAAAAGGCCAATATTCGCTTCATCGACTGGGCGGAAACTCTTTTCGAACAGGGCCTTGAGGTGGGTGTCTATATTGTTGTCGGCGATTATGTGAAACAGGTTGTTGAAGCGGCCACCAAAGAAGAGGTTGACCTGATTGTCCTGAGCCCCTCCAAAAAGGGCAAATTGGAGAAACTGTTTTCAGGATCTGAGGTAACGGAAATCCTGCAGCGGACACGTGTTCCCGTACTTGTTTATAAAAATCTGGCCCCCGGGGGCATCCTCACGGATAAACCTTTTGATCGGATCCTCATGACAACGGATTGGTCCCCAGCGGGTGACAACGCCGTCGCCTGCCTGAAAAACCTCGGGGCTCTCGTCCAGGAGATCCACGTGGCCCACGTGGCCGATGAAAAAAGCCTGCAGACCGATTCGGCCATGGCGGTGCAAAAAACCCGTAAGGATACCCGCAGCAAACTGGAACAAATTTGTGATATTTTTGAGGCGGAAGGCATTCATTCGCGGCCGCACGTATACATAGGCGAAGTGGAGACGGAGATTGAAAAGGCCGCCCATGAATGTCGGGCCACCATGATCGTTATCGGAGCTAAAAACAGGCAGTCCTGGAAAGAAAGGATTCTGGGCAGCCTGACGAAAACCTTGATTGAAACTTCTATTTTTCCGGTCCTGTTGATACCACCTGAAAAGAGTGGCTGACCACCGCACTGTCGGGAAAACCGGAGTAAAACAGAAAACCCGTGTTTTAAGCAGGTTGCACTCTCTGCAAGCCGGGAATTAGTTATTCACCCTTATCAAGCAAACAACGCCTGACCGGGCAACAATTTGTGATTCTAGCGGGAGGGTTACATGGCTGTATTCACCATTTCCAGACAATTTGGAGCAGGCGGCAAAACCCTTGGGAACATGGTCGCGGAGACACTGGGATACACGTTCGCGGACAGCAGTATTATACAGATGATCTCAAAACAGGCCAATGTTTCCGCCAAATGGGTCCAATCGTTTGAAAAAGAGGCCGGGGGCATGATGTCCCGGGCCATCTCAAGTATCGTGTCCCAACGCATGGTTGACCGTATCCTAAAGGATGAGCGCGGCTATCTGGATGAAAAGATTTATCTGGATTACCTGGTGTTAACGATTGTCCAGATGGCGGATGAAGGCAATTCGGTAATTCTGGGCCGCGGCAGCCAATACATCCTAAAAGGTCATCCGGATGTTTTCCATATCCTGCTGATCGATGACATGGAGGACCGGGTTAGATTCATCATGAAGCAGTACAACTACTCCCGTAACCGGGCTGCCAGACTGGTGAACAGTGAGGACAAGCGCCGGGCAAACCTGTACAAGAAGCTTGGGAAGTATGATTATGATGACCCGTCCCTGTACCACCTCGTATTGAACATGGGGCTGTTCGACCTGCAATCGGCCCACGACATTCTTTGTAACCTGATCACCAAATAGTCGCGCTCGTCCAGGTGCCGTCGATGGTGATATACAAACTATACTTGTGTGGTTTCTAATGCCCCGACCTGACATTGGTAAGATACCTCCATTGGGATCTCACCAATATTGAACTGCCCCCCAAGGATTTATTTCAAACCGGGCTGAATAATACCGCATCTATTCTTTAGCCTTTTTAAAAATGCCGGTACTATGGACCCCTGGCAATAGTCCTCAGTGCAGACATCCTAAGCATACATGCAGTTTTAACGGATTGGTGGTACTGGCAAGATTCCAAAGAGATCTAATTATTATCAACCCAGCCTGCCGTGTGTCTATTGTTGCAATTTGCAACACTATTTCTGTCGGTACCTTCCGTCAATAGTCGGTGATGCAATTTTTAGCGCCCGAATTTTTCGATACAGGGTGCTCTTATTGATTCCGAGCTCTCTGGCTGCGCGTGTTCGATGTCCGGCGTGTCTCTTAAGGGCCTCTGAAATGTAATTTTTCTCCAGGGCCTTGAGTGTTAAGGTTTTCCTGGTGCCATCAACCTCCAGTATGTCATCGGGCCGCAGTTCAGGCGGCAGGTGGTTTAATTCGATCAGCCCTCCACGGCACAGCACAAAGGCATGCTCCAGGATATTCTCCAATTCGCGAACATTACCTGGATAATCATAGTCCATCAACCTGGCCAAGACCTCTTCCGACACCCCCGCTATATCCTTGTTCTGCAAATGGTTGAATTTTGCTACCAGGTGATTAACCAGCAAAGGGATATCCACGCGTCTTTCGTTAAGCTCAGGCAGCGTGAAGTGAACAATCCGGATACGATAGAACAAGTCTTGGCGAAATTCGCCAAGCTTTACTTGCTTGGCCAGGTCTTTATTGGTTGCCGCTATGATGCGGACATCCACTTTAACCGGCTCCAGCCCCCCAAGTGCTTCAATGGTACGTTCCTGGAGCACGCGTAGGAGCCGCACCTGCATGGCCGGTGAAATATCTCCGATTTCGTCCAGAAAGAGCGTGCCACCCTGGGCAAGCGCGAACCGACCGGGTTTGTCTCTGGCCGCACCAGTAAAGGCCCCGGCTTTATACCCGAACAGCTCGGACTCCAACAGTGTGTCCGGGAGTGCTGCACAGTTGATAGCCACAAATGGCCGGTTTTTCCGAGGGGACAGGTTGTGGATGGCCCTGGCGAACAACTCCTTGCCGGTCCCGCTTTTGCCCCCGATAAGGACGGTGCTGGTACTTTGGGCGACCTGAGGCAATATCGCGAAAAGACTGCGCATGGACGGACTTCGGCCAATGATATCTTCAAAGGTATAGCGCTGTTCCAACTGTTTTTGCAATTGTTCGACCTGGCTCAAGTCCTGGAATGTTTCGACACCACCGACAATACTGCCGGCATCATCAAACAAAAGTGCCGTGGATATACGGATGGCCACCTGTTTTCCGGATTCGGTGGTAATGCGGGTCATGGTGTTGGTGACTGGTTTTCCGGATTCCATGGTCTGTTTAAGCGCACAATTATTTTCACAGATCGAGGCCCGGAAAATATCCTTGCAATAACATCCCAGGGCATCTTTACGATCAACCCCAGTAATACGTTCGGCAGCACGATTAAACGCCGTAATTTTCCAATTTCGGTCGATGGTGAAAACCCCGTCGTTAATCGAGTTTAGAATCTCATATTGAAACTGAGTGCTAAGGTTTTTTCCCACGGTATTGCTCCCTGGTGGCTTCGATTTTTTGGTCCGGATAGCCGGTCTAATCCCTATCTCTTGTGTAGTTTATTTCGGTGCAAATAGCAACAGTGACAGGCTGTTACCGTTGCAATTTGCCCAAGTAATGCCAGCCCACTTTTCACCTTGAATAACAATTATATCTTAATTTTCTGATAGTTATAAGGCTTTCAGGTTGGCTTCGAAATCTGGCACGCCCCTTGCTCAAAAGAATCAGTAACAAGATAACTCAACGGCAGATTCCAACCAGCAACCACATGGATAAGCCAAAAAGGAGGCGCCGATGGCTGAAAAGAGAGTTAAAAACAGTGCCGGGCAGGCCGGTAAGGAAAAGAAAGCAGACCCAATGGCGGTGTCCATTGATGCCGCGACCCAGGAGATGCTGGCCCGGGCCCAGGAAATGGACATTGAAACGGTTTTTGACCGTGCTGTGAAAATGAAGCCCTGCAACATTGGAACCCAGGGCACCTGTTGTAAAAATTGCGGTATGGGCCCCTGCCGCCTGCCGCTTCCTAAAAAGGGGCTTGAGGGTGAAGACACGCGCAAAGGTTTATGTGGGGCCACAGCCAATACCATCGCAGCCCGCAACTTCATCCGTATGATTGCCGGAGGTGCTGCCGCGCATTCAGACCATGGCCGGTGCGTTGCGGAAGTGTTCATGAGTGCGGCCAGACAAGACAATGAGGCCTATAAGATCAAAGATACCTTTAAACTGCTTTCAATCGCGCCCTATTTCAATGTTGAGACCAAGGTCGAAGTCGATGGTGAGCTGCTTGATCGGGCCACCGAAGAAATAGCCCTGGAAATTGCCGAAAAAGCGCTGAACGAATGGGGCAAGCCGGAAGGTGAGCTGGCGTATCTAAAACGAGCGCCGGACGCGCTGTATGAGAAGTGGAAAACAAACGGGGTGCTGCCGCGGAATATTGACAGGGAAATTGTAGAAATTATGCACCGTACGCATATCGGTGTTGACCAGGATTACAAAAACCTTATGAAACAGGGCACGCGCGCTGCTATCGCCGATGGCTGGGGCGGTTCCATGCTGGCCACCGACCTCCAGGATGTTTTGTTTGGTACGCCCTACCCGGTGCAATCCGAAGCAAACCTGGGCGTGCTTAAAGAAGACCATGTCAACATCGTCATTCATGGCCATGAGCCGGTCCTTTCCGAAATGATTGTCGCGAGTTCACAAACCCCAGAAATGATCGAGTACGCAAAGTCAAAAGGAGCCAAAGGGATCCAGCTGTCGGGTATCTGTTGTACGGCCAACGAAATCCTGCAGCGTCACGGGGTTCCCCTGTGCGGCACGTTTTTGCAGCAGGAACTGGCCATTATTACCGGTGCCGTGGATGCCATGGTGGTGGATATCCAGTGCATCTTCCAGAACGTGGCCAACGTGGCCAATTGTTTCCACACCAAGTTGATCACCACCCATCCGATTGCCAAAATGGAACAGGACAATGTCATTCATATTGAATTTGATGAGCATTACGCCATCGATGATGCCAAAAAAATTATTAAGATGGCCATAGACAACTTCCCGAACAGATCGGCCGACGTCATGATCCCGACGCATAAGGCAACCCAGGTAGCCGGCTTCGGCGTTGAATCGATCGAATACCATTTGGGAGGCATGTTTCGCGGATCCTATTTCACCTTGAATGACAATATCATTAACGGCCGCATTCGGGGTGTGGCCGGCGTGGTCGGCTGTAACAACGCCCGCACCAAACACAACGAGGGCCATATCGAGGTCGTCAAGGAACTGATTAAAAATGATGTCCTCGTCATTACAACCGGGTGCAACGGTATCGCCTGCGCCATGGAAGGACTGCTGACGCCTGAAGCAGCCAGTGTCTATTGCGGCCCCGGCCTGGCGGAGGTTTGTGAAACTGTAGGAATCCCGCCAGTTCTCCACATGGGCTCCTGTGTCGATAACAGCCGGATACTGCTGGCAGCTACGGAAATGGTCAAAGCCGGTGGCCTTGGAAACGACATCAGCGAACTGCCGGTGGCCGGCAGCGCTCCCGAATGGATGAGTGAAAAAGCGATCAGTATTGGCCATTATTTTGTTGCCTCGGGTGTCTATACCGTCTTTGGTGTCACTTTTCCGACATCGGGTGCCCCGGTATTTCAAAAGTATCTGTTTGAGACGTTTGAGGAGATGTACGGTGGCATGTGGGATTTAGAGATTGACCCAGTTAAGCATGCCCGCAAAATGATTGCCCATATCGACAAGAAACGAAAAGCCCTGGGCATAGACCGAGCCCGGGAAAGGGTGATGGTCGATATGGCAACCCGGCGAGATATTGCGGTGTAAAATCGACCCGGCCGCGTAGATCCGGCCGGCAATAGGTTGTACAACCGGAATGAAGACAGCTTGAACAGCGGACAGAATCGCTGATTTCAAAACAAAGCAAACTTTAAAGGAGGTAAATACTATGCCTGGATTTGATCAAAGTGGACCCATGGGAGCCGGCCCGATGACGGGTGGGGCTCGGGGTCGCTGCGGCACCCCTGCCCCGGAGTATGGCGAGGTTCGTTCCAGAGCGACTGCATTTGGCAGAGGCCGGGGCAATCAACACGGGGCCCGGGGCGGCCGGAAGCCCGGCCGCAGAATGTTCGGGGGTTATGGCAATCGGTTTGCCGCCGCCCCCCCGGTAACAGTTGGGAATCCGGCCGCCGAACTGGATCTGATCCGTACGGAGGCCGGCGAGCTGAAGGTGACCCTGCAAACTATCAACAATCGGATCACCGAAATGGAAAAGCTGTTATAGGCGCGGGCCGATTTGATTTGGCGCGCCGGCAAGTTGATCTTTGCCCCGGCCCCGGCCAACTGTTTGCACCGGGTTACCGGGACAAAGAATAGGCGCCGAAAGCCGCCATTAAGCAGCCGCTAATTCAACTGAAGAAAACTTACAATTTAAATGATGGATGAGAAGAAAGGTTCCACAGAATGCAAATCGCTCAAATAGCAGACAAGATGCCGCAACCCGACCCGGATGAACTGGCCCGGCAGTCACTGCAGAAAATCAGACAAAAATTGATCGTGATGAGTGGTAAAGGCGGTGTCGGCAAGACGAGCGTCTCCGTCAACCTGGCCATCGCCCTCGCCACCCGGGGATCCAAGGTCGGCCTGCTGGATGTTGACATTCACGGACCGGATATTCCCCGCATGCTGGGGCTGCAGGACATGTTGAGTGCCGGCGAGGGTCGCCGGATTCAACCGTTGGCCTTTTCCGATAACCTTTCCACAGTTTCGATGGAATCGCTTCTGGCGAATAAAGATGAAGCCGTCATCTGGCGGGGGCCGATGAAACACACCGCCATCCGGCAGTTTATCGGCGAAGTGAACTGGGGGGCCCTTGACTTTCTGGTAATAGACGCGCCTCCGGGCACCGGGGACGAACCGTTGACCGTGGCGCAGCTCATCAAAGATGCCCAGGCCATCATCGTCACCACCCCCCAGGAAGTCGCGCTGGCGGATGTCCGTAAATCAATCAACTTTTGCAAAACCGTAAAAATGGAAATCCGGGGACTGATTGAAAACATGAGCGGCTACACCTGCCCGCACTGCTCAGAGACAGTTGAAATTTTCGGTGCCGGCGGTGGTGAAAGGACTGCCCTGGCCGCAGGGCTGCCCTTCCTGGGTAAGATCCCTTTTGATCCGGATATGGTTAAATGCGCGGATGCGGGCATTTCCTATCAATCACAGCACAAGTGGTCCGCAGGGGCGGTAGCCTTTAAAAAAATCGCGGACCTGCTTTCAAATACAACCGACAATTGACAGCAAACCTGGTTACCAAATAATAATCAATGGAAAGATCAAAGCAAAAGCCGGGGTATAGATTATTGAAGGCGCGCATCCTTGCAAACCCGAAAATATATCTGCTTATCCACCCTGATGGTCCCGCGCTCCTTGCGGATACCGGGCCAAAGGGCCCCGATCGAAAATTTATCTACCGGCAAAATGAAGGAGGATAACATGAAGGTGGCGGTAAGCGCTGTCGGCGACAACCTGGATACCGGGATGGATCCACGTTTTGGACGCTGCGGCTATTTTATTGTTGTGGAAACCGATGACCTGACTTTTCAGGCATATGAAAATGCCAATGCGGAATTACCGCAAAGCGCCGGAATTCAAGCGGCCAGTTTCGTTGCCTCGACAGGTGTCGGGGTGGTACTCACCGGGAACTGCGGACCGAAAGCAATGGACGTCCTTCTCACGGGAGGTATCCAGGTATTCACTGGTCAGTCAGGAACCGTTCGGGAGGCGGTTGAAAGATACCGAAACGGCACCCTGCCGGCAGCCGCCTCTATTGAAAACGGGGCAACCGGCGGCACCAGGGGCGGAGGCGGGTGCGGCGGCAGAGGGATGGGCAGCGGGCGTGGCATGGGCGGCAGATGTGGTCTGGGCGGCAGCCGCGGGATAGGACAGGGCGCGGGCAGCTTCTCCGGAATGTCCCCGGCAAAACCGCCTCAAACCGGAGCTCTGGCCGAGCTCAAGACGTACGCGGCCGAACTTCAGCAGCAGATGGAAGCGATAACATCGCGTATCGAGCAGATGGAAAAGTAAAAACTATCTCTAATAGGTCCTGGGATACCAGGTGACAGGTACATAAAATGAGTGATCCAATTGATGCTTTTGTAGACAATCTTCAGAAGCAGATATTTGCTGAAACTCGCGATGCTTACGGCGAAGCAGGATTCAACCGCTGGCGGCATCCGCTCCACAGTGGTAAGCTGGAAAACCCGGATTCACACGCGCGGATTACAGGCAAATGCGGTGATACCATCGAAATTTTCCTCCTCTTTGAAAACGGGCGGGTAAAAACCGCCACGTACACCACCGATGGCTGCGGTTCAAGCACCGTCTGCGGTTCTTTTACCGCGGGAATGGCCATCGGTAAAACCCCGGATGAGCTTATCGAAATTACCGGTGAAAAAGTTCTGGCAGAAATCGGGACCTTCCCCGAAAATGAGCAACACTGCGCTTTTCTGGCGGTGGAAGCCCTCCATGCTGCGTTAGAGCAATATATGCAGAAATGCTGACGTAAAAATTATCAATTACTTTGATTTATCTGTAATGCGAAACATCGATGACCCTTTGGGCAGAACAGATCGCCTGGTATTCCCCGAACGGATAATAGGTGTATGGGCCCAGTTCTATGGTCGTCAAATAGGGGGTTGCCTCTGGTATGAGTTAGAATTGTAAGAAAGATTAATAAACGCTCTTATCACCGGCAGATGCAGGATGGATACCTTCCAGATTCTTACAGAGGCTGGAATTTATGTTTACCTGAAACAATCCGGAACCGTAAAAGAGGTCCTGGAAAAGTATACCCAGGGTATGTTGCGGCGAGCCACAAGCCATACACCGCACGAAGGTTCTTGACATAGCGTCTCCTGCAGATGCAGCGATTAAACGAAAACTGGAAAGCCGGAGCCACCTACTAAGAGTTTCGCCATTGGCAAAGCTGGAATGCCGGTTACAGGTATCTATATATCTTTAACTATTGAAACTTTCTGCCTCAAGGGGTCCGACCTTAGGAGTGGATTATCTGATACAGTCCCCGCCTTTGCCAATTGCCGCCGCCTGCTATTTATCATAACATTTTAGATAGTTTTTATAATTTTAATGGTTGGCGAGCCTTCCAAGCCGATACCGTGATCCGACATGCCCCATGAGGTCTTTTCCACCACATAACCCCAAACTTGACCACTGCCACAATGGACCCTATCTTTATTAGATGAATCGGCCAACTAACAACGAAAACAGGAACAGTGACGACTCCCATGCCTTAGCCCTGGCGGAAATGATCATACAGAACAGCCCCTCCATACTATTTCGCCGCCTGGCCGCAGATGATCCGGAGCAGCGCAAGATGGTGTATGTTTCTCCCAATATATCCCGTTTCGGATACCGGGCCGAAGATTTCCTCAATGGTACCATCATGTTTCGGGATATTGTATATCAGGAAGATTCGGACAGAACATTACAGGAAATAAAGGAGCTTGTAGAAAAAGAGAGCGAGAACTATATACAGGTCTACCGCATAATTACGAAGTCCGGGAAAGCACGCTGGGTGGAAGATCAGACATCCATTTACGTAGATCCCGAAACCGACATCCGGTATCATCAAGGTATTGTCACAGATATCCATGAACGCATGGTTGCTGAAGAAAAATTTAGAAAGGAGCAGGAAAAAGTTCAAAAAGCTTATAAGCTCATTTCAAAATACGTGCCTCCCCAAATAGCGGAAACCATATCCCACGGGCCAATCGACCTGGTCTGGAAACATCACCGGAAAAAATTGACCCTGTTTTTTTCAGACATTAAAAATTTTACAAAGATTACAGATTCTCTGGAGCCAGAGGACATGGGAAATTTGTTGAATGAATATCTCACTGAAATGAACAGGATTATCAATAGATACGGTGGCACCCTGGCCCAGTTAATCGGAGATGGTTTATACGTGATCTTCGGCGCTCCCAATAAAACAGATGATAAAGACCATGTCTTAAGATGTCTGAACATGGCCATTGATATGCAGGTAAAAATGAAAGAATTAAATAAAAAATGGTTTAACTCCGGAATAGATGAAAATTTACAAATCAGGTGCGGGATCAACACGGGAATGGCAACTGTAGGCGGCTATGGCTCTAATGAAAGGAAAGAGTATACGGCGATGGGCATGCAGGTTAATCTTGCCGCCCGCCTTGAGAGCGCCTGCAAGCCGGGGCGGATTTTGATCAGCCATACCACGTGGGCACTGGCCCGGGAAGAGTTTCCCTACACACCTTTAGGTAAGATTGAAGTAAAGGGGTACCACCGTCCCATAACCGTATACGAGATTGATCCTTTTCAGGTTCAGTCTAAGGATCACGATGCTGACGGGACTGTCAGTCAGCCTTGAGAATCAACCATACAATTAGAAACCTTGATCAACCACTATATGTTGTGGTCAGTGGGCTGAAGCCAAATCCGATGATAGCTGTTATATATCTCAATGTTTTGCATAGGGTGATATTTACAAAATCTGGCAAGCTAACCCAAAATACAAAAATCATTCCACGGTTGAGATAAACCATCTTCAACCCAGCACCATTTGGCAACTGTGCTCGGTCCAGATATACTGATCATATCGCAATTGGGGCAAAATTGTGATAATGGCAACCTGTAGCCAAGTCCCCAGCTTCTTGCGGACCCATCCAGCCCCCCTGTATCATGCAACGCATATTTTTCCGGCCGGCCGAAGAGCCTCTCCAGCCGAATAAATTTTGGCCCACACCGGCGGTCTGACTTTATCATACAATCGTGCGGTGTTCTGGATCATCAAAAGAGAAGTAAAAAACATTGCCGAAAGGGCCGACGAGAAAAAAAGGCCGACAGATTTTACATGAGGGGCAACTGACTGGATTGTAACAACTGTTTTTAACAGTACTTCTTTCGCCTGATCCATTTCATATTTATAAAAATTTTTGGGCGTATTTGAGCAAGGAAAAGCTTCGGTTCCATATACTGCGGGAAATGGCTGCTCAAAAAGCCGGAACCAGGTCAGAATTCGACAAGGATCTTGTTTTGAACACCGAGTCCAATGGTTTCGATATCAATGAAAAGGTGGGTCGAACAGGCGTCCGTGGCAACGGTATGAGGGGTAAACGTTCCGTTGAATTCAATCCTCCCGATCCGAGGTCTTCCTCGAAGACGCAGGGCAACGGTCAGCCCTCCCTGGAGCGGTTTTTCTCCAGAATAGGTAAACGCGAGGTTGACGGAATGATCGTTATCCATCCTTCGGTAGGGAGCGATACTGCCAAAAAAATGCCTTCGGATCCAAATTTCCTGTCTTGAAGCGCGCCTTTCAGTAGCGGTTTCTCCCCGAGGGCGGATGGAAGCCGCAAATTCACCCCGTAGGATTCGGTTTGGATATCCAGGGTAATACTCCCATGGGAAAACGGAATTGCCTGTTTCGAGCAAGGCGGCGATAGCCGCCACACCGCTTTCGGCAGCCTCTTCCGGGCACAGCACGAAATGATTGACCTCTATGCCAAAGGTCAGGGCATGGCACGCGTCGTAGAAAACCTGGTTGAGATAATTGTTGAAGGCGCCTTCAGAAAGAGTGGCGGCTTTCTTTTTAAGGCCCCGGTAAAAGCCTATCGGGTGTAGAAGAAACGGATAGCCCTTTTGGGCGGCACCCTGAATCATTTTGTCGGCCAGGGTGTGCAGAATGTACGGATCTTCCCCGGATCGGGCCGCTTCGTCGATGATGACTGCCTCCAGCCCGCCCCAGTTGTAGCCGTACTTTTCCTTTCCCACACTGTGAACATCAATGACCACGTCAGGAACGAGGGAAAGACCGACCCGGGCGACCGATTCCTTTTCGAGGCTGGAGAGCCGATCACCGGGAAGCCCGAAGAGGTCCTTTGCGCAACCATCCGGATTGGCCACCGGCACTAGGACAATCTGCTGGTGAACCAAGATATCTCTTGCCTGCGGTGAGGATAGCCATTCGAGGAGTCGGAGGCCGACCGTGCGGGTGCCGAGTTCGTCCCCGTGCCGGCCCATGACAATCAAGACGATCTCCTTCTTATGGGCCGACTGGGCATTGTCGGTGACAAAAACCGCGCAGATCTTTCTTCCTTCTGCGGAGCGGCCAATGGTTTCAATTCGGGCGATCTCCCGGTTTTTTTCAACAAACCGCTCTACCCGGTCCCGGATTTCCGGCCAGGTGGGAAAAGCGCCCGGCAATCGTCTATTTTGAAAAGAGTCGTCGGACGCCATCGTTCAGGACCTTTCCCATCCGGTTTTTCGGAATCTCTTCGACAAACCGGAGTTCCCTTGGGGTTTTCCAGTCATGGATTGACTCCCGACAGAAACGCTGAATTTCGGCGGCATCAATGTCCCTGCCCGGGCGGCATTTAACTGCAGCAACCACTTTTTCGCCCCATTTTTTGTCCGGAATACCGACCACAACCGATTCAAGAACGGCCTCCATTCGATTGATAACGGTTTCGATCTCTTTCGGTGAGATATTTTCACCTCCGGAGATGATGATGTTCTTGATCCGGTCAGTCAGGTAGTAATAGCCGTCATGGTCCACATAGCCGAGATCGCCGGTTTTGAACCACCCGTTTTCGAACGCCTTGGCGGTTTCCCGTGGGTTTCGCCAGTAGCCGGGTGTGATTCCTGGCCCTTTGAGCAGGATCTCTCCAGTCTGCCCGGAAGCAAGCGTTTCACCGGTTTCCGGAGAGACGATTCGCACTTTGAGCTGCGGCAGGGGCAGGCCAATCGAACCGGGCTTTCTCGGTCCGCCCAAGGGGTTGGAAAAGTTCATACCGGTTTCCGACATGCCTTCCCGCTCTACGGGTGCTTTCCCGAAAACCGTCCGGATCCTTTCGAAATCCTTTGAAAGGAGTGGGGCCGACCCGGAGGCCCACAACCGTACATGTGCAAATTTAGCCGCTTTTTCCCCGACAGCCTCTATCATCTTGACGTACATGGCCGGGACCGCCATGAAGACCGTACAACAATAGCCCCTGTCCTTGCAGGACAGGGTTTCAAGCACCTGTCCGGGCGAAAACCGGTCGAGCATGACGATTTCCGCACCGGCCGTCAGGGCCGTATGTACCGCAAAGCACAGGCCGTGGACATGAAAGAGCGGAAGCGCATGGCAGATCACGTCCGCGCCCCCGATTTGCCAGATGCCGTTAATGTTCCCGGCATCGTGGGCCAAATTCCCCAGGCTCAGAACCGCGCCCTTGGGCTTTCCGGTGGTACCGGACGTATAGATAATGGTGCCCGGATCTTCAGGACAGATTTGGACAGATGAATCGGTGGGGTCGCCAGACCGAAAAAAATCGATCATTTCGTAGGGCTGTCCGGTATCGAGAATCCGGACGTTGAGTTTCGGATCGACCGTAGCGAGTATCCGGGCTTGGTCGACTCCAGCCACGATAAGCAAAGGGTCGGTATCCTCGATCAGGTAGGCCATTTCCGTTTGCTTAAAGCCCGGGTTTACCGGAACCGAAACCGCACCGATCCGGAGCAAGGCAAGATGGGCGACCAGAAAACCGACCGATTTCGGAAGAAAAAGGATCACCCGGTCCCCTTTACCAACCCCGGCATCCGAAAAAAAGCCGGCCGCCCTGCCAGTGTCCCCATCAAGGTCAGCGTAGGTCAATTCGGTTTCCAGGTTGCCGTTTCGGAAAAACCGCAGGGCCGTTTTTTTCCCATGCGCCGCAAAGCTTGCTGCCAGGCCTGTGGCGATCCCATCCGGTCCCATGGTCGCAGGGGTCTCTTTTTTCATCGGTCTGCTATCCGGCGTTGCTGGATGCATCCAGGACATAGACACTTCCGGCGTTGTTGCAGAAAAAATCTTCACCGAATTCCCGGGCCAGTCTCATCGAGGCGTCAAATCCAGTGCAATGGGAAACGCCTATTTTCTGTACCCCGATTTCCCGGAGCGCGGCAATCGCTTTTTGTTTCTGCTCTTTGGTTTTCGGGAAAAGATGGGTCCCGCCCACAATCGTGTGCACCCGCCGCTCGCCGGTGATGTTCTGGGCGTGACGGATCGTGTTGACCAGCCCCCGGTGGGCGCAACCCAGCACAATCACCAGCCCTATTGGACTGCGCAGGATCAAGGCCTGGTCGTCAGGAATCGAATCGGGCCGGAACACGCCCTCTTCCCTGACATAGAAGATCGGCTCAATCGATTCGAAATCAGTCACCATCGGAATCTCGCCGGTCGTCCAGATGTTTTCCGACATCCGGACCGGCTGGGTACTGAACTGAAAGTCGGCCCCGAGCCGTTCGAGTTCGTCCCTTCCATACGGAATGCCGATATCCGCTTCCGTCTCCTCTCCGGGCCGGCGGGTAAATTTTTTTTCCCAGACAGCCGGATGGGCAATCACCCGGGTCTGGCCGATTCTCCGGAGCACAGGACCGAGCCCCCCGGTGTGATCCGCGTGGGCATGGCTCAGGACAATCGGGGTCGCCGCCGGGATCGGAATGCCGAGCCGGTCCGCATTGCGCAGCGCGATGTCACCACCTCCGGTATCGAACAGGATCTTGCAACCATCGGCCTCGACAAAAAAACTCAACCCCCATTCGGCGGAGAATCCAACCCTCCCCGCCGAATTTTCACTCAATGTTGTCAGTTTGATGTTCAAACTACCGAACTCCTTTCCCGCCACGTACCGCGTGTCAGCTGACATTCATGTCAAGGATGCTGTCGCCGTCCCCCCAATCAATTTTATCGAGATCGACCCGGGGCAGTTCCTCCGGCCGTTTGCCGAAAAACGGAATATTCGGCACAAATTGGTGGCTTATGATGCCCACACCCACCAGAGCAAGGCCGATTACATCGGTCAGCAGGGTGGAACTGAGCAGAAACAGCCCGCCACCGACAAACAGCAGCCGCTCAAGCAGCGAGGTCGGTTTCAGAAAGTATCCAAACACCCCGGCTTCAATAAAGAACATGGCGATGATGACGGTGATCACGATCCAGAGGGTGCCAAGAACCGTGCCCCCCTGCATCAGGATTGCCGGCTGGTAGATAAAGAAATATGGGATGATATAGCCCCCGAGACTCAACCCCATGGATATCATGGCAATCCGGACCCAAGATCCGCCGGAAATTGCCCGGGCGGTAAAAACCGCCACACACACGGGCGGTGTGATGCCAGCGGCAATGGCAAAATAAAAAATGAAAAGATGCGACGGCAGCGCCGGCAGGCCGAGGGTGACCAGTGCCGGCCCCAGAGCCGAGGCGGCAATCACATAGGCAGCTGTGGTTGACATGCCCATACCGAGAATGATGGCGACGACCATAACCGCCACGAGGGCCAGAAAGGCATTGGTACCGGCCAGGTTCACGATGAATTCAGAGATTTTAACGCCAAGACCGGTGGCATTGATCAACGTGACCACCACCTGGACACAGCTCATCATGACGATGAGCATGACCAGGGCGCCGTTGGCCGCCCGATAGAATGCCTGGAGGCTTATTTTAGCTCGCTTGGCGGTTTCCTTCCGGTTCAGCGGACCGCCCATGAACAGAAAGATGACCAGGGACGAAACCAGCGCCCAGCCGGCGC
The DNA here is from genome assembly GCA_964647585.1 of uncultured Desulfobacterales bacterium. Classification (GTDB taxonomy): domain Bacteria; phylum Desulfobacterota; class Desulfobacteria; order Desulfobacterales; family CAJINA01; genus CAJINA01. The sequence continues at coordinate 49,856 of CAZYGG010000009.1, forward strand.
AGGTCTGGGGCGGAAGATATTGCACGAGCAGATAGATGAGAATCCCGATGGGAACGATCGTGTTCATCAGTTCCCGGGGATTGAACAGGTCGATCCATTTAGGGATCATCCTTGCTGGAAGTTTGCCCAGGCCGTATTTCCCTGCAAGCACATAGATGCCGCTGCCGATTCCCATAAAATAGCAGATGGCCGGGATAATGGCCGCAAACATAATCGCCATGTACTTGATCCCGAGAAGCTCAGCCATGACGAAAGCCCCGGCCCCCATAATCGGCGGCATAATCTGGCCCCCCGAAGAGGCGGAGGCCTCAGTGGCCGCAGCAATTTCATCGTTATAGCCAAGCTTTTTCATGGTCGGAATGGTAAAGGTGCCGGTGGTGGCAACGTTGGCCACCGAAGAACCGGAAAGCATCCCCAGCCCGGCACTGGAAAGCAGCGCGATCTGGCCGGCGCCGCCCCGGATCCGTCCACCGGTGAAACGGGACCACTTGATGAAGGTGTTTCCCACCCCGCAGGCAAACAGGATCGGTCCGAGCAGGATAAAGATCGCGATCAGGCGACTCGTCAGGTCGGTCAGAAGACCCCAGACCCCTTCAGTGGTCAGATAGAAAATGTAGAGCAGTTCTTCGAGGCCGTAGCCGGCGTGGCCGAGTTCCCCGGGAAGCAGGTCCCCGAAAAGTGCATAGGCGATAAACAGGCTCACCACGATCGGAACGATGTTTCCCAGGGTCCGGCGGGTTGCTTCAACCAGCATTATGAACAGGATCGCCCCAAGCACCAGATAATAGGTCTCGTAGGTGAGCGGGTTGCTGACGATCGGTTCCCAGTTCAGAATAATGAAGACGCACGGCGCACTTCCAAGCACAGTGAAGACGACATCGAGCAAAGACGGGGTGTTGTGCGTGCCAAACACCATTCGGGCGGCGGCCCCGGAAGGGCCCTTTTTCAACGCTTCCTTGCTGATCGGATAATTAATGAAAACCGCAAGCATGCCGAAGGTAAGGATAACGGCGCCTTGCAGGGCGGGATGGAAAGGGCGCCAGAGGGAAGTGAAAACGATAAAGGCCACGGCCAGCGCCGTGATCGCAACAATAACCCACTTCCAAACGCCTGTCAGTGCTCTCATGAATGCCTCCTGTAAATCAACTCATTATACCCGCTGATCCGGAACCTTCCGGGAGGATACGGTAAAAATCCTTCCGGAAGGTTCCTGGGGTTAAGGTTTTTTGATCTCCACCTTACAAATAGCTTCGCTGCCCTTGTCGCCGGTGGCTACCAGGTCCCAGTAACCTTGAATGGCTACATATTTATGGGGATAGTTCGTCTTGGCCGCAAAGGCACCGTCCTGTCCGGCCTGGATGGTCTTACCCTTCCTGCCAACAATGATCGGTACATCTTCCATGTTCAATACCAGTTCAATAACTTCACCGGGGGTGAACCCGCTTCCAGTCACGTCCATAACCTTCCCGGGAATCCCTGAACCGGAAGCGGCGATAGCCGGCGCTGCTTTTTTCGATGCGACCCCCTTGCCCGCGCAGCCGGAAAAAGCCAGCGTCAGGGCCAGAGTCAGAACAATCGCGATCCCAATATGAATTTTCAGTAGTTTTTTCATCAAAACCTCCTTTTACTTATCGTGCTTCGGGCGGAATGAGTTTGTCCGGAACCGTAAAGCCGAGTTCCCGATAGGCCTTGACGGCACCCTTGTGAAGGGGGACTTCCATAAAATTGACCGTATGATTCCACATGTCGCTCCAATTCCCGTCCCGGGCAATGGGAACCGACGATCCAATCTTTTCCCGATGTTTATACGCGGACATAACAATCTTGTAGATCACGTCTTCGGAAACCCGCGTGTGGCTGTAATCTCCGCAGGCATAGGCCAGGCAGAGGACCGGTTCGGTCTGGCCCTCGTAGGTATTCGCCGGAAGTGTTTTTTCCAGGGCATGCCTGGGCCAGGCTTTTTCGAATTTGGCCAGATCGTCCTGGGTAACGGGCAGAAACACCACTTCCATGGTCGACTGGATCTCAAGAATGGAGGAATCGAGGGGGCCAATGCGGTAAAAGGCATCGACTGACCCGGCTTTCATGGCGTCGATCCCCGAGGAGATCCCCATGAGTTTATATTCAGCTTTGATACCCAGAGATTCGAGGAACATTCTGGACAACCGCCCCCCGGTGGTACCGGGGCTCATAACGTAAGGCCGGCCGTTGAGTTCATAGATGCTGTTGATGTTCCGGTCTTTGACGGCAACCTGGAGAACCGGCGCAACATATCCGCCCCACAGGCCGCGAAGTTGATCGTCGCCCTTTCCCTTGAAATCAGCGATCCCTTTGTAACAGGCATAAGCCGCCAGATTGTGGGTGAGCCCGCAGTGGACCAGGCCTTTCTGGAGCCTGAGTATATTGTCGAGAAACCCGCCGGTCTCCATGGGGGAAATTGAGACCTGCCCCTTGAGATCCTTGTTGACCGATCTTGCCATGGTCGTAACATAAGCGAACGAGCCGATTCGGGGCGATACAGCCCCCCACTTGAGCCGGACTACCTTTGCGGCGAACACATCCGTCGCCGTGAATGCGGCCAGTGTCATAACGATCATTGTCGCAATTAAAGCCCTCTTCATGGTTTCCTCCTTTACGGTTTATGAATACATCTGCGCGTGGTTCATGCCACGCTATTTTTCAAATCTGTAAAACAAAGGCGCGCCCGTATATCAGGCACTCACGTACTGCCGGACGATATCGTCGGCTTTCAGCGCCCGAATCTTTTCATCGGTATATCCGAATTCCTGCAGGATTTCTTCCGTGTGCTCACCGAGAAGCGGCGGCATCCGCCGGATCTCTCCCGGGGTTGCGGAAAGCTTGGTGGGGATACCGAGCATCTTAATCCGTCCCCGCAGTTCATCTTCCATTTCAACAACCATCTCACGGGCCTTGGTCTGCTCCAGTTCGAGAGCCTCTTTAACGGTGCGAACTTTTCCGCACGGAACTTTCCCCTCCGTTAGAAGAGTCATCCAGGTATCAGTATCCTTTTTCCGGGTAGTTTCCTCAATTTCGTCTTTCAGAGATAGATGGTTTTCATTGCGCTCCTTGAGGGTTAAAAACCGGGGGTCATCCAGCAGATCATTCCGGTTGAGAACACGGGCGCAAAGGTTTTCCCATAGCCGCTGGCTTCCGGCACCAATGATCACGTAACCATCTTTGGTTTGAAACGTGCCGTAGGGCGTCTGCTGGGGATGACGGTTTCCGGTTCTCACCGGCGTCTCCCCGGTGGCGAAATAGTGCCCGGCCTGATAGGTGAGCAGCGCCAGCATGCCGTCCATCATAGCACTGTCGACATGCTGGCCCTCGCCGGTCTTTTCCCGGGCGATCAGAGCGGAATAAATACCGCTTAGGCCATAAAATGCACCGACAAAATCAGTCAGGCCGATGCCCACCCGGGTCGGGACATCGAACCCGGTGATGTCCATAAAACCGGTGTCGCCCTGGACAGAAACGTCAAACCCGGATTTACTTTGAAACGGACCGGTTTGTCCATAGGCGGTAATGGAACAGTAGACAATACGCGGGTTGATTTCATGAACCGCCTCCCAGGAAAGGCCCATTTTTTTCATCAGGCCCGGGCGGAAATTTTCCACGAGAACATCGCTCTTTTCGATCATCCGTTTGACGATCTCGATCCCTTCTGGATTTCTTAGGTCCAGCGCGATACTACGCTTATTTTTGTTGAGGGATATAAAATAGTAGCTGTTGTCCCCTGCGAACGGCCCCCAGCTTCGCAATTGGTCCCCCCGATCCACGGGCGATTCGATTTTGACCACATCAGCGCCGTGGTCGGCCAGTTGCATGGAACAAAAAGTGCCGGAAACGAAACGGGTAAAATCAACGACCTTCAAACCTTCCAGAGCAAGCATCTTCCACCTCCTAAAGTGTTACAGGCAGGCGTCTTTTTCGAGCCTGCCGTGGGGATCACGCATTGAACACACGGGTATCTTACTTTTGGGGTAAATAATATTATATAATGTTGTATGTCAAGTATAAAATACTACAATATACTTTATGGTTTGACATTCAACCCAAAGTCCCCATAGTATGGTGTATCTTTAGATTGAAATGGAACGATGCAGATGATCCGAAAACTGAAAATTTTGAGAGTACCAAAGCTTTCTGATCAGATTTCCGACTTTTTCATCTCCGAAATCGAGAACGGAACCCTTCAGCCGGGTGACCTCCTCCCTTCGGAAGCCGAACTTTCCGAGCAGTTCAAAGTCAGCCGAACGGTGATCCGGGAGGCGCTGGGGCGCTTGAAATACGATGGGCTTCTGGAATCGAGCCAGGGCAGCCGGTCGAAGGTGGCCGAAGACAGCGCCAATCGGGTTTTTCGCATGAACCGGCTTGAAGCAAGCAATATGGCCGAAATTGGCTTCCTGTACGAGTTCCGCTCGATTTTAGAGAGCGAAGCCGCCGCACTGGCAGCAAAGCGGCGCACCGATGGAGACTTGAAAGAGATGAAGCGGATAATCGAGGTCTTGAATCGGGCCAGTGCCGAACGACACGACGGGACCGCCGCGAATGTCAATTTTCACAAAAAGATAACCGATGCAAGCAAAAATCCCTACCTGAGTGATTTCATGAAATTTCTCGGAAGCAAAATCCGCGACTTGGTACAGGCCGACCGGGACAGTTCGCAACAGGTAGGCCTGCCCCCTGAAGTGCAAAAAGAGCATATTGCGATTTTCGAGTCGATTTCCCGAAAAGATTCCGAGAAAGCGCGTGAGTCTGTAAAGATCCATCTCCACAACGCTGCCAAGCGCCGCGGCCTGCCCATTAAAGTGACATGACCTTCGGATTTCGTATTCATTAACATGTCATGGACGTTGTCCCGGTACCTGTTATACACAGTCAACAAACTCGTGTCGGTTTTCGGCGGTTCGCTATATACCGGCAAAACATCGATAGGCGGTGCTTTCGCTTTCATTTTCCGAAGTCCCTCCAATATATAGAGGCGATAAGGGTCAAAGCGATACTTGGTTTTACTGCTGATCCCCTACATATCACAAGGTTAAAAACCTTGGGACATCTCCACCAAATCACCATAGCATGCACAGTATCGAAACTGCACACTTGCGACCATTAGTCCTCAGTTACATGGATACGGAAAAAGGCGTGGATTATCTGCAATAATCCACGCCTTCTTTATATCTTGGCCACAGCCCTATATGATAAAATAGAATTGTCGTATCTTTTCGGTTTCCCCCTATTCGGGAGGCCCCCGGCCACCCCGCTCACGGGTGCTGCCTACTCTCGAATCTGCCCGTCTCCGAACACTACAAATTTGGTGGTGGTCAGTTCCTTGAGGCCCATGGGGCCAAAGGCGTGCAGCTTGGACGTGCTGATCCCCATCTCCGCCCCCAGGCCGAGTTGCCCGCCGTCATTAAACCGGGTGGACGCATTCACCAGAACCACCGACGAATCGATCGCCTGCACAAACTGCCGGGCCCGCCCGTAATGATTGGTCACAATCGCTTCGGTGTGGCTGGAGCTGTAAGCGGCAATGTGCGCGACAGCCTGATCCATATGGTCCACCACCTTGATGGCAATAATCAAATCAAGAAATTCGGCCGGCCAGTCGGCTTCCACGGCCGGCTTTATCCCGGGCAGGATTGCGGCGGTCTGCGGACAGCCCCGCATCTCAACGCTGGCAGCGGTGAACCGCTCTCCCATAGCGGGTAAAAATGCGCCGGCCACATCCTTATGGACCAGCAGCGTTTCCAGAGCATTGCAGACCCCCGGGCGCTGGACTTTGGCGTTAAAGCAAATCTCAGTCGCCATGGCAAGGTCTGCATCCGCATCCACGTAGACATGACAAACACCTTTATAATGCTTGAGAACCGGAATTTTAGAATGGGCGACCACGAAACGGATCAGGCCCTCGCCGCCCCGGGGGATGATCAGGTCCACGAAATCTTCCTGTTCCAGCAGGATATTGACCGCGGCCCGGTCCCGGACGGGTACGACCTGAACAGCCCCCTCCGGCAGATGTGCATCCACCAGCGCCTTTCTGATAATCGCGGCCAGAACCTGGTTGGAATGGAGCGCCTCGGAGCCGCCCCGCAGGATAGCGGCATTCCCCGATTTAAGACAAAGCCCGGCAGCGTCAATGGTCACATTCGGCCGGGATTCGTAGATGATGCCGATCACCCCCAGGGGTATGCGCACCCGGGAAACCTGGAGGCCATTCGGCCGCAGGATGGTTTCATCGGCGGTCCCCACCGGATCAGAAAGCCCGACCACCTCCCGCAGCCCATCTGCCATGGAGCGGATAGTCCCGTCACTGATGGTCAGGCGATCGATCATGGCAGCGCTGAGTCCTTTGTCCCGCGCATACGCCAGATCTCTGGCATTTTCCGATTTTATCCGGTCGGCCTCTTTCTCGATAGATTCGGCAATGGCCAGTAACACCCTGTTTTTACGCTCGGAAGGACAGCGCGCCATCTCCCGGGCGGCAGCCCTGGCCGCCTGGGCCATTTCAACAATCGTCGTTTCTAAAGACATAAATTCTCTCCCGCCGGGATGGCCTGATTTTCAATCCTGGCATGTAAGGGCCAGATTGTCCCTGTGGATGACTTCATCGTAAGGCTTCTCGCCCAGGCATTGTTCCACGGCACTGGTTCGCAATCCCATTATTTTACGGATATCCGTCGCACTATAGTTTACCAGCCCGGTTCCTAACTCTTTATCGCTCCCGGTTTTCAGGGTCACCGGGGCCCCTTTCTGAAAGTCCCCCTCAACTCCCACAATGCCACTGGGAAGCAGGCTCTTGCCATTACCGACAATCGCCTTTGCCGCCCCCGGGTCGATGCGAATGGCGCCTTTCGGCTTCAGCGTGTAAGCCAGCCAGCTCTTGCGACTGGCCAGCCGTTCTTTGCGGGGAATAAAAAAAGTGCCGGTTTCATCGCCTTTCATCAGGGCTTTCAGGATACCGGGCCGCCCACCGTTGGCAATCACCATGGGCACACCGGCAGCGGTCACTTTCCGGGCAGCCTTGATTTTACTTGACATCCCCCCCCTTCCCAGGGGGCCGGGAATGTCACCGGCCATTTTTTCGATATCGCTGTCAAGCCTGGCGAGTTCCGGTATGAGCTGCGCATCGGTATGCACCCGGGGATCCCGGGTGTAGAGTCCATCGATATCGGTCAGCAGGATAAGCAGATCGGCGTCCATGAGCAGGGTGATCATAGCGGCCAGATTATCATTGTCACCGACTTTAATCTCTTCCACCATGACGGTATCGTTTTCGTTGATCACCGGGACAATCCGCCAGTCAATCAGGGTATTCAGGGTATTGCGTATATTCAGGTAGCGCTGCCGGTCATCCAGGTCCTCGCTGGTCAGCAGAATCTGAGCCACTTTCCGGCCATAGATGTGGAAGGCCCTTTCATACTCCATGATCAGACCGGCCTGCCCCACTGCGGATACAGCCTGTCGTTTGGGAATTTCATCCGGGCGCCGGTCGAGACCGATCTTCTTCACCCCGGAGGCCATCGCCCCGGACGAAACCAGAATTACTTCCAGCCCGGCATCCATCAGATCACTGATCTGCCCGCTGAGGGCATACATCACCGGTAGGTTGAGCCCCTGGTCTCGCGTCAGAACGTTGGACCCAACCTTCACAACAACGCGTTGAGCTGATGTAAAACAGGCGTTTCGGTTCATTTTCACCCATCCGGATTAATCGCTATCGTAAAATGGTTCCGGCCTTCGGCAACACTGCCGGAAAATGGTAATTTTTTTGAATACTGGATGGAACCCGGGTTGTCAAGCAGCCTTTCCGCAAACGCCTGACTGCAGATAAGCGCTGGACATTCTGGGCAATTCAAGTTAAATTCCCGCTATCACATATCTGTAAAGAATCCTGGCCCGGAAAACCAGGCTTTGGATTGCCCCGTAAGGGGCCTACAACCAAAGCACTCAATCTTTGCGTGGCCGGATTCAGGGTTTCAGGTTGAAGACTGAAGGCTGAAGAAAAACCTTGCAAACCGTTCTTTCCGATTTCAGTTATCCGACATAAAAAAAGAGATGCTGTCTGATAAATATAAATTCTCGACCCGGCCCGCCCGTCTGGGCGGCACTCGCTTGCATATTGCCGCATCCGGGAAAATACGGTATTGATACAGACCATGGAGAATTACCGTACATACCTGTCCGGATATATCGATGACACCCTCCCGGAAAACCGGGTTGTTTTTAAAGCCCTGGACTTTGCCGTAGAACTGCATTCCGGTCAGAAACGAAAATCCAACGAACCATACATCATTCACCCGCTGTCGGTGGCGCAGATACTCAGACAGGACCTTGGCGTACGCGACCCGTCCATACTCGCCTCGGCCCTTTTACATGATGTTGTGGAAGATGTCCCGGACATCACCCTTGAAGATATCCGCCAGAATTTCGGCCCCGTGGTCAGTGAACTGGTGGATGGCTGCACCAAGATGTCCCTGCAGCGACTGGATCGGACCGCCCAGGTAGACCTGACCCACAGTAAACTGCTGCTCAGTTCCAGCCGCCGCCTGGGCATCCTGCTGATAAAGATGGCGGACCGGCTGCACAATATCAAAACCCTTGATTTTCTAAACAAGTCCAAGCAACGTCGCATCGCCCAGGAAACCATTGAAATTTACGCACCGCTGGCAGCCAAATTGAATCTGTTTTCATTAAAGCGCGAGTTATTTCAACTCGCGCTGCCGTATTTATATCCCAAGAAGAGTAAAAAGCTTTTAAACGCCACCCGCGAAATTCTGGCATCGCCGGAGGTGTTTGAAATTCAGCAGACTATCCGCCAGGCGCTCACCGATTTCCACTGCCCGTTTACCATCCATCCCCGGGCAAAAAGCTTGAGTGCCTACTATTCACCGGTCAAACGCACTCTGGAAGTCGCCAATACGGAAAACCGGGTAGACTTCACGATTACGCTGGAGACCGATAATTACATGGACTGCTACACAGTCCTGGGAATGGTGGCGAATCTCTTCCCACCGGTCCCCCGGACCATCCGGGACTTCATTGCGACCCCGAAGGCAAACGGCTACCAGAGCATCCACATTCGCATCAGCATTAACGCCAAAGAATTTCTCATTAAAATTCGAACTGAAGAGATGGCCAGGGCAGCCCGACAGGGCGTGTTGAGCCAGTATGACATCAAGCAAGCGGTCGGCGATCGGTATGCCCAGGAGATCAGTAAGCTCTTTAAAGATATCGGTGAATATGGCGGCCCGGCCCATCAGCGTAAAGATCTCATCCGGCTCGCGGAAACCAACGAAATCTTTATCCTCACGCCCAAGGGCGATGTTCACTACTTACCGCGTGGCAGTATTGTGCTGGATTTTGCTTACAAAATTCATTCCAACCTTGGCGACTATTGCCGGGGGGCGATCATCAACGGCAAACCCAAACCGCTGACCAAAAGGCTGCGGGATGGTGACAAGGTCAAAATCCTTACCTCCGCGGAACCCATCGATGCGGACCCGGATCTTGAGAAACTGTGCCAGTCGCCCCGGGCCAAGAGTGCCGTCAACAAATCACTGCAGAAAGAACGGCGGCGGTATGCCCGGCAAGTCGGAAAGGAAATTCTACTGCAGGCAATGGCTCGCATCGGTTTGTCGGAGGATTTCCTGGAAAGTGAACCCATACGGCTTTTCCTGGAGTTTAAAAATATAGAAGATATCGATCTGATGTACACCCGGATCGGGCAGGACCTGCTCTCACCGCTGGAGATTCTGTACTATGCGGAGATTCCTGGCAGCGCAGCCAAAGACCTTCGCAATCAGCCCGGCGCTATCAATGTTACTGACCTGAGAAGGGGGATCCATAAGTTTTCCAACTGCTGCCGACCACACCCCGGCCAACGTTCGGTGGTTGCCGCTTTAAGTGAGCGGGGGGTCGCTTTCCACCATAAAGAGTGCCGCAATCTGGATACCCGGCATGGTCTGGGACCTGAAAAACTCCTGCGGGTAAACTGGGATTTTGCGTCTCAATGGCAAACCCCGCTCAAGTTCGATGTACGCGTCCGGGGCAAATCCCTGGCTGAAAGCATCATGCTGCTGGGCCTGATCCCAAAAGGCCTGGAGATACTCCAGGTTGAAAATGCGCGCAATCGTCGCAATATCCCCGACACCCTGATTTCACTGGTATTGAAGAACTTCAGTGAAGCTCGTGATTTCTTCGCCTGTTTTGAAACTGCATCCATCGCCATAAAAGGCTACGGGCGTCAGTTGTATCGACCCTGACTCCCCATGGGAACCAAACTCTCTTGTTGTACCCCAGAAGTTTCTTATCTATTAACGCTGCCAGCGATCATATATACTGAAAATCCGAAATCCGAATTTCGGCATGTCCACAAGGCGAACGCTGTAAATCCGAAACAAACAAGCAAATCACAATGATCAAAGGAACAAACAAAATACGGCACTGGAGCCACCAACCTCTGTTTTTGTCATTTGGTCATTCGAATTTTGAATTTGTTTCGAAATTCGTGCTTTGTATTTCGGATTTAATTTTTCCATAGCCCCGAGATGGAGATGCTTATATTTAGTTATCTTATTTACCAAACACAACGATTGAAAGTCTACCGGGCCTGCTCCATCCACGGCTTGAGTATATCGCGGTCTTCCTTGCGAATGGAGGTAATGCGCATCTGGTGGACAACCTTGTCGGCCAGGGTTTCCTGAGAAACAACTTTGGCGTAAATATCACCGAAACAATGGGCGTCCACACAGAAATCGAAGGCCAGCTTCAGGTTGGTCAGCGGTGCCAGGGGCTGCTCCATATCCGCTGCTAGAAAATCCCGACCCAGGGTGACGGTTTCCCCTGCGATTGCCTGCGAGCCCACCTTTTTGTCTTCCACCGCCCAGCACTGGAACGACAGCGCCAGGGGGATATCTTTCTGGTTGGCACTGACCGTATTGAACCGGACGCCATAAGGTGACCCGATGGCGGTAACCGGATAATAGACTATCGGCGCTTTCACCCCCTTCATCATCACGGGCCGGGCTTCTTCGGCGGTAACCAGGTGGCTCACCTGTTCATAGGTGGAAAGCCCCACCAGGACCTGGCCACCGACACTGTCGGATTCAATCCGCGAAGCAATGTTCACCGGGGCCCCGACAATACCGTATTTGAGCCGCATCTCGCTGCCGATATTACCCACGATCACCGTCCCGGTGTTAATCCCGATGCCCATCTCCAGCGGCGGATACCCTTCTTTGACGATCTGGTTGTTCAACTGCATCAAGGCCTTTTGCATGGCCAGGCCACAGGCCACGGCCCGGGCCGCATCATCGGTCTTGCCTTCCGGCACACCGAAAACCACCAGGATGGCGTCCCCGATAAACTCATCGATCATACCCCCATACTTCCGGATAACCGCCGTCATCTCCTGCAAATAGAGGTTTAACAGATCCATGAGCCGTTCGGGGTCCCTTTCTTCCGACAGGCTGGTGAAGCCCCGCAGATCGGACATGAGAATGGTTACCGTGGCGCGTCGTCCCCCCACATTACGGCCCTCAGGCGAGGTCAGGATTTCATCCACAATCTCCCTGGACAGGTAGCGTCCAAATGTGGCCCGGATAAATTCAACCAGGCTCAGACGTTCCCGGGATACTTTCAGGATGCTTGCCAGAAGGTCTTGGCGGGTGGACACAATCTCCTCGATTTCCCGCGGGGTTCGCACCGGCAGGTTCACCTGCTGTGCCTCGTTGCCATCTTCCTTGAACCGGCGATTGGCCTGGGCTATCATTTCCAGGGGTGAAATTATTTTACGATCCAGAAACCGCCTGAGGGTCACCATCATAAACCCGATAATGATGGCCACCAGGATAAGAATGCGCACCGTATACAAAAGGAGGTCGGTAACATCGGTCATCTCCACTACGAACCGGTAACCGACCGACCAGATCAACAAGACACCCTCGATAATGAGAATTCTCAGAAAAATCCCATTTAAGAGCACTTCCCGAACACCCTTTTGATCGGTGGCGGGTTCAGCCGGGCTGGCTGGATGTTCTGAATCGGCGGTTGTCATGGTATCCCCTCTCCGGTGTCCCTGGTCCACTGTGTGTTGAGATAGCTTCTATTTAGATAGTCGCAGGTCGGTTTGAAACCTTACAGAGAACAGTCCCTAATCTTTGATGTAAACCTTGTGTGCAGCCTGCGGAGCCGGTCACTGAGTACCCGGCAGGCATTCAGGGCAATTTCGGGAAACTCATGCACGATTTCATTGAACTCGGCTTTGTGCAGGACCAGAAACTCGGATGCGGACAATGTCCGGATACTGGCCGACCGTTGACGATCCTCGAACAGAGCCATTTCACCAAAATAATCACCGGAATCAATGTGATCAAGCTCGAGTTCGTTGTCCGTATCCAGATCCTTTATAACGACAACACGGCCCTTCACAATCAGGAACAGGGTCTCGCCCCTATCGCCTTCCCGGATGACAACCTGGTTGGCCGGATGAGAGACCGCTTCGGTAACCGATGCCACCGCCGCCAGTTCGCTGACCGACAGGTCAGAAAAAATATCAATCTCCCTGACCAGTAAAATCTTGTCAGTAAGGCTGATCGCTGACTCCATGGATATCTCCTTTTGATTGTTGCGTTGCAGGTAGGGATGCAGGTGTTTCAGGTGGATGCCACCGGATAACTGCTGCAGGGATTGCGTCAACCTGTCCCGAACGGCCCGCCCGGCTTCGGAAGCTGCCTGGTCTTTTAACACCGCCAGCAGCAAGATCAGTTCCAGCCATTGACCCCGGTCCGCCAGATATTCCACCAGGGAGGAATCATCAGCCGTAAAATCAGGCAATTTGTAGAATCGGCGTGCTGTCGCGGCCGGCTGGGCATGCGCAGACTTCTCAAGCAGCGGCAGCAGGGGTCGCAAAACCGCCTGGGGCAGGAGACTGTCCAGAGCTTCCAGACTGTTGTCGGCCTGGCGGCTGTCGCCGTAAAAAAGACTGCGGGCCAGGATCCGAATTCGGCCGGTGGCGTCATGGGCCGCAAGTACCCGCAACACAATCTCCACGTCCACCCGGGCCTGTTGCTGCAAATGATCCCGTAATAAATCTGTGGCTGCCCCCCCGGGTAGCCGATCAAGGGCCTCGGCAGCGACCAGGTTTTCGTAAGCGTGCCGGGTGTGGCCGTTGGCAAACCGGACAACATCAAGATCTTTTATATCCATCGACTCCAGGATCCCGATAATGCCTTCACGCGTGCTGCGTCTCGGACTCGACAGAGTTTCCAGCAGCAACGCAATGTTCTGGTAGTCAGACGCAACAACCGCGTTATGCGCCACCCGGGCCACTTCTTCAGAAGCGTTGCCGACCATATGTAACATCTGGTTCAAGTCGGCATCGTTACTGATGCCCCAGCTTTTTACCGCCTCGAGGCGCACATCGGCGTCCTTGTGATCCAGGTAGCGTGCTAACCTGCGGTTTAAATCCGGGGCCTCCATCCGCCGCAACCCCCTGATAATCAGGGGTATGAATTCGGCAAGCTCAGGTTCATTGAGCAGGTCGAGATACCTGGGGACAAAATCGATGGCACCGGTCTGTCCCGCGGCAATAATGCCGGCTTTCTTCTGTTCCCTGCTTCCGGATGCAAGCCACCTTTCAATGGTGGCCCCGTATGCGCCCATGTCGGTTGTAAAGAGGCCGGCGGCCGCGTATGCTTTTACCTCGTAAGGCCACTCAGAATCCATGACCCGCAGGTTAAAGGCCCGACCTGTTCCCGGCGGTTGTTGGTTGACCGACTGGATCATGGCCGTCATCAAATCCGGCCCCGCAACGGGCGCCAGCCGGGTAAAACAATCCACAGCCGGCACGCCTGCCTCCGGCGACAGGAGCTGCACCAGTCCGATGCGGGTTTTTTCATCGTGTGGTTTCTCCAGGACCGTAATTATCTTCCGATCCAGATCAGGTACATTCAACAACTTGAGCAATTGGGCGTGCCAGAGGCATTTTTCCCCCTCCGCTGCTTTAAAAGCGTCTGTCAGGCGGGTTTTAATCTTGGGATCGTTAAACAGGTGGCTGATGTCGGATGACTGCATTGACTTCAGATCGATCATGTTCTCCGTGATCAAATCCAGGAGAATCTGCGAATAGCGCTTCTTCAGAAAAAAGGTCGTCGCCACCCAGGTAATCCCAAACGGCAGGGCCACCAGGGAGAGGTATTTGGGATGGAACAGGTTCGTCGACAGCAGGATCATGCCGTGACTCATGAACAGTGCGATCCGCACGATGGTCCCCCTTAAAAATGGCCTCACCAGGGACCGATAGGATTCGGGGAAAAGACCGTTCAGGATCGCCATGGAAGGGAGGTTGACCGTGGTGCGTAAAACGTTGGATGAAAAACGGGCATACATGGCCGTAAAAATGTCAAAGCGCAGCAAAAAAGATGCAAAGATCAACACATAGTTAAACGGGTGAAACATCAGGGCCACGGGTAGCCCCCACCGGCTGTACAGCCGTTTGACAAACAGCAGCAGGATGAGGCTCACAATGTTTAAGACACCCCTGAAATAGCCGAAAAATTCAATCAACCCACTCTCAGATGCGAACTGCTCGTCCAGGGCGTAATTAAACTGGTAGTTCATAATGGGGATGAGAACATTGGCCATAAATGTCATCAACACCAGGATTTTAATTAAGGCGGACTGTTTAACCAGGGGCATGACATCTCTGAGTTGATCAAACATGGATCGCTGTGCACCTTTTTTACCGCCGGCTGCGCCCTTATGAAACAGAGTGGGAAAGCGCCGGCCCATGGTACCCACCACGATAGCTCCGGCCAGTGTGGTGCCCAGGTAAACAAAAAGGAGGTTGTCCAGCATCAGCCACCGGGCCAGCCAGGGCGTCGCAAAACTGCTGAGGATCTGCCCGATCACACCACCGGCCGTAATCAAGGGGAACAATCTTTTGGACTGGCGGGTATTGAACATGTCGTTGGCCAGGTTCCAGAAAAGCAGGGCCAGCAGGACTTCATACTGGGATTTAAGCATAAACAGGAGAGGGTAGATCAGGTCAAACCCAAGGGGGATGACGAGCCGGATCGCGGCCACAGAGACTCCGCAGAAGACAAACAGCAGGGTAAACAGCCGGGCGCCCGCCATCCGGGTCATAAGGCCGGTCACGATCCCCATGATGACAAACGTCGCCAGCGCGTTTATCATATTCACAATGGGCAGGTATTCGACCCCGAAGCGCTTTAAAAAGGTGGTCTCGGCATAGTTGTTCAATAAAATCCCCGAGCTTCTCACCAGAAACAGCAGCAAACAGGTCCAGAGGAACAGACCGATCTCGTTCTCGTGAATTTCAAGCCATCTGCCGATATGTTTCGTCATGGGTACGCTCAGGGCCTTTTATCGTTTTCAGCTTCATCAATTGGATGGAGCGTCATCATCTTTGAACCGACCGCCGAGGACTGGGTTTCACGTACCAACCGGAAACCGGTATTCGGCAGGCGACTGGCCGGATGACCGTAGGCCCGGTTGGCTGAGCGGCAGGCGTAGCCGGGACTGAACCAACTGCCGCCCCGCCGGACGCGCATAGTCCCGGAACCGGTCGGGCACGGATCTAACGCCGGATCGGGTGAGTAATCCTTAAAGGTATCCAGGCACCACTCCCAGACATTCCCGTGCATATCATACAACCCCCATCTGTTAGGCGCATAGTTTTTTACGGGTGCCGGCATTTCGTTTCGCAGACCTCTGGAAACATTATAGTCCCGGCACTCGTTATTGCCTTTGTGGCTATGGCCGTAAAGCGCGCGACTGCAGTCAACCATATCGCCCCAGGCGTAGGCGGTTTCACTGCCGGCCCGGGCGGCGTATTCCCACTCCGCCTCGGTGGGGAGCCGGTAGTGCCCTTCATTTTTTGCATTCAATTTTTTAATGAAGCGCTGGACGTCATACCAGGACACCTTTGCGATGGGCCGGTCTTCCGGCCATTTCACATCACCAAACCAGCGTCGCCCCATTATCCGGCGCCACTGACCGACCGTCACCTCGGTTGTCTGCAGGTAAAAGGGCTTTGTGAGGGTGACCCGGTGCCGGGTTTCATTGGTCGACCGGCCATACTCGTCCACCGGACTTCCCATGGTAAACGATCCGGCCGGAATCATGACAAAGGACATGCCCAGCGAGTTGTTAATTGCCGATTCTTCGGCTGACACGGACACCGGTTGTAATAAAAGGCCGGTCACTAATATAGCCAGTATGGACGTCCCGGCAAACAGCGAAACACCATGGAATCTGTGGCGCATGACAAATACCTCCGGTCAGGTAAAGAAGCCTGGCCCTGTGAGGGCCAGGCCTTGGATTGCCCCTTGAAGGGGCGAGCACCCGGACAAACACAGTTGTAAAATGGCCGGATTCAGGGGATCAGGTCGCAGACTGAAGGCTGAAGAAAAACCTTAAAACCATTCTGCCCGAGTAACGTTTGATTCCAATTGCGCAGTAGAGATTTCACCTTCAGTCTTCAGCCTGCATCCTTTAAACCTGAGCGGCCGAGCAACCTTTTAGGGCAGAGCCAAATATCTCTGACTCCCGCGAAGCGGGACAGGCTTGGCCCTGAGAGGCTGTGTCACAATTCAAATAGGGTCGCAACCTTTTGCATTGCCATCGCATGGAACATAACCTATCATAAAGGTATCGATATGCAAATGCGTATATGGGTTGCTGTAACAACTTATAGACTCAACTTTCGGGTTTAATGAAAGTCCAGGCTCAATATCCATATCGGGATCGGGATCGAAATCGCTATCGAAATCGATTTCCAAATGACGTTTCCAGACCCGATTTCGATACCGATTGCGATTTCGATTTCGGCTGAAGGAAAAGCCTGCACACAGATGCAACGGCTTAGCCAATTATCGCTGACTCCCGCGCAGCGGGACAGGCTCCCGAATAGCGGGACAAGTCTGGCCTTGAGGACTACGTTTTCAAAAGCAGAATAAACTTATCTCCAATCCACAAATGGAAAGCCAATGATTATCGAGTATGCAGGCAAGACGCCCCAAATAGGAAAGAACGTTTTCATCGCCGCCAACGCCACCGTCATCGGCGATGTAACCATCGGTGACAACGCCAGCGTCTGGTACGGCACCGTTCTCCGGGGGGACATGGAACCGATCACCATCGGCGAAAACACCAATATCCAGGATAACTGCACCGTCCATACGGACTATGGCTGCCCCACCGTTATCGGCCGCAATGTCAGTGTCGGACACAACGCGGTTGTTCACGGCTGTACCCTCGAGGAAAACTGTCTGGTCGCTATTAACGCGGTTGTCCTGAGCGGCGCGTATATGGCCAAAGGGTCGATTCTCGCGGCAGGTTCGGTTTTGCGCGAAAAAGGCCGGCTGGAGAAGTACAATCTGGCGGCCGGCGTACCCGCCGTGGTAAAGAAAGTGCTGTCAAAAGAAGCCGCACAAACTTTCCTTCAGCCTGTACAGAATTATCTTGAACTTTCCAAAAAGCATCGTGAACTATCCGAGTAGCCGACCTATTGTTGCGTTCCACAAATTCCTTATATAGAAGCCACCTCAAAAAAGTCTTCCTGTCGGGCATAGCCTCCGGCGAAGCCTGATTGGCCCAATCGCGGCGTTGGGCGCTCGGTTCAAATCCTCAAAATACCCGATGTATTCCTTCGGGTTGCGCCCCACATTTGAGGACTAGATCAGGCGGGAAGTCCCGCAACGTGGGGAACCTTGCGGCCGCCGCATCTTAAACCAAAATCTGTTTTTTGAGATCGCTTCTATAAAGGCTTTAAAATGCTAAGGGCTTTCTTCCGTTTTTTGAAGACTTCTCCGCCGAAGTGCTTCCGCCTCGATATAAATCCGGTTGACCCGCGGTAGAGCGTCTTTAATTCGGGTCTCCAGGCTGTCAATGGTTGCCTCGATCTCATCGGCGCTAAGATCGTCCGCAAAATTTACATCGAGGTTTACTAAAACCTGGTTCGGTCCAAAATAGAGGCTCAACGGCCGCCGAAAATTGAGCACGCGCTTTTCTTCTGCAAGAATTGATGTAATTTTATCAATATTCTCAGGTAAAA
>CAZYGG010000009.1:68052-75135 GCA_964647585.1 uncultured Desulfobacterales bacterium
TTTTCTTCTGCAAGAATTGATGTAATTTTATCAATATTCTCAGGTAAAAGCCCTTCTCCAATCAGCAACGCTTTGCATTCAATAGCGAAAAAGAGTGCTACGGTTACCAACAGGAGTCCAATCAGTATTGAACCGATACCGTCAAAATATGCCCACCCGGTTATTTGCCCCAGAAAAACGGAAAGAAAAGCTATCACCAGCCCGAGCAAAGCGGCCGAGTCCTCAATAACCACCGCAAGGGTGGCGCTATCTTTACTATCTTTGAGCGCTCGAAAAAATGGCTTGGATCCTCGGTTGCGATTAAATTCCTGTAAAGCGACCCTTAAAGCGGCCCCTTCAAAAAGCATAGCCAGGGTGAGCACCAGGTAGTTCCACCCAAAATTGGTCAAAGGCTGTGGATGCTGGAGATGTTTGATCCCCTCGCGGATGGAAAAGCCGCCCCCGATGGCGAATATCATCAGGGCCACGACAAAGCTCCAGAAAAAGACCTCATTACCATAACCAAACGGATGGATATCATCGGCAGGCTTTTTGCTTCTCCGGATACCCACTAACAAAAGGAACCCGTTTCCGGTATCTACCAGCGAGTGGATCCCTTCAGAGAACATGGCGGATGAACCGGTAAAAAAAGCGGCAATAAACTTGCAGACTGCAATCGCGGTATTGGCCAGAATAGCACCATAGATTGCTTTGTTAGATGAAGCAGCCATGTGGGTCCTTTAGATCAGATTGAAGGTTAAAGGCAGAAGGTTAAAGGTGCAAGGAAAAATGCTTTTCAGGCCTTCTCCCTTCAGCCTTCTACCTTTACCCGGTTTATTCCACTGTCGACTCAATCCGATATGTATGCGTAACACTGGCATTGAGTGACGCCAGGGCGCTGCAGTACTTCTCTTCTGAAAGGGAAATAGCCTGCTCCACGCCCTTGGGCTTGATATTTTCGCCGGCAAGCACGTATTCGATTTCAATAGCGGTATAGCGCGAAGGTTCCGTTTCGGCCCTTTGCCCGGCAATGTTGACATCAAACCGGGTCAAACGCGCCCGCTTTTTCTCCATGATCAGCACCACATCGATGGCCGTGCAGCCGGCAACGCCCAGCAGCAGCAGTTCCATGGGGCTGGCCCCGCTGCCGCCCTTCGTTGAATCGATCACCACGGCGGGACTATCACCGGCCCGGCCCACAAACTGCAGGTCCTGCACCCATCTGACATTTGCCTGGACTGTCATGTATCCCTCCTATTACGGTTATTACACAACTTTCGGGTTTCGCCGAATTCGAAATCGAAATCGGTATCGATATTGGATCTAAACTTTCAGGAAGCACGAAAGTTAAGTTATTATGCTTTACGGGACAGGTTTGTCCATTTGGCATGATGACAAAAAAAACGTGGGTTTTCAAGCCCCTGTATTTTCCCATGGGCACCGCCACCTGCCACCACCGGGCGGGAATGCGAATGCGGCTGCCGGAAAAAACGCAGCCACCAGACCGGCCGGGTCGATCAAGACCATCGGCTTCACGTGGACACAGGCAGGATCAATGTCCTGGCAACACTTGCAAGAATCCAAAAAATGAGCATATTGGAATGTATTGATTCCCCGGCAGGAGGAGTGCCATGCACCTGTTGCGCAACCTGATCCGCCTGTACTTTTACACCCGCTATGGTTTTCATCGGATAACCGGCACCGGCGCTTTCAGAGAAGGCCGTACAAAATACCTCCATGGGGGCGTGCAACCGCATTGGAATCTCCTGAAACAGGCCATCTGGAAAACCCATGTCAAGCAGTTTCACGAGGCCTCATGTTCCGTGGCCAGTATCGTGTCATGTGTCAATGCCGCCCGCTCCCTGACAGACGGCGCGGCCGCCCCGGTTTCCCAATCCGATATCCTGGACCGGGTGACCACCGGCCACTGGAAAGAACGCATGCGCGACGGTGGCTATCACGGACGTCGCGGGCTGCCGCTGCCCCTGTTGGGAAGGGTGGTCGAAGACAGCTTTAAAGCCTACGGGATCCGTTTTCGGCGCGTAGATATCATCCAGACGCCAAAGGATGCAACCAGGTGGTCGCCCGTGAAAGCGACCCTTAGAAAGCGGCTACGCAATTTCGACCGCTGCGGCAGCGGCCTGATCATCGCCCATTTTGACCAGGGCAGTTTGGTACCCACCTTGAACATTCCCCATATTTCACCGGTGGGTGCCTACGATGCAGCTGCCGACCGGGTCACCGTGCTGGATGTGGACCCCGGACAGAAATCGCCTTACGAGGTCGATTTCGACACCTTCTACCAGGGGCTTGCCTCTGATTACCACCATGTGCTCACAGCATTTGGTTATGGCAGCGGTGGATACATTCACGTCCGTTTGTGGTAACCGCTGTTAATGAACTGGAAGGGGGGTATAAAGGATCATGGCCCGGAAGGCATACGTCACCAAAATCCGAAATTCGAATATCGAAACCCGGAATGTTTTCAAGGCGAACGCCGCAAACAAATTAGAAATCAAAATCCCCAATGACCAAAACAAGACCTATATCTGCGAACCAGGCGGTTAGATTGTTTGCCCATTTGAATTTCTGTCATTCGATATTGTTTCGAATTTCGAACTTCGTGCTTCGGATTTACTTTTTTGAATTCTAAAAGGCAGGGCCGATTATCTCTGGCCTGGCTCAAAAAACTATTTAGTTATAGACCGAATGAGGCTACTGCTATCCATCCGCTGAGCCAACCGCGGTAGGCACACCGCCGGCCCACTGGATTTTTCCAGGTTCCCTGATTGTTTCTGCGCGGGGCTCAGTATCGAGTTTCCGGGCCGCCCGATTCTTTTCGTAAAAGGCCCCGGGTTCCAGGGTCCAGCCCCTTGCCAGACGTTTCTCTTCGAGTCTTGTGGTGACCAGCAAATACCGCCCCACCACGGGCGCAATCAGGCGGGTCTTTAGACCGAACTCTCGATAGATGTCCTTTAAAAGATCGGACAGCTCGGAAAAAAGCCTGGGGTCATGTCGATATTTTCTGCACATGGCCCAGACGGCCCCGGCCCAGGTCGACCTAAGCCCCTCGGCCTCGAATTCGAAGCGTCTTCTGATTCTTGCTCTCGGATCATGTTTGTATTTCTGCCATCCGGTCAAAAGGACCCGCTGCAGCCTGGCAAGGCTGGGCCCGTTGATTTCAAAATCACGGTTAAAAGCATTCAGCAGATAGCGTTCTTCGTGCCCTTCCGGAATATGCTTGTGCCGGTAGTTAAACCGGTACTGCCCATGGGTATCGGCAAAGGATATTTTAGCTTGACTGAACAGGGTTCCGGCCTGCCGGTGCTGCGCATACAATGGTGTCCCGGGAATGGGTGTGTACAGCATAAACTGGTGAAAAACAGTCTGGTGACTTACGGCGTAATCGATAGCCGCATCAATGTTTTCCGGGGTATGTTCTTCCAGGCCGATGATCGATGACCCCAGCACCCGGATCCCGTTTGACTGCAGGGACGCAACCAGTTCACGGGTATCGATCCCGGAAAGTTTGGCATATTTGCTCTGCCGGCCTTCCAGCCCCATCCAGACCCAGCCAATGCCCAGTCCCACCAGCTGCTCCATGGTATAGGACTTGAGAACCCGGGCGGAACTGAAAACATTCAGAGCCCAGCTTTTGTCATTTTCCTCCATGAGTTCCAGCAACCGCAGCGCCCGCTGCCGATGGAAAAGGAAATTTTCGTCCATGACAAAAAAGGAGTTGACTTTCAGTTTCCGTTCCAGCCGTTCCATCTCGGCAAACAGCTCATCTCCCGTTTCGAAGAAATTGACGAACTTCCCCTTGCCGCCGAACAGGGCAGAGGTTGAACAAAAGTTGCACCCCAAAGGGCAGCCCACGGAAGGTATCAGCATGGCCGCCGTGTCGCCTTCGCCCTCACTGAGGGTGTGCCCGAGAATACGGGTTTTGAATCCCGAGATAACGGCAGGGTGTTTTACCGGCTTGTCCGGATCAAGGCCGAGATACGTGCGAAACCACCGCACACCTTCACCCCTGACGATATGATCCGCGCTGATAATATCCGCCAGGCCGCCCTTGTTGGCAATATGCCCACCCACCACGATAGTGGCCCGGGGCTGATATTCCCTTATGAGTTCACACATCTTCTGGACCTTGCCGATGTTGGGCAAAATGGCGCTGATACCGATAATATCGTAAGTATTGTTTTTCAGCTCATCAATAAAACGTTCAAGGTCAGGAAAATCCAGGAGCGTGCAGGGGGCCTCTAAATTTTCCTTGATAAGCATGAGACCGAACGAGCGGTGGAACATCCTTAGTGAATAAACCCCCTGAACCCGGGTCACCTGGTTCTGGTAAAGTTCCATGGGGTTGTTCTTGCGACTGCCGTAAATATCATCCTGCGCGAAAGGACCGAAAACACTGGACAGCAGGACTCTGGCATTTTTGCCGAGAGGATGTACCGCGGGGAATGTCATGGTGTGATCTCCTGATAAAAGGTGGCAACATCGCTGGCGTTAACCAAACCATTGTTGTTCTAAAACAGGCGATCACATTTTAACAAGCTGATTTCAGGGATTTACATTTGTTTTACAAAGGAGGCGGGAATCAGGGCGTTGCCCCCCTGATTTGCATAGGGCTGCGGGCATGGCGCATAGGGAAAAATCCAACTGCTTAGTTTAGTGCTCTAAATACAATTTTATGCTTGTATCGGGTCCAGCGCCGGCTATTTATAGAGGGCCGTCATTTATCTATCGTTTCCGACGAGGCCGCATCAATGTCGATAATTTTTTTCCCGTCCACATAGTCCTTCGTGGCATATTGGGTAATATTTTGAAATTTCTGGATGGTTTTTCTCATTCTCTCGACATTTTTGGTTAACAACCGGGACAATTTGGAATTGCGTTGATGATCATCGGAGGGTTGAGCCAATTTTTCGGTGCATGTCAGCACAACCTGTAAGGGGTTGTTGAGCTCATGCCCCACCGCACCAGCCAATTCCAGGACAGACAGTAATTTTTCTTTGGCAAGGCGCTCTTCTTCAACCTGTTTACCCTTGGAAATATCCATAAAATAGGCCAAAGCAGCGCGCCGGCCGCCATATTGGATTGAGGTGGCGGTTTCCAAAATCCATTTGGTATTACCGTATTTGTCGGAGATGCAAAATTCGTATGGAAAAAGACGCTCGGCTTTCAACCGCCTGATGAAATCTGCTTTAACCTGGCGCCGGTAATCTGGTTGGACGATGTTGAGCGGATAGGTTCCGATCAGTTCATCTTCACTGTATCCCGTGATTCGCATAAACTCCGGGTTGACATACTTGAATTTGGCGTCTTGCACAATGTAGCAGCCAATCAGGGAGTTGTGTATGCTCACCTCAAACTCTTTCTCGGCTTGTTTACGCCGGGTGTTGTCCCGGATGAATCCTTCAATTGCAATGGGTTGCCCGCCTTTATCACGTACGACGGTCCAGAGGTCATGCATGACGCGCACGGAACCGTCGGGGTTCAAAAAGCGATACTCTATTTCTCCGCTTTTATTTTGGGGCTGGAAGGATAACGTTCTGGCGGCTTTGACTTTTTCACGGTCATCGGGATGGATCCGCAGGCGGACACTTTTGGGAGAAAGCGTTGTTACACCATTTTCTTCCATTGCAAACAAGGATAGGAATTGTTTGTTGAAAAATGGGAAGGTTCGCGATTCGATATCGAATTGATAGATGGCATCCGGGGATCGGTCGGCAAGCTGCTGAAAATCTTCTGACAGCAGACGGATCATTGTATTGCCTTGTTTTTTGGACCCCGCTAACTCCAGTTCCAGCGCCTTTGCCCTGGCTTCCAATTCTGCATAGGTAGGTTTTGTTGTCATTTAGACTATCTTCAGAGAGTAAGTTAACTTTTGACTTCAAATCAGCGGCGACAAAATATTGGGGTGGCAATCATTCCCCTGACATTATCAGTTGCCCACATTCCGTCACGACCAGGCCTGCCCGGCCTGTAATAAAACGCAAGCTCAGGCTAATTATATGTAAGCATGATTTTTTACCTTTTCAATATGGTCTTGCTCGATTCCATTCACACCTGACGATCCCGGTCAATGGCGAAGCCTGATAAATTAGAAACCGGGATGCCAGTAAGGCCACCCCGGTTTGAGGAATAATACAGGTATTTTCCACTGCTCATAAAATCAGAAATACCATCAGAAAATGGTCGCAGTCGTGATTGAAGATGTCAGGGTTTCTCCACGGAGATGGCAATCATCTCGGTGACCAGAAACACCACCTTTTCCCCGACTTTGCGTTTGCTCAGATCGATATCAGCGCGCACGGGAAAGGTTTCCATGCTGCCGTCTTCGAAGCGCAGAGTGGCCGTGCGCCGGGCCGCATCGATGGCTGCAACCGTGGCGGTGATCTGCACGGTCCCGGCCACCAGACCACCAGGTTGGGCGCCCCTGGGAGCCAGCGCCACCACAGCTCCAGCGCCGTCCGGTGCGGCGACCCCTTCCTCTTCGAGAAAAATGACCGTTTCTTCGGTCAGGGTGGCCTTGACCAGGTCGCCTTTACGGATCTGGTCGAAGTTGACGGCTTCCGGCCCCACCTTGACAGTGGCCTCCTCCCCGTCCGGCAGCATAAGCGTCAATTTACGGTTGGCCGTATCAACGGCTGCCACTCTCACGCTTACCTCAACGGTATTGACGAAGACTCCGCCCGGAACGCCTTCCGCCATGGTAGCGCTGCTTTCCCCGGTGGGGGCCGGCGGCGGTGGGGTTGTCTGGCAGGCGATCAGGAAGCAAAGTGCCGCCAGGACTACTGCCAGGGTGGTAAATCTCATTGGATGGAGGGCCGAATTTCGGCCGGGTTTCTGTTGCATGGGTGTTCTCCTTTCAATAGGTCTGATAAATTTCATTCCGAACCCAACAGTTCGGAATTATATCAAGCTATACTGAAGCTGTACATAACATAGTTGGCACTACCAGTGTAAACAATATTGTCAATATTCTTTGGTCAACGATAGTCTATAGAACTGAGGAATAATGGTAGCAGTGCTCGCCATTGGATATCTAATAAGAGCTTTATCCATCGTCCCGCGCTGGCATAAGGTACAGGGTAT
>CAZYGG010000010.1:0-74109 GCA_964647585.1 uncultured Desulfobacterales bacterium
AAAAACGCTTAAAAAAATACGTAACTCTAAACTTATTTTTCAACAGCCTGTTAAGTCTTATGTTTTAAGTGTTAGGAAAAAACCTTAAATCAGGAAAGCCTGTCGATGACTTATCATTCTTTCGAGAACCTTGCGGTATGGCAACATGCTTGCCGTTTGGCTGTTGCCGTGTACAAAGAAGCGGAAGATTGGAATGATTTTGGGTTACGCAACCAGATGACAAGGGCGGCGGTCTCAATATCATCAAATATCGCTGAAGGCGCGGAAAGAGGTTCGGATGCAGAATTTATAAGATTTCTGCATATAGCCAAAGGATCGGCAGCGGAGTTACGGACGCAGGTTTACATTGCTAGCAGGATCGGACTCCTTGGTGAATCGTTGGCGCAGAATTTCATTAAGGACCTGAAAAATCTATCCGCAATGATTCACGGACTGGTCAAGTCAGTGAAAAAGAAACTTAACACTATTTTCAATGCTTAACTTTAAAATCAAAAAATTATCTACCGAAACGAAGGCCCGGACGGGTAACATAGCAACCGCCCGTGGTACCATCGAAACGCCCATTTTCATGCCGGTGGGGACCCTGGGTACGGTCAAGTCCCTGTCACCGGAAGAGTTGACCGGGTGTGGGGCGCAGATCATCCTGGGCAATACTTACCATTTATACCTGCGGCCGGGTTGTGAGGTGATCGACCGGTTCGGGGGGCTGCACCGGTTCATGCACTGGGAGGGTCCCATTCTGACGGACAGCGGCGGATTCCAGGTCTTTTCACTGGCCAAACTTTCAAAAATTACGGAAGAGGGCTACACTTTCCAGTCTCATATCGACGGTTCCCGGCATACCCTCACGCCGGAAAAATCGATTGAAGTCCAGTTGCGCCTCGATTCCGACATCAACATGTGCCTGGATCAGTGTATTCAGTACCCGGCCTCGCGCGATGAGGCGGCCGCGGCGCTTGAGCTGACGGCGCGGTGGGCGCGGCGGTGTCTTGACTTCTGGAAAGAAAACCGGCAACCGCAAAATAACCTGTTTGGCATCGTGCAGGGGGGGATGTACCCGGACTTGCGGGAACGCTCGGCCGCCCAATTGGCAGAACTCGATTTTCCGGGTTACGCCATCGGCGGGCTGAGCGTGGGTGAGCCCATTGACCTGATGCGGGAGATGGCGGATTTCACGCTGCCCCTGCTTCCCGATGAGAAACCCAGATACATTATGGGCGTGGGAACGCCGGAGGACCTGGTGGAACTGGTGGCGCTGGGGGCGGACATGTTTGATTGCGTCATGCCCACCCGGAATGCGCGCAACGGCCAGCTTTTTACCGGGCGCGGGAACCTGAATATTGCCAATGCCCGGTTTCGGGAGGATACCGCCCCGATTGAAGACGGATGCACCTGTTATACCTGTCAGCACTACTCACGCGCCTATCTGCGTCACCTTTACAAAACCCGGGAGCTGCTGGCCTACCGCTTGACCACGATTCACAATATCCACTATTATCTGAACCTGATGACGGAGATACGGGCGGCGATCAATAAAGATGAGTTTGAGAAATTCCGCTCTGAATTCCATCTGAAAAGAAAAGGATAACGGGCACCTGTTACGGCTAACGGTGCATTGTAGTTCCCTTTGACTTTTTGAAGATTTACCCTTATCTTGCTGGGTATATTGACATTGGAGACTGTTTCGCAACTACGAAATCCTTCAATATACATTTGAAAAATCGGTTTTAATTTTTCAAATAAGGAGCAGAAAAATGAAAGAAAAAGTGCAGGCGGTTTTGGATAAAGTCCGGCCCATGTTACAGGCGGATGGCGGTGATGTAGAGTTGGTGGATGTACAGGACGGGATCGTCACGGTCCGGCTCCAGGGAGCCTGTGCCGGCTGCCCCATGTCCCAGATGACTCTGCGTAACGGGATTGAGAGAACCCTGAAGCAGGCGATTCCTGAAATAAAGGCGGTTGAACCGGCTGATTAGCCTTAAAGACGAAATCCGAATTTCGAATATCGAAACAAATTCAAAATTCGAATGACCAAATGACAAAAAAGACTCCCCGCTATATGGCAGGTTTTGTTTAGAATTTTTGTCATTGCGATTTGCTTTGGTTGTTTCGGATTTGCGGCGTTTGCCTTGAGAACATTCCGATATTCGAATTTCGGGTTTAAATATTAGTTAGAGGAGTGGCCATTATGACTATTGCGAAAAAAATTGAAGACATCATGAGCAAGTCGTCCTGGATACGTAAAATGTTTGAAGAAGGCGCACGTCTTAAGGCCGAACATGGTGCGGAAAATGTGTTTGATTTCAGTCTGGGAAACCCCAACTTGCCACCACCGGACAAGTTTAATGAAGTGCTTAGAGACACTGTCGATTCCTGCGGACTGGGGGATCACTGCTACATGCCCCAAACCGGCTATCCACAGGTATGCGATAGTGTGGCTGAATACCTGACCCAGGAACAGGCAGTGGCCGTTTCGAACAAGGAAGTTATCATGACCTGCGGCGCCGCGGGGGCATTGAATGTCATGCTCAAAGCCCTGTTGGATCCGGGCGATGAAGTCATCACGCCGACGCCCTGTTTTGTTGAATATATGTTCTATGTCGATAATCATGGTGGTATTTTAAAAATGGTGCCCACCCATCCGGACTTCACGTTGGATCTGGAAGCCCTTGATGCGGCTATTACGCCCAAAACAAAGGCGTTGATTATCAACTCACCCAACAACCCGACCGGGCAGATCTATTCCGAGGAAAGTCTAAAAGCGCTGGGGCAGTTACTCACCCAAAAAAGCCAGGCGTTTGGGCGGACAGTCTACCTGCTTTCCGATGAACCTTACCGTAAAATAATTTATGATGATGCTAAAGTTCCCAGTATTTTCAAGTGTTATCCGGAAAGTGTTATTGGGACCTCCTACTCTAAAGATATATCGATTCCGGGTGAACGCATCGGATTTGCTGCCGTCAATCCGGCGGCAGCCCATAAAGACAGCCTGATGGCCGGCATGACGCTGACCAACCGCATCCTGGGGTATGTCAATGCACCGGCCCTGATGCAGCGGGTGGTCGCCTGTATGCAGGGTTTGAGTGTTGATATCGGGGAGTATAAGCGCAAACGTGATTTGCTGTGCGATGGCCTGGCTGATTGCGGCTATGAATTTACCAAACCCTCCGGCGCGTTTTACCTTTTTCCCCGAACACCGATTGCAGATGATGTCAAGTTTGTAAAAGCCTTGCAGGAAGAATTGATCCTGGTTGTTCCGGGCAGTGGTTTTGCGGGTCCCGGACATTTTAGAATCGCCTTCTGCTGCGATGACAACACAATCGTCAATGCCCTGCCGGCTTTTGAAAAAGTAATGGCCAAATTCAAGTAAAGATCACTTCAAACTTTAGCTCACTTTAGGCACTGGATACAATTAAGCGAAAATGGTTTGACAGCACATAACAGAAGAAGGGACTAAACATGAAAATTTTGAAAATCGATCATCTCGGTATTGCGGTAAACAGCATTGAAGAAGGCAAAAATTTTTGGACGGATGCTTTGGGTCTTCCCTTTGAGGGGGACGAAACCGTGGCGGAACAGAAAGTCACCACCGCCTTTTTCCCGGTGGGTGAAAGTGAGGTGGAGCTTCTGGAATCGACCGCGCCGGACGGACCCGTGGCCAAATATATTGAAAAAAAAGGTCAGGGGATCCAGCACGTGGCCTTCCGGGTGGAAAATGTTGAAGCGGCCCTGGAAGAGCTGAAGGCCAAAGGCATCCAGTTGATCGACCAGGTACCGCGCATCGGCGCCGGAGGCGCCAAGATTGCTTTCCTGCACCCCAAGGCGACCAATGGCGTCCTGGTCGAACTTTGTGAGAGATCCTGACCCAGCGTTCTGGTGTAGTGTTCACATTGCTCAGACTGTGTGAAGGTCAAGATCAAAATCAATGTCTCGCGCAATAGCGCCCTAAATTTGTCCTTGATTTTCTTGGCGCCTTTGCGCGAGTAAAAGGGTTTCAGGGTTTGACTTCTTAGTTGGCGCAGCATGATTTCGCCCCGGCCACTTACCCGAGACCACGTTGCCTCGGGCAGTTGCAACTGCGCTGAACCTCAAACGACACTATCCGATCTTACCCTTCTGGCCGAATCCGATTCATTTTTCAACCTAAATTCAAAACTTTTATTGACACACCGAATATTATCATTTATTGAACTGTAACATTGTTACAGGTTGTGGCTTCGATTGATCGTAAAATCTCTGAAAACCTTGTGTTTGCGAAAGGTAACATCGTTATTAAACTGAACGTATGACTACATTAAACGGCATAAATCCGGAAGTTCTCAAACGGCTTGAAACCGCGGTGATGGAGATATTCAGCAGTTCTGATTTCCATAAAGCCAATATGCGGGATGTGGCCAAAAGAGCCGGGATCAGTTTCAGTACGATCTATAACCATTTTGGATCGAAGGAACGGCTGCTTTTTGCCTTTGTGGATAAAGGCCTGGGGAAGCTGACCGACCGTATTGTGGATCATCTCAAGGGCATCCAGGATCTCAAGGAAAAGATGCGCAAGGTTCTCTGGCTGCAGCTGGATTATTACGAAAGGCACCCGGAACTTGGTCGGATCCTGTTCATGACCGTCCCCATGAAAACCTGGATAGCGGATGTCTCTTTCCGGCAGAAGAAAATGATCAACCTTTACCTCGATGTTCTCAAGGAAGGGCAGGCCCGCGGTCAGCTCAACCCGGATGTCCGCGCCGGGGTGCTGCTTGATTTTATGCTGGGGACGGTCCAGCGGACTTTTTTCATGTGGGTTTCCCGGGGACAGCAGGAGAGTCTCGCCGACCAGACCAGCTTTTTATTCGGGATGGTCTGGCGGGCCATTGCCAACCCTGCCGCGGATGGATGATCTGTGCACCGGACGACACCAGGGCGTATTGAAAGGTTCCGATTTTTTTAAGTGAGAAGGCTCAGAAATAGACAACAATAAAATAAAAACTTTTTTAAAGTTGTAAAAGGAGCAGACATGGCCGAGAAGCAAAAAGTAGACAACTGGAAGGCGCTGGCGGAAAAACAGCTCCGGGGTAAACCCCTGGATGCTCTGAACTGGGATACTCCGGAGGGTATCAAAGTAAAACCCCTGTATACTGCTGAAGATCTGGAGGGGTTGGAGCACGTCGATACGCTGCCCGGTTTTGCGCCTTACGTACGCGGTCCGATGGCGACTATGTATGCCGGCCGGCCCTGGACGATTCGCCAGTACGCGGGGTTTTCAACCGCCAAAGAATCCAACGCGTTCTACCGGCGCAATCTGGCCGCCGGGCAAAAAGGGCTCTCCGTGGCTTTTGATCTGGCAACCCACCGGGGTTACGACTCCGACCATGTCCGGGTTGTGGGCGATATTGGCAAGGCCGGCGTGGCCATCGATTCCATTGAGGACATGAAGGTCCTGTTTGACCAGATTCCCCTGGACCAGATGAGTGTCTCCATGACCATGAACGGGGCGGTCCTGCCGATCCTGGCGGGCTATATCGTTGCCGCCGAAGAGCAGGGGGTTAAAGCCGAGAAGCTTTCGGGGACCATCCAGAACGACATCCTCAAGGAGTACCTCACCCGTAATACCTATATCTATCCGCCGGGGCCATCCATGCGTATCGTATCGGATATCATCGGCTTCTGTTCCAAAAACATGCCCCGGTACAACACGGTGAGCATCAGCGGTTACCACATGATGGAGGCCGGGGCCAATTCCGTGCTGCAGACGGCCTTTACCCTGGCCGACGGCCTGCAGTATGTCCGGGCGGCCCTGGATGCCGGGTTGAACATCGATGATTTCGCTCCCCGGCTCTCCTTCTTTTTCGGAGTGGGCATGAATTTTTTCATGGAGATCGCCATGCTCCGGGCGGCCCGTTTTCTGTGGCACGAGCTGATCAGCCCGTTCAACCCGCAAAACCCCAAGTCCACCATGTTGCGGACCCACGTGCAGACTTCCGGCTGGAGCCTTACCGAACAGGATCCGTACAACAATATCATCCGGACCACCCTGGAAGCCCTGGCTGCGGCCCTGGGCGGCACCCAGTCCCTGCACACCAATTCCTTTGACGAAGCCGTAGGGTTGCCCACCGATTTCTCGGCCCGGATTGCCCGGAACACCCAGATTGTCATTCAGGAAGAGTCCCAGGTAACCAAGGTGGTGGATCCCCTGGGCGGCTCCTATTATATAGAGGCCCTGACAAACGGCATCATTGACGCGGCACGTAAAATTATCAACGAGGTTGAAGAGCTCGGCGGCATGGCCAAGGCCATTGAGACCGGTATGCCCAAAATGCGGGTCGAGGAGTCCGCCGCGCGCAAGCAGGCCCGGATCGACCAGGGCCTGGATGTCATCGTGGGTGTCAATAAATACCAGATTGAGGAAGAGCCGCTTGAAGGCCTGCTGGAAGTGTCCGAGGCGGTGCGGGACGAGCAGATCCAGCGCCTGAATGAGCTCAAGGCCGCCCGGGACAATGGCGCCGTGGAAAAAGCCCTGGCCGATGTAACCGCCGCGGCCGAATCCGGTGCCAATCTGCTGGAAGCCTGTATCCCGGCTGTCCGGGCCCGGGCCACGGTGGGCGAAATCTCTGACGCTATGGAAAAGGTTTTTGGCCGGTTTGTGGCCACTACCCAGTGCATTTCGGGTGTGTACGCCTCCGAATACACCGGCAGCGATGCCATCGAATCCCTGCGTAAGCGGGCGGATGCCTTCGAAGAAAAGCAGGGCCGCCGGCCCCGGATTCTCCTGACCAAGATGGGTCAGGATGGCCATGACCGGGGGGTGAAAGTGGTGGCCACCGCGTTCGCGGATCTCGGCTTTGACGTGGATATCAGCCCCATGTTTCAGACTCCGGAAGAGGCCGCGAAAATGGCCGTAGAAAATGACGTCCACGTTGTCGGCGCTTCTTCCCTGGCCGCGGGCCACAAGGCGCTGGTGCCGCAGTTGATCGCAGAACTCAAAAAACTGGGCGGCAGCGAGATCATGGTGGTGACCGGCGGCGTGATCCCGCCGGGTGACTACCAGTTCCTTTACGACGCCGGCGTCAGCGGGGTCTTCGGTCCCGGGACGCCCATTACTGAATCGGCCGACAAGGTACTTTCGGCGCTTGAAGGGTAGAAGGGGCTGAACTTCGAGCATTGAACATCGAACTTTCAACTCTGAACTGAGGTGCGCCTGCGGCGGTCAATACGAAAAAGCAGTCGCGAAGCGACTTCCATATTCGATGTTCGATGTTGAGCGTTCAATGTTCTAAGTTCAAGGAACTATGTTCGATGTTCGACGTTCGATGTTGGCGCTAACGGCGCATGCCGGTAACGCAGGCTTAACACTTAAAACTTAAAACGTAAAACGTAAGACTTAAAACTATTGTCTTGAACATCCAGTCCTACATAAATGGTGTCCTATCCGGAGACCGCAGGGTTCTGGCCAGAACCATAACCCTGATCGAAAGCAGCCTCCCGGATCACCGTCAGATGGCTGCCGGCATCATCGAAGGGCTGCTGCCCCACACCGGTAAAGCCGTACGCCTAGGTATTACCGGTGTTCCCGGTGTGGGCAAAAGCACCTTTATAGAGACCTTCGGGATGTATCTGACCGGGCAGGGGAACCAGCTGGCGGTGCTGGCTGTTGACCCCAGCAGCACCCGCAGCCGTGGGAGCATCATGGCCGACAAAACCCGCATGGAGCAGCTCTGCGTTGAACCCAGGGCATTCATCCGGCCCTCCCCATCCGGGGGCAGTCTGGGCGGGGTTGCCCGCAAGACCCGGGAAACCATGCTGCTGTGCGAGGCGGCCGGTTTTGATATCATCATCGTGGAGACGGTGGGGGTCGGCCAGTCCGAAACCGCAGTGGCTTCCATGGTGGATTTTTTTCTGGTGCTGATGCTGGCCGGCGCCGGTGATGAACTGCAGGGCATCAAAAAAGGGGTCCTCGAGATCGCGGATGCCCTGGCCGTGAACAAGGCCGATGGCGACAACGTTGAAAAGGCCCGGCAGGCTAAGAAAGCCTACGAGACCGCCCTGCACCTGCTCTCACCCGCGTCACCTTCCTGGTCGCCGCCGGTTTTGACCTGCAGCGCCAAGGAAAACCAGGACATCGATACCATCTGGGACACAGTGCTGGCCCATAGAAAGGCTTTTGAAGCTTCCGGTGAGTTTGGCGAAAAACGGCAAAAGCAGTCCCTTGACTGGATGTGGGCCCTGATCGAGGAGGGTCTGAAAGATCGGTTTTACAAAAACAGGGAAATCGTTGCGGCTCTGCCGGATTTGAAGAATGCGGTAGTCAATGGTTCCCTCGCACCGGCCGCCGCCGCGGATGAACTACTTTTTTTTCTTGACAAGCGGGAGCCGGTCTAGTTTGTCAAAAGTTCCATGAATTTTAAACCATTTTGCGACAGGGATACGAATTACCTTTTAAAATAACTAATTAGCATAATAATTCAAAAGGTTCCAAAGAAAGGAAGGCCACAATGGGTATAGTGGAAGACAAAATCAAGGAGCTGAAAGCCCGCGAAGCCAAAGTACAGCAGATGGGTGGCGAAAAAGCGGTTGCGAAACACAAGGACAAGGGCAAACTGACTGCCCGGGAGAGGCTGGCCGAGCTTTTCGATGCCGGGACGTTTCGCGAGATCGACGCGTTTGTCACCCACCGCTGCCAGAACTTCGGCATGGAAAAGGTGGAAGTGACCTCCGACGGGGTGGTGACCGGTCACGGCCTGGTGGAAGGCCGTCCGGTGTTTGCCTACGCCCAGGATTTCACCTCACGGGCCGGCAGCCTGGGAGAGATGCACGCCAAAAAGATATGCAAAGTTATGGATATGGCCCTCAAGGCCGGGACGCCGTTTGTCGGATTTAACGACTCCGGCGGCGCCCGGATTCAGGAAGGGGTCGATGCCCTCTCCGGGTATGGCCAGATCTTCTACCGCAACTCCGTGGCCTCCGGGGTGATTCCCCAGATTTCGGCCATCATGGGGCCCACCGCGGGCGGCGCCGTCTATTCTCCGGCCATGACCGACTGGATCTTCATGGTCAAGGATACCAGCTACATGTTCATTACCGGGCCGGAGGTTATCAAATCCGTCACCGGCGAAGAGATCACCTTCGAGGACCTGGGCGGCGCCATGACCCACAATGAAAAGAGCGGCGTGGCGCAATTCGCCTGCGAAAGCGACCAGGATGCCATCGCCCA
Source organism: uncultured Desulfobacterales bacterium (assembly GCA_964647585.1). Classification (GTDB taxonomy): domain Bacteria; phylum Desulfobacterota; class Desulfobacteria; order Desulfobacterales; family CAJINA01; genus CAJINA01. The sequence goes on from CAZYGG010000010.1 coordinate 9,200, forward strand.
GATTAAGAAGCTGCTTTCATATGTGCCGTCCAACAACATGGAAGATCCGCCTTCCGTGGCCACCGGCGATGATCCCAAAAGGATTGACCCGGCCCTGGACAGCATCATACCGGACAGCCCGGCCGCGTCCTACGACATGAAAGCGGTGATCGCGTCCATCGTGGACAACGGCGAGTTCTTCGAACCGCACATGTATTTTGCGCAGAATATCATTATCGGCTTTGCCCGCCTCAACGGCCGGTCCATCGGGATCATTGCCAACCAGCCGAAATTTATGGCCGGCTGTCTGGACATCAACGCGTCCGACAAGGCCACCCGGTTTATCCGCTTCTGTGACGCGTTCAACATTCCCATGCTGACCATCGCGGACGTGCCCGGGTATCTGCCCGGCAGTCAGCAGGAGTGGGGCGGCATCATCCGCCACGGGGCCAAGCTGCTCTGGTGCTATTCCGAAGCCACTGTGCCGAAACTGCTGCTGGTAACCCGGAAGGATTACGGCGGGTCCTACCTGGCCATGTGCTCCAAGGATCTGGGTGCGGATATGGCCTTTGCCTGGCCCACGGCGGAGATCGCGGTGATGGGCGCGGAAGGCGCCGCCAACATTATCCACCGCAAGGAGATCAACGGCGCGGATGATCCGGTGGCCAAACGCAAAGAAAAGATTTCTGAATACCAGGACCTTTTTTCCAATCCGTACTGCGCGGCTACCCGGGGGTATATCGATGCAGTTATCGTTCCCAGCGAGACCCGGCCGCGCCTGATCGACGCGCTGGAGGTGATGTGCAGCAAGCGAGAGCTGCGGCCGCCGAAAAAACACGGCAATATTCCCATGTAAGGTTCGCAAGCTGTTGACATCAAGCCAGGGAGAGACCCATGAATGCAAAGAAGAAAGCGGCGGCCATAGCGGCTGTCATCGATTACATAAAAACCGAGGAAGAGGCCATCATGATGCAGGCGGCTGAAGCGCCGCCCGAGCCTGTCACGGCGATGGCGGCTCCACCGGCGGGCCTGTGGGGTATCAGCGGGCGCCAGGATCTGATGCAGATGCGCAACATGATGCAGATGAAAGCTTTTCACGGTATAAAATAACCCGATCAATAAACAGGAAACTTAATTATATAAAGAGGAGACAGGGGTAATGAGCGATCATACACAGGTTAACATGACCGAGATGAATTATGACAAGGACCGTCCGGCGGCCGCCAATCCGGTAAAGGTGATGGATCTGACGCTGCGCGACGGACACCAGTCGCTGTTTGCCACCCGGGGACGCACCGAAGACATGATCCCGGTGGCGGAGATGATGGACGAAGTGGGCTTCTGGGCCACGGAGACCTGGGGCGGGGCGACGTTCGACACCATGCACCGGTTTCTCAATGAAGATCCGTGGGAGCGGATCCGGACCCTGAAACGTTACTTCAAAAAGACGCCGTTTTCCATGCTGCTGCGTGCCCAGAACCTGGTAGGGTACCGCAACTACGCCGATGACGTGGCTAACGCATTCATGGACCGGGCCTGCGAGAACGGCATGGACATCTTCCGGACCTTTGACGCACTGAACGACTACCGCAATTTCCAGACCGTGGTTCCCAAGATCAAGGAATACGGAAAACACTTCCAGGGCTGCATCTGTTACACCATGACCGAGCCACGGCTGGGTGGCGAAGTGTACAACCTGGACTACTACGTGAACAAGGCCAAAGACCTGGAAGCGATGGGGGCGGACAGTATCTGCATCAAGGACATGGCCGGCCTGATCGCGCCGTATGATGCCTACGCCATCGTCAAGGCGCTCAAAGAGTCGGTGAAGCCGCCGATCCACCTGCACAGCCATTTCACCTCGGGTATGTCGCCCATGTCGCACCTGAAGGCGATTGAAGCCGGGGTGGACATTATTGACACCTGTATGTCGCCGTACGCCTACCGGACCTCCCATGCCGCGCTTGAACCCATGGTCATGACCCTGATAGGCACCGATCGGGACACCGGTTTCGATATCCGGGACCTGGCGGCGATCAACGAAGTCCTGGAAAAAGAGGTGATGCCCAAATACCGTCACCTGCTCGATGATACCAAAACGTCCATTATCGACATCAACGTCTTGCTGCACCAGACCCCGGGCGGGATGCTCTCCAACCTGGTGAACCAGCTGCGGGAGATGGACGCTCTGGACAAGATCGACGAGGTCTACAAGGAGCTTCCCAAAGTCAGGAAAGATCTTGGTCAGATACCGCTGGTAACGCCCACCAGCCAGATCGTGGGTATCCAGACGGTGAATAACGTGCTCTTCGATGATGAAAATGAGCGCTACAAGATGATCACCGGCCAGGTGAAGGACCTGTGCTATGGCCTGTACGGCAAGACCGCGGTGCCGATTAATGCGGAAGTTCAGAAAAAGGCCTTGAAAGATTACCCGCGGGGCGAGGAGCCGATCACCTGCCGTCCGGCGGAAGTGCTCGAACCGGAACTGGCCAAGGCCCAGGAAGAGATCAAGGACCTGGCGGTGGACCTGGACGACGAAGTCCTGTATGCCATCTACCCCGTGACCGGCCGGAAATTCCTCAAGTGGAAATACGGCAAGGAAGAGCCGCCCAAGGAAGTGATGCCGCGCAGCCTGGAAGAGGCGCAGGCCGAACTGGATCTCATTAAAAAGGCCAAGGCCGGCCAGCTTTTTGAGAAGCCGGAAGCCCCGGACAAGAGCGAGAACCTGCGGACCTTCAATGTCTACGTGGACAAGGATTACTTCGAAGTCGGTGTGGACGAAGTCGGCGGTGGTCCGGTGATCAGTTATGTCCAGCCCGGTGCTGCTCCGGTCGTACCGGCCCCGGCACCTGCGGCCGCCCCGGCGGCTCCCGCGGCTCCGGCTCCGGCTCCGGCGGCCAAGGAAGAAGCGGCACCTGCTCCGGCCCCGGCGGCGGATGGCACTCCTATGACCGCTCCCATGCCCGGCATGATCGTCAGCTATGAGAAGAACGTGGGTGACGAAGTGGCCGAAGGTGACACCGTACTGGTCCTGGAAGCCATGAAGATGGAAAACGCCCTGGCGGCCCCGTGCGGCGGGACCATCAAGGCGATTAATTTCTCTTCCGGCGATTCGGTCGGCAAGGGGGACGTCCTGGCTGTTATTGGCTAGGGCACGCCCACAAACGGCATTTTTTGGCCCAGGGCGGCGTTTTCGCTCTTGTGAAATCCTCGACATAGCGTCTGCTATGCCTGCGGTTTCAAAAGTGCTCAAGCCTTGCACCACGTAAGGCATTAGCTTCGCGTCACCCTGAACCAAAACCTACCATTTGTGGACGGCCCCTATGGATTCCAATGAAGGCCGATTGCAAATATACGTTGGTGGGGCATCGGATCAACAGGTACTGTTAACATTTCCTGTTCGATGCCCCGCTTTTTTGGATAAATCAAAGGAGGTTTGGGATCATGAAGATCCATGAATACCAGGCAAAAGAACTGTTCAAGAAATACGGTGTGCCGATCCCCGAGGGCGGGGTCGCGTTTTCCACCGACGAAGCCGGCACCGTGGCGGAAACCCTGGGAGGCTACCCCGTGGTGGTCAAAGCCCAGATCCATGCCGGCGGGCGCGGCAAAGGCGGGGGTGTAAAACTGGCCGGCAGTGCTGCCGAGGTCAAAACCAATGCCGATGAGATCCTGGGCATGACCCTGGTGACCCACCAGACCGGCCCCGAGGGTCGTCTGGTAAAAAAGGTTCTGGTGGAGCAGGGGCTGAACATCGCCAGCGAGCTCTACCTGAGCATTCTGCCCGACCGGGCCACTGCGAAAAACATCATCATGGCCAGCGAAGCCGGCGGCATGGATATCGAAGCGGTGGCCGCTGACACCCCGGAAAAGATCATCAAGGTGCTGGTCGATCCGTTGACGGGACTCCAGGCCTATCACTGCCGGGAAGTCGCTTTCGGACTGAACCTGCCGCCCGCAGCGATGAAACCCTTTTTCAAACTGCTGACCAGCCTGTACCGTATGTTTACGGACTACGACTGCTCCCTGGTGGAGATCAACCCACTGGTCCTTACGGCGGAAAATGACGTGATCGCCCTGGATGCCAAGGTTGATGTGGACAGCAACGCCCTGTTCCGGCACAAGGATATTCAGGAATACCGTGATCTGGATGAGGAAGATCCTCTCGAAGTGGAAGCCTCCCAGTACAACCTGAACTATATCAACCTCGACGGTAACGTCGGCAACATGGTCAACGGGGCCGGACTGGCCATGGCCACCATGGATATCATCAAAATGGCGGGCGCCGATCCGGCGAACTTTCTGGATGTCGGCGGCGGAGCCAGTGCGGAAATGGTTGAAAACGGGTTCCGCATTATTCTTAGCGATAAAAATGTCAAAGGAATCCTGATCAACATTTTCGGTGGCATTCTACGGTGCGATGTCCTGGCAACCGGCGTGGTGGAGGCGGCCAAAAAGACCAATATAGCCGTTCCTGTGGTGGTGCGTATGGAAGGCACCAATGTCGAAGAGGGCCGGCGTATCCTGGCCGAATCAGGTTTGAATCTCACAACGGCGGTGGACCTCAAGGACGCTGCGGAGAAGGTGGCCCAGATCGTAGCCTGATGAGCGGGCAACGGTTTTCAGTGAACAACCTGCGGTTGCAATGATATCAAAAGAAAGAGCGAGGATATAAAAGTGAGCATATTCGTAAACAAGGAAACGAAACTTCTGGTCCAGGGAATCACCGGCCGGGAAGGGCAGTTCCACACCCGCCAGTGTGTCGAATACGGTACCCAGGTCGTCGCCGGTGTTACACCCGGTAAGGCCGGTCAGAAAATGGATGACGTGCCGGTGTTCAACACGGTTAAAGATGCCGTAAGCGCTACCGGTGCCAACTGCAGTATGATCTTTGTACCGCCGCCGTTCGCAGCCGATGCGATCATGGAAGCGGTGGATGCCGAGATCGAGCTGATCGTGGCGATTACCGAAGGCATTCCCGTGATGGACATGATGAAGGTGAAGAATTTTATGGCCGGCAAAAACAGCCGCCTGATCGGGCCCAACTGTCCGGGCATTATCACCCCGGGTGAATGCAAGATTGGCATCATGCCGGGACCGATTCACCAGCCGGGTGGGCCCATCGGCGTGGTTTCGCGCTCCGGCACCCTGACCTATGAAGTGGTCCACCAGTTGACCGGCAAGGGCATCGGCCAGACCACCTGTATCGGGATCGGCGGTGACCCGGTCAATGGGACCAATTTTATCGATTGCCTGAGCGCGTTTCAGGCAGACCCGGCTACGGAAGGTATCGTCATGGTCGGCGAGATCGGCGGCACGGCTGAAGAAGAGGCGGCCGAATATATCGCCGCGAACGTGAACAAACCCGTGGTTGGTTTCATTGCCGGACTCACCGCACCCCCGGGTCGACGCATGGGACATGCCGGGGCCATCGTGAGCGGTGGCAGCGGTACCGCCCAGGGCAAAATCGAGGCCATGAAGGCCGGCGGCATTCACGTGTGTGAAAACCTTGGCACCCTCGGAGATATTTGTGCCGAGGTGTTTCTTTAATTAAAAGAATTTGCATCGCGCAAAGACGCAAAGGCGCCAAGAAAACCAGAATTGGGTCCCGCTTCGCGGGATAAAACCCTAAATCGAAAAGCAGTCGGTGTGTCGCGCATTAGCGCGATCAATTTATGTTTTTGACCTTCTTTGCGTCTTTGCGCGATGAACGGTTTTTGGTTTTACTTTTTAATGAGACAAGATTAGTTATGCACGAAATGGGCATTGCCATGGAGATTATCGAGATTGCCGAAGCATCCATTCCGGTCGGGATGGATGCCGTGCAGGTCGAGAGCGTCAATCTCAGGGTTGGCAAACTGTCGGCCATCGTTCCGGAAAGCCTGACGTTCTGTTTTGGGGTGGTCATAAAAGATACCCGGTTGGAAGGCGCCCAGCTGAACATCGAACAGGTCCCGGTGGTGGCCATGTGCAAGGATTGCGACGCTACGTGGACCATTGATGAGCCTGCGTTCACCTGCCCGAAGTGCAAAAGCGGCTCAATCGAGTTGATCTCCGGCAAGGAGCTCGACATTGTTTCAATTGAAGTTCTGGATGAGGATAAATCCGCATGACCATCGAATTTTTTACCATCAGGAAATATTATCACCACGACGGTACCCGTCATACCCACCACCACGGGCATGACCATGCCCATCACGGTACCGTGGTGGGCAGCAAACGTTCCGGTACCCGCGAAATCAAAGTGGTCCGCAACGTACTGGACGCCAACAACATCATGGCCGACCAGAACCGCAAGTTGTTTGCGGAAAAGAACGTTTTCGTCCTCAACGTCATGAGCAGTCCGGGGTCCGGTAAGACCGAGACCCTGGTCAAATCCCTGTCCCTGCTCATGCCGGACATACGTTGCGCGGTGGTTGTCGGGGACATTTGCACAACCAACGACGCTGATCGGCTGTCGGCCAGCGGCGCGCCGGTGGTGCAGATCAACACGGACGAATTCGGGGGGGACTGCCACCTGGCCGCGCATGTGATCGAGGCGGCCGTGGGCGGGATCGACCTTGCGGCCATTGACCTGCTCATCGTCGAAAATATCGGCAACCTGGTCTGCCCGGCCGAGTTTGATATCGGCGAAGATGAACGGGTGGTGATGCTTTCGGTGACCGAGGGAGAGGACAAACCGCTCAAGTACCCGTTGATGTTTCGTGAGTGCAATGCCGCCCTTTTGAACAAGATCGACCTGTTGCCGTATCTTGATTGCGACCGCCAGCTGGCAGTTGACAACATCCACCAGGTTCATCCGGATATTCCGGTGTTCGAGATTTCAGCCAAGACCCAGGAAGGCTTCGATGCCTGGATTCAGTGGCTGAAGGACAAAGTGGCCTCCAAATTGAATTCTTAAAGTCAGCGTAATTGGTGATAGACAGCCAAAGGCGAGATTGAACACCTTCCGCGCTAAGGCGCAAAATCGCAGAGAAAATCCGGAAACCGTGTCCTCGCGCAAAGGCGCCAAGACGCAGAGAAAACCAGGAATTTATTCCGGCTTCGCCGGAAAATCTTAAGATCTTCTAAAGATAACAATCTAACAGGTTTTTCGCGCGATAGCGCGACTAAATCCTGATGTTTTGTTTTCTCAGCGCCTTGGCGTCTTTGCGCGATGTACTGGTTTTGGTTTTTCACCTCCCCCCGCTTTGCAAGGGGGATTTTTTTTGCGCTTTTGAGAGAGAAAGTGTAAATTAATTGTTGTTGTCCGATCCCGTAATTTGGAGCCATCTTCGTCATGCCGGACTTGATCCGGCATCCAGTATTCCATTCCAATGCACCCCTGGATGCCGGATACGTTATCCAGGACTTGATCTGGGACCGGCATGACAATCAAGATCGCTGAAAGCAGGTCTTGTATTAAAGAAATGGCACACATTTCGATTTTGTGGCCATGCCCGAGATCCACCACACGGCGAAAAGGAGGATCAAATGTCACATATCAGAGAAGCCGTTTTTGCAGGCAGCTGGTACCCGCAAAACGCTCGGGAGTGTGAAGCGCAGATAAAGGAATTTTTGGCCGAAGGCCCCGATGCCGGAAAAGGTGTTGATCTGGTAGGGGGCATCGTGCCCCATGCCGGGTGGTTTTTTTCCGGCAGTATCGCCTGCAATGTCATGCGTGCCTTGAGCCGATCCAGCCAGCCGGATGTGGTGGTGGTTTTCGGCATGCACATGCACCCGGGATCGACACCCTGCATCTACACGGCAGGACAGTGGGAGACACCCTTCGGCAATCTGAAAATCGCAGGAGAGATGGCCGGACAATTGGCTGAAACGTTCCCTTTCAGCGCCAACCGGGACACGGATTTTTTCCGGGACAACACCATTGAACTGCAGTGCCCATTCGTCAAGTATTTCTGCGGGTCAGCTGAATTTATTCCCATCGGCGTTCCCCCGACCCCCTTTGCCCTGAAGCTGGGGGATGCGGTCGTGGAGACCGCGGAAAAGCTGGGCCTCAAATTGGCCGTGCTCGGTTCCACCGACCTGACTCATTACGGGCCCAACTATGGATTCCTGGATAAGGGCACGGGCCCGGAAGCCCTGGATTGGGTCAAGAATGAGAACGACCGGAAAGTGATTGACGCCATGGCCGCCATGCAGCCGGAGGAGGTGATACGCCAGGGACTGGCCAATCACAACGCCTGCTGCAGCGGCGCGGCAGCGGCAGCGATTACGGCCGGGGTAAAAGCGGGAGCCCAAAAAGGTGAATGCCTGACCTATGCCACCAGCGCCGATAAAAGCCCGGGGAGCAGTTTTGTGGGGTATGTGGGGATGGTTTTTTAGCGCATGCGCTAAAAAACGCAGAGGGCATAGTGCAAAGAGCATAGCGTAAAATCAAAAGCCTAAAAAAATAAACCAGTTAACCCTTGACATTCAAGGTTAAACTGGTTTTTTGCCCTCTGCCCTCTGCGCGTCGTTATTTCCGCTTTTTCTTTTTACTTTGTTCAGCGGCCTTGCGGGCCTTTTCTATCCTGGCCCAGGTGTCCCGCAGGGTCACCGTGCGATTGAAGACCAGTCGACCGGGCTGGCAGTCCTTGCTGTCCGCGCAGAAATAGCCCATGCGTTCGAACTGAAAGCGGCTTCCGGGCTCGCTATTGGCCAGATTCGGTTCGACTTTACAGTCAGTCAGGATTTCAAGGGAGTTGGGGTTGAGGTTGTCACAGAAGTGGCCGCCTTCCTCAACTTCAGTTGGGTTGTGTCTGGCGAACAGGTAGTCATAAAGTCTCACTTCGGCTTCCAGAGCGTGGGCGGCGCTGACCCAGTGGATGGTGCCTTTTACCTTGCGGCCGTCCGGTGCATTGCCGCCCCGGGTTTCCGGGTCGTAGGTACAGCGGACCTCCACGATCTCACCGGTCTGTTCATCTTTGACAAAATCCGTGCAGGTCACCAGGTAGGCGTAGCGCAGGCGGACCTCCCGGCCCGGGGCCAGGCGGAAGTACTTGCGAAAAGGTTCTTCACGAAAATCGTCCTGGTCGATATAGAGCACCCTTGAAAAAGGGACCTTGCGGGTGCCGTCCTCCGGCCGCTCCGGGTTGTTGATGAAATCAAGCTCTTCAACCTGGTCTTCGGGGTAGTTTTCGATGACCAGCTTCAAGGGGCGCAGCACCCCCATGTAGCGCGGCGCAACTGCGTTGAGGTGCTCGCGGATGCTGTACTCGAGCAGGGCCATGTCCACGATGCTGTCGCGCTTGGCGATGCCGATGCGGTCACAGAAATTGCGGATGGCCTCGGGCGGGTAGCCGCGGCGGCGCAGTCCGCTGATGGTCGGCATGCGCGGATCGTCCCAGCCGCTGACGTGGCCCTGTTCCACCAGTTCGATCAGTTTGCGTTTGCTCAGGATCGTATAACCCAGGTTCAGTCGTGCGAATTCGGTCTGCTCGGGACGGCTGGGTGTGTCCAGGTTGTCCAGGACCCAGTCGTACAAAGGGCGGTTGTTTTCGAATTCAAGGGTGCACAGCGAGTGGGTGATGCCTTCCAGGCTGTCTGAAAGACAGTGGGTGAAATCGTACATGGGGTAGACGCACCATTTGTCGCCGGTTCGGTGGTGGTGGGCTTTGCGGATGCGGTAGAGGGTGGGGTCGCGCAGCAGCATGTTCGGGCTGGCCATGTCGATTTTCGCCCGCAGGACATGGGTGCCGTCCGCAAACTCCCCGTCTTTCATGCGCGTGAACAGATCCAGGTTTTCTTCCACGGGTCGATCACGGTGGGGACTTGCCTTGCCGGGCTCTGTGAGGGTGCCCCGGTATTTACGGATTTCGTCCGCGGACAGGCTGTCCACGTAGGCCTTACCCTTTTTGATCAGCTCGGTGGCAAATTCATAGAGCCGGTCAAAGTAGTTGGAGGCGTAGAATTCCCGGTCCTCCCAGTCAAATCCCATCCAGCGGACATCTTCCTTGATGGCATTGACGTACTCGACGCTCTCTTTGGTCGGATTGGTGTCGTCGAAGCGCAGATTGCAGGTCCCCTTGTATTCAGTGGCGACGCCAAAATTGAGGCACATGGATTTGGCATGCCCGATGTGCAGGTATCCGTTGGGTTCCGGTGGAAACCGGGTGGCTACCCGCCCATCGTTTTTGTTATTCGCTATATCTTCCGCGATAATTGTACGTATAAAATCAACGGAGGTTGCGTTGTCACCGGGGGCGTTGCCGTCTTCAGTTTTGCTCATTATGGGGTTCCTGAAAAAAATTTAAGTTAAGGCTATCGGTGCATCGATAACCCGTATAATCAATCAATCCCAAAAGCATAACATATCGGCAGAAACCTTTCCAGAATTAACGGATTACCGGGATAGTCCAGAAACTTCTTGGATACCGCCATTTGGAAGCGGAAATGAAAAATTATAAAAATTGCTTTCAAAGAGCTATCGATATATTAGGTTCACAGATAACATATATAACGAGGCGCCTTGATGGAAACAGACGTTAAACAAGATTGTGTCGGAGTGAACTGGGAGACAGTGTCGGAAACACTGAAAATGGTTGGCATGGCGTACCATGACCCGGATGTGCACAAAAGAGCGTTTGAAGCCAGCCACACGACCGTGTTTGTCTATCATGCGGATCGGTTGATCGGTTTTGGCCGCGCGATTTCGGATGGCGCCTACCAGGCAGCTGTCTATGACTGCGCGGTTCTCCCTGACTTCCAGGGGCAGGGGATCGGAAGGACAATCATGGATACTATTTTATCCCGGCTCTCACATTGCAATGTTATTTTATATGCATCGCCCGGAAAAGAAGGCTTCTACCAAAAACACGGATTCAGGAAGATGAAAACGGGTATGGCGCGTTTCATGAAAAGCGAGGCAATGCGAGGGCATGGATTCACGGAATGAACGGCTGAAACAATCCTGTAAAACCTCAAACATAGGACCAGTCCAAAATGATTCATGTAATCGCTTCTATTTTTATCAAAGACAAAAAAATGGCTGACGTGCTCAAAATTTACGAGACCTTTGCACCGCAGGTCAACCAAGAGGAAGGGTGCCTTTTGTACCTGCCGACCATAGACTGTAAAACAGATATTGCCACGCAAGTGCAGGCCGGCAATATTGTCACGGTTATTGAGAAATGGGAAAGTATGGCCGCATTCAAAAAACACCTGGCCGCGCCGCATGTCGTCGAGTTCAGGGAAAACATAAAAGAGATTGTTGAAAAGGTGTCAATCAAGGTTTTGAAAAGTGCCTTAGGGGTAGACGCCGAAGATATTTAGCCGGCGTTTTTTTGGTTATTCAAAAGGAGATCTGTTGTTATGGGAAAAAGCAAAGTGTCCGTCGAAACAAATGATCATGTACTCATTATAAAACTTAACCGCCCTGAAAAGCTCAATGCTTTTGATCTGGATATGTATCGGGAACTGAGCCTCGCCTACGGCGAACTGCACCGCAATCCGGATTTACGCTGCGGGGTTCTGGCCGCGGAAGGGGACCATTTTACGTCCGGTCTTGATCTGGTCGCCTGGGCCCCCCATTTCGGGAAGGGCTCATTTCCGGACCTGCCTGCCGACGGCATCGACCCATTGGGTCTGGATGAAGACAACCGCCTGGGCAAACCGATCGTCATGGCTACTCAGGGATTGTGTCTGACCATTGGCCTGGAGCTGCTTCTGGCAACGGACATCCGGGTGGCTGCGGCTAACACTCGTTATGCCCAGATCGAAATCAAGCGCGGGATCTACCCGGTCGGCGGTGCCACGGTGCGTCTGATACAGGAGATAGGGTGGGGCAATGCCATGCGCTACCTGCTGACGGCCGATGAGATCAGCGCCAAGGAGGCCTTTCGTCTCGGTCTGGTGCAGGAATTGACCGAACCGGGCCGTCAGATGGAGCGGGCGCTCGAAATAGCCGCGACGATTGCTGCCCAGGCACCCCTGGGGGTCATGGCCACCCTGGCTTCTGCGCGTCTGACCCGGGCCCGGGGAGAGCAAGCCGCTTTTGAAAGGCTGCTTCCGGATCTTTTACCGCTTATGGAGAGCGACGATGTCAAAGAGGGCATCGAATCATTTATAGAAAGGCGCGAAGCCCGATTCAAGGGTCGTTAATTTACCGTAACTTGGACCGAATCAGCGAGCGCATTCCCCGCAGCTTGTTGTAGCGCAGTGGAAATCCCGCTACTGCGGGGCTGCAGGGTACTCTTCAAACGAAAGTTATCCGTGGGGTTGAAGTTTGCCGGATGATGCCCAAATTGAAGAGAGAACACACAAAATCATTGCGGATCGGGCCGTGACGTATGAAAAAATTATATATCATTAAAACAGGGACCACCTTTCCCGACACGCTCAAGCAGTTGGGTGATTTTGATGCCTGGACCCGGGCAGCCCTTGGTGAAACCGCAACTGAAATTCACATTCTGGATGTTGAGCAGGGTGCGCTGCCGCCTGCGGCGGAAGACTGTGCGGGGGTGGTCATCACCGGCGCCCACGCCATGGTAACGGACAACCGTCCCTGGAGTATCGCCCTGGAAAAATGGATACCGTCTTTGCTTGCGGCCGGGATCCCCCTTTTTGGTATCTGCTACGGACACCAGCTCCTGGCGCGTGCCACCGGCGGTGAGGTCGGATTCCACCCGCAGGGCAAAGAGATCGGCACAGTGGCGGTCAGCCGACTGGCCCCGGCCCTTGATGACAGCCTCTTTCAAGGATTGCCGGACTCTTTCCCGGCCCACGTCACCCACGCCCAGACCGTGCTGGCCCTGCCGCCGGGAGCAACGCGCCTGGCGGCCAACCGCCATGAACCCAACCACGCCTTTCGCCTGGGGGAGATGGCCTGGGGCGTGCAGTTCCACCCGGAGTATTCGACTGATGTCATGCGGGCCTATATCCACGAGCAGGCCGGTGAACTTGCCGACGCGGGAATGAACATTGAAGCGCTCCTGCAGGCCGTCAGCCCGACACCGGCGGCTGAAAACCTACTTAGAAAATTTGCCGGTATTGTTGATGATCAATCCAGCCAATTGTAAGCAGGGTACGCGGGTAAGCCGGGTGCCCTTTCAGGCGGTTTCTATGCGTAAAAGGATGATAAAAGCAGCCGTTTTCCTGCCCGTTGTTTTAATGACCTTGCTGGGCGCCTGCGCCACAGGTCCCGGCCGATCGGCTCCGGACCCGCCGCTGGCGGCCTACACGGTTGAAAATGAGGCGGCGCTTCCCGGCAGATATGCCCCTGTCTTTATGATTGAAAATCATGAAGCCCGTCACAACCGGATCGGAACCCCCCGGGCAGTCATGCACGCGGACAATCAGGAAAAGGTTTTTGTCGATCCTGACCGGGCAACATATTATGCCCGGCAGCAGGCGTTCACGACGTCCGGAGGTACATTCACAAATCTGGTCTACCGCGTCCACTTCGCCGAAGTCCCGGGCGGGTGGGCGCCGTTTCACCTCATCGCCGGGAAAAATGTCGGCCTGCTGGTGATTATTACCCTCAATGACCGGCAACAACCGCTGCTGGTCACGACGGTGCACACCTGCGGCTGCTACCTGGCGTTCGTGCCCACGGCTTACCTGCCGATGGACGCCTGGCCGGTGGGCTGGCAAAAAGGCCGCCAGGCGGTTTACGGGGAAAACCTGCCCGGGTTGCTCGACTTTGCCGGAAGCCCGCCGGAACAAGCCCGCCCGGTCATCGTCCTGCGGGACGGGACCCACCGGGTGAAGGATATTCGCTGGACAGACGCCGGGACGTCCGTGGCCGCGGCTGAAATAACTGCCGAACTCAAGGCGTTGGATGCGCTGGAGCGACTGCCCCTTGAAGCGGCCGGGGTCACGTCGTTTTATGAATCCTCAGGCAGCCGCAGGGGCTATGTTAAAGAGAGCTACAAACAGCGCGAAAGGCTGTTGATGAGCTGGTGGGCCCTGGATTGGCGGGTAGGTGAGGACAAAAAGTTCGGACTGGACAAGACCGACGGAATCGAATTTTACACCAGCCTCAAGCCCTGGGCCCGGAGCGCGTCGGATATGCGGGAATTTGCCGCTTTTTTGGAATACTGGGGATGGCGGTTTTAAGGGGCAGGGTTCAAGAAGTCGAGGGGACAAGTGAAAACAGAATATCCAATATCCAACAAGGAATTCCCAATGTTCAAGTAATGAAACGCTGCGCGTTGCTGATTATAACTAATCAAATTGGTAGAATACCTTACTTGGAAATTGGGCATTGGAGTTGGACATTGGATATTCAGGCTTTAGGTTTTTATGCCCCGCAGGGGCTCACTCGACCCCTCGGACCCTGGAATCCTTGAACCCTAATAAGAAAGGGCTTGCGAAAAATCTTCGTAAGCCCTTGGTGTTAAATGGCTGGGGCACCAGGGTTCGAACCTGGGCTAACGGGGCCAGAACCCGTCGTCCTACCACTAGACCATGCCCCAGTGAGTGTAAAAGCGCTAAATATATAATCTCGCCGAGCGCGTCAAGATTTTTTTATTTTTTCATGAACGTGATGGCCTTTGCAAGTCTTTTTAGTACTTTTTCCCGACCGATAATTTCAATAATCTCGAATATACCGGGGCTGGCGGTCCGGCCGGTGAGGGCCACGCGCACGGGCTGGGCGATCTTGCCCAGCTTCAGACCGGTTTCCGTCATCACCGCCCTGAAAACATCTTCCAGGGCTTTTTCTTCAAAATCATCCAGCGCCGTCAGTTTTTCGGCCAGCAGGCGAACCGGTTCCAGGGCCCCGGCCTTGAGAAATTTTTTGGCGGCCTTCTCCTCGTATTCGATTTCATCCGCGAAATAGAAGCCGGCCGCGTCAGCCATCTCCACCAGGGTCTTGCTGCGCTGATTCAAGGTCGCAATGATCTTCTCGATATAGTCCCCCGGGCCCGGGTCATAACCGGCTTTTTCCAGAAACGGTTTTAGATAGGGATAAAGCCGGTTCGGCGCCATGGCCTGGATATGGTCCCCGTTCAGGGCCTGGAGTTTTTCCTGGTCAAAAATGCCGGCGGATTTGCCGATATTCTCCAGTGAGAACTTCTCGATGAGTTCTGTAGTGTGAAAGAACTCCTGATCGCCGTGGGACCAGCCGAGACGCACCAGATAATTGAGTACCGCCTCGGGCAGGTAGCCCATGTCGCGGTAGGCGGTAACCGACATGGCGCCGTGGCGCTTGCTCAGCCGGGTACGGTCCGGACCGAGCACCATGGGAACATGTCCGTACACCGGCAGTTCGCAGCCCAGGGCTTTGTATAGCTGGATTTGCTTGGGGGTGTTCATGACATGGTCATCACCCCGGATAATGGTATTGATGCCCATGGTGATATCATCCACGACCACTACAAAATTATAGGTGGGCGACCCATCGCTGCGGGCAATGACAAAATCATCAAGTTCGCTGTTTTGAAACTCGATATGGCCTTTGATGACGTCTTTAATAATGGTGCTGCCGACCAGCGGGGCCTTGAAACGGACCACGGCGTCCGCGGACCTGGGCAGGCCCTTTTCCCGGCAGGTGCCGTCGTATTTCGGTTTACCACCGGTGGCCATGGCTTCCTTGCGCATGGCGTCGATTTTTTCCGGACTGCAGGTGCAGTAATAGGCATGTCCGGACTGAATCAGTTTATCGATATATTCTGTGTAGAGGTCGAACCGTTCGGATTGAAAGTAGGGGCCGTCGTCCCAGTCGATGCCGAGCCACTCGAGGGCTTCGAAAATCGCGTTCACAGACGCCTTGGTTGAACGCGCTTTGTCGGTGTCTTCGATACGCAAAACAAAACGGCCCCGGGTATGGCGGGCGTACAGCCAGTTAAAAAGCGCGGTCCGGGCACCGCCGACATGCAGGTAACCGGTGGGGCTCGGGGGAAAGCGCGTAACAATGGTTGCCATGAGTGAATTCCTTGGTTTATTAGTCATACATTATTGGGGATATGGCCCTTGTTTGGCCATCGTACATTCAATTTATTATTTTAAACCAGCACGTTATTAAATTACTTATTACTAAATATATATTAAGCAATAAGTAGTTGAAGGTGTGCTAATACTTGCATTAAACTGCTGATCAAGTTCGCCGTAATGTTTCAAGCGAGCATTTGCCAGCCATCTGCCCCCAGCAGTGATTAGAGCAAGATATTAATAATTTACAGACTGTTATGGTGTCCTCGCCCGCTTTATTATCCGGACGATGTCAATAGCATACCCGTTTAAATTTCACAATACTACAAAATAAAAAAAGTTACCGAAAAGGGTTGACAATCCACAACATTTCAATTACTTAATGGTCTCCTCAAAATCGGAGCGAAAAATAGTTTATTAGAAATAATATTAATATGTTAGGAGATTGCTAATGGCTGTACCAAAGAGAAAAACATCCAAGTCAAAAAGGGACTCACGCAGAGCCCAGAAAAAAACCCAGGGGCCGAACCTGACCACCTGCCCCCAGTGCGGAGAGGCCAAATTACCCCACACGGCCTGCAGCAGTTGCGGGACCTACAAGGGACAGGATGTCCTTGATAAAGAAGAAGATTAAGGGTGGCGAATGCCGGACTCAAGTAAAAGAGCAGTAGTGGTAACCGGGGGCTCCCGGGGTATCGGGCGGGCTGTCTGTGAGGCGTTTGCCGGTCCTGATACACTGGTTCTGTTTAATTACAACCGGGCTGCCGATGAAGCGGAAAAGACCAGGGCGCTGGTGACCGCAGCCGGCGGCGAGGCAGTTGGCCTGCAGATGGATGTCTCCGTTGAATCCCAGGTGAAGGCCTTTTTTGACGAAGCTATCTCCCAGGCCGGCCGCATCGATGTCCTGGTGAATAATGCGGGGGTGACCCGGGATGGACTGATTGTCCGCATGAAATCCGAGCATTGGGACACGGTCCTGGACACCAACCTGAAGGGTGCTTTCAACTGCACCAAGTTTGCGGCCAAGGCCATGATGAAGCAGCGTTATGGACGGATCATCAACATCACCTCGGTGGTAGGGGCTGCCGGAAACCCCGGGCAGGCGAATTATGTGGCGGCTAAAGCCGGCATTATCGGCCTGACCAAGGCCGTGGCCCGGGAACTCGCCCCGCGGGGTATCACCGCAAATGCGGTTGCGCCGGGATTTGTTGAAACCGATATGACCCGGGACCTGCCGGAGAAAACCAGGAGCGCCATGCTCACCCAGATTCCCCTGGGTCGTCCTGCCCAAGTTGCGGAAGTGGCGGCGGCGGTTTCATTTCTGGCTTCAGACCGGGCTGCCTATATAACGGGCCAGGTACTGCATGTAAATGGTGGCATGTACATGTGATGAACTCGGAAAAAGTCAAAAATTGACTTTTTTTCGAGTTTTATGTTTTAGGTGTTAAGTTTTAAGAAACTGTTTTTATGATGTTTTGTTTAATCCTAACACCTAAAACGTAATACTTAAAACTGATGAATTCGACTTCTTACGAATTCATCATATGTAGAGGAGAGAGACCATGTCAGTAGAAGATAAAGTAAAAAAGATAATTGCCGAGAAATTGAGTGTCGACCTTACCGAGGTCGTTCCGGAAGCCCATTTTGTGGATGATCTCGGGGCTGATTCCCTTGATCTGGTTGAGCTTATCATGTCCATGGAAGAGGAGTTCGATATCGATATTTCCGATGAAGACGCGGAAAAGCTGGCTACGGTTAAGGATGCGATTACCTACATAGATGAACACTAGAACCCATCTCAAATTTTAAAGGTGTTTCTGGGGGTTGCCCTGGCTGTACGTCAGCCTCGGGAGCCGTTGTCTATTCTTGGAAAAGGGTTGTTTTGTGAAAAACAGAGTCGTTATTACCGGAGTAGGGCTTGTAACGCCTGTCGGGATCGGTGTTGAGGCGTCCTGGAGCGCGATCTGTGCCGGGAAATCCGGAATAGGGCCGATTACGCATTTCGACGCCGGGGTATTCAAAACGCAGATAGCCGGTGAGGTCAAAGGATTTGATCCCCTTGAATTCATGGGGAAAAAAGATGCCAGGCGGATGCAGCCGTATATTACCTTCGCCGTAGCCGCCGGCAAAATGGCCGTGGCCGACGCGGGTCTTGCCATTGACAGCACCAACGGCGATCGCATCGGGGTCTCTTCTGGCTGTGGCCTGGGCGGTCTGCATCTCCTGGAGTCCGAGGCCCAGAAGCTGGAACGCCTCGGCCCGAAAAGAATTTCCCCGTTTTTCATTCCCACGATCATCGGCAATATGGCCCCCGGCATGGTGTCAATCACCACCGGCGCCAAAGGACCCAACCTGTCCATGGCCACCGCCTGTGCCGCCGGGACCCACGCTGTGGGTGAAGCGTTTAAAATTGTCCAGAGGGGTGCGGCCGATGCGATGATTGCCGGCGGGGTGGAAGCGGTTATTTCACCGTGCTGCGTTGCCGGGTTCAATGCCATGAAAGCCCTTTCCACCCGCAACCATGAACCGGAAAAAGCCTCCCGCCCGTTTGACCGGGACCGCGACGGGTTTGTCGTCGGTGAGGGCAGCGGTATGCTGGTGATGGAAACATTGGAAAATGCCCGCTCCCGGGGCGCACAAATCTACGCGGAGATACGCGGATACGGCATGACCGGCGATGCCTTTCACATGGCCTCGCCCCCGCCGGAAGCCGAGGGTGCGGCCCGGTGTATGCAGGCGGCCCTTGATGATGGTGCCATCTCCCCGGATGAGATCGGCTATATTAACGCGCACGGCACCTCGACCCCCCTGAACGACATCTCCGAGACCAGTGCGATCAAATCGGTTTTCGGCGACCATGCCGCCAACCTTATGGTCAGTTCAACGAAATCCATGACCGGCCATCTGCTCGGCGGGGCCGGTGGCATTGAAGCCGTCTTCACCGCCCTGGCCCTTTCTACCGGCATTATCCCGCCCACGATGAACCTGGACAATCCCGACGAAGGCTGTGATCTGGACTATGTGCCGAACGTGGCCCGTGAAAAAAAGATCACCGCGGCCATGACCAACAGCTTCGGGTTCGGGGGAACCAATGCCGTGCTGGTGATGGGGCGGGTGGACTAAAGTTAAAAGTTTCCCGTTTTGGGCGCAAGATTGAAGCCCCTGAACGCCGAACATCGAACATTGAACTTCCAACGTTGAACAAGGAGCTGACGCACCAGATTGATTTTAAAATCAGGTACTGGCCGCCGCAGGCGTCCGCAGTTCAAAGTTCGATGTTGAATGTTCGATGTTCAGAGTTAAAGGCGATGCCTTCCTTCCCATCAGTCCGCAATGCCTTGAGGCCTTTTTAGAAACCCAAAATCGTTAATCGGTTGCAGCCTCTGAACCCCGAACGGGGAACCTCTGAACCGGCGCGGCCAAGGGGCGCCTAAACTTTTTCCTTGTCGTGCGGCCAATCACAAGATATGATACCAACCCAACAAAAACAGTTCCGGGGAACACAATATATGGAAGGAGACGTTTAGGGATGGGTAACAGAAAAGATCCGGTTATCATCGGTTGTGATCATGCGGCTTTTCCGTTAAAAGAGACGGTAAAAAATTTTCTGGCCGGAGCCGGCATAGAGGTGGAAGATGCCGGTACGCACAATGAAGATTCGGTGAATTACCCGGATTACGGTGCCAGGGTGGCCGGCGGGGTGGCCGGCGGAAAATTCACCCGGGGCATTCTGCTCTGCGGGTCGGGCATCGGGATGTCCATGGTTGCCAATCGGTTCCCGGGGGTGCGCGCCGCTCTCTGCAATGACCTTTTCTCCGCGATTATGTGCAGAAAACATAATGATGCCAATGTATTGGTGCTTGGCGGGCGGGTGATCGGCGAAACCCTCGCGATCGAGATTGTAAAAGCCTGGCTGGAAACGGATTTCGAGGGCGGCCGGCACCAGTCCCGCCTCGACATGTTCGCTAAACTTGAAGATATGCAGGGGTAAGGAGTGCGCGATGAATTTGGGAGCGATTGAAAAAATTGACCCCGAGATTGCTGAAGTCATCAAGGATGAATTAGAGCGGCAGAGCAGTACCCTCGAATTGATCGCCTCGGAGAATGTTGCCAGCCCGGCGGTTATGGCGGCCCAGGGCAGTGTTTTGACAAATAAATACGCGGAAGGCTACCCGGACAAACGCTACTACGGCGGCTGTGAAAATGTGGATGTGGCGGAAAGTCTGGCGGTTGAGAGGGCCCAGGAACTTTTCAGGGCCGATTATGTCAATGTACAGCCGCATTCAGGGTCACAGGCCAACATGGCTGTCTACTTTGCGCTCCTCGAACCCGGCGACACGGTCCTGGGGATGGACCTGGCCCACGGCGGACACCTTACCCACGGCAGTCCGGCCAGTTTTTCCGGACGCATATTCAATTTTGTGCATTATGGCGTGGGGCAGGCGACCGGAACCATCGATTACGACCGGGTCCGCCAGTTGGCTGAAGAACACCGGCCGAAAATGATCGTTGCCGGTGCGAGTGCTTATCCGCGCATCATCGATTTCGAAAGCATGGCCGAAGTTGCCGCTTCGATCGGGGCGCTTTTCATGGTGGACATGGCGCACATCGCCGGCCTGGTGGCCGCGGATGTACATCCCTCGCCGATACCCTTTGCCGATGTGGTGACCTCCACCACCCACAAAACGCTCAGGGGCCCCCGGGGAGGGCTGATCCTGGCCAAATCCGCCCACGGTGCCGCCATTAACAAGCAGGTGTTTCCCGGCATCCAGGGCGGACCGCTGATGCATGTCATTGCCGCCAAGGCGGTCGCTTTCCGAGAGGCGCTTGCCGATTCTTTCCGATCCTACCAGCGGGAAATTGTTACCAATGCCGGTGTACTGGCCGATGGTCTGCTAACCGCGGGTATCGATCTGGTGTCGGGCGGAACAGACAATCACATGATGCTGGCCGATCTCAACAACCTGGATATCACCGGGAAGGACGCCGAAGCCGTTCTCGGCAAAGCTGGCCTGACGGTTAACAAAAATTCAATCCCGTTTGAAACCCGCAGCCCGTTTGTTACCAGCGGTATCCGGCTGGGAACACCGGCCATCACCAGCCGGGGCATGCAGGTGGACCAGATGCGGATCATTGCCGACCTGATCGCCGGGGTCTTGAAAGCACCGGAAGACGAATCGCAGATTCAGGCTGCCCGGGGACGGGTGGATGCCTTGTGTAAAGAATTTCCGTTGTATGGGGGAGGACTCGACTGAATGCAGGAAGCACCCAAGCGCCCATCGTGGGACACGTATTTCATGGACATCACCTGTCTGGTTGCCAAGCGTTCGACCTGCACCCGCAGGGGGGTTGGCGCCATCCTGGTTAAAAACAAACAGATACTGGCCAGCGGGTATAACGGGGCACCAACCCGGGTCGCACACTGCTCGGAGACCGGCTGCCTGCGGGAACAACTCAAGGTTCCTTCCGGAGAACGGCACGAACTCTGCCGGGGCATCCACGCCGAGCAGAATGCCATCATCCAGGCGGCCTCGCACGGTATTTCCATAAAAGGGGCGATTTTGTATTGTACCAACCTGCCCTGTTCCATTTGCGCGAAAATGATCATCAATGCGGGTATTACGCAAATTATCTATCTGTCCGGCTATGCCGATACAATGTCGGAGGAGATGCTGGCCGAAGCCGGTGTGGACGTCATAAAGTTTAATCCAGCGAGCGAGGGAGATGACAAATGAAATGTCCGTTCTGCAGTGAGATTGACAACAAGGTGATTGACTCCCGATTGAGTAAGGATGGCAATGTTATCAGACGACGCCGGGAATGTATCGTGTGCACCCGGCGATTTACAACCTATGAGCATATTGAAGAAGTCCCCATCATGATTATCAAAAAAGATGGTCGGCGTGAGGTTTTCAACCGGGAAAAAGTTGGTGCGGGTATACACCGGGCCTGCGAAAAGCTGGACATCAGCGTGAATATCATCGAGGAGTTCCTCGATGATCTCGAACGTGATTTAAAAGAGACCGGTGAAAAGGAAATCCCTTCCCACGATATCGGTGAGAAGGTCATGGAAAAACTGCACAATCTCAATGATATCGCCTATGTAAGGTTTGCATCGGTGTATCGGGAATTCAAGGATGTCAATGATTTCGTATCGGAGTTGCGCAGCCTCCTGAGCAGCCAAAAATCCTGACCGGGCTATCTGCCCGGTCAGATGGCTTCAGCTTTTATCCTGCCTCTTTTAGGATAGCCCTCATACCGCTGGGCCTGCCCCCTTTCCATCAGGACGGTAAAGAATAAGTGACCGGCCAGCACGGTAGAGCTCCCCTCCCTTGACGGGAGGGGCCGGGGGAGGGTGATCTTCCCGTAATCTATACCTTCCATCAACACTGCGATAACCACAACTGCACCCCCACCCGGCCTCCCCCGTCAAGGGGGCGGCGGAAACCGCCCTTTCCAGCGGCAGTCGTAGGTTGGGTTAAGCGGAGCGAACCCAACGCTCTCTCATGCGGTACCGCTGATGTTGGGTTTCATTACATTCAACCCAACCTACGGCTATGCCGGTCAGGCGCTGCCGCCCCGCCCTTGACGGGAGGGGCCGGGGGAGGGTGATGGTGTTTGTGTAGATTTCACTGTTTTGACAACTGTTCCTAAACAGGATAGAGAGAACCAGATTTGCCGGAAATTGATTCGGAATTATGATTCAGTGGTTTGTGATGGAGTTAAATTAATTGTGTGAGGTGTCATGGATCATCAGGACTATATGCGCCGTGCTCTGGATCTGGCTCGAAAAGGGCGGGGATTTACCTCCCCGAATCCCATGGTCGGTGCGGTGGTTGTCAAAGACGGCCGCATCGTGGGCGAGGGCTACCACCAGGCCGCCGGGTTGCCCCATGCCGAAGTCAACGCTTTAGATGCGGCCGGCGAAGAAGCCCGGGGGGCCACCCTCTATGTGACCCTGGAGCCCTGTAACCACACCGGGCGGACACCGCCCTGCACTGAGAAAATCATCCGTTCAGGTGCCAGCACGGTGGTCACGGCCATGCAGGATCCCAATCCCCGGGTGGCGGGCGGCGGAAACGCGGTCCTGAAGGCGCACGGTATCCAGGTGCACAGCGGCGTCTGCGAAAAGGAGGCGCGCCGCCTGAATGAAGCGTTTGTCAAATATATCTGTACCGGCCGGCCTTTTGTGACGGTGAAATGCGCGGCGACCCTGGATGGCCGGATTGCCACCCGAACCGGGGATGCCCGCTGGGTTACCGGGTCGGCTGCGCGGTTGCATGTGCACCGCCTGCGCCATGCTGTGGATGGTATTATGGTGGGTATCAACACGGTGCAGGCGGACGATCCAAGCCTGACCACCCGGCTCCCGGCGGACCTCCAGTCGCAGCCGAAAGACCCGGTGCGGATTATTCTGGACACACACCTTTCAATATCGAGAAATGCAGGCATATTGCGGCTTGACTCCGAGGCAGTAACCCTTATTATATGTGCGGACAACGTGCCGGCCAGAACCCGGGCAGCGATCGAACGCCCCGGCGTTCAGGTGGTGCCAGTCGAAACCGGTGAAGATGGTCGGATCCATCTGGCCGGCCTCATGGAGCGACTGGGAACTGACAACATCACCAGCTTGCTGATTGAAGGCGGCAGCCGGGTGATTGCATCCGCGTTTGCCGCCGGTATTGTTGACAAGGCCATGTTTTTTTATGCCCCGAAGATTCTCGGCGGTGATGACGGGGTGCCGATCTGTGCCGGGCCGAGTCGCGACAGCATGGCAGATTGTATCCGGCTGGCCGACATTCAGACCCGGCGCTTTGATGACGATCTTCTGGTGGAAGGGTATGTGCAGTATCCGGGCTGAAGGTTGAGAAAAAGAGTGTGAAGTGACTAAAGTGATCTAAAGTGCCTAAAGTTATTGAGTCGCTACGCTCCACTGATTTTATCAAATTGGCAGAATACCTTAACTTTAGATCACTTCAAACTTTAGGTCACTTTAGGCACTTATCGTAATCATCTAAAAACAGCTGGATCCCGCGCTTTGGCTATGGAGATCCGTGTAAAAGGAGATTATGTTTACCGGGATCATTGAAGGGATGGGGACCGTGGCGCAGGTTCGGCCGGTGGACGGCGGCAGCCGGTTGACTGTGACGGCGGATTTTTCCCTGGACGGTACCGGTATTGGCGACAGTATCGCGGTGAACGGGGCCTGTCTGACGGCGGTCAGCCTGGAGGGGGCCCGTTTTTCAGTAGATGTATCCCCGGAAACACTTTCAAAGACCACTTTCAGCGCAGTTAAAATTGGAGAACGCGTCAACCTGGAGCGGGCGCTCAGGTTGTCGGATCGCCTGGATGGACACCTTGTGTCAGGCCACATTGACGGCCAGGGAATCATTACCGGTAAACAGCAGCAGGGTAATGCCATCGTGGTGACGTTTGCCGTATCAGAGGCCCTTTCAGATTATATGATACCCAAGGGGTCGGTGGCAATTGACGGGATCAGCCTGACGATAAACAGTTGTGAAAAACAAAGTTTCAGCGTCAGTATCATTCCCCACACCGCCAAGCTCACGACTATTGGCCTGAAGGATGCCGGGGCCCCGGTCAATATCGAGACCGATATGCTCGGCAAATATGTAGAGAAGTTTTTAAGCAGACAGGGTAGAGAGCGCGGGGAAAAGCGTGATCCGGAATCACTGGACATGCAATTTCTCTCGAAAACAGGATTTTTATAAAAAGCAAGCGGCGGCTTGATACCTTTCAGGCGGCCCGGGAGTGTGAACCATACCATGCCCATGATTTCCATTAAACAGGCGATAGAAGACATCCGGTCAGGGAAGATGGTCATCCTGGTGGATGACGAAGATCGTGAAAATGAAGGTGACCTTACTATGGCGGCTGAGTGTGTAACCCCCGAAGCCATTAACTTTATGGCCAAGTACGGCCGGGGGCTTATCTGCCTGTCGCTGACCGGCGAAAAAGCTGATGAACTCAGCCTGCCGATGATGGTCAACAAGAATACATCGCCGTTCGAAACCGGGTTTACCGTTTCAATCGAAGCCAAAAAAGGCGTAACCACCGGAATATCCGCCGCTGACCGGGCCACTACGGTATTGACGGCCGTGGCCGCCGGCGCCGGGCCTGCAGACCTGGTGAGTCCGGGCCATATTTTTCCCCTCCGGGCACGGGACGGCGGGGTCATGGTGCGCGTGGGGCAGACCGAAGGATCGGTGGACCTGGCCCGCCTGGCCGGGATGACACCGGCCGGGGTGATCTGCGAGATCATGGATGACGACGGGAGCATGGCGCGGATGCCCTCTCTGAAAAAATTCAGCGAGGAACACGGCATCGGCATCTGCACCGTTGCCGACCTGGTGGCGTATCGCACCCGGACCGAATCATTCGTGACCCGGGCGGCCGAAACGAAGATTCCCACTGCTTACGGGGGCGAATTCAAGATCATCGCCTATGCAAATGAGATTGACAATCTGACCCACATCGCGCTTATTAAAGGTGAAATAGACCCGGAAAAACCGATACTGGTAAGGGTCCATTCGGAATGCATGACGGGGGATATTTTTGGATCGATGCGTTGCGATTGCGGCGATCAGCTGCACAACGCCATGGAGATGATCGCCGAGGAAGGCTCGGGGGTGATCTTGTACCTGCGCCAGGAAGGGCGGGGGATCGGCCTGGTGAACAAGTTGAAGGCCTATGCGCTTCAGCTCGACCAGGGGCTCGACACCGTTGAAGCCAACCTTGAACTGGGTTTCAAGGACGACCTGCGGGATTACGGGATCGGTGCCCAGATCCTGGTGGACCTGGGGGTGCGGAAAATGCGGATTTTAACCAACAATCCCAAGAAAATGGTGGGGCTCGAGGGGTACGGTTTGAGTATCGTGGAACAGGTAGACATAGAAGTCCCCGCCAATGAGCACAACAAGTGCTATCTTGAATGCAAGAAGCTGAAAATGGGTCATCTGCTGCACATGGGCTGAAAAAATGGAGGTAAGTAAATGCCGAATCTAATTGAAGGTAGATTGCTGGGTGAGGGTAAGAAGTTTGCACTGATAACCAGCCGGTTCAACGATTTTATCACGGATAAACTCGTTGGCGGAGCCCTCGATGCGCTGGTTCGCAGCGGGGTAGATGATGATGACATCGACTTGCTGAAAGTACCCGGGGCCTTTGAAATTCCCCTGGTGGCCAAGAAAGCGGTGGCGACCGAAAAATATGATGCCGTCATTTGCCTGGGCGCGGTGATCCGCGGCTCCACTACCCACTATGATTACGTGTGTGCGGAGGCTTCCAAGGGCATTGCCCAGGTTTCACTGGATTCGGGCACCCCGGTTATTTTCGGTATTATCACCACGGACACCATCGAACAGGCCATTGAACGGGCAGGCACCAAAGCCGGCAACAAGGGCTGGAGTGCGGCTATATCCGCGGTTGAGATGGCCAACCTGATGGACACTTTGAACCGGGCGTAAATTTTTATGGGGATCCGCCGAAGAGCAAGAGAGCTTGCGATGCAGGCTCTCTTTTATATTGATTCGCGGCAGTGCAATCTGGATGAAGGCCTGGACCTGTTCTGCCGCAGTTGCCTGCCGCCCAAAAAGACCCGCCCGTTCTTTATAAAGCTGGTCAGCGGGGTCAGTGCCGGGAGGCCGGAGATTGACACCCTCATTGAGCGTTTTTCCAGCAATTGGAAAGTCAGCCGTATGTCCGGGGTCGATCGCAATATCCTGCGGATTGCCGTTTTTGAACTGATGGGCTGCCCGGATATTCCCACCCGGGTTACTCTCAATGAGGCCATCGATATCGGTAAACGATTCGGCACCGAGGAATCCGGGGCGTTTATCAACGGCATCCTGGACAGTATCAACCAGGCTGTTGAAAAAGAGGGACTGAGCCTTGATCTGGAAATACCGGAACTGGTGATTGACTGGGACGTGCAAAGCAAAGCGCATGCAGCGACGCCTGAAAAGCAGGTGCCCCTGACCCGGTTCGAGCAGGTTAAAGGTAAAAAAGGGGTTGTAAAACGCAAAGGGCCCCGCAATATAACAGAATAGAAGGGAGCAGACATTGATAATCAAGTCCATGGCCCTGGGGCCGATAATGGCAAATTGTTATGTGCTTGGCTGTGAAACGACCCGTGCGGCGGCCGTCATCGACCCGGGTGAAGAGGCCCCGCGGATACTCGACGCCCTGAAAGAAGACGGGCTTACCCTTAAAGTAATCCTGAACACCCACGGGCATTTTGACCACGTGGGTGCCAATCGGGAGCTGAAGCTGGCGGTTCCTGAGGCCCAGCTGATGATTCATGGTGATGATGCCCCCATGCTGGGCCAGCTGGCAAATTCGGCCCGGATGTTCGGGATGCAGGCAGAGAATTCACCGGATCCGGACCGGTTGCTGCAAGACAAGGATGTAATTGCATTTGGTAATATCAATCTGGACGTCGTACATGTACCCGGACACTCACCCGGAGGCGTTGCCTTTATCGCGCCTGAGGGTATTTTTGTGGGTGATACCCTTTTTGCGGGGTCAATCGGACGCACCGACCTCCCCGGCGGGAATTTCGAGACCCTGATCGCCAGCATTCAGAACCGGCTTTTTCAATTTGATGACGAGACCCCGGTCTACCCGGGTCACATGGGTCCGACGAGCATCGGGCAGGAAAAACGATCCAACCCTTTTTGTGCGATACGGTAGGTTAGAAATTCTGAACATCCAGCGTCCAACATTCAACATCGAAATTTGAACTGATGCACGCCTGCGGCGCCTGATTATATAAATCAGCACAGCGCCGCGTGCCCTTATTCGATGTTGGACGTTCGCTGTTCAATGTTGGATGTTTGTTTTTTTACCGATGTATTCTCGCCTGTCACGCCCCCATCGCCCGCCGGGTCATTCATGCGCTTGTATTCAATCCCATGGCGTTTGAGGATGTCATAATAGAAGAAAATCTGGCGGATATAATTAATGGGTTCAGTGCCCCGGCAATATCCATATCGTGATTTAGAATAGTATTTACGGTAGCTTAACATGGGCAGGGTTTTTTTAAGGGACGCCCACCGGTCCGGGTCCAGGTTGAATTCCCGGGCAAGGTCGCGGGCATCCCGCACATGGCCCTGGCCCACGTTGTAAGCGGCCAGGGCGATGTAAAGGCGGTCGGGTGCCGGGGCAGCGTGGAAGAAGTCGTAGAGTATTTTCAGGTACAAAACGCCGGCTTGAATATTCTGGAGTGGGTCGAGTATATCGGTCACCCCCAGGCTGCGGGCCGTCTGGAGGGTCAGCTGCATAAGCCCGAAGGCCCCGGCGTGACTCCTGGCGGTCGGGTCGAAATGGGACTCTTGATATACCTGGGCCGCAATCAGCCGCCAGTCAAAATTATTCAATTCGGCCGCTTCTTCGATGATGGCGCGATAGCTGGGCAGGCGGGTGCGCAACCGCCGGTGGTAGGCCCGCACGTCCACATAATCGAACATCTCCAGGTTAGAAAAATACCGGGCATATATTTCCGCATATTGCCCGTTGGCCTTGATTGTTTTAATAAAGCGATTGATGCGCCGGCGCAGTTTCCCGGCCTGCTTGTGCACGGCCCAGCCAATTGCCTGGTTTTCACTGACCGGGGATACGATCCGGGCTTTGGGATAATAGCGGCGGTTGAGCTGGGCGATGTGTTCATCTGCAAGGGTGATACCAATCTCACCGGCGGCGACCTGCCGGATAAGTTCTTCGGTGGGCATGTCGAGATGCAGCTGGATAGCGACGTTGATGCCGGCCCGCTGCAGTTCCTCCAGGCGTTCCTGGTAGGAGGTTCCCCGGCGGACGTGGACTGTCTGTCCCGCCAGGTCGGTGGGGCTGCGGATTCCCGGATGGTGTCGGTTGGTGAGGATTTGCTGCCGGGTGGTCAGATACCCATCGGAAAAAGCAACCTGCCGGAGACGTTTGGCGGTGATGGTCAGGTCCGCGGCGATCATATCGGCTTCGCCGGTCTGGATGTCCGGAATCATGCCTTCCCATCTTTCAGCGACCTTTATCTCCAGACGGACCCCCAGGTGGTCGGCAAACGCTTTGGCCAGATCATATTCGAAGCCCATGGGCTGGCCGCGGTACAGGTAGTAGCAATTGGCGTTGTTACGGGTCAGAACCGTAATTTTCCCGGTGCGCAGGATCCTGCCCATAGCGGTTTCCGGTGGCGGTTCCGGTGTAAACAGGAATATATACAGGCCGCAAGTGATGATAAAGCCGGCTACCAGCGACAGCCTGAAGATCAGCCGCAGAGAGTCGCTTTTGCGTGTAGTTTGAGTCACCGGCTGCAAGGTCAATACCCTCGATGCGTGTATGGAAAAAAACACAATATGATCAATATCCTTACTATATGTCAAGCAGGTGCGAAATACAATCCGGGGGGGGCGGGCAATTTAGCTTGAACTAGCGGTGGCCGTTTGTTAGAAACGGGCTAACATGACTTTTGAAATAAAAAGAAGAAAAACACGGCAGATCCGCGTTGGGAGTGTTCCGGTGGGAGGCGATGCCCCCATCGCCGTGCAGTCGATGACCAATACCTATACCCAGGATATCAAGGCCACGGTGGCGCAAATTAACCAGTTGGCCGCCGCCGGGTGTGAAATTATCCGGGTGGCCGTGCCGGATGAAGAGGCTGCGGCAGCCATTGCAAAGATCAAAGCGGCCATCACGATTCCCTTGATTGCGGACATCCATTTTGACTACCGGCTGGCCGTTGCCGCGGCCAAAGCCGGGGCGGACGGTTTGCGGATAAACCCCGGCAACATCGGCAGTGAAAAAAAGGTCAGGGCGGTGGTCGATTGTGCCCGGGACCTGGGCCTGGCCATTCGGATCGGCGTGAACTCAGGATCGCTTGAGAAGGATCTGCTGGAGAAATACGGTGGGCAGGCCTGCGCCGCTGCTATGGTGGAAAGTGCCCTGCGGCACATCGAGCGGCTGCAAGCCATGGACTTTCACGAATTGAAGGTGTCTCTGAAAGCCTCGGATGTCTATCGTACGGTTGCTGCATATCGGCAGTTGGCTGACCAGACGGACCTGCCGCTGCATATCGGTGTGACGGAGGCCGGCGGGCTTTTTGCCGGGATCGTCAAGTCGTCTGTGGGCATCGGCATGCTCCTGGCTGAAGGCCTGGGAGACACCCTGCGGGTGTCGCTGACCCGTGATCCGGTTGAGGAGATCAAGGTGGGGTATGAGATCCTGCGTGCGTTGGATATCCGCAGCCGGGGGCCGGAAATTATTTCATGCCCGACCTGCGGGCGCTGCAAGGTTGACCTGTTCAATATCGCCGAGCAGGTGGAGTCCGCCCTGTTCACCTCCCGGGCGGACGTGAAAGTTGCTATTATGGGATGTGTGGTAAATGGCCCGGGTGAAGCCCGGGAAGCCGACATCGGGATTGCCGGAGGCGATGGGAATGGGATTCTATTCCGCCAGGGAAAGGTAGTTAAAAAATTTCCCCAGGCAGATCTGGTGCCGGTGTTGCTCGATGAGGTTGAAAAATACGAAAAAAAGAAACGTTAAACATATTTAAGAAAACTGGCATAAATAGAGAGGAAATCATGGGAAAAAAGCAGGCCAAAACAGCAATCTCACCTACCCGGTCCGAAGATTATCCGGAATGGTACCAGCAGGTCGTCAAGGCGTCGGATCTGGCCGAGCCGTCGCCGGTGCGCGGGTGCATGGTCATTAAACCCTGGGGATACGCGATCTGGGAAAACATCATGCGCGACATGGATGCCATGTTCAAAGAGACCGGGGTTAGAAATGCCTACTTTCCCCTCTTTATCCCACTGAATTACCTGGAAAAAGAGGCGGAGCATGTGGAAGGCTTCGCCACGGAGTGCGCGGTCGTAACCCATCACCGCCTGGAAAAGGGCGCGGCTGGCGGCCTGGTACCGGCCGGTAAACTGAGTGAACCACTGGTGGTCAGGCCCACTTCGGAAACCATTATCGGAGAGTCTTTCTCAAAATGGGTCAGCAGTTACCGGGACCTGCCCATCCTGATCAACCAGTGGGCCAATGTGGTGCGCTGGGAGATGCGGACCCGAATTTTTTTAAGGACCAGTGAGTTTCTCTGGCAGGAAGGGCATACCGCCCATGCCACGGATACAGAGGCCATGGAGCGTACGCAGCTGATGCTGGATGTCTATGCCCGGTTTGTGGAGAAATTTCTGGCCATCCCGGTCATCCGGGGCCGGAAAACCGCCGGCGAGAGGTTCCCGGGCGCGGTGGACACCCTGTGTATTGAAGCGATGATGCAGGACCGTAAAGCCTTACAGGCCGGGACATCCCATTTTCTCGGGCAGAATTTTGCAAAGGCCTCCGGGATCAAATTTCAGTCGGCCCGGGAGAAAGAAGAGTTCGCCTGGACAACTTCCTGGGGATCTTCTACCCGGATGATCGGCGGCATGATCATGACCCACAGCGATGATGATGGCCTGGTTCTACCGCCCAGAATTGCATCGGCACAGGTTGTCCTTATACCGATTATCAGAAAAGAGAAGGACCGTGAGCCGGTAATGACGTATGTGACCCGGTTGGCTGAGGATCTCAAAGCCTGTAATTATCACGGCCGCCGCCTGGTTGTCGAGATTGATGATCGCGATATGGGCGGTGGCAAGAGCTGGGACTGGATCAAGAAAGGGATTCCGGTCAGAGTGGAAATCGGCCCGCGGGATATCGCCGATGATGCCGTGTTTGTCGGCCGCCGGGATAAATCGCCCCGGGACAAAGCGGCAGTGAAGCGGGCGGAGTTTATCGCCTCGATCGTAACGGTTCTGGATGAAATCCAGCAGACGCTTTATGACCGGGCGCTGGCCTACCGGCAGGAACACACCCGGGATATTGATACGAATACGGACTTTTACGACTATTTTACATCCAAAAACAGTGAGCGGCCGGAGATTCACGGCGGGTTTGCGCTGTCACACTGGTGCGGCAGCGATGAGTGCGAACAGCGCATAAAAGAGGACCTGAAGGTGACCATTCGCTGCATCCCCTTTGAAAAAATGGGCGCTGATACGGGAAGCGGCAGCTGTATCTGCTGCGGCCAGCCTTCCCGGGAAAGAGTCGTATTCGCAAAAGCCTATTAACCATGATTCGAATTGGCGACATTATAGATAAAATAGCGGCCTATAATCCTGACGCGGATCTGGGGATTGTGAACCAGGCCTATGTCTATTCCGCGCGGGTGCACGATGGACAGGTGCGCCTGTCCGGGGAGCCCTACCTGTCGCACCCGCTGGAGGTGGCCGGGATTCTGGCCGATATGAAGCTTGATACGATCAGTATTGTGGCCGGCCTGCTGCATGACGTGATCGAAGATACCCACGCGACCGCCGCGGAAGTCAGTAAAATTTTTGGGCCGGAAGTTGAGCATATCGTTTCCGGGGTCACCAAGCTTTCCGTCCTGCCGTTAGAAAACGCCCGGGCCCGCCAGGCGGAAAGCATCCGGAAAATGCTGCTGGCCATGGCCGATGATATCCGGGTGATCCTGATTAAACTTGCAGACCGGCTGCACAATATGCGGACCCTGGATTTTCACGACAGCCGGAGGCAGGCGAAGATTGCCCGGGAAACCCTGGATATTTTTGCCCCCATTGCCTCCCGATTGGGAATATACTGGATCAAGCATGAACTGGAAGACAACGCTTTCAAGTATCTTAACCCGGACGATTACAGCCGGATCCGGGGGCTGGTCAGCAAAGACCAGGCCGGACGAGAAGCGTATATTGAAACCGTCCGGCAGCTCATTGTGCAGAAACTCGTCCAGACCGGTCTGCGGGGCAAAATTCTCGGCCGGCACAAGAAGGTCTACAGCATCTACCATAAAATGCTGACCCAGAACCTGCCGTTTGAGGAGATCTATGACATCATCGCTTTTCGGATCATTCTGGATACCATTCCGCAGTGCTATGAGGTGCTGGGTTTGATCCACGCCCTGTGGAAGCCCATTGATATCAAGTTCAAAGATTACATTGCCCGACCAAAATCAAATATGTACCAGTCCTTGCACACCACGGTGATCGGCCCCAAGGGCGAGCGGGTTGAAATCCAGATCCGGACGTACGAGATGGACAATGTAGCCAAGTCCGGTATTGCCGCGCACTG
The DNA here is from genome assembly GCA_964647585.1 of uncultured Desulfobacterales bacterium. Lineage (GTDB taxonomy): Bacteria > Desulfobacterota > Desulfobacteria > Desulfobacterales > CAJINA01 > CAJINA01. Next base: position 42,173 of record CAZYGG010000010.1, read on the forward strand.
GAGCTACAAGGAAGGGAAACAGGCCGATGAGAAAGTGCGTGACACGTTTGCCTGGATCCAGAACATTGTGGAGAACCAGGAACACACCCAGGACCCTAACGAATTTCTGGAAAATGTCCGCATTGATCTTTTCCCCGACGAGGTCTACGTTTTTACGCCCACGGGTGAGATTAAAACCCTCCCGAAAGGCGCGACGCCCGTGGATTTTGCTTACCTCATCCACACCGAGGTGGGCCACCAGTGCACCGGGGGCAAGGTAAACGGCCGCCTGGTGCCCCTGCCGTACACGCTCCGGACCGGTGACATCGTGGAAGTGGTGACCCAAAAGAACCACCATCCCAGCAAGGACTGGCTGAGTTTCGTCAAGACGGTAAAGGCCAAGGCTAAAATTCGGCAATGGGTCAAGATCCAGGAAAGAGAGCGAAGCCTGAGTCTGGGGCGCGAGATGTGTGAAAAGGCGTTTCGCAAGCACAAAATGAATTTCAACACCCAGGTAAAGTCAGAAGAGATGGCGGCCGCGGTAGCGCATTTCGGGTTAAAAACCATAGACGACCTGGTTGCCAGCGTTGGCTATGGGAAGATTACGCCTCTGCAGATTATCCGGCGCATAGAACCGAAAACGGATGATGCGGAAGGCCGTAAATCAATTCTGAACAAGCTGATGGGGCGGGTTCGCAAAAAGAAGTCGAAAACCGGTGTCGTGGTCAAAGGGGTGGATGATGTCCTGATCAAATTTGGTAAATGCTGCCAGCCGGTGCCCGGTGATCCCATTACGGGATACATCACCCGCGGTTTTGGAGTAACGGTGCATCGGGCCAGCTGTGTGAACGCGCTCAAGATGAGTCCGGAGCGGCGCATTGATGTTGAGTGGCATACGGAAGCATCTGAGAGTTTCCCGGCGGACTTCCAGGTGACCTCTTATGACCGGGTCGGGCTTTTAGCGGATATTGTGGGGTGTATTACGAAAAATGAGGCCAATATCCTCAGCGCGGATACCAAAACCGGCAGTGACCGGCACGTGGAAAGCCATTTCTCAGTCGGTGTCCGGAGTACTGAACACATGAAACGGATACTGGCCTCGATTAGAAAGATCAAGAATGTTCAGGATGTCAAGCGAATCAGGTAATACTAATCATCCACAACCACCCAGTTATAAAGGGAGCTTTTGAGTTTGGCAGTTCCGGGGTTTACGGGGCTTATGAGGGGATGATTATTATATAAGCCGTTCTTTCGGCTCTTCGGAATCCATTGAGCCGGGCCTGAAGCTATCAGTTGCCATGGGCGAACGTATATCTTGCTTTCAGTACTGTTTAGGAAATTGAATAAACGGGAATCCTAAAACTCCATAAGCTTGTCAGAAACTATGCGGAAACCTTTGAAGCGGTTGCCGGGAATTAGCTTTATCGACAGGCGGATTCTTGGTTGTCTTTTTGCAAACAGACCAGGAGGAACAAATTCGAGGCAACCGCTTTAGGCGACTTTTACCACGCGGCCGGATTTAATGCAGGTCGTGCAGACCAGCATTTTCTGGGGGCGCCCATTATTCAGGGCCCGGACACTCTGCAAATTGGGATTGAAACGCCGCTTGGTTACATTATGGGCGTGGCTGACATTATTGCCCACGATAGGTTTTTTTCCACATATTTCACATACTTTAGACATATCATCTTCTCCTGCAATTACTTTTTTAAAATGTTCCGGTGAGCCGGAACCCGCCTCATAAAACTGCAAACGAAATCTATATAATATTGAATGTGCAGTGTAAAGCCTTTTTTGTGGTTTCAGGCTACAATTCATTGGGTCGCTTTTGCCCGGCCGGATCCCGGATGGCGATGGGTTACTTGTCGGCAGCCTGCGCGGGCTGCGTTTGGGCTGGCGGGGGGAGGTAGTGCCGGCTGCCGTCATTTGCCCTTTCTATCTCGGCTTCGCAAAGGGTAATGTATTGCAGGGCATCATGCTGCAGGCCGACATCCGGGTAGTCGGTGAGTACCGCTGTGAAACGATTTAAGGCGGCTTTGTAATAGCGGTTTTCAAAATAGAAACGGCCCACGTATAAATCGTGGCCGGCCAGACTTTTGATACATGCGGCGATGTGCGGCCGGGCTTTGCGGGCATATCCGTCAAGAGGATATCTTTCCACCAGCTTGTTAAAATTTTCAAAGGCCTTGCGTGCGTTGGCCTGGTCCCGATCGATCGTGTCCACCTGGTCGAAATAACACCTGCCGATCTGGTACATTATGTAGGGCACCGCTTCGTTGCGCGGGTGGAGATTGACAAACTCCTCGTAGGCGAACACAGCATCTTCATACTCTTCTTTCTTATAATAAGCATCCCCGATTTTCAGTTCTGCCAGGATGGCGTATTTGCTGAAGGGGTACCAGTCTTTCAGTCTTTCAAAGGTTTCAATTGCTTCTGTATAGTTACCGTCCTGGTAAGCTTCCATCCCATCTTTGGCCAACTCATGCGCCGGGCGGGAGTCCTCTTTGCTGAACCAGGCGCATCCTGAAAGTAAAAAAAGCACCATGAGGCCGGTTATCAGTGCGCAATATTTGCGTTTATGGCTTATAAGCATCGGGTTTGTCCTGAGTTGCCTGCATAAATAAACCGGTGAAGCCCCGCTGGCGACATCACCGGTTTCAGAGAACCCTGCTGCCCTCACGGAGGAAGGCGACGGTTACAAAAGTTTGTTAATCGCTTCTTCCAGTTTGGATTTGGCCACCATGCCGGTGATTTGCTCCACGACCTGCCCGTCTTTGAAAAAGATGAGCGTCGGAATTGCCTTGATACCGTATTTCCCGGGTGTCACCGGGTTATCATCCACATTGCATTTGGCAAATTTAATCCGGTCTCCGAACACACTGGCCAGGTCATTGATTGCCGGGCCTATGGCTTTGCAGGGCCCACACCAGGGTGCCCAGAAATCAACCAGGGCGGGTTTGTCGGCCTGCAGGATTTCAATTTCAAAAGAGCTGTCTTCGATTTCAATAACATTTTCACCCATTGGATCGGTATCCTTTTTGTGTAAATAGTATTTCGGTGCCTGTCCGGGAGATCACCAAAGCGGCTACATCGGTGTAGACCGCATTCGATATTTTTTGCCTGATTGGCTAATGCGGGTGGTTTACCCCGGACAGCCAATTCCATACGATTGCTGGCTTCATATATAATAGTGCTGGTATTCATTGTCAACCGTGTAAAGCGCGTTTCTTATACGACAATTGACACGCATTCGCGCTTTTGCTAAGGCCTAGATACTACCAGCGGGATCCACCAACCAAACAGGAGGCGACATGGCGGATAAAATCAAAATCGGCGCACTTATTTCCGGGGGCGGCACCAATCTGCAGGCAATCATCGATTCCTGCGAAGCGGGGAAAATTGATGGTGAGATGGTCTTCGTGGGATCTGATAATCCCGATGCGAAAGGTTTGCAGCGGGGAAAAAAACACGGCATTCCCACCTTTGTTGTTGATTATGGCCAGATTATCAGACAATACCGCGAAAATCCGGATGCGGTTTCTCTGCCGGCCGATTTTGACCTTGAAGATCTTGTTGAAAAGCAAGGGCTTTTCGCACCTGAGGCCAATCCCGAGAAAGTCAACGCGTTTTTGCACACCCGGGCCGTGGCAGAGGCCGCCCTGATAGAGGCGATGCAGCTGTATGATTTTGACCTGCTGGTCCTGGCCGGGTTCATGCGCAATTTGACCCCCTATCTTATCGACCGCCTCAATACGGTGCCCGGCAAACCGATTATCATGAACATTCACCCGGCCCTGTTACCCTCGTTTCCGGGTGTGGATGGCTACGGTGACACCTTTCGCTACGGGTGCAAGGTGGGGGGCTGTACGGTTCATTTCATCGATTATGGTGAGGATTCCGGTCCGATTATCGGCCAGCGCGCTTTTGAAATCCAGCCTGGCGACTCGCTGGACACCATTAAAGCCAACGGTCTTGAGCAGGAATGGATTCTTTACCCGGAATGCATTCAGCTGTTTTCCGAAGGGCGGCTTTCGACGGAACTCAAGACCTTTACGACCGATAGCGGCCAGGAGATAAAACGGACGCTGACGGTTATAGCGCCCCCGGCTTAGAAAAAGCGCAGCATCATGGGGATGGCCACAAAGGTACCGATGGCGCTGCCCAGGTTGGTAAAAACAACCACCAGTAGAATTTTGGTCACCTTGTTTTGCCAGAAGCCCTTTACCGAGAGGATGTCCTGGGGTAGCTTTTCAAAGTCCTTGACCTTGGGTTTACGGGTGAAGGCTTCCACCAGGCCCGAGACCCAGCCGGCGGCAATCATGGGGTTGAGCGAGGTGAGCGGGGCGGCCAGGACGGAGGATACCACTGTGAGCGGGTGGGCCAGGGCAATGAGAGCACCCAACCCGGCCAGGATGCCATTGGCCGCCACCCACCAGGTGAGCATACCGGTTCCGGCATCCTTGCCGCCCAGATAAAACCCGGCTGCCAGCACAATAAGGATGGCGCCCGGGAGCAGCCATTTCAAGAGGCCGGCCAGCGGGCCTTTCGGCGGCAGTACTTCGAGTTTGTCGAGTTGTATGTCGCTCTCCCAGTATTTTTTAATACCGGGGACATGGCCGGCGCCGACCACTGCTACAATTTTACTGCCCGGCGCCGACCTGATTTTTTCACAGAGATACTGGTCCCTTTCGTCGATCAGAATATCTTTCACCACCGGCATGGCCTGGCCCAGTTCGGCCAGCAGTGATTCGAGAACATCCTGCTTCTTCATGTTTTCGATATCTTCCTCACCGATATCATCCACTTCACCCAGCGATAAAATCAGCTGGAAAAGCAGTTTGATCTTGGCCCACAACCCCATCGTGCGCCAGGTCCGCGAGAGGGTGACCCGGATATCCCGATCAGCCAGGTGGATATCAGCGCCCGCAGCTTCACCGCTTTCAATGGCCTTGACCATCTCGGCTCCGGGTTTGATGTCCAGTTTGGCCGCGATTCTTTTTTGAAAAGAGGCCAGCATAAAATTGGCCAGCAGCAGGAAGGCCTTTTTTTCCTTGATAACCTTGATAATGTCCATTTCCTGCCACTGATCTTTTTGTTTAATTGTCTGAAAGCGGGAGGGACACAGTTCCACGGCTACGGTGTCAGGGTTTTCCTGTTCAATAACGGATTTGACGAGGGTGACACTCTCTTTCGAGACATGGGCGGTTCCGATCAGGATGATCTGTTTGTCGTCGCAGGCAAGATTGTGGACGACATTGGGGTTGTTTAAAACGGTCATTATCTGTATGTTTCCATATTGTTTTGGCCTAAAAATGCCTGCTCTACAGGGGTATTTTATTTAGGACCGAATATAAGTAGTCGATTTCAGGTGTCAATGCAAGGCTCAGTTTGCCCGGCAGATGAATTACCCACTTCAGGAGGCAGGCGGACAGCGATGAAGGATGAACAAGGTCCCAGTGGAACAGTTCAGATGATTACCCAGGAGCCCTATTATGTGGAATCAAGCGGTGAAGTCGGGATGTTCGCGGCTGCATACGGCGCACGCCTGCCGGTGATGCTCAAAGGCCCCACCGGCTGCGGCAAGAGCCGTTTTGTCGAATACATGGCTTACCGGCTGCAGCGTCCCCTTGTGACGGTGGCCTGCCACGAGGACCTGTTTGCTTCCGACCTCATCGGCCGCTATCTTCTAAAGAGTGATAAAACGGTCTGGGTGGACGGCCCGCTGACCCGGGCGGTGCGGGACGGAGCGATCTGCTATCTGGATGAAATCGTGGAGGCCCGCAAGGATACCACTGTTGTGATTCATCCGTTGACGGATAATCGGCGTGTCCTGAATATCGATAAAAAGAACGAAACCATCGCGGCCCATCCTGATTTTTCAATGGTGATCTCTTTCAACCCGGGCTATCAGTCTGTTTTGAAGGATATGAAACAGAGCACCCGGCAGCGATTCGTTGCATTTGATTTCAACTATCCGGACCCTGAAAATGAGACCCGCATTGTAGCCCACGAGGGTAACGTTGCCGCGGACATTGCCGGGCAGCTGGTTCTTTTAGGCCAGAAAATCAGGAATATGCGCGAGCACGGTCTTACCGAGGGCGCCAGCACGCGCCTGCTGATATACGCCGCCCAACTGATCAGCCGGGGGGTCGACTTAAAACCTGCCTGCCGCACAGCCGTCTGCCAGCCGCTTACGGATGACGAGCGCTTGCAGGAGACGCTGGCAGACCTGATCGATGATATTTTTTAAAATGATGGTATCTAATGCGTTATAAGTACTGCCAATCATATTGAAACGCTATTATGGATTCATTGGACCATTAAATCCGAAATTTGAAACTCGAAATTCGAAACAAACTCGAAATTCAAATGATCAAATGACAAAAACAGGTGCTTGCTGGCCGATAGGTTTTGTTTGATTATTTGGTTATTGTGGTTTGCCTAATTGTTTCGAACTTCGATATTCGGATTTCGGATTTTTCGTTATAATTAAAAGAGCCACTAACTAGAAACTTATGGGACGCAATAGTGGAAGTTATCTCAAAACGGGGAGGGTACCCAATGGTTCCTGACCAGGATCCTCTTGAATACCTTGCCTCCGCCGATCCGGATCTGGCCGATCGGCTGCGTACCGCGATAAAGGCCAGCCCGGTGCCCTGTTCGGACCGGGAGGTCCGCTTCCTGGTGGATGAAATCCTGAAAGGATTTGTCGCCGAGTTCTCTTTTGGACAGGCATATGCCCGTGGAATTGAGACTTTAATCGGCCTGTCCGGGCCTGGGCGGATGCAGCGTTACTGCACCCTTGTCAACGATGCCGGCCGGCACGGCCCGGCCTTGGGGAAGCTTTTCGCCGGGGCCCTGGTGGCGGTGGTGGCCCACGATCCGGGGCGGTTTACCGACCGGTTTCTCCAGGTAACCGCCATCATGCTGACCAAGGGCGCCTATACCCTTAAAGATCCGCTCAACACCCTGTCCGGTTTCCTGGCGACCGGCGATACCGCCAGTGCGCAAAGCTACCTGGAACTGTTAGCCGAGGTTTACGACCGCTACCTCACCTACAACCGTTGTGTGAGGATCTCAAAACGACTGCCGCGCCTGGTTGCCACCTTGCCGAAGGAGCGGCGGATAGCCCGGTTGACGGCGCTGAGAAAGGTGATGGCCGTGGACGACGTCCTCATGGAATCCTTTTTCGATGGCCTCCCCAAGGGTGTTGGCCTGCTGGATGAGAAGGCGCTGGCGGTTTTCGTGAACCAGGGCCTTGAGACGTTTCACCGGGACCGGGCGCACGGGATTCGTTTTTTTGAACTGGCGTCTCTCCCCGGCATCGAAACTTGCCGGGCGTTGCAGGTAGCCATGCCGCTGCGCGCGGTGCGCGGTCGGCTCGACCGGTACCTCCGGGCCCGGATCGGCAAAGGCCTGACCGTCAATGCCGTCACCGACATGCCGGCTGCCTATAAACAGCCGGGAGACAATGCCTGTGTCTATTTTGATGGGGCTTCCCTGTATTTTCAGGATGTCATCAACCGGTTTCCCACGAAACAGGCCAATACGGATCTATATATGTGTCTTGCCCGGCTGGAGTCGGGCTGTGCTGAGTTCGGGACTTTTGATTTTGACCTGGAAAAGGCGGCCGACCGGCAGGGGATCGACTTGACGGCGCATACTTTTCCGCCGGATCTGTCAGACTTGGATCGGTTTTTTATCACCTTTGCCATCCCGGGTCTTGCGGCGGATCTTTTTACACTGGTCGAACACGGTCGGCTCCGGCGGCGGCTGGCTGCCAGGTACCCCGGTCTTGACCGGGCGGCCCGGGCAACCATCGGCCGGAAGGTGACCCGCCTGTGTGAAGCCGGCAGCCGGCCGGTCTTTCTGTATGATCTTTATACGCGCATAGCCCTGGGGTTGAACGGGGAAACGCAGCCAGGCGCCGCCGGGACTATCGAGACCGTGGAGCGGGCCGTGACCATTTTCAACAGCTTGGTCACGGATGCCGCCACCGTCGAGACCAGCGCCGGTGTGGTTCAGGAAATCTTTTCGATGGTTGTCGCGGCGGTGGCCGGCAGTGATCCGGTGATGGTGACCCCGGGGGGGTATCCGGGCATGCAACTGCCGTTTGGTCGGAAAGTCCGGCCGGCGCTGCACAACCTTCGTTATCACCGGGATCAAGCGCTTGCCCGCCGGATCAAGCGACGGATGCGTAAATCCGGGTTCAAAGTGTATCGCTCCGATCTGGAAAAACTGCTTCAAGAAAAACGTGGCCGGCTTAGCGCCGATGATCTCAGGCGGGTTGTTGTTGCGGCGGACCGGGAAACCGAAAAACAGGGAGCCGGTGGCGCGGGAGTGCCGGATCCGGGCAGCGTGTCGATAGTTGATCTGTTGCCTGAAACCGGCACCGGTGAGGATGATCAGGCAGATGCCGCCGCCAATGTATTCCGGTATCCCGAGTGGGATAGCACCCAGAATGAATACCTTATGGATCACGCCCGGTTGACCGAAAAGAAGTTGACCGGGCATGCAAACGGGTTTTATCTGCAGACCTTACAGCGGCACCGGGGCCTTGTTACAAGGATAAAAACCGCGTTCGAACTTCTGAAACCCGAAGGTATCCGGATTCTGCGCCAATGGATCGAAGGGGATGACTTCGATTACCGCGCGATGCTCGACTACGCAGTGGATAAAAGGGCGGGGATCATGCCCTCCGACCGCCTGTACATAAAAAGAATGAAATCCGCACGGGATGTGGCCGTGCTGCTGCTGGTGGATCTTTCCAAATCCACGTCCAACACGGTTCAGGGCTCAGCCGATACGGTTCTGGACGTTGAAAAGGAAGCCATCGTCCTTTTCTGTGAAGCGCTTGAGGTGGTGGGTGACACCTATGCCATATCCGGTTTTTCAGGTACCGGCCGCCTGGGGGTTGATTTTTTCACACTCAAGGAGTTCAAGGAGACCATGGGGTCTTCCGTCAGGGCCCGGATAAATGCAATGGCACCCCAGCGCAACACGCGGATGGGGACTGCCATCCGCCACGCCGCGCAGCGTTTTCGCAGGGTTGATTCAGCAGTCAGGCTGCTCATTGTACTGGGAGACGGTTACCCCAATGACGCGGGCTATAAAAAGCGCTATGCCATAGAAGATACCCGCAAGGCGATCTTTGAAGCCCGGTCGCAGAATATCTATACCCATGGCATCACGGTGAACATCAGGTCGCACAATGAAATGGATGACCTTTTCGGCCCTGTTCACCATACGGCTATTTCGGATGTACGTGAATTGCCGGACAAGTTGTGGCGGATCTATAGTTCCCTGACCCGCTGATCAGAGGTGGCGAAGCGTTTAAACCCGATTGTATTCACGAAAAAGATGTTTATAGTTTTTTTATTACCCAAAATAAGCAGTTAGCCATTGGCTTTTAGATTTCAGACAGATTATTCCATTGTATAGAAGTCATGGTAGATAAGCCAAACAGATGCAAGGGAGACCTGATGGTTCCATGTTCTAAGGGCTAACGGCTAAAAGTTAATCGCTCAATTTAGGTATAAACAACGCTAACAGGATGCAGGCATGCTACTTTACGACAGCATATACAAGTGGGACGGATTTGGTGGCCGCCTGAAACTGGCCAGTGGGAAATGTGTCTTGCGCCTGCACGACATGACCCGGGGCGATGCCAACAATCTTTTCCTTTTAAAGCCTTTCATTGCACTGGCCACCGATCACCCGGACAGTGCCATGTCCATTAAAAGCTGCGCCGGGCACATTGTCACCTGCCTGGTGAAGGACTTCGGGGTTGATCCGGCCCGGATGGCGTATATCGAGTACTATCCCGCGGTGAAATATGGTGAGAAAAAGCAGCACAAGATCGCAGAACGGTTTGAAATCCTGGAATTCGTCTGGTGTGATGGTAAGGCTTTGCATCCCAAGTGGCGGCCGTTACCCGAGAACATGTTGGACCAGATAAAACCGCTGGTCCGGGGATGGACCGGGTGAAAACCTGAAACCCGGAACGCCCAACATCGAACGCTCAACATTGAACATTGAATTGCAATCCGCCTTCTGTGGTTGAGTGCAATATTCGGATCAGGCGGTAATCGATCATAGGTGGTAGAATCAGTGCAGCGAAGCTGCATTCATTGTTCGACGTTGGATGTTCGATGTTGAATGTTGGAAGTTCGGGTTTAGCGGAGTCCACCGTTTACATTCAAAGCCCCTATTCCTACCGGCACGGTCTCTTCAGCGTTTTGTCTTCCAGCCAGGTCTTGACGAAGTGTGTGGTGAGCCGGATATCCGCTCCGGTCGTTGCGGCTGCCTGTTCGAGTTTTTTCATCAGCGCTTTGACATTGAGCCTGTCGTTGAGCAGGGCGTATATCTTGACCGCTCTTTTGTAGTGTGCGAGGGCTTTTTCAAGGGCATCTTTCTCCCGGTAAACATCCCCCAGTTGGGTGTGGTTCTGGGCCATGCCTTGATAAAACCCCACCGCCCGATCGCTATCCAGGGCCTGCTGGAAATGTTCAACGGCGCCGGCCGCATTTCCCTGCGCGTGCATCAGTCGGCCGAGGGTGAAATGTATCTTGGCCTGAGAGGCCCGATCATGCTTGGTGACGCTGGCCAGGGCTTCCTCCAGCACGGCTTGTGCCTGGGTATAGGACCTTTTTTTGAGGAGCAGGATGCCCTGATTAATCTGCAGGGGTAAGAAAGGCGCGGTTGTTCTTTTTACAGCGGTTTCGAGAAGGGTTTCGGCCGATTCCAGGCGGTCGGCGCCGATAAGGGCCGCGGCTTTGTTCGACAGGGCTTGCAAGGCTGCCGGTTGGTCCCCCAGGGCGTCACTGATTGCCAGAGCTTCGTCAAAAAATGCGACCGCGTTGTCAACGTCGCCATTGGCCTGGTAGATATTTCCGAGACTGTTCAGGCTGATCGCGACTCCGGGCAGGTCATCAGCCGCGGTAAATTTGACATGGGCCCTGTAAAAGTAGGTGGCCGCCTGCCGGTAGCACCCCTTCGCATACAGTTGATTCCCCTTCTGGATTTCTTTGACACCGTCCTGGGTAATGGCCGGTGTTTCGACCGCCTTCTGGGGGGCGCCGCTGCAGGCGCAGACAAGGCCTATAATAAACAGCCAGGTAGCGTGCCGGAAAGCTTTTCTTTTCATAGGGCAACTGTCTTTCGTGTATGACCGGGCAATAAAAGGATTGGTCGTTGGCCGACTGTTTTTGTATACACGCATGCCAACAGAAAGTCAAAAATTAGCCCGGTTTTCACGGTCGTAAAACTATTGGACAGAATAAAGACAACCATGTATCTGTTAGAAACGGTTTCTGGTGCCGAACCCTGTTGAATCGAGGCTGATAAAATGGTGATCCGGATTCTTTGTGTGGGTATGGGTGGCTTTCTGGGCGCGATCTTGAGATACGCGATCAGCGGCCAGGTGCAAAACTGGTCTAAAAGTATCGATTTTCCTTACGGGACCCTGGTGGTCAATATTCTCGGGTGCTTGGTAATAGGCCTGCTCTCCTATCTTTCCGAGACGCGGGGGATGTTTTCGGCCGAGGTCCGGCTGTGTGTGTTTATCGGAATTTTGGGATCCTTCACGACCTATTCAACATTTTCCAATGAGGCCATGACCCTGCTGGGTGACGGGAAGCACCTTGCTGCCCTGACGTATATCGGCGCCCATCTGTTTCTCGGGCTGGGCGCTGTATGGCTGGGGCATGTGCTGGCCTGGCAAATCTGGAGGTAAAATATGGTGCTCCCTGAAGACGGTTGTCTGCTGCGCATCTTTATCGGTGAGAGTGAAAAAGTGGATGGAAAACCACTGTATCAGAAACTCGTGGAAAAAGCCCGGGCCAATGGTTTGGCCGGGGCCACCGTCTGGCGGGGTATGATGGGCTACGGGGCCAATAGCTGCATCCATACCAGCAAGATTCTGCGATTATCCCAGGATCTGCCGGTTATCGTGGAAATCGTGGATGCCCGCGAAAAGCTGGAGGCATTTCTTGCGGAAATCGACAGCATGATAAAAGGCGGCCTGGCCACGCTGGAGAAGGCGCAGGTTCATTTTTATCGATCCAACAAATAGACTTCCCCTGTAATAAGGGTGTTTTTGGCATTCCGGCAGAGCGGTAAACACAAAATGGCACAGATGTCTGATGGTTCAGAGGGTCAGGGTTCAGAGGTTTTCGGTTTTAACCTTGAACGGGGAACCCTGAACCGGGAACCTGCGTCCCATTTATTAAAGCTCTGCCAGCCTCTCTTCGGGGGGGTGAGATAAAACCAAAACAATGAAAAGGAGATGGACATGAAACCGGAAGTCATACAGACGGATAAGGCTCCGGCGGCTATAGGCCCGTATTCCCAGGGCATTGCCGCGGGATCACTGGTATTTGTAAGCGGCCAGCTGGGCATGCACCCGGAAACGGGCGAACTGGCGGGCGACTCGGTGGAGACCCAGGCCCGGCAGGCCCTTGATAACCTGAGCCAGGTGCTGGGTGCGGCCGGGGTGGGGCTGGAACAGGTGGTCGCCGTGGATGTGTTTTTGACCGATATGGAAGACTTCATGACATTCAATGGAATCTACGAGAGTTATTTTACCGACCACAAGCCGGCCCGGGCCGTGGTGGCCGTCCGGGCCCTGCCCAAGGGCGGCTGCGTGGAGATCAAGTGCGTGGCGGTCAAAGCCGATACTCCCGCGGATTACACGGACGCCACTGTGATGTAATCAGGCGCAGTCCAAACGAATTGAAAATTGAATTGAAACCTACCCTGAGTGCCATAAAAAACATCGGAGGAGGACGCAATGGAAATTGCCAGTTTCAAAGATTGTGAGGATGTAAAAGTAGAAAAATTTCCGTTTAAAGGTACCCAGCGCGATGTGACGGGCACCAGCATTCGCTGGTTGTCACGTTACGGGGATGACGGTACCGGTTACCCGGAGTACGGACTGCGTTATTTCACGATTCAACCCGGCGGCGAGATCCCGGTACACAATCACTTCTATCACCAGACCATGTATATATTGAATGGAACATTTGAATGTTATCAATATGATATGGAGACGGAAACGGCTGTTAAGACGGTCGTTACCGGGGCCGGGGATTTCATTTACGTGCCCAGCCTGGAACCGCACGGTATGAAGAATATTGGCGATGGACCGGCCGCATTTCTCTGCTGTATTGCCAATGTTTATGCTGATGGATCGCCTCCCGAGTAGTAAAAAGACCAGTTACTCTGGTTGTGTCTATGGAAATAGGGTTCAAGGGTCCAAGGATTCGAGGGGCCAAGTGAAAAGCTAAAATCTTTTCAAGCCTAAAAGACGGTATCACCGGAGCCGCAAGAGTACTATAAGGCGTCTCAAAAAGCGAATTTTGGTTCCCCGCAAAAAGCACGGGATCTGCGACAAGTGCGGCGGACACAACATTCAAACCGGAGGAATATTATAGTATTTTGAGGATTGGAATTTTGCGTCCAATGCCGAGATTAGGCCAAAAGACTTTTTTGAGATGGCTTCTACTATCGATTCCGAATCCATGATTGGCCAACCAAGCCGGGGCCGCGAAATTTAAATGCGGGATTGCCTTGATGCTAACCCGAGCCCGGCGATGGGCGACATTTATAACATGGCGCTGAGCCGGGTTTTGCCTTGACATTTCGTCCAAAGAAACATAGAAAGGTCGAACCATTATAAAGGCGGTTGGCTTCCCATGGAAAAAGCACTTCGCCACTGGTAATTGCGGGGTTGGTGCATGGGGACCGGCCGTAAAACGTTTTGGAAGCAGGTCTATGTTTCGGGCAGCCAGGCAAAACCGGATTTTCCAAGATGTGGTGGACCAGATTCAGGAGGCCATCCTGGGGGGTACCCTGAAGCCGGGGGATATGCTGCCGCCGGAAAGGGAGCTCAAGGAGACCTTTGCCATCAGCCGGGGGACCCTGCGCGAAGCCCTGCGTGTTCTCGAGCAGAAAGGCCTGATCGAAATCAGGCTCGGGGTGAACGGCGGGGCGGTTGTAAAAGCGGATGACACAACCGGCCAGTTCAGTGACAGCCTTGACCTGCTGATTCGTTTCCAGAAAATTTCCCTGACACACCTGGCCGAGTTTCGCGAAGATGTCGAGGGCAATGTGGCCGCGGTAGCCGCGGAAAGGGCCGACAAGCAAGACATTCGCAAACTGGAGGCCTTACTACAAACCGCCGGAACGCATGTTCAAAAAGGAAAGGCCGGATGGGATGATTTTCTGATTGTAGACCGGCAGATCCACCAGGAATTGGCCCGGATTACCGGCAACCCCATCTATTTTTTTATCAATAAAATGGTCCACGACAACATCCAGCGCTATTATGACGATTTTCTGCCCCCTGATAAAGGGCGGATAAAGGAAAACTATGCGGACCTGTGCAATATTGTCGAACTGGTGAAAATGGGGAAGGCCGCCGATGTCAGGCTGCTGGCCCAAAAGCATGTGCGCCGGTTCAACGAATATATGATGGATAACAAGGATGTTTAAAAGCTAAATCAGAATTTGGAATTATGGCGACATTAGAACTCAAGAACATCAGTGTACGGTTCGGGGGGCTGCTGGCCCTGTCTGAAATCAGTTTTGCGATCAACTCGGGGGAGATCCTGGGCCTGATCGGTCCCAACGGGGCCGGTAAGACCACCATTTTCAATGTCCTTACCGGTGTCTACCAGGCTTCCAGCGGCGATGTGCTGTTTAACGGGGAATCCATTCTGGGCAACCGCCCTCACGAAATCTTTAAAAACGGAATTGCCCGGACATTTCAGAATATCAGGCTTTTTTCCAATATGACGGCTGTTGAAAATGCCATGGTGGCCCGGCATTGCCGCTCTAAGAAAGGTGTAGTCGGCGCGATTTTACGGACGCGTTCGCAAAAAAGGGAAGAGAAACAGATCCGGGCGGATGCCCGCGAGGCGTTGTCTTTCATGGGCGTGGAGAAGTTCGCCGACACGGTTGCCAGCAACCTGCCTTACGGCCACCAGCGGCGACTTGAAATTGCACGGGCACTCTCTTCAAAGCCGGAAGTACTGTTGCTGGACGAACCGGCGGCCGGCATGAACCCGGCGGAAAGCGCGGAACTGATGAAGGACATTTCACGGATATCCGAGCTGGGCGTGGACGTTCTCCTGGTTGAACACGATATGAAGGTCGTCATGGGTGTGTGTAACCGCATCGTGTGTGTGGACCACGGTGTAAAAATAGCAGAGGGCGGGCCGGATGAAATCCAGAACAACGACAAGGTGATCGAGGCGTATCTGGGACAGCCGGCCGGCGATTCAACTGGTACTTCCCAATAAAGGTGTTGGGAGCGTACTGATAAATAGTGTCTATCCACAAATGGTAGATTTTGGTTCAGGGCAAGGCTTGAACGTTTTTGAGACCGCAGGCATAGTGTGTCTATGTTGAGGATCGCAAAATAGCGAAAACGCAGCTCTGGGCCAAAAGATGCCGTTTGTGGATGGACACTAAATAACCAAGGAGGGATAGCGATGAGGAAAAAACAGTTTATCATGTTGGTGATGGGGCTTATGCTGGTGCCGTTTCTGATGACCACTGCATCTGCAAAAACACTGAAGATCGGTTCCATGGGGCCTTTGACGGGACCGTATGCGGCCGACGGTAATGATATTAAAAATGGTGTTCTGTGCGCCATCGACGTGGTCAATGCCGAGGGTGGAGTACCGGGATTTGATAAAATCGAGCTCTTCCCCCAGGACACGGCCTGTGACCCCAAACAGGCGGTTGCCGCGGCCAACAAGCTGATCAACCTTGAAGTGACCGGCGTTGTCGGCGCTTACTGCTCTTCTTCCACCATTCCGGCCTCGGCCACCCTGGCCGAAGAAGACATTCTCATGCTCACCCCGGCCTCCACCCATCAGGATGTGACCGACCGCGGTCTGCCCTACATGTTTCGTATGTGTGGGCGGGATGACGATCAGGCTCCGGCCGCTGTCAAGTTTATGATGGAAGGCCTGAAAGCCAAGACGGTTTTCATCGTTGACGACAAGACCACCTACTCCCAGGGCCTGGCCGACGGCGTGCGGATGAATGCCGAAAAAATGGGTATGAAAGTTCTTGGGCACGATCACGTTAACCAGGGTGACAAGGATTTTTCCGCTATCCTGACCATGGTCAAAAGGGCCAACGCGGATGTATTCTACATGTCACTCCAGAACCATGCTTCCGGGAGTCTCATGGCCATCCAGGCCAAGCGTATGGGCCTGAAGTCCAAGATCCTGAGCCAGGATGCCATGTTCCACCCCAACTTTGTAAAAGTTGCCAAGGCTGCTGCCGAGGGTGTTTATGTAACGTACGGTTACACCGACAAGTCCACCCCGGCCTTCAAAGCCTATGAAAAAAGATTTACCGCGAACTATGGTGAAATCGGAGCTTATGGTACCTACGCCTACGATGCGGCCATTGCATACTTCAAAGCTGTGAAAATGGCCAAATCTACCGATCCCGCCAAAGTAAAAGCTGCCCTGCTCAAACTGGACTACCAGGGTGCTTCCAAGCACGTGAAATTCAAAAAGAACGGCGACTCCGGTTCTTCCTATGTTGCTTTCAAAATCACCGATGGTGAATATAAGCTGTACTGGACTCCGGAAGCCGGGTTCGTAAAATAGAAGTTGCCTAAAAAGATCACCCGGTCGACCAGACCGGGTGATCTTTGTTCAGCATGTGTTTAACTGAATATTACAATTGGAATAAAATGGAATATTTCATTCAACAGCTGATCAACGGTTTGACCCTGGGAGGGCTCTACGCACTTATCGCTCTCGGTTACACCATGGTCTACGGCGTGATCCAGCTTATCAATTTTGCTCATGGTGAATTCTTTGCAGCCGGTGGTTATGTGGGGGTTATCCTGCTCAACTATTTTGCCGGGCTCGGTTTCATGCATTCACATCCTGTGCTCTGCCTGACCGGCTCCTTTATTCTGACCATGACTTATTGCGCTTTTCTGGCCATGGCTGCCGAAAAGATTGCCTACAAGCCGCTTCGCCGGGAATCCCGGCTGGCCGCTCTGCTTTCAGCCCTGGGTATGTCGATCTTTCTCTCCAACGGTCTGATGTTGACCCAGGGGGTTTTTGATGCGCCCTATCCCGGCGAGTATTTTGATGGCGGATTCGAGTTCGGCATGATCAGCATCAGTTACCTGCAGATTATGATCGTGGCCCTTACCGCGTTTTTACTTGTGGCGCTGAATATCCTGGTTTTCAAAACCCGGATCGGGATGGCCATGCGGGCCACGGCCCAGGACAAGATTATGTCCTCCCTGGTTTCCATCAGCGCCAACCGGATCATCTCCCTGACCTTTGCCATTGGCGCCGGGCTGGCTGCCGCGGCAGGGATCATGGTGGGCTTGTATTATGGTTCGGTGCGTTACGATATGGGCTTCGTTCCCGGTATCAAGGCGTTTGCCGCCGCGGTACTGGGCGGAATCGGCAACATCACCGGCGCCATGCTCGGCGGGCTGATTATCGGCATGGTCGAGGTCTTCGGGGCCGGCTACATCTCCGGTCAGTACAAGGATGTGTTTGCCTTTATTATCCTGATCGCGGTTTTATATTTTAAACCGACTGGCATTATGGGCGAGAATATCGATGATACAAGAGTTTAATAAAATCTGGAAAAGTTATGCTATCGGCCTGATCTGGCTTTTTGGGCTGCTGTGGCCGCTTTTGGGGATTCACCCGGACGGCACGCTCTCCTTTGGCAAAACCTTTACCGTATGGCTGTACATCGCATGCGGCTCTTTTGTCTGCCTGCTTTTGTACCTGATGAATAAAAGCGGGACGTTTTCCGGGGTAACCCGCCCGCTGTCGGCCGCCCGGGAGAAAGCGGGACTTTTTGCGGGCACGGTTCCCGTTTGGGTCTGGCTGGCCCTGGCCCTGGTGCTGGCCTGCCTGTTCCCGATATTTACCTCGCGCTACCACCAGGATGTGGCCATCAATGTTCTGATTTACGTTTGCCTGGGCCTGGGCCTGAATATTGTCGTAGGGCTCGCCGGGATGCTGGATCTGGGGTACATTGCTTTTTACGGCGTGGGGGCTTACACCTACGCGCTGTTGAATGTGACTTACGGCCTCTCTTTCTGGGTGTGCCTGCCCATCGCGGCCCTGTTTGCCGGAATTGCCGGCTGCATCATCGGGTACCCGACCCTGCGGATGCGGGGCGACTATCTGGCCATTGTGACCCTTGGCTTCGGCGAAATCGTCCGGCTTATTCTCAACAACTGGATGGACCTGACCAACGGACCCAACGGCATTCTGGGTATTAAGGTGCCGAGCATATACATTCCGAGTTTTGAAAATGGGTTTCATTTAGAGCTTTTCCATCTGAAAAAGCTCTACTACCTGTACTATATCGCCCTGTTTCTGGCGGTCTTCACCATTATCGCGGTTTACCGGTTGAACTTTTCACGGATCGGCCGGGCCTGGGAATCTATCCGCGAAGATGAGACGGCTGCGGAACTGATGGGCGTCAACACCTTTCTTCTGAAGCTGCTGGCCTACGCCATGGGAGCCACATTTGCGGGTTTAGCAGGAGCTTTCTTTTCGGCCAGGATGCGCTTTGTCAGTCCCGAAAGCTTCACTTTTCTCGAGTCCGCCATGGTGCTTTGCATGGTCGTTCTGGGTGGCATGGGGTCGATTCCCGGTATCATTCTGGGCGTGGCCGCGCTGATTGTTCTGCCAGAGGCCTTCCGGGAGTTTGAGCTTTACCGCATGTTGGTTTTCGGTCTGGCCATGGTTGTCATGATGCTGTTCAGGCCGGCCGGGCTGATCCCGGCCAAGCGGGTCGGCTCCCGATCCGAAGAGAAGGAGGGATAGATGTCCGACCAGCCGATTCTTGAGTTGCAGAATGTCTATTCCAGCTATGGGCGCATCAAGGCGTTGAAAGGGATATCCATCAAGGTCTTTCCCGGTGAAATCGTGGCCATGATCGGCGCGAATGGTGCCGGCAAGTCAACTACCCTTATGGCCATTTGCGGGGTCGTCCCTGTTGAACAGGGCGAGATCTTTTATAACGGCAAATCCATCCAGGGCATCAATGCGGAAAAACTGCCCCCTATGGGCCTTTGCCAGGTGCCCGAAGGGCGCCGGATATTTCCACGGCTCACGGTAGAGGAAAATCTCGAACTGGGCGCTTTTTACCGCAAGGAACGATCCGCAATTGACGCCGACCTGGCGCACGTTTATGACCTGTTTCCCATTTTGAAAGAGCGGCGCCGCCAGCAGGGCGGCACCCTGTCCGGTGGCGAGCAGCAGATGCTGGCCGTGGCCCGGGCCCTGATGACCCGGCCGAAAGTACTGCTGCTGGATGAACCCTCCCTGGGACTTGCGCCGCTGATTGTTCAGAAGATCTTCGATATCATTGCCACCGTCAACAAGGAAGAGGGCACCACTATTCTCCTGGTGGAGCAGAACGCCAATATGGCCCTGCAGGCCGCCCAGCGCGGGTATGTACTGGAAACCGGCACGATCAAAATGGAAGACGAAGCCGGGGCGCTGCTGCACAATCCGGAGATCCGAAAAGCGTATCTGGGTGAGTAGAAGCTATCTCAAAAAAGTCTTTTGGCCCAATCTCAGCGTTGGGCGCTAAATTCAAATCCTCGAAATACTGCAGTATTCCTCCGGTTTGAATGTAGCGCCCGCCTTGTCCTTGAACCAAAATCCATTTCTGAGATAGCTTCTTATTAATATATACCTGACAATTGATCTTTTCTAAAAAGGTCGGTGCAAGTGAATGCACCGGCCTTTTTTAGGTTGAAATCACGAGCAGCATTTAATACGATCTTAATGATTTCCCATTTCATAGCAATTGTTCTAAATAACTTTCAATGTCGGTATCGGGATCGAAATCGCTATCGAAATCGGATTTAGAATGACATTTTCCGGACCCGATTTCGATCCCGATACCGATAGCGATTCCGATTCAGGTTGAAACCCGAAGTTAAATAATAAAACGAACCCGGAGGTCTACCATGGCAGATACAACTTTTAAGGCTCTGGTCATAACGGAAACCGACGACAAGCAATATACCCGCCAAATTATGGAGAAGCGTGTGGAGGACCTTCCGCCGGGAGAGGTCCTGGTCCAGGTCCACTATTCATCGTTGAATTACAAGGATGCGCTGTCTGCCAGCGGCAACAAGGGGGTGACGCGCAGCTACCCCCATACACCCGGTATCGACGCGGCCGGGGTGGTAGCGGAAAGCGCCGACAGCGCTTTCAAGCCCGGCGACGAGGTTATCGTCACCAGCTATGACCTCGGTATGAACACGGCCGGCGGATTTGGACAGTATATCCGGGTGCCGGCCCAGTGGGTGGTCCCGCTGCCCGGAGGGCTCACGCAGAAAGAGGCCATGTGCTACGGGACAGCCGGTTTCACCGCGGGCCTGTCGGTTTTTAAACTGGTTGATCATGGTGTTTTACCGGAGCACGGCGAAGTATTGGTATCGGGGGCCACGGGCGGGGTCGGCGGGATTGCCGTGGCGATTCTATCCAAGCTGGGCTACCCGGTGGTGGCGGTCAATGGCCTGGTGGATGAATCCGCTTACCTGGAAACAATCGGTGCCCAACGGGTCATCAGTATTGAGGAAGCCGCGGATCAGAGCGGGCGGCCGCTGCTCAAGGCGCAATGGGCCGGTAGCATCGATACGGTGGGCGGTGATATCTTGGCTACCTCCATCAAAACCGTGAACCCCCATGGGGTGGTGACCAGTTGCGGCAACGTGGCCTCCCCGGAATTGCCCATCAATGTATTTCCCTTCATCCTGCGCGGGATCACCCTGGTGGGCATCGATTCCCAGAATTGCCCCATGCCAGACCGGCTGAAAACCTGGGAGAAACTCGCGGACGAATGGAAAATTCCAACCATGGAAGCGGTGGTGGAAGAGATCGGCCTGGCGGACCTGGACCGGAGTATAGATCGCATGTTGAAGGGTCAGCACAAAGGCCGTGCGGTTGTGAAGATGAAGGACTGATAAGGTAAATAGGCCGTAGGCTGAGGGCTGTTAGGTAAAACCGGAAGGCTATCGCCTTAATCCTACAGCCTAAACCACTAACGCCTGATGACTTATTTCAGATGAACGGCCCTAAAGCGCAGGACCATTTTTTCATCACCGCTGTAAAGTGCCAGGTTATCGCCATTTACGGTGTAGCGCGTCGTTTTCCCGAGGGCCTTGAGAAAAAGCTGTTCCTGCTCCATCCCTTCCATACAGGCCATCATGGTTGCGGCCATCTGCCCGAAATGCAGGCGGCCGTCTTTTTCCTCATAAGTCCCGGAAAACCGGTTGCACCCCGAAAATCCGTGCACCCGGTTTTCTTCGTTCATGAATACCATGTGCACTTCTTTTTTCCCAACCTCCAGTTTTGCCGGCTTGCCGTTGAGTTCAGAGAGCTTCCAGTAGGTGTTGACCAGTTCGGCGTCGGGTTTCATTTGCGGTGCTGCTTTTCCCACCCGCGACACCATGATCTTCAGCGGCGTGCCCGGGTCATGGTCAAGGGCGGGGATGCGCGTGGTGTTGATGAACAGCAGCCGTCCGTCCACCTCGATGCGGGCGCGCAGGGCGTAGCGGCCCTTATCGTTGAGCCGGGCCGGGTCGTAGGTCAGGGAGAAATCCCAGGGGGGTCCCCCTTTGGGCGTGAAGCGGATATCGGCGATGACATCCGCGGGGACATCCATTTTGGCTACATCTTCCAGGGCCACGTAGACCTCGGCGTTTGGCGGCAGCAGCATGCGTTCACGGTACCAGACGCTGCCTTCAATTTTCTGCATGGCGGCGGCATCGGTGTTTTGCGTGTGGGCCGAGCACCCCATGCAGAGACCAACGACCAGTAGCCAGGCAATACGTTTTGGAAAGTGATTTATTACCGAGTTCATGGGTGTCTACCTTCACGTGGAATGTGTGGGTTAGGGTCCGAACCTCGCGGTCGCCTTCCTGCATGAGCCGGGTAGATGGTCAAAATGATCAACTACAGAAGCCTCTTGTACTATATATAATTTTGCTGCTGTTTCCAAGCGAGCATTGTCCTCCCGACCTGACAATACGGCAACGGTTAATCCTGATTTCGAACTTTTTACATTTTTTTCAAATTTCAGCACCCATTTTTTCAAGAATATGTTCGGTATGGTTCAGGCGCTTAATAGCCTTTGGGCCCAATTGTTTCACCAGTTCGGAAAGCATGGTTTCGATGCAGATGAAGGTGGCCGCAATCGGACTGAAAAAATAATCCCCCCCCATGGAAGTTATTAAAAAATTATCAGTTTCAGTGGCCAGTGGAGAAGAGGGACTGTCGGTTAAGGCGACAATGTCCACCCCCTGATGCTTGGCGATACGGGCCGCTTCGGCCGTATCTTTGGTATAGGGCTGGACACTTATGGCCACAAGCAGGTCGCCTGTCTTAAGCGCGGATAAATCTTCAGCCAGCGTATGACCGGCTTGCCCGATGAGGGTGACCCGATTACGTATCAATTTCAGATAAAAGCCTAGATAATGGGCCACTGGATAGCTGCTTCGCAGGCCAAGGATATGTATGTGCTCAGCCTTTACGATCAGCTTGATAATGGCTGTAAACCGCTGATCATCAAAGGCATCCGCCATCATCATGACATTGCTCCACTCATCTTGGATAACCTGCTCCAGTAATGATGTTTTGCCGTTGCGGCCGGCATATCCCTTTTCCAGGAACTTCTTGACCTGCTCGCTGTAAAAGCTTTTACGCTGCTTTAGGTTTTCCCGGAATAGGCCTTTAAGACTTGGGAAACCGTCGTAGCCCAGTTTCTGGGACAGACGGGTAATGGATGATATGTTGATGTCATTTTCCCGGGCGATTTCAGATATGGATTTGGCTGCCGTTTCGTTGGGCTCGTCAAGCATGCCCTTTAAAACGGCCAGGGTGCGTTCGGTCAGCCGCATGGGGTGGTCCCCCTGGCGGATTTTAATATAAAGGTGTCTCAATTCCTCTAAATTTTTGGGGGGCATTGCGTCCATATCCCGATGTTCCTATGTTAATGTGGGTTGCCGGCCCAACCGGCCGGCAACACCAAGCGTTTCCAGCCTGTGTTGACGGTAGGCTAAAGTGACGTTTCCGGCAGGTCATCCAGCCAGCCGCCATTTTCAGTCAATTGACATACCAGGAGTCGTGAAATATCCTTTTTGTGTTCGTTGCGGGCATGCAGCTGCTTCAGGACCAGTTTGTCGCCGATGCGGCCACAGATTTCCAGTTTGCCGATATCATGGCCGATAATGAATTTGAACCTTTTGGCATAGCCGTCAAAGGAATGCCGGGCCTCGTCCACAAGATCGACGCCTTTCTTAAGTGGCACCTGGAAGTGGTGTCGTACCCGGGCCACGGGCATGCACTGATACAAATAATAGGGGTTTACACCAATCCGCAGCAGCCCGTTCATCAGATCCACAAGTGCGGGTACACTGTCATTGACGCCGGCGAGCAACACCGCCTGGTTGTTGACTGTGATTCCGGCGTTTCTGAGCCTTAATATGGCTTCGGTCGAGACGGGTGTGATTTCCCGGGCATGGTTAAAATGGGTGGGGATGAACAGCGTTTTTTTGGTGTTGAAATTCCGCAGCAGGTCAATCAACTCATCGTCAAAAAGCCGCAGGGGATAGGATACCGGGACCCTTGACCCGATCCTGACGTGATTCAGATGGTCAATGTCTTTCAGGGCGTGCAGCATTTTTTTCAGGACCTTGGTGGGCAGCATGAGCGGATCTCCACCGGACATGATCGCGTTTGTTATTTCCGGGTGGTTGGCAATGTAACTGGCAGCCTTTTCGAAATTTTTTACGGTCAGATCGTTCGGCAGGCCCACCATGCGCTTGCGGAAGCAATGGCGGCAGTACATGGCGCAGTATTCCGATGTCACCACCAGGGCCGTGTAATCGTATTTGTGCAGGACACCATTGCCCTTGTCGTGTTTATCATCTCCGTATGGATCTTTGGTGGTATCGCCCATGGCCCCGGCCACCACCAGTTCTTGTGCGTCGGGGATGCAGAGTTTGCGCACGGGGTCTGCGGGATCGTCGATATCGATTAATCCGAGATAGTAGCGGGGAATATTCATCGGGTGGATCTCAACCACTTTGCGCAGGTCGGCTTCTTCCTGGGGGTTCAGGGGCAGGTGCTGTTTGAGGTCGTCAACCGAGGTGATATTGTTGCCAAGCTCTTTGCGATAGTCTAGTTGCGTCCAGTCGATATCAGAAAACAAAGACCGGCCACGGGGCGTTTTTACAATCTGATGTGTTTGCATGCTAATCAACTTTCTTTAATTATTGTTTATTCAAGACCGGCTTCGTTTGGACGTTAAAGCCGGCACCAATAACGCACTCGCTTTGAGATTCCGCCGCGAGGTTTGTCCCGGTCGAAGATCTGCCTGAGAAGATGCGGGTTGTTTCCCGATCTATGGGCGAATTGCCGCAAGAACAAGATCAGTGTGGACGGGTAACGATCCTCCCCTGACTGAAGTTATTGGAACCGGTCATTCGTGGTGGGCACCAAAGGTTAATACCCGACGTGTTTTAAAAACTCCTTTAATCTATCTGTAGTCGGCGATTTCAAAAGTGTTTCCGGATCGCCGTCCTCCGCAATGCGACCACCGTCCATGAAAAGGAGCCGGGAGCCGGCTTTACTGGCAAAACTCATTTCGTGTGTGACCACCACCATGGTGATCCCTTCGCTGGCCACGGCGATCATCACATTGAGAACTTCTTCGCGAAGTTCCGGATCAAGGGCCGACGTGGGTTCGTCAAAAAGCATAATTTTCGGCTTCAATGCCAGGGCCCGTGCAATCGCGACCCGTTGTTGCTGCCCTCCGGAAAGTTCGGCCGGATAGTGGTTGCTGCGATCCGCTAATCCAACTTTTTCAAGAATACTTGCGGCTATATTTTTGGCCTCGGTTTTGGAAGCCCCCCGGACTTTGCGCGGGCCGAAGGCGACATTCTCAAGGGCGGTCATATGCGGGAAGAGGTGAAACAGTTGAAAGACCATGCCCACTT
This sequence comes from uncultured Desulfobacterales bacterium, assembly GCA_964647585.1. Classification (GTDB taxonomy): domain Bacteria; phylum Desulfobacterota; class Desulfobacteria; order Desulfobacterales; family CAJINA01; genus CAJINA01. Next base: position 67,182 of record CAZYGG010000010.1, read on the forward strand.
CCTTGCGGATGTCGCGGATATGTCGTCTTTGCCGGGGGAGGCTGATGCCATTGACGATTAACTCTCCTGACGTGATATTCTCCAGTCCGTTGATGCAGCGCAGCAGGGTTGATTTGCCTGAGCCGGACGGCCCTACAATAACGACGACTTCATGCGTATCGATCGTCAGGTCGATGTCATGCAAAACTTCCACTTTACCGAAACTTTTGCTGACGTCTTTAAATTCAATGGCAGTGCTCATATTATCTGCATCCTTTTCTCGATGTATTTCAGCAACAGGGCCAGGGCCGATGTCATGATCAGGTAGCAGATGGCAACGGCCGACCAGATTTCCAGAGCCCGGAAGTTGCTGGCCATGATCTCCTGCCCCTGGCGTGTCAATTCCCCGACACCGATAACAATAAACAGCGATGTGTCTTTCAGGCTGATGATAAACTGATTGCCCAGGGGGGGAATGGCCCGCTTAAAAGCAATCGGGCCGATAATATTCATGATCAGCTGCAGCCGGCTGATCCCCATACTCATACCGGCCTCGACCATGCCTTTGTTCACGGACTGCACGGCACCGCGTACGATTTCCGCCATATAAGCACCGGCATTAATGATGATCGTTATAACGGCGGCGGTCAGAGCGTCAAAGCGAATCCCTTTCAGACCGGTGGTCACCTCAATGAGCATCGGCAGGGCAAAGTATATAAACATGGCCTGGACGATGATCGGGGTTCCCCGAATCAGTTCGATATAACCAATGGCGAATTTTTGGCCGATTGTGCCCATCAGTCGGAAAACCCCATAACTTTGGCCGCCGACGGATCGGCTGCCGGCAAGCCGCAGGAGTCCGGCCACTGTTCCCAGAGCCAGGCCGCCGACAATACCGATTATGGTTATATACCAAGTTAGTTTGGCGCCTTGGAGCAGGGACGGGATCGCTTCAACGATGTATTTGAATTCAAAACCCATGATGTTCTCTTTGTTATTTGCCCGAATCGGATGTTTATCAATCAGCTGTACGATCCAGGTCGGCGTTTGTTTTTAGCGGCAGGTGTTTCAAGCCGTTGGCAATGATTGCCGGTCCGGTTCTCCCATTCATCAGCCGCCCGCCGGCAAGGGTGTACACTCTCACCCCGGTGGAATTCCGGCGGGCTGGTCAGTACTCGGTTCAGATTTACTGCCTGCTTGTTTGACGACAGGGCCCTGGCGGGTGCCGGACGGCCCTGTCGCGGTCAAAAGGCATCACTCCGGTGCTGAGCCAAACCACTTGATGTAGATTTTGTCGTATTCGCCGTCTTCCATCATTTCCAGCAAAGCAACGTTCGTTTTGTCCCGCAGGGGGCTGCCCTGCTGAAAGCCGATACCATAAAAAGCCGCCTTTACATCAGCGCCAACGGCTTTAACTCTGCCCTGGCCGGCTTCCTTGATGTAGTAGAGGACGTTGGGGGTATCATGCATGGCTGCATCCGCACCGCCGGTGACAACTTCCAGATAAGCCTGGTCGATGTTTGGGAACTTAACGATTTTCTTGGCACCCAGCGTATTGACGTAGTCGACCGTTGCCGTTCCGGTCTTTACGGCGACAACTTTGCCCTTGAGGTCCTTGGGGCCGTTGATGTCTGTGTTTTCCGTCCGCACCATAACCTTCAGGCCCGCCCGGAAATAGGGGTGTGAGAAATCAATGGCCTTTTCCCGTGAGGACTTAATGAAAATAGCGGCGAGCACCGCATCCAAGTTGCCCGTCGTCAGTCCGGGGATCAGACCGTTAAAATCCATGGGAATCAGCTTATATTCTACGTTTATGCGCTTGGCGATTGCAGCCCACAGATCGACGTCAAAACCGGTGTAATTGCCGTCCTTGCCCTTGAACTCAAATGGTACGAAAGCGGTGTCCACGCCTACGCGCAGTTCGGCGGCATAGGTGACGCTGCCCACGGTCAAAAGCATCAAGGTTACCATCATTGCGGATAGCCATTTTTTCTTGAGTATTGTTTTCAATTTTCCTCCTTTGGGATTTGGGGGTTAGTGATATTCTCGGGCGAGATTATCCCTTGCAGGCACTGCTGTCAAGTATATTTGCAGGATTAAATTTTATGCAAGTTTTTTTGCAGATACTGATGATCACTCTTTTGGGCTCACCCGGATCATTCGGCGGGCGTTACGGTGTCTTGTTTTTTCTGGAGGGGGCATGGTCAAAGGATACCGCCACCATGATACGAGATATAATTTCTGATTGGCTCAATGGTCTGAAGACCTGATAAATTCGTTGCATTTTGGTCGGGATGTGTTACGTTTGTTCCAGATGCAAATTAGAGATTCAGGACAGATGCGCTGAGGCAAAATATGAATCCTAACAGTGGGATAATATTTAGGATTAAGAAATATGCCATTCATGACGGGCCCGGTATTCGGACAACTGTATTTTTTAAAGGGTGTCCGCTCAGTTGCTGGTGGTGCCACAATCCCGAGGGAATCCGGATGGCGCCGGAAATATGCCGGCCAGCCGAAAATTCCGAAAAACAGTCGGAAATAATCGGTAAGGAAATGACGGTGGCGGAGGTGTTGGCCGCCGTGGAAAAGGATGTCATTTTCTACGATGACTCGGGGGGCGGTGTGACCTTCTCCGGAGGTGAACCGCTGATGCAGTCTGACTTTTTGTTTGCATTGCTGGATGCATGCCGTCAGCGAGACATCCACACTGTTTTGGATACCAGTGGTTATGCCCCGGCCGAGACTTTCCAAATTGCCCTGGAGAAGGTGGATGCGGTTTTCTTTGACCTCAAATTCATGGATGCCGGGGATCACAAAAAATTTACCGGTGTCTCCAATGAACTGATCCTGGCCAACTTCCAGGCGGCAGCCCAAAGCGGCAAGGCCCGGGTTCGTTTCCCGGTTATTCCAGGGATAACAGATCACAGGGAGAACATCGATCGGCTGGCAAAAATGGCCGCATCTTCTGGAAAGATTAAAAGATTCGATTTGCTGCCCTATCACCGGACAGCTGCGGCTAAATATAAACGGCTTGGCCTGAAAAACAGGATAAATAACAGCGCCCCGCCCACCCATAAACAAATAGAGATTGTCAAAGAACAGATTGCGAGACAGGGCCTCACGGTCCATGTCGGAGGATAACCATGAACACGAGAATTGAAAACCTGAGAAACGCAAGTCTGGCAGCGGTACCGACCATATCCGGGGAGCGGGCCGAATTGCTGACGGATTTCTATGAACAGGGCATTGCCCAGAAAGTGTCGATACCGGTGCAGAGGGCCATGGCCTTCAAACACATTCTGGAAAATAAAAAGATCTTTCTCGGTGAGGGTGAGCTGATCGTGGGTGAACGGGGCCCGGCCCCCAAGGCCACGCCCACCTACCCGGAGGTGTGCCTGCATTCCGTCGGGGATCTCGATGTTTTCGACACCCGGGAAAAGGTCCCATTCAAGGCGGACAGGGCGGTCAAAGACCTCTACAACCGGCGTATCACTCCGTTCTGGCAGGGCAAAACCATTCGGGAGAAGATCTTCGACCACATGAGTGATCAGTGGCAGGCAGCTTACCAGGCCGGTGTTTTTACCGAATTCCAGGAGCAGCGCTCCCCGGGCCACACGGTTCTCGGCAGCAAGATCTATCACCAGGGGTTTGCCGATTTCAAAGAGCAGATCGCCGCAGCCATTGCGAATCTCGATTATGAAAAGGATACGCGTGCTCTGGACCGGTTTGAACAGCTGCAGGCCATGGCCATTACCGCGGACACCCTAATTGTGTTTGCCGGCCGGCACGCTGCAAAGTGCCGTGAGCTTGCCGCAGTTGAAAAGGATGCCGTTCGCAGGCAGGAACTGGAGCAGATGGCCCGGATCTGCACCCGGGTTCCCGAAAAAGCACCGGAGAGGTTCTGGGAGGCCCTGCAATACTACTGGTTCGTGCATGTGGGTGTGATCACCGAATTGAACCCCTGGGATGCCTTCAACCCGGGACGGCTGGATCAGCACCTCTACCCGTTTTACAAGAAGGAGATCGCGGACGGAACATTGACCGAAGCGCGTGTCCGGGAACTGCTATGCGCCTTCTGGGTCAAGTTCAACAATCACCCCGCGCCACCCAAAACAGGCATCACGTCCAAGGAGAGCAATACCTACGTGGATTTCGCGCTGATCAATCTGGGCGGGGTAAAAGCGGACGGCAGCGATGCCGTCAACGAGCTGACCTATCTCATTCTGGACGTGATCGAGGAGATGCGCCTGCTGCAGCCCAGTTCCATGGTACAGTTGAGCAAAAAAAGCCCGGACCGGTTTATCAGGCGGGCCCTGAAAATCATCAAGACCGGGTTCGGCCAACCCTCAGTTTTCAATACCGATACCATTGTGCAGGAACTGGTGCGCCAGGGCAAAGCTGTGGCGGATGCACGGGAAGGCGGCGCGAGCGGGTGCGTGGAGGCGGGAGCCTTCGGCCGGGAAGCCTATATCCTGACCGGCTATTTCAACCTGCCCAAAATCCTGGAAATCACCCTCACCAACGGGGTGGACCCCCGCACAGGCAAACAGATCGGCCTTGCGACGGGCGCGGCCGCGGATTTTGAAACCTATGCGGATCTATTCGCGGCCTTTACCGTGCAGCTGAACCACATCGCGGATATCAAAATCCAGGGGAACAACGTGATCGAGAGGATCAACGCCAAGTACATGCCGGTGCCCTTTCTGTCATTGCTGATCGATGACTGCATCGAAAAGGGAAGGGACTACAACGACGGTGGGGCTCGTTACAACACCTCTTACATACAGGGGGTGGGACTGGGGAGCCTGACCGATTGCCTGGCGGCCGTCAAATATCACGTGTTCGACAAAAAGACCATTACGATGGAGGAGATGCTGACGGCACTGCAGGAAGATTTCAGGGGATTTGAGGCGCTGCGGCAAACCCTGATTGATGAGACGCCCAAGTACGGGAACGACAACGATTATGCCGATGATATCCTGAAGGCGATATTCGAGGCCTATTACAAAGCGGTCAACGGCCGGCCGAATACCCGGGACGGTCTGCACCGCATCAACCTGCTGCCGACCACCAGCCACGTCTACTTCGGGAGCGTCATCGGTGCTCTGCCGGACGGCCGGCGGGCTGGGGTGCCGCTTTCCGAAGGCATTTCACCGGTACAGGGCGCCGATCGCAACGGCCCCACGGCCGTGGTGAAATCCGCCTCGAAAATAGATCATATCCGCACCGGGGGCACCCTGCTCAACCAGAAGTTCATCCCCCAAGTTCTGGAAGACGACACCGGGATCACCAAGCTCATGCACCTGGTGCGGTCTTACTTCAAGCTGGACGGCCACCATGTCCAGTTCAACGTGGTCAACGCGGATATTCTCAAGAAAGCCCAGCAGGCCCCGGACGACTACCGGGACCTGATTGTGCGGGTGGCGGGGTACAGCGACTATTTCGTGGACCTGACGGCCGAGCTTCAGAATGAAATAATTCAGCGAACGGAGCACGCCGGCTTCTAGTGTTCGTTCTCAAGCGGCATCTTTTGGCCCAGAGTTGCGTTTTCGCATTTTTTAAATCCTCGACATAGCATCAACTATGCCTCCGGTTTAAAAAATGCTCAGGCCTTGCTCTGAACCAAAATCTACCACTTGAGAACGAACACTGGGTGTTCATGAAAATCGATAATGTGCGGCAGCAGAAAACTCCCCTCCCTTGACGGGAGGGGCCGGGGGAGGGTGACCAGCCCAGATAGCTATTTTTTTGAATCACGTGGAACAGCCCCAACAGCACCCCCACCCAGCCTCCCCCGTCAAGGGGGAGGAGTATGACACGGAAAGGATCTTTCCAATTGTTATGGGATGATTAAGTGTGACAGTTAAAAACGATAAGGAAAAAATGTGAACTTCAAAACCATCCGCAAAAGCAGCGCGCCGGAAATGGCGGCGGAACAGATCCTGAACCAGATCAAGGCCGGGGAGCTTGCCCCTGGTGACCGGCTGCCCCCCCAGCGGGAACTGGCCACCCTCTTGGGGGTGGGACGCTCTTCCGTGCGGGAGGCGATCAATGCCCTGGCGGTGATGGGCTACCTGGATGTGGCCCAGGGACGCGGGACCTATATTTCCAAGGATCTGCCGGATGCTGATACAGCTCTTTTCCAGTTCGATGCGGCCCTGAAGGCCGGGACCATCTTGGACCTGATAGATGTACGCGAGATGATTGAGCGCCGTTCTGCGCGGCTGGCCGCCGAGAGGGCCGAAGATACGAAGATCAAAAATCTGGCGAACACCCTGAAGGCGATGCGCGCTTCCGGTGAAGATTATGAGAGTTTTTTAGAAGCAGACATGCAGTTTCACCGGGCCCTGGCAGAAGCGTCCGAAAACCAGATCCTGTGCGAGTTGACCCGCCTGATCCTGGACAAGGTGGTGGCCCATCACCTGCAGCTGCGCACCACGCGGCTATCCGCCGGATATCGCGATGTGTCCATCGAGACCGCCGAAAAGATCCTGGCGGCTGTCGCGGCCGGAGACGGGGACGCGGCGGCCGAGTGGACGGGAAGGCATCTTAATGCGATAAGAGGTGAGCTAAAGGATATATTGGAATAGAATCCCATGTGTTAAGTTTTAAGACAAAACTAAAACTATTGCAGCCATTTTATAATGAGTGCCCATCCATGATTGAAAATCACGAATGGAAGGTGTTAGCTTTTAGCCATTAGGTTTTAGGTAAAACGATTAAAATACAAGTTCTTACCTAATTGCTAACCGCTAACTGCCCATAGCTCTATCCTGAGATCTTGGCTTTATGGATGGACACTAAGTAGAATATCATTCCGTTAGCGCAATTTAGAAACAGCCCATAGTGTGCGATGGAAGAAAGCTCCCCTCCCTTGACGGGAGGGGTTGGTCCGTGCAATCTGATAACATAGGTAACAGATTAAACCGATGACAAGGGTTACACA
>CAZYGG010000011.1:0-60746 GCA_964647585.1 uncultured Desulfobacterales bacterium
TAGTTTATTCAAACCGTTAAGCCATGTTCTGAAAGTCTTAACCGGACAGCAGTGAAATCATATATAAAAAAAGTGTTAAGTTTTATGTTTTAAGTGTTAGGTAAAAATCGTTTTCCACCTGACGAACTATAATCTTATAACTATCTATATTCACGTATATAATTATAAAGTAACTAAACCAATAGTTATATCCTTCTGAACTCGAAACAGGTTTTGGTTTATCTTAAAACTTAACACTTAAGACTTAAAAGAGATGAATTCGGCACTTGCTAATTCATCTCTTTTTCTCCCATCCGCCCAGAAGATGCATGTGCAGATGGAAGATCACCTGCCCACCGCCTTTTTCAACGTTGAACAGAAGCTTGTAACCGGATTTGTCGACGCCTGCCTGTTTAGCCATTTGCCTGGCAACATCCGTGATCTCCGCAATGATAGCCCGATCAGCTGCGGTGAGATCATTGATGCTGCGAATGTGCTTTTTGGGAACGATGAGCCAGTGAACCGGGGCATGGGGGTTGATGTCCTTAAACACAACCACGGAATCATTTTCGTATTCAAATGTGGTCCCCATATTCCCTGAGGCAATCTTGCAAAACAAACAATCCTTTTCCATGCAGATCTCCTTTCTATCTGATATTTTTATCTTTCACTAGAACCTATCTCAAAAAATGGATTTTGGTTCAAAATGCGGCGGCCGTGAATATCAAACCGGAGGAATACTGCAGTATTTCGAGGATTTGATATGAGCGCCCAACGCCGAGTTTGGGCCAATCAGTCTTCGCTCTTCGAGCTCCGCCCAACAGGAAGACTTTTTTGAGATGGGTTCTACCATCCATATACAATTCGAGAACGATTATCAACAAAACCCTTGCGTATCGATTCGCGCTCATTTATAGAGTGTGACCAGTCGGTCATGATTGTTCCTTTGATTAGAAATGACCGGAAATACATATGGAAAAATCACATGCAAGACACGCAAGTCAATACTACTCAGACCACCAGTGACGAACTTTTCTCGTCTGCAAAACCGCAGGTTTCCGACACGGATCTGCAGCCGGTTCTGGTCAAGGTAATCGCCGGCGAACGGCTGGATAAAACGGATGGATTGCGGCTTTTTAACAGTCACGACCTGGTTGGAATAGGACAACTGGCTGATTATGTGAGAAAATTACGCCATCAGGACAAAGCTTATTACGTTTACAACCAGCACCTGAATTATACCAATGTCTGTCGGAACCGGTGCCGGTTCTGTGCGTTTGCCCGGGATGAAGAGCAGGACGGCAGTTTTACGTTGTCCCTCGAGCAGATTGAAAAACGCCTGCGATCACGAATAGATGAGCCGATAACCGAATTGCACATTGTCGGCGGCCTCAACCCGGATCTGGACTTTCAGTATTTTCTGGATCTCCTCGGACTGGTAAAAGGGATCCGGCCCGCTGCCACCATCAAGGCGTTTACCCCGGTTGAAATAGATTACCTGTCCAGGATAACCAGTGACCCGGTGGAAAAGGTCATCGCCCGCCTGAAAGCCGCGGGTCTGGCCATGATGCCGGGCGGTGGTGCCGAGGTCATGAGTGACCGTATCCACAACGCCCTTTTCCCTGCTAAAATAGGCTCGGACCGCTGGCTGGAAATCATGGCGGCTGTCCATCAGGCGGGAATCACCTCCAACGCCACCCTGCTGTACGGGCATATCGAAACCATGGAAGAACGGGTCAACCACCTTTTGAAAATCCGTACCCTGCAGGATCAGACCGGCGGGTTTTCAGCATTTATTCCTCTGGCGTTTCACTCCCGCAACACCCAACTGGACGAACTCCCGGAAACCACGGCCTGTGACGATCTGAAAACCATTGCCGTATCCCGTCTGCTGCTCGATAATTTCGCACACATCAAGGCCTATTGGGTCATGATCGGCGAGTCACTGGCCCAGGTCGCCCTCTCCTTCGGGGCCGACGATCTGGACGGAACCATCATCGAGGAAAAAATCACCCACATGGCCGGTGCCCGCAGCGCCAAAGGCCTCAGCCGGACGGCCATGCGCCGGATGATTCGGGCGGCAGGGTTTCGTCCCGTGGAAAGAGACAGCTTTTATAATCCGATTGACATTCAGGGGTCTGTATGAACCGCAAGATTAAAGACATCAGCGCAAAGATCGAATCAGACCGCCGAATCGACGGCAGTGAAGCCCTCTTTCTCCTTGAAAACGACGACTTGCTGCATCTGGCCGCCCTGGCAGATAACCGGCGGAAAGCACACCACCCGGAACGCCTGGTCACCTATGTCGTCGACCGGAACATCAATTACACCAATATCTGCGTTTCCGGTTGCCGATTCTGCGCCTTTTACCGGCCGCCGGGTCACGCGGAGGGATTCATCATCTCGGAAACGGAGCTAACAGAAAAGATCGTCGAGACCATTGCCCTGGGGGGCACGCAGATTCTGCTCCAGGGCGGCATGCATCCTGATCTGGGCCTGGACTACTACCTGGACCTGCTGCGGTTTATCAAAGCCGGCTTTTCGGTTCACATCCACGGCTTTTCCCCGCCGGAGGTCAGCTTCCTGGCCGAAAAGACCGGCAAGCCGCTTGCGGAGATTATTGAAGCGTTGAGGGCCGCCGGGCTCGATTCCATCCCGGGCGGCGGGGCTGAAATCCTTGCGGATGAGATCCGCTCGCAAATCTCCCCGGGAAAGTGCCATACAGACCGTTGGCTTGAAGTGATGCGCGTGGCCCATGGACTGGGGCTGCGCACCACGGCAACCATGATGTTCGGGCATGTCGAAAAGAAGCGCCACATCATCGAACACCTGTTGAAGATCCGTGAGCTGCAGGATGAGACCGGTGGATTTACCGCATTTATCCCCTGGACTTTCCAGCCGGACAACACCTGCATCGATGTGGAAAAAACCACGGCGGCCGAATACCTGAAAGTCCTCGCCCTGAGCAGGTTGTTCCTTGATAATGTAGACAACATCCAGGCATCCTGGGTAACGCAGGGCGCGAAAATCGCCCAGACGGCCCTGGCCTTCGGGGCCAACGACCTGGGCAGCACCATGATAGAGGAAAATGTGGTGGCTGCGGCCGGGGTACGTTTTCGCCTGCCCCTGTCTGAAATGAAAAGGCTGATCCGGGAAGCGGGCTACGCGCCCCGGCAGCGGGATTGCCATTACAACCTTATATAGCTGTTAGCGCTTAGCCGTTGGCTTTTAGATAAAACATAAAAAGACAGTGGTACCGGACCATTAACAGCTAATTGCCAATAGCTGACAGCTAAGCGTACCATCGAAAAATCACGGATTGTTGAGCAACAAATCAGAAACATGCGCAGAGAAGCCACATATCCAGAAGTCCCTGACGGCATCCACCGCGCCGGGTGGGTTGTAAAAGATCCGGAGGCGGTTATCCCGAACGGGTATGTTCTGGTTGAATCCGGCCTGATTCGGGAAGTCGGACCCTACGGCCGCAATCTGTCTGCCCCGGATAATCTGCCGGTCCACGATCATGGACCGGGTGCCCTCATCCCCGCCCTGATCAATGCCCACACCCACCTGGAACTGGGCAGCTTCAAAGGCAAAATCAACTGTGAGAGGGGGTTCGGTCAATGGGTGCAGGACCTGCTCCAGCTGCGGGACAACAGCTCCGTTGCCGAGATAACCGCCGGAGCCGAAACGGGGCTGAACGAACTGCTGGCAACCGGTACCGGCACGATCTGTGAGATATCGAGTCTGGGGCTGACCGACCGGCTGGTGTTAGATTCCGGCCTGCAGGGCCTCTGGTGCCGGGAAGTTCTGGGGAACGCCGCCTCCAATCCGGATACCGGGCTGGACTGGCCTGGCAGTCGGATTGCCGCTTCCCTGGCGGGGCACGCACCCCACACCACGGCTCCCGAACTGCTGACGCATCTCAAACACGTGGTGGCGGCACGCCGTCTGCCGTTTCCGATCCATCTGGCCGAATCCAGGGAAGAGACGGCCTTTATAAGCAGCGGCCGGGGAGCCTGGGCTGATTTTCTCACTACCCGTGGCATCGACTTTTCAAACTGGCCTCTGCCGTCACGCAGTCCGGTTACGTACCTGGAACGGCTGGGGATTCTCGATCAACGGACGCTGGCGGTACATGTGCTCCAGGCGGACGCTGCCGACCTCGACCTGCTGGGGCAAAGGCGGACAAGTGTCTGCCTCTGTCCCCGGAGCAACCAGGCCCTGCACGACAGGCTTCCGGATATTCCGGGCATGCTGGCCCGCGGTATGCGACCCTGCCTGGGTACCGACAGCCTGGCCAGTACCCCCAGTCTGGACCTGTTCGACGAGATGGCTTTCGCGGCCGCTCATTATGAATCCATAGAGCCTGCGCAGATCCTGCAAATGGCCACTATCAACGGGGCCGACGCCCTGCTCCAGCCGGGCGTCGGCACGCTGGAACCGGGTTTTGATGCCCGGATGGTTTATGTGCCGGTGAGCGGAACCGACGACCACCAGGTGATGGAAGCCGTCGTGAACAAAGATTTCAATGCCCCCTGCAAGCCCCTTTTCCCGGAGGCTTGCGCGGCTAACCGAAGAGAAGAAACATGAAGCAACAGCGGCCTTTATTTGAAAACCCGGTCAGAATCGGACGCATCAGCTATATGAACGTGGCGCCCATTTATTACGGGCTGGACAGACAGATCGATGGCGACGGGTACACGATCACAGCAGCCCCCCCGGCAGTTCTGAACCGCAAGATGGCGGCCGGCGAACTGGACATCAGCCCGGTGTCTACGGCCGCCTATGCCGATCATCAGGACGAATGGCTGATCCTGCCAAACCTGAGCATCTCCTGTGACGGTCCGGTCATGAGCGTCGTTCTGGCCAGCCGTTACGGTATCCGGGACCTGGACAATAAACGGGTCGTCATCAGCGATGAGTCGGCCTCGGCCGCAGCGCTGTTGCGACTGTTCTTCAGGGAGCATGATGTCCGGCCGGATATCACCTGCCGTAAGCTGGACGCCGATAACGCCCTTTCCGGCGCAGATGCGGTGCTTGTCATCGGGGATGCAGCCTTGAACGGGAAGTGGCAAAAAACCTACCGCCATGTCTGGGATCTCTGCGGCGCCTGGAAGGATGCAACCGGGCTGCCATTCGTGTTTGCCCTCTGGGCCGTCCGGAAGCAGTACGCCCGCGAACACGCCGCACAGGTGACCAGGACCTTGGATATCCTGAACCGGTCCCGGCGTAAAGGTTGCGCAAACCTGGCAGCCATCACCGCCGCCCTGCAAAAAAGCCGTGACCTTGATAGGGATGTTTTAGAACGTTATTTCAATGGGTTGCAGTATGACCTGGACGCGGTTAAATTCACGGGGCTGCAGACATTTTATACCCGCCTGTACCGCTGCGGCCTTATCCCCACACCGGTGAAACCCCGCTTTATTGAGTTGGATGGACAGGGTGAAGCCATTACCCTGCGCGGCCATAACAGTGGATATGCGTCTACAATCGCAAAGGCCTTATAAAGCTATTGTCAACAATATGTTCCGATTGATCTATCCTGTCATTCTGAGGAGTGAAACCAGTCTCCGCCAAAGGCTTACGTCTTCGCCCCATGGGCTACGCCGCACAAGACGCCCGGCACGCGACGAAGAATCCCTTACGATGAACGATAGACTTGGCTTGCAGGGGACTCTTCGCTACGCTCAGAGTGACAAATTACCGGAATTTATTTATGATAATCGGTATAACGCTAAGCCGGGTCCGGACCGCCAAGATTACGCTCAAACAGGGCCTGGTTTCTGTAAAGCATGGTGCCGGTCATGAGATCCTCCATGGCCTGCCGGTAGTGATCCGGCCCGACCCCGGAAACCAGGTCGTTTCCGGCAATGACCGCCAGCATGACCATGTTCTGCATCCTGGCATCCGTCAATATCGGGTCGAATACCTTGAAGACACTGATATTTCTCAGGCGGGCCTCCTCTGCGAGGGTTGTTTCAGCGACCTCGTCCGCACGCCCCAGGCGCACATCCAGGGGTTGCCAGACCGCGTTGTAATAGACCAGGGTGCCGCCGTCCTTCAGGGCCAGGTTCAATGCCCGCAGGGCTTCGTGTCTTTCCAGGGCCAGCACCAGATTTGCCTCCCCGTCCGGGATCAGCGGTGAATGGACGTCCCGGCCTATCCGGATCTGCGATTTGACGATTCCGCCCCGCTGGGCCAGGCCATGGGTGTCGACCCCTTTCACCGGCAGTCCGGCGTGGTCCCCGGCCCGCAGAATGATTTCGCTCAACAGCCCGATGCCCTGTCCGCCGACGCCCGCCAGATAGATATTAAAGGAATCCATAACGTTTATCCCCGTGGTTCAATCGGTTTCGGTGAAGCGATTGCTTCGGCCGAACAGGTTTGGATGCAGGAACCATCGCCGATGCAAAGATCCTGGTTGATCCTAACCCGCCCTTCCCCGTCACGGGTGAAGGTGGGGCAGGCGAATTTTTCCACACAGGTGTGAATCCGTCGGCACCGGGCCTCGTCCACCGCAACTGCGCGCGGCTGATAACCCGGGTTCTTTTTCTGCAGCCGCATGAATTTTAGCATGCAGGGATGCCGGGCAATCACCACGCTGAGCCCCTTGTCGGCAACTGCCTGCCCGATAATTTCCTTCAGCCGGGCCTGTTGATAGGTATCGGTTTCATAGATATTCTGGATTCCAAAGCCTTCCAGAACCTGTCTTAAAGGGATTTTATCCACCGCTTCGTTAAAATTGTGCCCGGAGGCGGCGTGATCCTGGTGGCCGGTCATGGCGGTAGTGCCGTTTTCCATGAGCACCAGGGTCACCTTGTGCCGATTGAACTGGGCATTGAGGATACCGGGCAGACCCGCGTGAAAGAAAGTGGAATCTCCCATAAATGCAACCACTTTGCGGGAGTCATTGAACAGGGAAAGACCGGAAGCCATTCCGGTTGAGGCCCCCATGCACATCAGGAGTTCGCCCATTTCATAAGGCGCCTGGAATCCAAGCGTGTGGCAGCCGATATCCGCAACGGTGATATCCGTATCGGCCAGGGCCTGTTTAATGGCGTGGAAGGCGCTCCGGTGACCACACCCCGGGCACATCTGGGCCAGACGTTCCGGGGCCGGGGGGCGGTCCCCCGTGGGGTCTTCTCTTTCCGGCAACAGATCCGGCCATGTCGCCTCTATGAGATTGTAAACCTTATCGGGCGTATATTCGCCGAGCCAGTCGTCCAGGGCAACCTTGCCGGTTATTTTGACGTTTATGCCTTCATCGAATGCCAGGGCTTTGATTTCATTTTCAAGGGTATTGTCCAACTCCTCCAGAATCCTGACTTCCGCGTGGCTGGTGAGGAAATCACGAAGGGTCGCCCGCGAAGCCGGGTATACCATACCGAGTTTCAGAATATCCGGTTTGACTGCAGCTTCGTTCAAAACATCCATGAGCGATAAGAAAGTCAGGCCCGAAGTAATCACGCCCCTTTCCGGGTTGCCGTTATCGATGACCTGGTCGAGACCGGAGGCCGCGTTCCAGTGCTCAACACCCACCAGGTTCATCAGCGCACGGGTTTTCAAGGGAAAAACCAGTGAAGCAATGGGGATGTAGGGCCCGTTTTGTCTGTCAAACAGTGGGGTGTTGTCCGGTTCTACAATCTGCCGGGCCGGAAAGGCGATTTTTTCCTTGGCATGGCAAACATGGGTGGTGAGCCTGAGGATAACCGGCATCTGCTTCTGCCTGGAAAGCTCGGCCGCCTTCAGGTAATACCGGTAGGCCTCGGACGGCGACGCCGGTTCCAGCATGGGGGTGTAGCTCATGCGGGCGAAATGCCGGTTGTCCTGTTCATTCTGGGATGAGTTCGCTCCGGGGTCATCGCCCAGGATGACCACCATGCCGCCGATAATGTTCATCAGGCTCAGCTGGACGAACGTATCGGCAGCGACATTCAGCCCCACGCTTTTAAAGAAAACCGTGGAAAGATGGCCGTTGAGAGCGGCCCCATAGGCCACTTCAGTCGCCACCTTTTCATTGGTTGAAAACTCAAAATAGAACGGCCGCTTATCTTCCGGGATCGTTCCAATGGCGGTGGCAATCTCAGGCGTTGGGGACCCGGGGTAAGAAGACACAACCCGGGTGCCGGCTTCCACCATGGCCCGCACCAGGGCAGTATTGCCCATCACAATCTCTTCAAATGGCTCCTTTCTAAGGAGCATCCGGCCCATGTTTTTCATTTTCAGCCTCCCACTGCGGTTGCAATAGACAGATGCTGCGAAGCTTTCGGGATATCAGGGATGCCATGTGTAACGTTGGAGCAGCGGCCGGGAGGGCCGTGTGATGCCAGCCGGGAAAAAATGCCAGCCTTACATAGATATAATACATATTCCGGCAGATTCAACGGTTACGCTGAATGCCGGCAGGTTGCCGATCAAGTCAATCTTCGCTCTTCGAACTGCTCCGGTTAAACCTGCACCCGGTATTTTTTGACATACCCGATCGGTTTGTAACTGTGTTTTGCCCGCCGCAGGCCTTCATTGCCCAGGTCCTGTTCGCGGTTGACGGTGTCGTACTGCTCAGGAAGAATGGAGGCAAACGCCTGGTTTACGAATTGCCATACCCCTTTGTAATCTCCCACCGCTTTCTCAAAATGGATGATAAAGCTTTTACCCAGGGCATTCTCTTCGCCCAGGGAATAGGCAACGGGGCGGTCTTCCACATAATAGATCCCCCCGCACAGCTGCAGTTGTTCCGCTTTTTCCAATGCTTCGCGCGCAGCCGCGTAATCACCGGGATCATCGCGGCCGTCCGCCCAGTTTTCGAGAATTTGCAGGGCGGCCGGGATGTGGCTCTCCAGGAGGGGTTCCCCGGTGTAGGTGTAATTTTTCAAGAAGGCTTTGATCAGGTTGCGTTTTTTGTGAAATTTTCGTCCGGTAAGTTCCGACAGGTCCCGGCGGGAATAGAGGTAGTCAAAATTGTCCCGGTCTTCCCTGATTTCAAAACCCAGACGCTCCAATTGATCTGCCAGGGATTCGGGAACACATTTCATGGAGCCGAATTCGTGGAACAACTGATCCAGGAGATTCCTTTCAGGCAGGCCAAAGGGAAGCAGGAAAAAGGGTGTATCGCCATCTTTGCCGACCAGCACCACCCGGTCTTCAGGCAAACCGGCAACCCGGTAGTGGTGGTCCTGCCTGAAAAGGTACAGGTTTGCAAAGGTAAACTCGGACACCCCGTCCGGCAATTTTTGGAACCGCGGATGGAGTTCCGGCCGCAGGTCGAGGGTCAATTCGGTAAATTCAGGATATGGGGGTATCAGCATCAGGGCGCCTCCACTGTCATCCGGATGACTTTTTCAGCATGTTCTCAGGCATTAAAACGGCAACCACCTCACCTTTGGCGCAGACCTGACCTCCGGCGCTCACCTCAGCTGTCACAACCACTTTGCGCGGTTTGATCTCCTTCACTTTTCCACGGACCTCCAGCGGCCCCTCAATCGGCGTGGGGCGCAGGAAATCGACATGCAGCGATCCGGTAACAAACCGCAGGGGTGGCTCGGTGCCCATTTCCCTGTTTTCCGCCTGGTAGGCCGCGGCGGACGCAGTGCCGGTGCCGTGGCAGTCAATAATAGAAGCGATAAGGCCACCGTAAACAAACCCCGGAATGGCGGTGTGATAGGGTTGCGGCGTAATAATGGCCACGCTTTCATCCCCGTCCCAGTAACTTTTGAGCTGCAGCCCGTGCTCATTGAGATGGCCGCAGCCATAACAGTGGCTCAGGTCATCAGGATAGGTGTCTTGAAATGCTTTCGGGCTCATGTTCAGATCCTTTTCAGTTTTGATAGCGGGTAGAAGGTTTAATTAGTGCCCATCCATAAATCCAAGATTTCAGGATAGAGCTATAGGCCGTTAGCGTTTAGCAATTCTGCAGGTAATGATTCATCGCTTTCTCCCAGGCCTGCATCGCCGTTTCATAATCATACCGGGTCACGAACCAGGCGGATTCAACCTCCCCGTCACCGGTCACAAAGACGCAATCGGGCTCCACTACGCCCGACTCGGAATAGACCACGATGGGGTCCCAGCCCGGGCACCATTCAGCCTCTCTGACCGGGCAATAGAGCGGCATGATTTCGCCCGGAGTGCCCGCGATGGTTTGAACGTAGGTGCGGGTGACGCGGCTTGGCTTCACTATCTTCATTTTCGGACTCCCTGCCCTTATCTGTGGCAAAAGGAAACTAGCCTGAACACTGCAACCGGTGTCGGGTCAAGCTATTTTCCATTCTCCTAACCCGCCATGCTGACATGGGCATTCCCTAAAAATTCACCCCGGCCATGCGCCGAATCAGATGATGCTCTTTATCTTTAGAATAAATGTCAGTAGCGATAAACCGGCCGCAATGATTGACAGGGTCGTGGCCAACCGGTATTTTTTATTCTCATCTTGCAAAGTCGCCAGAACGGACGCCAGCAAGGCAAAGTGGATGCAGTGGTGGTCTGCCCCTACCCGCATGGCAAACAGGTCTATCCGCATCTTCGATTTTGTTTGGTCTTTGCCCGTACGCGGCCCTTCTACTTCGTAACCATACCGATTGTTCAGGTGGTAGTAAAGCCGACCGAAAAGGATGTCCACCTCCATGTCCAGCCGGACGGCCATGTCGTCGATATTGATGGGAACCCATATCTTGGAGGATCTTGGTTTGTCTTCTTCGGTATAGGCGGCATACCGGTCATAGTACCGTTCGTAAATGGCTGTCAGAATTTTTCTGTCCGTGAGCGGTCTGGGCATAGGACCCTCCTTTAGGCCAGAGGCACTCACCCTTTCTTTGGGTGGCGCAGGTAATCGGCGTTGATAGATTTGAGATACTGCCAGTGCGATTTACGGCACCGCTGCATGCGAGCCTCCATACAGCACCGGAAAGATCATTTAAAATAATCTTCTATTATCCCGGCGGCGATTCCCGAATTAACCATCTCCCGCAGTTTGCCTTCCAGGATATGGCGTTTTAGATAGAGCTCAGATTTTCGGGACACGGCAAAATAGACCTCCATCTTTTTATCATAGGCCCAATGTGCCTTTTCAATTGCCTTTGCCAATTCCGGATTCCGGGATAGCAGATAGTCCCCGGTTTCCCGGGTAAGGATAAACGCATCCAAACGTCCCGCCCTGACCATCCGAAGGCCTTGCATTTCATGGCTCACTTCATACTTTTTGATATGGGTATTATCTTGGAAGGCATCGAAATATTCTGCACCCCGTATCACCCCGACAGTCTTACTTTCAAAATCTCTCAGTTCCCGGTAATTCCCCCCGCTTCCCTTCAGGACAAAAAATGCTTTTATGGATTTGGTTTTGTAAGGCGGTTGCAGGTAATAGAGGTAGGTTTCGCGCTCTTTTTTGTGGATGACGCCGCTTATAAAATCACCCGTCCCGTTTTGCATCATGGACAGGCACCGTTTCCAGGGAAATAGCTTGAAGACAGGTTTGGCACCTATCTTTCCGAGGAGGTGATCGGTTAAAGCGATATCGATCCCGCCGATGACCGATTTACCGGCAACAATCTTCCAGGGAGGATAATCATCCACTGGTACCAGGACGTCTTCACAATACCCGTGAGCAGTAAAAAGTATCAGGCAGGTCTGAACAATTGCATACCATCTGAACATTTTCGGCAGTCCTTGTATGCACCGGATTGTTTAAGATCGTGCGGGCAGCCAGTGGGAATAATACCACTAATGGGGGGCGAGTTCAACCAGTTGCGCCGGCGCATCGAAAAGATGGTCAGGTTTTTCCCGGACCAGTTCCGCCCGGCTGCCGAAGCCCCACAGGACCCCGAAGGCATACCGCTTCTCTGTTAAGTGTTTTGGAAAACCTTCCGGGCCATACTTTTGTCCCTGTAGATCAAGGCCAGCAGGGCGGGTACGATAAAAAAATCAGCTGCCAGGGCAAACAGGACGCCGCATCCGGCCAGGAGCCCGAAACGGGTGTTGCAGGCCAGATAGGACGTCAGGTAGATAAAGAAACCGCCGCAGAGCACCAGGCTGGTGATGACCAGGGCCCTTCCGGTGGAATGCAGGGTTTCATTCACCGCGGCAGCGACATTCCCGGTCTCATCATAGGCCCGACGAAAATGGTGCAGGAAATGTTTGGTAATCTGTACAAACAGGGACATATGGCCGGTCAGCCATACGCGCTCATCCGGAAACTGCCGGTTGAGATAGGTGGTGACCGTATCCACGTAGTCCTTGTAGAGTACGGAGTCGGTAAAAGGGGCCAGGATCGACATCCGCCCGGTTCGGTAGGTGCTGTCGGTCACCTCCTCGAGATCGTCGCTACCGCTGGACTCAAACAGAATAAGCTCCTGGGCTATCTTCTGCCGGGTATCCGGCAGAAGGTACGCAGAATCTGGATTGCATTGGTGATGGGGATATCTACCATGGCCATAATCCCCATGGAGGCGGTCAGGGATAGAAACACAATCAGCAGTGGATAGACCACCCCGGAAAGCCTGCGAAACAAAATCGCCAGAAAAACAACAATGATCGCAAAGGAGAGCGGGATCATCGTTCCCAGATCTTTTTCGATACCTTTCTGGATCTCTGCCACAAACGCCGGGGTCCCGCCGTAGTAAAATTCAATCCAGGGCCCGCTGCAGTTCGTCAGCTGACTTCGGCGGCCTTTCCATCAATTCTTCTACGATAAGGGTGTCACCTTCAGCCCGGGTGATGCGGCCGTTGATCAGACTGTTGATATCGTCTAAATAGGGCACCGCATCGGCCAGTTCATGATGCAGGCGGTGCAGGGTGGTAAAGAACTTCAAGCCGAAGCCATCTTTCGGTTTCAAGGCGATGATGAACATGTCGTCCTGCCCAAATGAGTCCCTGAAACTGTTGTAGGCAATCAGGGTGGGGTCATCGTCGTGGAAAAAACTCTCATCCCGGGTGTCAATTCTCAGACCGGCCATCTGAGCGGCCAGGGCCCCCGACAGGAGCAGCATCCCGACCAGCACAACATATTTCCACCTGATCACCAGGGCGGTCATGTCAGTAAAAAGCTTCTCAATGTGTTTGTGAATCTTTGCCAATCGTCCTCTTTTACGTCTCTGGGGCGTTTCTAATGCCGTCCATGTATTGTCTCACCATCGCACTTAGTGTCGCTACAGCCGCCTGCGGTGTCATAGCCGGATCCCGAAAAAAAGCCATTAAAGATAGAAAGTACAAAGCGGCAAAATTGTAGGCGGCAATCTTGGTATCTACATTTACCCGCACTGTACCCAAATGCTTCTCCTTCCGGATCATGGTTCTGACAAAGTCCAGGAATACCTCCATTTGCGCAGAGAGGTGCGGGCTTTCGGTATCCGGCTGATAGGCTGTATTTCCTAACAGGGCCCGGTAGAGATCCCGGTTTTTGGCGTAGAAGAAAAACATGGCTTCCCATATATGCATGATGCGTGCGTGCAGATCACCCTCCGGCGGCAGCGTTTCTATCGCCTGGCCGATATTGCGCTCGATATCTTCATACAAGGCTGTCTCCATCAGGGCCGTTTTGCTTTTGTAGTGCACCACTAAAGAGGCCGGTGAAACGCCGGCCGTTTTGGCTATCTCCCGCAGGGTACACTGCTCCACGCCTTTAGACAGAAACATTTTTCTGGCAGCATCGAGTATCATTTGACGTGTTTCACGTTTGGCTGCTTCGCGTCTGTTCATTACCGCTCCATTAAACATGTTTTATAATTAAACATGTTTATACTGCGTGGCTGTTTATTACAACTGGAAAATAGACCGGTTAGAGATTTTTCAGTTAACCTGTATAAATCCTTGCGCCCGGACAATTATTTATACTATTGGAATGTAAGGAAATAAACGTTTCAATCCAAGGCAATATAAAAATGTCGAAATCAGACAATGACCTTACCCTGAACGATAGGACGGCTTTCTTCGAAACCGCCATGATATTTGAGGGGCTGGATTCGGAAGCGGCCCGCGAAATTTCCAGCCTGGCCTTTACCAGAACCTATACCAAGGGCGAAACCATATTCACTCCGCTGGATCCCAGTTGCCATTTCTTTCTGGTGAAAGCCGGGCTGGTAAAGGTGTCGATCTATTCAGCCTCGGGATTCAAACTCACTTACCTGCTGGCTGAACATGGCGAACCGTTGAATCTCGTGAGCCCCTTTACCTGCTCCCTGCGTTCAACCGCTGCCGAAGCCTTGGCAGATGTCCAGTTGGTTTGCATAAAACAGAAAGACTTCCTGCCTTTTGTACGCAAGCATCCTCAACTGATCATCAACGCCGTCTCTATCCTGGGGAAAGCAGTCGACAGCGCCAACCTGCGCATTATCGACCTGATTGAAAAACGGGTTGAAGATCGCCTTGCACGGGTACTCTATACCCTGTATTCCAAATTCGGGGCGCAGGTGGCATTTACCAGCTTCGAACTTGCGGCCCTGACCGGCACTACTTCTGAATCCACTCTCAGGGCGCTGGGCAGTCTGCGCGAGAAAGGTCTGATCAGATCCGAACGTGGTCAGACAATCATCCTTGACCCTGCCGGGCTTATTCCCAAGGAAAAGGAAACGCTCTGGCTCTGAAGATCTATCTTCCGATTCTTCTGTTCTCTATGACAGCCGTCATAGACGGATAGGATCAAAAGTGCTTTAGTGTGTCCGGGCAGGAGAGACGCATCCCAATCCGCACCTACATTTGCCAACCGTTTCCAAGGGTTGCTTCCCCTGCCGCTCCAACTGAATTAAATCCAACCCTTTTGTCAGCAAGCCCTTTTTGTTTTGTTAAAATTGCCACATTTGGAGGCCTATGTGAATGCAACACCTTACTGGAATCCCCTGCTGGAAACCCTTCCACGCGAGAAACTAAAAACCCTGCAGTTGAAAAAATTCAGGCGCATTTTCAAATGGGCCTACGATCATTCAGTTTTCCACCGCAGCCTCTATGACCAGGCCGGTATCACACCTGCAGACATCCGTAGCCTGAAGGATGTCCGGGCCGTGCCTAAAGTTGAGAAATCCATGATGCAGTCGATCCAGCGCAAGGACCCGTTTCCCTACGGTGATGCCTTGTGCGTACCCCTTGAAGAGGTATCGGAATTCAGGCAAACCAGTGGCACAACCGGTCAGCCCGTCTACCAGGCCGATACCTGGCAAGACTGGGAATGGTGGGCCGAGTGCTGGTCTTATATTCTCTGGGCCCAGGGATACCGTCCGACGGACCGGGTATTTATCCCTTTCGGTTACAATATTTTCGTCGCCTTCTGGGCAGGACACTATGCCGCCGAAAAACTGGGCTGTGAGGTGGTACCCGGAGGGGTTCTGGATACACAGTCCCGGATCTTAAAAATTCAAGAATTGAAAGCAACCGCCATGATGGCGACCCCGACCTATGTATTGGGGATGGCGGATACCGCCATTACAAAAATGGACATCGATCCGACTGCTTTGGGCATTTCAAAAATCACCTGCGCCGGGGAACCCGGCGCCTGCATTCCGGCAACAAAAAAACGGATGGAAAAAGCCTGGAACGCGAAAGTGTACGATCATGCCGGTGCCACCGAAATCGGCGCGTGGTCTTACGAATGCAGCCATCAACCCGGCGGCCTGCATGTCAACGAGGCTTTTTTCCTGGTGGAAATTGAGGACATTGAAACGGGTGAAATCATAGAAGAGCCTGGACGAAGGGGCAAAATGGTCATCACCGCCCTGGACCGGATGGCCCAGCCTTGTATCCGCTTTGACGCCAAGGATGTGATTGAATGGGATGACAAACCCTGCGACTGCGGCCGCACTTTCCGACTGATAAAAGGCGGTGTCATCGGTCGTTCTGACAGCATTACCAAAGTAAAGGGCGTTCTGCTCGCTCCGGCAGCCATTGAAGAGGTGGTCAGGAGCATTGATGATCTCGGAGATGAGTACGAAGTGATCGTCGACAAACTCGGGGACATTGACCGGATTAAACTCAAAGTTGAGCTGCAGCCGGGCACCGAGGACCGTGTAAAGGAGATAGAAACCCGGCTGAAAGATCAGTTACGACTAAAAACCAACCTGGGCTACCGGATCGATTTTTTCGATTATGGCCGCTTGCCGCGTTACGAGGTGAAAGCCAAACGATTTAAAGACCTTCGAAAGGTAAAAAGATGACGGATAATGATAACGTATACAGTCAGTTAAATGAGCAGATCAAGCAATTGAAATCCTCTGCGGATATTCTGGGTGAAACCGGGAAGGAGATCCCGGCTGTTGCGCGCAACATTGTCCGGATTAAGGCCAGTGTGAAAATGCTGGAATTGAACATTGTCGACGTCCTGGAGATCACAGGAAATAATATGAAAACTTGAATTATAAAAAATTATATAGTAGCTACATTTTAGCTTTTACTAAGCAGGCTCAGATTCTGCTCGACGAGACGGCAGACACCGTTACAAAATGAAAGTAGTACATGGCAACACAGCGTTTTCTATGGGTCATATTTGAAACACCGGGAAATACGAACCGTGTCCGTTAGTAGTATATAACCGTATTCTTACAAAAGGAGGGTTCACGATGAAACATTTTTCGCGGATGATGATAGTGGCCATTGTCGCTGTGGCATTGATTTTTGCCTTCAGCCCGGTTGCAATAGCAAAAACCTACAAACTCACCTACAGTAACTTCTTCCCACCCACCCACATCCAGAGCAAATTGGGCGAGTCCTGGTGCCAGGAAGTTGAAAAAAGAACCGGCGGTAAAGTCAAGGTGGACTATTACCCGGGCCAGACGCTTACCAAGGCTAAACAGGTTTATGATGGTACGGTCGAAGGCCTTTCCGATGTCGGTATGTCTGTGCTGGCCTATACCCGGGGACGCTTCCCGGTAATGTCCGCGGTTGACCTTCCCCTGGGGTATACCAGTGGCAAAGCCGCAACGAAAATCGTTAATATGGTGAATGAGAAGTTCAAGCCTAAAGAATTCAAGGATGTGCAGGTGATGTACCTGCATGCCCATGGGCCGGGCCTGGTACACACTAAAGGCAAGCCTGTCCGGAAGATGGAAGATATGCAGGGGTTGAAATTCAGAGGCCACGGAACCAGCGCGCTGGTCGTCAAGGCCCTGGGCGGCACGCCTGTGCCCAAACCCATGCCGGAAACCTATGAAATGCTGCAAAAAGGCGTAGTTAACGGCGCCGTATATCCCCTCGAAGCAAACAAGGGGTGGAAACTGGGAGAAGTCACCAACTATGCCACAGCCGCATTCAGCGCAGCCTATACGACCTCGTTTTTTGTCGTCATGAACAAGGATAAATGGAATGCGCTGCCCGCTGACATCCAAAAGACAATCACCCAGATCAACATTGAGTGGGCGGATAAGCACGGCGCGGCCTGGGACTCCAGCGACATGGCCGGAATCAAGTTTTTTCTGAATCAGGGTGGAGAAATTCTCGGGATTGATAAGAAAGAACAGGCCCGCTGGAAGAAAGCCGTCGCTCCGATTGTCGACGAATATGTGGCCAAGGCAAAAAAGAAGGGTATCAAAAATGCCCAGGAGATTGTCGATTTCATTATCAGCAACCTAAACAAACTTCAATAGTCTCAGGTAGTAAGAGGGGGAGCCGCAGATTGGCTCCCTCTTTTCATCCGGGAAACAGCGGCAGGAATAGAGATCATGGAACTGTTTTTTAAATGTGTTGCCGGCATACGGTCTATATTGAAAGTAGCCGGAGCGGCGACCCTGGCGGGTATGATGCTGCTCACCTGCGCGGATGTTGTCGGTCGGTACCTGGGCAAACCGATATTCGGCTCTGTTGAAATTGTAGGTTTCTGCGCCACCCTGACCGCAGCATTGGCCCTGCCCTACGCCCATGAAATGAAAAGTCATATTGGCGTGGAAATTCTGGTACAGAAGTTGTCGTCGCGAAGCCAGGCGATCATAGAATTGTGCACCAACACGATCGCTTTACTATTTTTCTTAATCGTCACCTGGCGCATGTACATTTATGCGGAAACGTTCCGTGCATCGGGGGAAGTATCCATGAACCTCGAGTTACCGGAACATGTCATCATTTACCTCACCGCGTTCTGCTTTTTGATCTTTGCTTTAACTATCCTGGAAGATATCGTAAACGCCTTCAAGCTGCTATTGGAAAAGAAATGAGCCCTACTCTGGTTGGTATTATCGGCATTGTCCTGATGCTGGCGATTTTCATGTCCCGCATGCCCGTTGCTTATGTTATGGCCCTGGTCGGCTGGGTTGGTTTCAGCACCATGATCTCCTTTAAGGGCGGGCTGAACCTGCTCTCTCGAAACATCTATGAAGCTTTTTCTTCCTATGGATTAACCACGATTCCCCTGTTTATTCTCATGGGCCAACTGGCCTTTAATGCCGGCATTGGACGCCGACTTTACGACACGGCTTATAAATTCCTGGGCAGTACCCGGGGTGGCCTGGCCATGGCCACCGTTACCGCCTGTACCGCTTTCGGAGCCGTATGCGGGTCCAGCCCGGCCACAGCCGCCACGATGGCCACGGTCGGACTACCGGAAATGAAACGGTATGGCTACGCCGATGAACTGGCCGCGGGCTCCGTGGCTTCCGGCGGAGGACTGGGGATGATCATGCCGCCCAGTGTGGTGTTGATCGTGTACGGTATCCTCACCGAGCAGTCCATCGGAGCCCTGTTCGTCGCCGGTATTATCCCGGCCCTGGTCATGACCCTGTTGTTTATTATCACGGTTTACATCCAATGCCGCCGCCATCCAGATTACGGCCCCCCGGGGGACAAATTTACCTGGGGCGAGAAAATCAAATCTCTTTCCGGTATGGCGGATACGCTCATTGTGTTCGTCCTGGTCATGGGCGGCCTTTTCTTCGGTTTCTTTACACCCACTGAAGCCGCTTCCGTAGGGGCTTTCGGCGTGTTGGCCGTTTCAGTTATCAGGCGCCGGCTCTCCTGGCAGGGATTTGTCAACTCGCTGTATGAGACTTTGCGGACGTCCTGCATGGTCATGTTTCTGATCGCCGGGGCGGTTGTGTTCGGCAAATTCCTGGCCGTCACCCGGATTCCGTTTGATCTCGCCGCCTGGGTGGGTGGCCTCGCCCTGCCCTCATTTCTGATTCTCACTGCGGTTATTCTGGTCTACTTTATCGGCGGGTGTGTGATGGATGCCCTGGCGCTGGTAATGCTCACCATCCCCATTTTTTATCCGGTGGTCATTGAACAGCTGGGGTACGACCCCATCTGGTTCGGGGTCATTATCGTGCTGATCACCCAGATGGGCGTCATCACCCCGCCGGTGGGCATCAATGTCTATGTGGTTTTCGGAGTCTCCAAGGGGGCGGTGGGAGGCATTCCGCTGGAGTCCATCTTTAAAGGGATCTTACCGTTCTTAGTAGCCATCGTGGTCGGGATAATCCTCATGATAGCATTTCCAGTCATTGTGACGTACCTGCCGAATTTGATGTACTGACAAGGTTGATAGGTTGAAGGTTGAAGGTAATGCATTCTGAAAGTTTTCCCTTCAGTCTTCTACCTTCAGCCTTTTACCTGTTTTCCACCGGCATCCCTCCCAGACAATTTTTCCCGGGAGAATAGCCTTTGCGGAATGCCTGCCACGGTGTCGTGAAATAGGTCTTGTTCTTTCGTGACATCTTCCGGGCGTTGGGGCAGTCGAGACGATGAAAACGCCGGGAACGTTTGTTTCCGAGCACTTGCCCCCCTGCCCTACCCAACTGCCTCCAGATGCCCCTGGAAGCATTCATCGCCTTGATCTGGGTATCGAGCAGTTCCCCGGTGTAACGCAGATTCGGCTTCTTGTAGAGGCAATAAGCCATCCCCGCCGCGACCATGGCCCGATTCACCATATCGCCTTTTTCATTGTACACATAGGCCAGCAGGCGGCCATAATGGTCGTATTTCTGCCGGTCGTATTCAAGCCGCACCCGGCCGGCAGCCACCAGTGCTTTATTGTGACGGGTAGCCGCCTCTCCAAAAGGCTCTCCCGGCTTGTCTTTGCGGGCAATCTCCGGGGTATTGATACCGATGTAGCGCACGAAGCGTCCATCGGTTAGTAAAAGCGTATCCCCGTCAATGACCGTCTTTACACGATGCCACTCTCCGGCATGGGATATCGCCGCAGGAATCGTGACGCAGAGAACAATGATAAGCGCAGCTGTAAGACTGTTTATACTATTCTTCAAGATTGCACACCCGGATCGCAGCCCTGTCCAGCATGGCGGGCAGACCACCCTTTTCTTCTGGAATGAACCCGAATGTTTCCTTCCAGACTTTGTCATCTTCCATGCAGTAGTACGCCAGGACTTCAGGCGCCAGCGCTTTTATCCTGGCGGCCACTTTTTTATAAAGCGCTATTCTAAGGGGTTTAAAATAGCGCATCTTCCCGTCAAGACCGGTGATAAATTCACCGTAGGGAATGGTGGAATCCGGGAACCGGTTTGCAATGACCGTCTTCAGGGCTGGCATGAAACGGAAACTGCCCAGGCTGATCCAGGCTACATTTTCCGGTGAAACATGGTCGAAAATATGTTCAACAACGCGGCAGTAGTCCTCCGCGCAGCCATCGTAGATCACCATAGGGTCAAAATGAAACGCCAGCGGGTACCCGAGTTGTTCCATTTGGGCGGCTGTTTCCAGGCGTGCTTTAAGGGCCGCGGTGCCCCGCTCCTGACTCCGGATAATTTCGGGAGTGTTCACCGACCAGGCCAGAATGGTTTTCCGATTGTGGCGCAATCCTTTCAAATTTTCAACCGCCACGGTTTTGGTCTTCAGTTCCAGTATGCTGTGCGCCTGTCCGGCAAATTCCGGTACCAGGAGCTTTGCAAAATCTGTCCAGTATTCCCAGATAAGGCTGTCCGTAAATTCACCGGTACCTATCCGGGTAACTATTTTTTTGTCAAAGTGGTTGTGCAGCTGGGCCAGCATGTCGTCGTGGTTTAAAAAAAACTGCAGCACCGGCGGGTGGAAATACGACTGCAAAATACAATAGGCACAGTCCATGGTACAGAAGGTACCCACATGCAGGATCATGTAGTCGCAGCAGGTGTACGTTTTGGTTCCCGGGCACTTTTTTAAAAAAACGCCCCGATTGCGGGTCAGGAATAAAATTTCCTTGGCGGCCTGGATCGGATCAGGGGCTGCGGATACTTCCTGGTAGACCGCCGCGGCGTCAGTTACCACAACCGGTTTCAGGCTGAGCCCGGCGGCGAACCTGGCAACGTACGGATGTATTTTGACATCCGCATCTACATAAAGTTTTGAAATGGACATAGCGGCCTGATATCAGGGCATGCCGACAAAATCAAACTCTAATTTTGTCTGGAACTTTTCAACCCGTTTGAAAATTTCTTTGAGCATGGTCTGCTCGATGCGGGAAAGTTTCTTGGGCTTGACATAATTGTCCGGCGGGCGGTCCTCATCGATGATGGCCGTTATCTGGCGCACAAAGCGCAGTTGCAGCATGAAACTGTAGGCCTGCTCGAGATCGTGGTATTCGGACCATTTCAGGACTTCCGCATGATAGAGGAGGCGCAGTCTTTCCAGGGTGTTGGTCTCGTCTATCCTGTTCTTCAAGGCGTAGATACGGGCCAGGTCCACAATGGGCATCATGGCTCTTTTTATGTCGAAGGCATCCTTGTGTTCGCCCTTTGATTCCACCACGAAGTTTCGAAAGAAACCGATGGGCGGTTTAAAATAGATGGCATTTTCCGAGAGATGCCTGAAAAAGCCCGGCCATCCGGACAGGGAACCGAAAAGGTACTCCCGGAGTTCATCGATCAACGCCATTTCGCCATAACCACCCCTGAAGTCAAAGAAGATGCTGGAACGCAGGAGGGCTTCGGGTTCCGGAGCATGGATCCATTCCTTGAATTTTCCCTGCCACTCGGAAAGCATCAGGCACCATTCAGGGTTCTGGGCCATGATCCCGCCTTCACAAAAATCATATCCGGCGCGGTCCAGTCGGCGACAGATTTTTTCGCCAAGCTTAAGAAAATAATCCCTTACCGTGTCCAGTTGCCCGGCCGGAACGTCCTCGAATAGAATAGCGTTGTCCTGGTCCGTTTTCAAAGTTTGCTCTTTGCGGCCCTCGCTGCCCAGAATCATAAACACGAATTTGACCGGGGGCGGATCGCTCTCTTCCAGGGTAAAAGCAACCACTTTTTTCAGGATGGCATCAGACAGGGTGGTAATCAACCGGGTGACATTGTCCGCCTTGGCACCCGCGTTGATCAACCCCTGGATCATCCGGGGCAATTTGGCGTGTTTATCTATGATGGCATCGATCGATTGCGCCTCATTGATCTCCCTGATCAGAATAAGGGGGGACTGGCCCTGAAGCTGTAAAAGGTCCTGGTTGGTGATGACGCCGATGACTTTTTCATTGTCGTCAGTAACCGCCAGATGTTTGATACCCTTTTGCATCATGACCATGAGCGCCTCAAAGACCGAGGCGCCGACCGGTACAGCGGCCAGCGGGGTGGACATGATATCCGCCACAGGTTTGGCTGTATCAAGCCCGGTCGCGATGACTTTGACCCGCAGGTCGTTGTCCGTTACCACACCGCAAACCAGGCCCTGGGGGTTTTCTATAAATATGGAACTACACTTGTTCCGGCTCATCTTTGCGGCGGCTGCCCGTATGGATGTGGTGCCGCTGCAGGTTACAATATTCCGGGTATACATCCCGGATATGTCCAGGTTGAACCCCCCTAAATCCTCTTCCTTGGGGCGCAGGCTCTTGGCGACGATAGCGGCATAAGAGCGGTCCAGCATCCGCTTTCCGAAAGTGTCCGTGAAGTACTCGGAAAAGGCGTCGTGTTTATCACACAATTGCCTGAATTGCTGCCGGGGCAGGATATAAAAGCTGGTCTCTTCGGTGGTGCGCAGGGTCCGTACGGAAATGCTATTGTTCAGAAGTATGGAAATTCCGCCAAAGATATCGCCTTCAGACAATACCGCTTTGAGGTTTTTTTTGCCCTTTTCTTCAAAATAGCGCTCCGCGGCACCCTTATTGAAAATGTAAAGATAATCAACCGTGGAACGGTCCTGGATAAACAGCACCGTTTCCGCTGGATATTTTACCAGGGCAATTTCTTCGGCAACAGTCCCCAGGACCTCCTCCGGCAGGAAAGAGAACGGAATGCAGCCGGAAAGCATGTTCAGGGCCTGGGTGGAAGTCAGAATGGAAGCATAGGCCTCGTTCAGCATTCTCTCGCTGAACTTGTCCACAAAATATTGGCGGAAGGCCTTGTGGCGCTCACATAGTTCCAAAAAAGCTTTTTGGGGCAAAACCAGTACATGGCAATCGGTCTGGGCCTGAGATGTCCGGGCCGAGACCCCGCCGTTCATCAATATGGAAATCCCACCAAATATATCCCCGGGTTCCAGGGTCGCACTGAGAATCTTTTCACCCTTGTTATCATAGTAGAGCTCGAGCAGTCCCTTTTCGATGACATATACCCTGTCGATGCCCGAACGGCCCTGCTTGCTCAGGATGGTGCCCGCCGGAATGGTTTCCTGGCTGGCTAAACTGCTGAGAGCTGCAATTTCATCTTCAGGCAACTCGGAGAACAGGAAATTTCTTCCCAGGATGAGTTCAGTCTCAATATTTGAGCCGGGCATAATATGTCTTCCTTGAGGTATTAATCGCTTCACCCAGGGTATGGATATCCATTTTTTTCAGAAGGGGAAGCATCTTGAGGAATAAACCGGCCGTGGCCGTGGCATCTCCCAGAGCCGTGTGCCGGCCCTTTACTTCAATTCCCAACCGCTGTCCAATGCCTTCCAGCGTGTGGTTTTTGTGGGTGGGATGAATCGCGCTGGAAAGCAGCATGGTATCAAGGACCGGATTTTCAAATTTTATGCCGGCCTGGTCCTGCTTCATCTCCAGCATGGTCATATCAAACGCAACGTTGTGTCCAATCAAAACCGTGTCTGTGGAATACCGGTGAAAATGCGGCAGTACCCGGCTTATATCCGGTTGCCCTTTCAGCATACCGGGCTGGATACCGTGAATCTTAACAGATTCCCACGGCACATTCCGCCGGGGATCAACCAGCCGGTCAAATGTCTCCTCCTGCAGGATGCGCCCGTTGACTATCCTCACCGCACCAATGGAAATAATTTCATCGCCGCCCCTGGGATTGAGACCGGTTGTCTCCGTATCAAAAACCGTGTATTTCAAATCGGTGAGCAACTGCTCTCCGGATATTCCGGTTTTGCCAACATCTCTAAAAAGGTCAAAATCATAAAATTCCGTGCGGCCCTCCGCCATAATGCGCATATCTTCGCCAGCATCAAGATCACGAGGGTTTATCCTGGGTACCACCAGCCGGATGTTATGATCGGCGTTGCTTTCCTGGAGAGACCGCACGATGAGATCCGCGCGGTGTTTTTTTAACACCGCCCCCACTGTGACGGGCAGGCTTTCATCCCCGCTGCCGACCTGTTCATCGCGCCACTGGTGGATATATTCACGATCAAATTCTTTGCCCTGCCAGCTCAATTCCAGATATACCAGTTGTTCCGACCCGCCGATCTCGATCTCAAAACGATTGGTTTCCGTTATGTATTTCATCTGTTCAAGAATAAAAAGCACCATCATTATCAAGGGAAAACTGTCCCCCCGGAACCATTTGGGCTCTTGGTCCGTATGGATTTCAAGCTTCAGCCCCAGCATACGGTCAGCGCGGGCCTGCACGGCTATGAGGATGTCCCTCATCCGCATCGGTATCAGCGACCACTGTCCCCTGACCTGTTCCGGCATCTCCCGGTCGGTCCTGTCAATCACCTTGCTTAAAGCGAGTGTTTCGGTGTGGATAATGTTGAGAAATTTCTGTTTCTGCCTGTTATCCATGGTTTCGAATTCGATGATCGCCTCTACAGCAGCCCGGATACCGGCACTGGATGCCCGCACACCGGTGGTCAATTGCCGGAGTAGAAAATTGACTTTATTTTCAGTATCCACCCGCCTGGAAATATCCGCGGCAATCAGGGTAAACCCGTACGGCTCATTATCCGCATTCAGAATCGGCACGATTTCGACACGCACTGTCTTTCCCGGAGCGGCGGAGGTGATGAAACTGGTCGCCGGATTATCCTCGTCGGCATTCAATCGATCCAGGACTTCATCCATGGCATGGGTAACCGTAGCTTGATCCATGGTGTTGAAAATAGATCTGCCCAGTCCAATGTGCTCGCTATCGGCGCCGTTTTTACCGTCCGAATTGTCTTTCCCGGTTCTTTTTGAAAAATATTCCCGCGCCGCGCGGTTGAAAAGAATGATTTGGCCATCCGTGTCGCAGATGAAGATCCCATGGGGTAGTTGCGACATGACTGCCGCGAGGATCCTTTTTTCATCCTCGGAGGCAGCCATAGCCTCTGTGACCAGGGTTTCAACCTCCTTTTTTGTGCGCTGCAGGTTTTCCGCCCCTTCATTGATGACCGTGACGAGTTCAAGCACATCCTGGGTGCCTTCCAGTTTGATCCGGTGGGACGGATTGGCAGTTACAATGATCCTGGTTTCATCCTTAATCTTTTTAAAAGGCAGTATATAGTTTTGAATAATTCCGTCCAGGATAAACCCGAGCACGCTTGCAAAGAGGATGGTGGCGGCAAACAGGTAGGTGACGTTGGCATCCAGGATGTCCAGGAGCAGCTGTTTCTGTTGAGGATCGAGACTTCCCCAGATTATCCAGGCGATTATCGCCAGGGTGACAAAAGCTGTAGTAATGGAAATTGAAACGAAAAGCCAGAATCTGTTTCTGAGAGGATTCATCTACCCTTGAGCAGACCCCTGATGCGTTGTGTGATTTCCGCGTTGGAGAATGGCTTCGTGATGTATGCGTCCGCACCGAGGACCATGCCTTTGGCAATATCGACATCGCGGCCCTTGGCGGTCAGGAAAATAACCTTGATATCACGCCATTCCGGATTCAATCTTATTATCTCACAAACCTCGTATCCGTCAATACCCGGCAGCATGATATCGAGCAGGACAAGGTCGGGTTTGTCCTTGGCGATGATTTCAATGGATTCTTCACCGCTCTGGGCAACCAGCACTTCGTACCCGTTCTGCTCCATCAGGAACTCAAGGGGAACAACGATGTTCGGTTCATCATCTACGATCAATATCTTATGCGACATGATTGAACCTGTATCCTGAGAATGCCTGACTCGGACAAATTTTGCCGACAGCGCACCTTATAAGCAATTGAATAACCTATATTTATACGACACAATCATCCGTCGGGCAAAAAAAGGTCTGTCATTAACGCAAGGGGAAAGCCGGGCGGCCTGAGCCGCCCGGCGTTTTATGCGTTTACGGATTTAACCGAATACGCCCCATCCAAACGCTGAGAACCACAGGATGGAAAAGGTTACCAGAACTATCATCCATATATCTTCTCTTTTCATTTTTTCCTCCTGTTTTATTCGACAACTTCCATGGTTTCTTCGTCAGCCCGCCGGATCTGCTCTTCATTCGTGGTGGCCATTTCAGCCTTGAAGCAGAGAGCCCACATCATGACGATACCGATGATCCACCAGACAATCTGCCAGGACCACAGATGCGGGAAGCCGTTCAATGAGAACGCGTTGTTACCAAGAATACATGCGGGACCAATCGCGAAGATGTACCAGATTGGGACGAATATTTTCATGATCTTACGCCACGCCTTACCGGATTCAGTCGGCTCATCCACACTGTCAAGCCAGCTGCGCACCTCTGCCTGGCGCTTGACGGTCTCCTCATCGTCTTTGATACCAATACCCCTGCAGATGAAGGCCACGGTAAGACCTACGCCGGTGCCCCAGAAGGCACAGTGCATGGAGAGCGGGTATTTGAAGATATCGTAGGTGACGTAAACCGAGATCATACCGGCGAGAACACCCAGAACCGCCCCGATTGACGGAAAGCGGACCCCCCAGATGACCCCCAGTAGCAGTACGTACATAACAAAGCCGTAGGCGGTGGCCAGCGCTCCGAGAATAACGAGGGCTGCCTTTGACGTCAATCCAACCACAAGGGCCAGAATGGTCAAGAGGGTAGCCAGGATTCTGTTTACCCAGATCTGCTCAGCATCGGAGCAGTCTTTTTTCTTGATGTATCTCCAGTAGATGTCACGCAGCAGAATAGATCCACCGGTACCGATGTAAGGCGCCGCAGTTGAGTGAATAGCGGCAATCGCACCGATGAACACAACACCCAGCATGAACGGGGGCAGGAAGTTCTGCATCAGAATCGGAACCGTGTTCCGGTTATTGAGACCCTTGAACACTTCGACTTGTTCCGGGGTAAGCCCCAGTCCGGTTTCCTGCATAATTCTGGCACCCATACCCTGGAAGGCGGTGAAGAAAAACAGGGCAAAGCCGACGACAAAGGTCGACATGAAAGCCTGCTGCCAGGCCAGCGGTTTGGGGGATTTAATACCGAAAGTCCACATGCTAAACGCCGGTGAGGACTGGATCCCCATGAGGGCGAACATGTAGGACAGGATCATCACGGCCGTCCATCCGCCGCCTAGACCGATGTTAATAACCCTGGGTACTTCGAGATATTTTGACTCCAGTTTCATGACTTCGGCGGAGAAATTCGACCAGCCGCCAAAGGCGCCGAGGACGTAAAAGCCGAGGATAATGATACCGCCAACAAGCAGTATAAACTGGATAACACCGACCCAGGTACTGGCTTTAAGGCCGCCGGTACAGACATAAAACCACACAATGAACGCAAGGAACAGGCAACCGAATGTAACCGGTACACCCGCGATGACGTTGAACAGCGCGCCGGCTGCCATCAGCTGAACCGCCGAATAGAAAATAGAATAGAGCACAGCTGTGAGCACTACCAAAAAGCGCAGGAACTCATTGTTGTAGTAGTACGCGTACATGTCACCGGGGGTTACAAACCCGTAGCGTTTACCCAGCAGCCAGGTGCGCTTGGAGAAGAAGGTACCGGTGATCGGAATTGTGAGTACGTAAAAAGAGGCGAACGCGTAGGCCAGACCGTCACGCCAGATCAGGCCGGGATGACCGATGAAGGTCCACCCGGAAAATGAGGCGGCGGTGGCAGCCAGCAGGAAGGCGAAAAACGGAATCGAGCGACCTGCGATTGCGTAGCCCTTGGAGGACTTCTCTGTAAAATAGCCTTTTAGCCCCCAATAGAAGCAATAGACGATGTAAATACCCAACATTATGTAAACCCAAGTGGTTCCACTCATTTCATTCCTCCTGTGCCTGTTGTCAAATTAGTTGACCGGCTGTCCGGAAAACCGATGCTTCTGGCCTGGATTCCAGGCCCCCTACCACCTCCTTTCCCCTGAAGGTTCCCGGCAAATTTCAGAACACCGGAAGGTTAAGTGTTTGTAATATGTTGCAGTTGATTATCAGGCCAGCCCTGTTCCCGGAAGGAACCGTTGCAAGGTGTTCCGGAAACAGGAAATTCAGGACCTGATTTTTAGCCTTCGTCAGCCATTTTCTGTATAGCTTCAACAATCTCCGGATTGGCCAGCGTCATAACGTCGCCGACGTCCCCCTTGTTGGAGATAGCCCCGAGAATCCGGCGCATAATCTTGCCGGACCTGGTTTTGGGCATATCGGGCACAATCCAGACCTTGTTCGGTTTGGCGATGGGCCCGATCTCTTCACACAGGGCCGCCGAAATTTTCGCGGCCAGTTCGTCGGAAGCGTCGTATCCAGGTTTAAGCGCCACATACATATCCGGCACCACACCCTTGATGTCGTCCGACACCGGGACAACCGCCGCTTCGGCAACCTCTTCCACGACCAGGGCGGCGGACTCCAGTTCCTTGGTGCCGAGCCTGTGACCGGAGACGTTGATAACATCGTCAATGCGCCCGAGAATCCGGAAGTACCCGTCTTCGGCGTGTATGGCGGCGTCACCGGTCATATAGGGCCAGTCTCTCCAGTCCTTGCTGGTGAGGTCTTTGCAGTAGCGTCCGAAGTAGGTTTCCACGAAGCGATCGCGATCGCCCCAGATGGTCTGGAACATGCCCGGCCACGGGTTCTGGATACAGATGTTTCCGGCGATGCCGGCCCCTTCGGCCATAATCTCAGCATTATCATCGTAAACGATGGGGTGAATGCCGGGCATACCCGGACCGGCGCTGCCCGGTTTCATGGGCTTGATGGCCGGCAGGGTGCTGCAGAGGAATCCGCCGGTCTCCGTCTGCCAGTAGGTGTCGACGATGATGGCTTTACCTTTGCCAACCTCCCGATGATACCATTTCCAGACTTCCGGCTCGATGGGTTCACCCACCGTGGTCATGTGTTTGAACTCGTAGTTGTACTTGGCCGGTTCATCCGGACCGAGCTTGCGCAGGGCACGAATGGCGGTCGGCGCGGTGTGGAAGATATTGACATCCAGGTCCTGGGCGATGCGCCAGGAGCGGCCGGCATCCGGATAGGTGGGAATGCCTTCGTAAATGACCGTCGAGGCGCCCAGTGCGAGGGGCCCGTAAACGATGTAGGAGTGGCCGGTGATCCAGCCGATATCCGCCATGCACCAGTATACGTCCGTGGGGTGTATATCCTGGACGAACTTGGAAGTACCGGTCACATAGGAAAGATACCCGCCGGTACCGTGCTGGCAGCCCTTGGGCTTGCCGGTGGTGCCGCTGGTGTACATGAGAAACAGCGGGTCTTCGGCGTTCATCTTTTCCGGTTCAACCCGGGCGCCGTAGTAGTCTTTCAGCAAGTCGTTGACAAAGTAATCCCGGCCCTCAACCATCGGGGTGGGGGTGGAGTTCTTACCGGGGTAGCGCTGCCATACCAGGACCTTGTCCACGACCTGGCCCATCTCTTTGGCCATGTCACAGGCAATGTCCGCTTTCTGTTTGTGATCCAGCAGATTGCCGCCGCGATAGTAGGCATCCGTGGTAATCAGGACCCGTGAACCGGAATCCTCGATACGGTCAGCCGCGGCCTTGCCGCTGAAGCCGCCGAACACCTGTGAATGAATAACGCCCAGGCGGGCGCAGGCCAGCATGGTCACCGGCAGATCCGGTGTCATGGGCATATGCAGGGTCACGCGGTCGCCGCGTTTCAGTTCGGCAAAGTCCCTGAGCATGGCCGCCGTTTCATTTACCCGCACATACAGCTCCTGAAAAGTGACATGCTGGTAGCCTTCTTCGATCAGTTCAGAAACAAAATGAATCGCGGTTTTGTTCTTAAACTCGGCCAGGTGCCGATCCACACAGTTGTAGCTGGCGTTGAGCTGACCGCCCTTGAACCATTTATAACAGGGCGCATCGCTGGTATCGAGGATCTCGTCCCAGTACTTGTACCAATCCAGAAGATCAGCGTATTCCTTGAAGCAGTTGGGAAAGTTGTCCAGAGAGAACCGGTCATAAATACCTTCGTCGGTCATGTTGGCTTGTGCAATAAACTTCGGGGAAGGATAGACCATGTCCTCTTCCTTCCAGTGTACAGCTATCTGCGCTTCCGATGTCTCCACTACTTCTCTTTCTGCCATAAATACCCCCTTTTAAGTTAATTCAGGCAACCCGTCGATTTGGGTTGTCTGCAAAGTGTGGTCAGATCGTTTAGACAGCATCCCCCCTTTCAAACAGAAACTATTAAATGAGTTAAGTGACAGGCCCGGTTGGATAACTGAACACTGTCCGTTAAGGAATTGAACCCAACTTTTCCTGTTTATATAATAATTATTGAATGTTACTTTGTAGTTAATTGGGTTGTAGAAGGGTCGGGGTCCGGCTGGACCGGGTGGGGTTATGGCTTTCAGGGGCTTGATTCGAAGAGGTACGGCCATCCTTACAGTTAGCTCCTGTCTGGGCATCGGCTTTGGCACCCACCGATGCGACCATTAATATACTGAACGGCGTTTATAACTTACATTCCATTACATTCTTTGGCAACCATTTGTCAAGTGCTTTTTTGTTCACTATTTTACCGGTGTATAGTTTTTAGTGGGTTTAACATAATGCGAATATCAACTTTTTCCTTATTGATTATTAGATCAAACCAAGCTATGAGAAGGATGCTTTTAGAGAAAGGTATTAGCTTTTAAACATTGGGCCTTAGATGAATCGTTCAAAAAACAGGGGATTACCTAATTGCTAAGCGCTAATAGCCGCCAGCTCCATACTGAAATCCTGGATTTAAGGATGGGCAATAGATAGCTTCTATATATAATAAGGACGATTGTACATGGCTTCAGAACAGGCTAAAAGTTTCATTTCCAATGCCATAGCAGACTTCAAGGAGAGTCCCTCCAGCGTCAAAAACGGTCTGACGGTACTCCTTCTCGCCTGGGTGTGGCATTTTATTTCCCTGTACCGTTTTTTCCTGAACGGTCAGATTCCCGGCAATCAGATTGTCATCGGATTGCTGGTCTGTCTTTTCGTTTTTTTAATAAAAAACTGGGCCAGGGTGCTTTGCATTGTCTGCAACATCCTGATTGTTTTTATGTACCTGTTTGTCGGCGCCTCTTTCTATTCCGGTGGGAAAATCTATTTCGGGTTGATCGCCCTTATGAATGTCGCCCTCTTTTCCCTGGCAACCTACTTTCTAATGCTCGGCAGTACGTCGGCTTTTTATAAAAGCAAATTGCCACCGAAAGAAGCACCTTCTGAAAATGATTCAAAGGACGAGAGGAAATAAAGGGACTTATATGGAAGTACAATCACGTGAGATTAGCTGCCCATGCGGCCATTCCTACGAAACCGACCGCACCGTCAACTGGTGTCCCAAGTGCGGGCAGAAAATACTTGAAACCGAAAAAGAAAGAAACGCCCACAAGATGAATGGCGTCTATATATATGCCGTTATTGGTATGGTCATACTAACGCTCGTTTATTTTGTCTACGAACTGATAATCAAGCCGGTGCTTGTCATGTAAGCACTACCGGTTGCCGTCCTGCAGACATCAATCCAGGATCTCTTTTAGAACGCCACCTTTCAGTAGACGTTCGATGATCTCTTTTTGTTTTTCCAGCTGCGCGAGGTCGCGAAATCTTAAAGTAAGTGCGTAGTCCAAGCCTTCAAAACCGCCCGGCGGGACGAGTTTCATATCCCTTCTCAAGCCCAGCTCACCGGTTCGCCGGGTAAACCTTTCCTCTGCCGAGAATAGCGCCGGGTACCTTCTCTCTTTCAGCAATTTTCTTATCTGGCCGGTTTTATAAGAACGGTCGCGATCATCGGATGTCCTAACCTGCAGCAGGGCCGCGCTTCTCAATAGATCTTTTATGGAGCGGCCCTCACGCTTGGCAGACTCCTCAACATTATCCAATATCTCCCTTTGCACATTCAGGCCAGCGTGAATCTCGCCGAAAAGATCAAAGACTTCACGTCCATCCTCAACAGACAAGCGCTGCAGCCTTTCCACCATGGGCAGGGAAAGGGTGCCCCCGATTATTCCCTGTTGCCAGGGCATCGGCAGGCGGCACAGGGAGCGTATTTTAGTCAGGATGGGCATCGCCACCGGCAGCCCCGCTTTTCCGGCCATCGCCACCACGGC
Organism: uncultured Desulfobacterales bacterium; assembly: GCA_964647585.1. Classification (GTDB taxonomy): domain Bacteria; phylum Desulfobacterota; class Desulfobacteria; order Desulfobacterales; family CAJINA01; genus CAJINA01. Next base: position 32,462 of record CAZYGG010000011.1, read on the forward strand.
GCTATCATCTGCAAGGGCGTCTGAAAGCAGGTTTACAGCCCGGGACGTCTCGATCAGATTCAACTCTCGCTGGGAGCAGTTATCCGCAATAGCGGCCAGTGCGCATTGTGCGGGGGGGGTGTCGGGCGCCAGGAGCCGGGCATCCATCCGGTCCCACCCCAGACGGCTGCAGGCGTTGACCCTTCTGAAACCGCTGACAACTGTATAGGTGTTATTATTTGCAGGTAAGAGGACCGGCGGGTTGATAAGGCCGGATATTTCAATGGATGCCACCAGGGATTTCACATCCTCCCTGGTGGTAATCCTGTATTTATGATTTTCCGTCTCTATCCGGGAAAGCCGGACCGAGCCGGCCTTATAGCGCATAATCTCTGCCGGTGAGCTGGGTAAGCGCTTCCCTGTATTTTTCCATTGTTTTGGCAATCACATCCTCGGGCAGGTTCGGTCCCGGCGCGGTTTTGTCCCAGTCGAGGGTCAGCAGGTAATCCCGGAGGAACTGCTTGTCATAGCTCTTTTGAGCACCGCCGGGCCGGTAGTCTTCCCGGGGCCAGAACCGGGATGAATCCGGAGTCAGGACTTCATCGATCAAGATCAGTTCGTCGTCCACCAGCCCGAACTCGAACTTTGTATCGGCAATGATAATTCCTTTCTCCAAAGCTAAAGCGGCGCCTTTCGCATAGATCGCCAGACTGAGGTCCCGCACTTTTTCGGCCAGGGGCCGCCCCAGTTTTGCAACCGCTCCCTCAAAATCGATATTCTCATCGTGTTCGCCGAGGTCCGCCTTGGTCGAGGGGGTAAACAGGGTTTCCGGCAGCCGATCCGATTCCTGCAATCCGGCCGGGAGTTCAATTCCGCAAACTTTACCTGAATTCTGGTAGTCTTTCCAGCCGGAGCCGGAAATGTATCCCCTTACAACGCATTCAATGGGCAGCGGCTGAGCCTTTTTTACCAGCATGCTTCTATCCCGCAGCTGCTCGGTATAGGGGCGGCACACCTCGGGATACTCATCGACATTGCTGGAGATGATGTGGTTGGCAGTCAGTGACTCCATGATTTCAAACCAGAACAGGGAAATCTGGGTCAGCACCTTCCCTTTGCCCGGCATCGGGTTCGGCATGATGACATCAAAGGCCGACACCCTGTCCGAGGCGATCATTAAAAGCGCATCGTCAAGATCATAGATGTCCCGCACTTTGCCCCGCTGTATCAACGTCAGATTTTCAAAATTGGTCTCTTTTATTGCGTTTTGCATGCCCTTTTCCTTTTGCTTGCATCTATTGTCAGGCTTGAAAAGTCTTGATAAAGGACCGCAGTTTGGGCAGGATGGCACTGTCAATATCGACAAATTCAATCCCGGTTTCCTGCATCCCCGGTTCGGTTTCCTTTGAGAAAACAGCGCGCCCTTTCAAATCTATCAGATCATCTTCAAACCCGATGCTGACAATCAGTTCATCGCCGTTAGGAATTTGAAACTTGGTTTCGAGTAGAATGCCCGATTCAGACACGTTGAGGGTCCTGCCCATCCCCTGATAAACGACCACGCCTTCGTCAGTAACGGTTATGTGAGAAAGATTGAGCGAATCAATCCTGATGTGCCTTCTATTTTCGACGGAAGTCATCTCTCCTCTCCATCCTATGTAAACGGTCGGGGTTAAATATTTTTACTTCTTTTTCAGGTTGCAGGCCGCCTGCGTAGAGGCAGCCACGCATATAGCGGTGCTCTCCATAATATTTTTAAGTGTCATAGGCAGCTTGTCGAATTCTGCCTGCATAAAAGCCAGATCCACCGGGTCGGTCTGCAAATCAGACGACCCGTAAATCGCAGCCGAATAGGGCTCATTGCCAAAATCTAAAAAGGGTATCTTGCCAAAAAAATCATCTTTTCGCAGCTTGGCCAGCAGTACTTTTCCTTGCTTTGTTTCCTTGACGATACAGGCCTCTCCCTGGGATATCTTGAACAGACGATCTTCCTCATCGCCCTGCTTGATCACCGGCTTTTTGTCCTGAATGGCTTCCTGAAGCTTGTCCTTGCCCTGCTTGATATCAACCACAGAGTCCGTGATTCGCTTGATGCGGTTGTCCATGCTGAAAATGAAGGCTTTAAATTCACGGGAGATCCGGCCACAATCCGTGGAGAGTTTCCGGGCATCAAGCACACCCACCTGGACTTTCCCGTGGGCCTTGATACTGGCGTTGCGCGGGACGGAACTGTTCAGGAAAGACTGGATGCTGCCGAGAAATGTTCCGTCGCCGATGGTAATTATCGGAACCTGTCCTTTAGGGGTCTCGCGAATAATTTCTACTGCGCCTTCAAGGACTACCCATATCCAGTCACCATGTTTCCCCTGCGTGACCAGTTCGTGCCCATCCTGGTAGGATTCCTCATCGACCACGTACATGTAGTCCACAAAAGGTCCTTTCAAAATGGTCTGCCCGTCACGGGTGGCCGACGCGGCTGCCTTTTCCGGTTTTGCGCCAAGCTGTTCGATTTCGCCGTCGTCCAGCTGTCGCAGGCCGTCCAGGATGATCTCCATACGCCCCTGTTTAATCTTTTTATCTTCGGGGCACTTTTCAGTCCGAAACTCGAAGTGGCCTTCCACCCAGCCGAACAGCGCATAGAGTGCGTCAATACCGGTTGTACTGCCGGCAAAGGCATCGACCGGATTGCCGCTGATAAAAAAGACAACACCGGTATCCGCCGTATGGGGACTGTGGATACGAAGAACCCCGCTGTCGCCATTGCCACCGAGGAGCTGCATAATATCCGCAAGGCCTAAAAACTCCAAGTTGCCCGATAGCTCGGCTATATTCTGCATGATCTTATTATCCTGCCCAATTCATTTCACGCTGGAGATATTTCAATGTTTCCTGCAAGGCCGCTTTGAGCGTCGGCCCGACGCCGTCTCCGGCAAGTGCACTGGCCTCGAATGAGGGTACTTTCAGCTGTCGGTTGAGATCGTGCTCCATCTGCTCGATGGTCATGATAGGTATGCCTTCTTTTCCAAGATCACGCTTGTTGTACTGCATGATCAGAGGAACTTTGAAGATATTCATTCCGTAATCTTTAAGGTTCTGCTGAAGATCTTTCAGCGACAACATATTCTTTTCCCGGCGCACCTTCATCGAATCGGCCACAAACACAACGCCATCAACCCCCTTTAACACCAGTTTCCGGGTCGATGCGTATTTCACCTGCCCCGGAACAGTATAGAGCTGAACCCTTACTTCGCACCCTTTAATTTTACCCAGCCCCATGGGCAGGAAATCAAAAAAGAGGGTCCGGTCCCCTTCGGTATTGATGGAAACCATTTCACTCTCAGCCTGTTTCCGGTAAGACTTGCCGATCGATTCAATGTTGGTCGTTTTGCCGCATCTGCCCGGGCCGTAATAGACCAACTTGCATTCAATTTCACGTTTGCGCGCATTGAATACTGCCATATTTTATACCTACCTTATACTCCTTGAATTTTCTAATTTACGAACTGCTTACTTTAATATCAATGCTGTAATCGCCTTTTCGCGGTCCCACTTTGATGGCCGTTTTCGCATTGACAACCCCGGTCCCCTGAAAAATAGCGATCGGAGAATAAAATTGCATGTCATCCAGCTTGTCTCCCGGGTTCAGGCTTTCAATCAGCTCCTTATCCCGGGCGTTGAGCAGCACGCTGATGACGTTGCCGGTCTGGAAACTTACATCCAGTTCGATAACTTCGCCCTTCTTCGGGCCGTCGTCGAAAGAGATTCCCACCGAATTGATGTCCAGGATTTCCTCTTCCTCCGCAGCCTCCTCCTCAACCGGTTCGACTTCCGCCTCCTCAAGGTCAAGGTCAAGGTCCAGCTCGGGCTCGCTATCCGCTGCGGCCGCCGTCACATCCGGAACCTTTACATCCAGGCCCTTCTTGTCAATAATGCTCTGGAAAAACAGCCCCAGCTTTTTCAACTGGTCCTGGCTCAGGGTGTCGTCCCCCATCCATTCTTTAAACTTTTCAATACCACCATCGATATTTTCGCTGGCAATAAAACACCGTAGAATGTTTTTGGCCGCCGCCAGCCGCACGGTCTCCTTGTCAAGCAGGGCCGTAAAATCTTTAATGGCCCTTTCGTATTGACCGAATTTGGTCAGGGCAATGGCCTCTTCCAGGGCCATCGCGTTCTCATCATCGGTCTTCGCGTATGAGAACAATTTTTTGATAAGCTCCTGCGACTCTTCACCAATTTCCGGATTGTCCGGCGCGCTCTCGACTCTTTCTATCTCTTCGTTGAGGCTCTTGATCTTAACGGCAATACCATATAAAAGCTTGTCTTTGTTTTTTAATTTGTCTATGGATTTAATCAGTTTGACCGCATTCTGATAGCAGCTTTTCGATTCATTCAGCAGGCCCTGCCCCTTGTACAATTCCGCCTCTTTCAGGAGGGTCTTGATCTTCGTTCCAATGTCCATCTGCTACTCCCCGTCATCTGGAAACCATTACCAAACGATTCTTTAAATGTGCCCCCTGTTCGCAGGCACCAGTTCACCCCTCCAGCAGGGGTTTGCCGGCTTTTCGCTTTTCCGGGCACCGAGATTCGCATTAACTTACCCTATTTCCTACCAAAATGTCAATAATAGGACGTCATATAAATATATTGACATTAATCGGCAGTGTGTTATCCAGTTTCCGTACTGTCACTGGTACTTAGTAATCAACCCGATTCATTTTTTTCTAAGGAGATCTATCATGGATAAAAAAGTAACCGTTGTTGGAGCTGGAAATGTAGGCGCCACTGCAGCTCAACGCCTTTGTGAAAAGGAACTTTGCGATGTGGTCCTGATCGATATAGTTGAAGGGGTCCCCCAGGGCAAAGCACTGGACCTGACCGAAGCCGCACCCATCGAAAAACACGACGCCCATCTTACCGGCGCAAACGGATATGAAGAGTCCGCCAATTCCGACATTGTTATCATCACCGCCGGAATTCCCAGAAAGCCGGGCATGAGTCGGGATGACCTTATCAGCACCAATGCCGGGATCATGAAAAGCGTTGTTGAGCAGATTGCCAAGCTTTCGCCGGAAGCGGTCCTGATTATCGTGAGCAATCCCCTGGATGCCATGTGCCACGTCGCCTACGCGGCCAGTGGTTTTCCCAAAAACAGGGTTATCGGCATGGCCGGTGTTCTGGACTCAGCCCGTTTCCGCGCCTTCATCGCCATGGAACTGGATGTTTCTGTTGAAAATACACACGCTTTTGTCCTGGGCGGTCACGGCGACACCATGGTTCCGCTGCCCCGGTATTCAACCGTAGCCGGCATCCCGATTACGGAACTCATACCCGCCGACCGCATTGCGGCCCTGGTGGACCGTACCGCCAACGGCGGTGCCGAAATTGTGAGCCTTTTGAAAACCGGCAGCGCCTATTACGCCCCGGCATCGGCGGCTGTTGAAATGGCCGAATCCATTTTAAAAGATAAAAAGAAGGTGCTTCCCTGTGCCGCCTTATTGGAAGGTGAATACGGCTGCAGCGACCTGTTTATCGGAGTACCGGTTAAACTTGGCGCCGGCGGGGTTGAGCAGGTCATTGAAATCAGCCTGACAGATGATGAACAGGCCGCTCTCGCGAAATCCGCCGCAGCGGTACAGGAGTTAAAGGATCTGTTGAAAACCTTATAGTAACAATTCGTTATTTATTAGAAAACACACTTTAAAGCGCTGGAATCGGATCAGGATTCCAGCGCTTTTTTTATGGCTTTTGCCAATTGCAGATGCATGTTGTCCAGTCCCCCTATTTCGGCCACGGACGCCTTTTTAATCTCTTCGATACTACCGAAATGGTTGAGCAGGGTTCGCTTTCTTTTATCCCCGATACCCTTGATATCGTCGAGAACTGAAAGAACGGCCGTTTTCCGGCGTCGATGGCGATGAAATCCGATGGCGAACCGGTGCGCTTCGTCCCGCACCTGTTGTAAAAACAGCAGCAAATCCTCTTGGGAGCCGAAATTCACCGCGTTCATCTGGCCGGGCTTATAAATCTTGTCCCTGGTTTCCCCCCGGGTCTCATCCATTTTAGCGATTGAAATCAATTCAATGCAGCTTTCAAGCCCCATTTCTCGTAAAATGGCCCGACCGATATTCAATTGCCCCTTGCCGCCATCGAGCATGAGCAGATCGGGCAGCGGACTGTCTTTTTTATCCGGCCTGTAACGACGGCGCAGCACTTCAGCCATCGTTTCGTAATCATCCGGTCGGGTCACCGTTTTAATCTTGTATTTCCGATAGGCCGATTTATCCGCCCGGCCGTCGGTAAATACAACCATGGCCGCCACCGGCGATTGACCGAGCAGATTGGAATTGTCGAAACACTCAATCCTCGCCGGCGCCTTTACCAGGCGCAGACGCTTTTGCAGGCGCTCCAGCAATTGCCGGCTGCGTTCCCGATCCGTCTCAAGCTCCCGGAGTCTTTCGGCGGCGTTTTCGGCCGCCATTTTTACCAGTCGGACTTTCTCGCCCCGCTGAGGTGCGAAGATCCGGATACGGCGCCCCTGCAGTCCGGTCAGTCTATCCTCAAGGAGCTGCTGGTCCTCCGGAAGCCGGGAGACGAGGATTTCTCCGGGGATATCAGGTATATCGTCGTAGTGCCGACTGATGAAGGCCCCAATGATCTCGCGCTCATCCGCCAGGGTCTTTTCCGCTTTGAAATGACGGGATCCCAACAGGTAACCGTTGCGCACCGTCAACTGTGTCACTACGGAGAGCGCTTCAGAACCCGCCACGGCCAGTATGTCGCGATCCTGGAAATCCCGGGTGACCACTACCTGTTTTTCCACCAGTTTTTCCAGGGCGAACATACGGTCTCTCAGGGCGGCGGCCTTTTCAAAATCCTGGCGCGTCGCGGCAGCCTGCATCTCCTTTTTTACCTCGGCAATCAACTGCGGTGTCCGCCCCTTGAGCAGCAGGGTCACCTGTTCCACGATCCGGCCGTAAGCGGTTTTATCCACCTCCCGGCAGCAGGGCGCCAGACAGATGCCCATTTGATAATTCAGGCAGGGCCTTGTCCGGCGGCTGAAGGTACTGTGCTTGCACTTGTGCAGTTTGAAATTTTTGTTGATGAATTTCAGGGTCTGCTTGACCGCATGGGCGGAACTAAACGGACCGAAGTAACGGGCACCGTCCCGGCCGGGTTTACGAACCACGGTCAGATTCGGGTAGGGATGGTTCAGGTCCAGTTTCAGGGAGGGATAGCGTTTGTCGTCCTTGAGAATGACATTGTACCGGGGGCGGTGCTTTTTGATCAATGTCGCCTCGAGGATCAGGGCTTCCTGCTCACTGGCCGTGACGATCGTCTCGACAGAATCGATTTTGCCGACCAGCACGCCGGTTTTCATGTCCATTTGCCGTCTCGGCTTGAAATAGGACCCCAGGCGTTTTTTCAGGTTTACAGCCTTGCCCACGTAGATAATCCGGCCGTCCTTACCCTTCATCAGGTAGACCCCCGGACCGGAGGTGGCTGTTTTCAGTTTTTCTTTTAGTCCTGCTTTCATAATGGAAAAGAAAGAAGCCCAAGGTTTGAGAGTCCGAGGGATATGGTCTAAATCCTTGAACACTGAACATCGAACGTTCAACATCGAACCTCGAACTGTGGTCGCCTACGGCGGTCAAGTTATGGTTTTTAAATCAATTGGTGCGTGAGCACTTTATTCAAAGTTGGATGCTCGATGTTCAATGTTCGAAGTTCAGAGCATTTTCCCTTGACCCCTAGAACCCTCGAATCCTCGGACCCTTGTTTAAAAAAGCATAATAGCCGACAGGTCCCGTATCCGGTCGCGCAATTCGGCGGCGCGCTCAAATTCCAGATCCCGGGCCGCCGCCTGCATCTCTTTTTCCAGTTCCCGGATATGGGCTTCCAGTTCCGCCCCGCCCTTTTCAAATGCCGCCGTGTCTTCCGCGACCTTGCCGGGGTCGGCTACGGCGTCAATGCGATAAAGGTTGTCCAGGGCCGTGGTGACCTCTTTGACTATGCTCTCCGGGGTAATATTATGCCGCACATTGTGGGTGTTCTGGATTTCACGGCGGCGACTGGTTTCGTTCATGGTCTGCTGCATGGACCGGGTAATGGTATCGGCGTAAAGAATCACTTTGCCGGCCAGGTTGCGCGACGCCCGTCCACAGGTCTGGATCAACGAGCGGGTAGACCTCAAAAAGCCCTCCTTGTCGGCATCCATGACAGCCACAAGGGAGACTTCCGGTATGTCCAGCCCTTCCCGAAGCAGGTTGATACCGATGAGAACATCAAATTCACCTGCACGTAAATCTCTAATGATATCCATTCGTTCAAGGGTGTGAATATCCGAATGCAGGTACCTGACCCGGATACCCAATTCATCGTAATAATCGGTCAGGTCTTCCGCCATACGTTTGGTCAGGGTGGTCACCAGCACCCGCTGGTTGCGCTCCAAACGTTTGCGGATTTCAGCGTAGAGGTCATCCACCTGGTTTTCCGCACCACGCACCTCTATTTCCGGATCAAGCAGGCCCGTGGGTCTGGCGATCTGCTCAGCCACCGCTTTTCCGGCTTTCTCCAGTTCGTAATCGGCCGGAGTGGCCGAAATATAGATGACCTGGTTCACCCGTGTGGTAAACTCCTTAAAAGTCAACGGGCGGTTGTCGAGGGCGGACGGCAGTCTGAAACCAAACCGCACCAGGGTTTCCTTACGGGAGCGGTCTCCCTTGTACATGGCCCGGATCTGAGGCACCGCTATGTGGCTTTCATCAATACAGAGAAGGTAATCTTCCGGGAAATAATCCAACAGGGTCGGCGGCGGTTCCCCGGCTTTCCGCCCGGTAAGGTGGCGCGAATAGTTTTCAATGCCGTTGCAGTACCCGAGTTCCTGCATCATCTCCAGATCGAAATTCGTGCGTTCCTCAATCCTCTGGACTTCAATGAGCTGGTTCTGGTCGTAAAAATAGGCTGTCCGTTCCTTGAGTTCTGCCAGGATGGTTTCCGTGGCCCTTTTCAGGGTGGTATCCCGGGTTACGTAGTGGCTGGCCGGATAGATAACCACCCGGTCCATTTTCCGCCTCACCGTGGCTTTCAGGGGATCTATCTCCATGATCGCCTCAATCTGGTCGCCAAAGAAATCGATCCGGATGGCAATATCTTCTTCGTACGAAGGCAGGATCTCAACCCGATCCCCCCGGACCCTGAAAACACCCCTATGAAAATCCGTGTCATTACGCTCATATTGGATATCCACAAATTTTCTGAGCAGCGCGTCGCGCTCTATCTCCATATCGGTCTCGATTTCGAGCCGCATATCCAGATAATCTTCCGGCGCGCCCAATCCGAAAATACACGACACACTGGCCACCACGATCACATCCCGCCGCGACAGCACCGATCGGGTGGCCGAATGGCGCATCTTGTCGATCATTTCGTTAATGGAGGAGTCCTTCTGAATATAGGTGTCCGTGGTAGGGATATACGCTTCCGGCTGGTAGTAATCGTAGTAGCTGACGAAATATTCAACCGCATTTTCAGGAAAAAGCGCCCTGAACTCATTGTAAAGCTGAGCGGCCAGGGTCTTGTTGGGGGCCAGCACCAGGGTGGGTCGTTGCACCCGCGCAATGAGGTTTGCAATGGTAAAGGTTTTACCCGATCCGGTCACGCCCAGTAAAACCTGATGCCGGTTGTCGTCTGTTATGAAGCCACTCAGGGTATCTATGGCACCGGGCTGATCGCCCCGGGGCGTGAAGTCGGTGGTGAGTTTGAACATCGTCAAGTCTTCTGTATGAGCACGGTACACAGGGCGCCGATGCCCTCTTCCCGGCCGAACAGGCCCAACCCTTCCGTGGTGGTGGCCTTAACGCTGACCTGCTCGCGGTCAATGTTAAGCGTCTGCGCCAGGGTCGCCTCCATCTGTTTACGGTAGGGTGTTATTTTGGGTGCCTGGGCAATGACCACGGCGTCGAGGTTACCCAGGGTGTACCCTTTTTGGGCCAGCAGCTTAACGGTTTCAGCCAGCAGGACCAGGCTGTCGATATTCCGGTAGGTCGGATCTGTATCAGGAAAATGCTGTCCGATATCTCCCAGGGCGGCCGCTCCTAAAAGCGCGTCGCAAATGGCGTGCACCAGAACATCCGCGTCCGAATGCCCTGCGAGTCCCCGGTCGAAAGGAATGACAACCCCCCCCAGTACCAGCGGTCTGCCTTCCACGAGTTTATGAACATCCAGTCCCTGACCGACTTTAATATTCATTATTTACCTGACTTGGGGGCTGTTTCAAAAATTATCTGTTGATATTCCGTCGAAAAAGATAACATAAATGATTGTCGCTGTACATTGGGATTATATACGCGATAAGCCTTGACACCGCAAACGGTTATGGATAAGGCATGGAGCCTCGTGTTTGAAGACGCCTCCAGAGAACCTATCTCAAAAAACGGATTTTGGTTCAAAATGCGGCGACCGCGAATATCAAACCGGAGGAATACAGTGTGTATTTCGAGGATTTGATATGAGCGCCCAACGCCGAGTTTGGGCCAAAAGACTTTTTTAGATGGGTTCTAATACGCGTTTAGGAGCATTCATGAATATTGAGACAATTTTGAACCAGGCACTGCAATCCGGCCGGCAAGCCCTCACCGAATTTCAAGCCAAACAGGTTTTAAGCCACTATCAAATACCCGTTGTCACGGAAAAGGTTGCCGCCACACCGGATGAAGCCGTGCAGTTTGCGGCGGAAACCGGTTTTCCCGTTGTTCTCAAGGGGATGGGATCAAAACTGCTGCACAAAACCGAGCGGGGCCTGGTCCACCTCAACCTGTCGGACGGTGACCGTGTCCGTCGGGCGGCGGAAAAAGTTGTACAGGCAGCCGGTGAAGACCTGGAAGGGATTCTGATCCAGCCCCAGCTGGAAAGCCGCCGGGAATTTGTAGCCGGTCTTTTCCGGGACCCCCAGTTTGGTCCCGTGGTGATGTTCGGCATCGGCGGCATCCTGACCGAAGCGTTGTCGGATGTGGCTTTTCGCCTGGCACCGGTTTCAGAAACAGACGTCCAGGACATGCTTGCAGAGATCAGGGCCCGGGCCCTGCTGGACGATTTCCGCGGTGATAAAGCCATAAATATCGGTCAATTAACCAAAATTCTCGTGGCCATCGGACAACTCGGCACTGATCACCCGTCCATTACTGAAATCGATATCAACCCCCTGCTGGCCACGCCGGAAGGCAGCCTGATTGCGGTCGATGCCCTGATCGTTACCGGTGAACCGGAAACCGTGGCTTCCGATTACCGGGCCGTTGACCCGGCGGACATCGGCGCGCTCTTTTACCCTAAAAGCATCGCTTTTATAGGGGCATCCGCCCAGATGGGCAAATGGGGCAACATGCTGATGGCCAATACCGTCAGCGGTGAGTACCGGGGTGAGATTTACCTGGTCAACCCCAAAGGCGGTACCATCGCCGGCCGGCCGGTCTACCGGAATATTGACGCAATCCCGGGTCCGGTGGACCTGGCGGTGGTCACCATCCCGGCTGCCCGGGTACTCGATCTGGTGGGTCAGATGCAGCAGAAAGAGATAAAAAACATGCTGTTGATTACCTCCGGATTCGGCGAGACCGGGCCGGAGGGCAAACAGCTTGAAAAGGAGCTGGTCCAGGCGGCTCGGGAAGCCGGGATCCTTATCCTGGGACCTAACACTATGGGAATCTGCAATCCCCATAATCAGCTGTATTGTACCGGCAGCCCGGTGCGGCCGCTGGCGGGCTCCACGGCGGTTGTGGCCCAGTCGGGCAATATGGGAACGCAGTTGCTGGCCTTTGCCGAATCCCAGGGAATCGGCATTCGGGCCTTTTCCGGATCGGGCAACGAGGCCATGATTACCATTGAAGATTATATGGAAGGCTTCGAAATTGATGAACTCACCCGGACCGTGATGCTCTACCTGGAAAGTGTCAAAAACGGCCGTCGTTTCTATGAAAGCGCCTGCAGGGTTGGCAGGCAGAAACCGATTGTCCTGTTGAAAGGCGGGCAGACCGGAGCCGGCAACCGGGCGGCTGCCAGCCACACCGGCGCAATGAGTTCCGATGCAAAGGTCTTCAACGCTGTCTGCCGCCAGGCCGGCATCATCAAGGTCGAACAGTCCATGGACCTGCTGGATCTGTCGGCAGCCTTTGCCTCAGTACCACTGCCCAGAGGCAACCGGGCGGCGATCATGACCCTGGGGGGCGGCTGGGGCGTCATCACAGCCGATCTGTGCGCCAATTACGGCCTGGAGGTGCCCTCGCTGCCCAAATCGATTTTGTCCGCCCTGGACGGCATTCTGCCCCCCTACTGGAGCAGATCCAATCCGGTCGACATTGTCGGCGAGAGCGACCCTGCGATTCCCCTGACAACTCTGGAAGAACTGCTCAAATGGGACGAATGCGATGCGGTAATCAACCTGGGAATTATGGGGCGCCGAATTTTTGTGAAGCGCATGGTTGCCTCTGTGCGTGCAGCCGACAAGCATTATCCCCAAGAGATCCTGGATATGGCCAACCAGATGCTGGTCGATTTCGAGAAAAAATATATTGCACACATTGTCAACCTGATGCACACGTATGAAAAACCGATTTTCGGGGTAAGCCTGCTCACTGACCAGGAAGACCAGACTGTTTACCGGGTCGGGGAAGACGACTACAAAGCCCTCTTTTTTGAAACCCCGGAACGCGCCGTGAAAGCGTTCGCCCGCATGTTTGAATATCAGCGTTATCTGAGTAAAAGGCAATAAAATGGAATCCCAGGTTAAGAAAAAACCGTTTAAATACCGGTTCGACTTTGAAATCGGCTACCTGGTAAAAAGCCCCTGCCGGGGGTGTGATCAGAGGCCCTTATTTCCGCAATGCATCAAGACATGTCAAATACTGGATAATATCCATGCCGTCATGGCGGAAAGCGTTTCCTGTTCACGAGGGTCATAGCCGGCATTGGTTTGAGACATTCATTTTTTTCTTGTCCTTAAGCTATATTTTATTACATTTATTGGTAATAAAACCAGACAAACTCAGTTCAATTTCTAATTGCCGGTATAGGGGAAAGCGATGACTTATTCGCAAAAATGGAAAGCCTTGCAAGCGCAGGCGCTGAATTTTACCGCCCCGGAAAAACACCTCAAACACCTCATTGCCACACCCGGCCGTATAGAGGCGTTTTCCCTTTCCGCCGCCGGCCTTTTTTACGATTTTTCACGCCAGCGAGTGGATGCGAAAACGCTGGACCTGCTCCACGCCCTGGCAAAAGCATCCGGAGCCGCCGACCGGTTTCGAAGGATGCTGGTTGGTGAAAAGGTAAACCAATCGGAGAACCGTACCGCCCTGCATACCGCCTGCCGGGACCAGTCCCCGGCTCCCGTCCTGGTTGACGGGGCTGACATCAAACCGGATCTGCGCGACATCAATCAGCGCATAGCCCGGTTTGCGGATGACATTCACGCCGGCCGCCTGACCGGCTCCACCGGTAAACCTTTCCGGCATGCCGTGGTTATCGGTATTGGCGGCAGCTACCTGGGCACCCAGTTTATCGCCCACGCCCTGCACCATCGGGCCGCCCGGGGTCTGCGGCTCCACTTTCTCTCCAATGTGGACTCTCATAATTTCGGTGAAATAGCAGCCGCCATTGACCCGGAAACCACACTCTGGATCGTTATATCCAAAAGCTACACCACGGCCGAAACCCTGGCCAATACGAAGCAGGCGTACCAGTATATGGCCGGGTGCGGCCTCGACCCGGCCCGCCACGTGGTCACCGTTACCAGTAAAGGCAGCCCCGGGGACGATCCGGACAACCCCGTGCTGGCAACCTTTTATATGTTCGATTTCATCGGCGGTCGTTTCAGCGTCACCTCCGCTGTAGGCGGGGTCCCCCTGAGCCTTTATGCCGGGTACGACTGCTTTGCGGATTTGCTGAAAGGAGCTGCGGCCATGGACCGCCATGCGGCCGAATCCCCTCCGGAACAGAATCTGCCCCTGACGGCGGCCCTGGTCAACGTGTGGAATACGAGCTTTCTCAAGTATCCGGCCACAGCCATCGTCCCTTACGCGGCCCCCCTGGACAAACTGGCCGCCCATATTCAGCAACTCAGCATGGAGAGCAATGGGAAAGCCGCCACCTTTGACGGAAAACCGCACTCAGGCGGCAGCGGCGGTTTCATCTTCGGGGAACCCGGCACCAACGCCCAGCACTCATTTTTTCAAATGGCCCATCAGGGGAACCCCCTGCCCATCGAATTTATCGGTGTACTGAACAGCGCCTATCCGCAGTTTCAATCAACTTCAAAAGGCGTCACCAATCACCAGGAGCTCTGGGCCAACCTGATCGCCCAGGCCGATGCGCTGGCTTCCGGTAAAAAATCCGACGATCCGGCCCGCACGTTCAGCGGCAACCGCCCTTCCGCCACCATTGTCATCGAGACGCTTACACCCGCAAACATTGGCGCCCTGCTCGCCTTCTATGAAGCCAAGACCATCTACGAAGCGTTCATCTGGGGCATCAACCCCTTTGATCAGTTCGGGGTGGAACTCGGCAAACAGACAGCCGCCGGCCTGCGCCGGGTAATCGCCGGAAAAAATGCGGACAACTCCAAATTCCCTGAAGATCTGTCTCCCCTTCACACCTTTTACCTCGACATGCTGTTCAAGGGAAAAATTCCTGATTAACTATTTTGAAAAGGGTTTCCTGCACCCTGACAGGGCTAAGGTCCTTATTGACACATCTGCGCCTTGCCTCTATAATCCACTAAAAATCAACGAGAATTCCTTGTCGATTGAAAGGCAGGCCGCCAGCGTATGAGTTCTATCCCATCAGGAGACCCGACTTTTCTCGCCGGGCTGGAAGGTCTGGAGTCCGTTGACCGCTACAAGGTATCCGGCAAGCTGGGTCAGGGCGGCAACGCGGTGGTTTATCTCGGTACCGACCCTTATATCGGGCGCCAGGTGGCCCTGAAAATTTCCCAACCGGCTTCCGATAACAACCGGCATAAATTTTTTGTTGAAGCCCAATCCGCAGGCCGCCTGAACCACCCCAATATTGTCTCCATCTATGACGCCGGCACCTATGGCACCTACTGCTACATCACCATGGAGTATATCCAGGGCAGCACGCTCGAAAAACATTGCCGCCCGGATACGCTGCTGCCCATGAGCAGGGTCGTCGAGATCATTTTCACCATCTGCAACGCCCTTGATTACGCCCACAAACAGAAAGTGATCCATCGCGACATCAAGCCCTCCAACATCATGCTCGACGAAAATGGCGCTCCCAAGCTCACCGATTTCGGGGTTGCCCAAATCACCGAAGAGACATCGGAGACCGGTTTGTGGGGTACGCCGAGCTACATGTCGCCGGAGGCAATCAAAGAGGAAGCTCTGGGAAGCTACAGTGACATTTTTTCACTGGGATGTGTCCTGTATGAATTGCTGGGAGGACAGCAGGCCTTTCCAGGTGAAAACAACTTCACCATCATGTACAAGATTACCAACTCCGAACCGCCCCCCATTGGCGAACTGCGCAAGGACCTGCCCCCCATTCTGGAAGAAATTGTCAAAAAATCCATGACCAAAGACTATACCGAGCGCTACCAGTCCTGCCTTGACTTTGCCTACGACCTCCGGGTGGCCCTGCGGGGACTCGCCGACAACATTGTCACCGAAAAAGCCAAAGATGTCCTGGACCTGGTGCACAACGTCCCTTTTTTTAACAACTTTTCAAAGGAACAACTCGGTGAGCTGGTTTCAGACAGCACCTTGATCAAAGTTCATAAAGGAAAAATTATTGTGGCCGAAGGTGATATTGACGATGCTTTTTTTGTCATTCTCAGCGGCCGGGCCCTTATCCGCAAAGGCGATATGGATATCGCCACCATCGGCGCGGGCGAATGCTTCGGGGAAATGGCCTGTATTGCCGGACAGGCCCGGGTCGCAGCGGTGCTCGCCAAGACGGACTGCATCCTCATGAAGATCAACGCGACCCTTATCGACCGGTCGTCTGAATCGATTCAGCTTCTATTTTTCAAGAATTTTGCCACCACCCTTGTGAAACGACTCTCCAACAAGGGGTAAGTCCCTCACATCATACAACTCGAGTAAATATCACAGATTCTATAGAAGCTGGCCGGCCGGCATATCTTCTTTTACGGGCAATCATCACGGAAACCGGTACACCGAAGCACCCCAGGTCAGGCCGGCGCCCAGGCCAAGAAAAACAGTCACGTCTCCAGATTTACCGACCAGCCCTTCTTCCATGGCTTCGTCCAGGGCCAGGGGTATGGTGGCCGCAGTGGTATTGCCGTATTTCTGGATGTTGTTGAACACCTTTTCCTGTGGAAGTTCCATAGCCTTGGCAAAAAACTGGTTGATCCTGAGATTGGCCTGGTGGGGAATGAACAGGGTCACCTCATCAAGCGGCACCCCTGCCTTTTGCAACACTTTCAGCGTCACTTCGGGAAGCCTTCTGACCGCCAGCTTGAAGATGGCTTTCCCGTCCATGGTGGGAAAATGCCGCCCTGCCGCGAACATATCTTCGGTGAACCTTGGATTCAATCGGGATGCGGGTGCTTCCACCATCAGGCTCTCCGCATATTTGCCTTCGGCATGCAGCTGGTGCGCCAGAACACCGACCGTGTCATCCGCTTCAATTCCCTCCAGGCAGGCTGCAGCGGCACCATCTCCGAATATAACCGCAACATCCCGTCCCCGGGTGGAAATATCGATCCCGGAGCTGTGGACTTCGCCCCCCACAAATAGAATTTTTTCGGCGAAGCCGCTGCGAATGTAGGCATCGGCAACTTCCAGGCCATATAAGAACCCGGTGCACTGCTGCCTGATGTCCAGGGCCGGTGTGTCGGACAGTCCCAGTTTATGCTGTAAAAGACAGCCGGAGCCGGGGAAATTCAGGTCAGGGCTGAGCGTGGCAAATATGATCAGGTCAATCTCTTCAGCCTGCCATCCGGCTTTTTCAAGAGCAATTTTAGATGCTTCCAGCCCCAGATCCGAAGCACCCACCCCGCCCTCTTCCGGGACCCAGTGACGCTGTTTTACCCCGGTGCGCTGCTCGATCCACTCGTCCGATGTTTCCATCCACTGGCTCATGTCGTCGTTGGTAACAATACGGGGGGGAAGGTATTTGCCGGTTGACCTGATGATGGTTCTTTTCATTGATAAGCTCCTGTTGAAATGGTTCAGGGTTCCAGTCTTCGCTCTGCGAGCTACGCCCGGCAGGCAAGGGTTCAAAGGTTCAGAGGTTTCTAAAACACTAAATCGGAACCGGGCGTTTTGAACCTGAACCCCTTGAAATTGTGAATATACTCTCTGAATGGCTTTTTTTCAAGAAATGTCAATTTTTTTTCTTTTTCGGCTTCACCTTACTGGTGGCCACCGCATCCAGAGGGTTGTCGGGCCAGTAATGTTTCGGATAGCGCCCCTTCATCTCTTTTTTAACTTCACCATAGGCACCTTTCCAGAAGCCGGCCAGGTCCCGGGTGATCTGCACCGGCCGACCGGCCGGTGAGAGCAGATGGAGCATCACGCGGGAGGTGCCGTCCAAAATCGCGGGGGTTTGATCCAGGCCATAAACTTCCTGGAGACGCACAGCCAGCACCGGCGTTTCACCTGCAGTGTAATCCAGACGAATCCGCGAGCCGCTGGGTACCCGCAGCGCTGTCGGCGCCAGCCGATCAAGCGAGCGTCTCTGCTCCCAGTTGAGCATGGCGCCCAGGATCTTTTTCATATTCAATTTTTTTAAGGCTGCCAGGCTGCGGAGACCGGTTACATACGGCTGGAGCCAGGCTTCGAGGTCTTTCAACAGCGCCGCCGCCGACAGGTCCGGCCATTGTCCGGTGGCGTTATCGTTGGCGGCCACGTATTGTACCCGGGCCATCCAGTTGCGGTCCTCCCGGCTGAAGGGCAGGCACTCGATACCGACTTCACGTATTCCATTCAATAAGCATTCGCATACCGCTATTTTATCAGGGTTTTTTAAATTTTTATATTCCAGTACCACAGTCCCGATAATATGCTGTTGGCGACATGTCACCGCCTTTTTACGACCGTCCCACGCAATCTTTTCACGAACGGAAATCTTATCGCCCAGTACCGCTTCAAGCTCGGCCACCGCCACCGGTGCGGCCAGGAATATTTTAGCGTTGTCCGGCTGTCCGTCTGTACGGGCAACCACGATAAAGGGCGTGCCGCACAGGGGGTCATGCTCCGGTAAAATTGCCCCGCGCCCACCGGACAGGAGGTACCGGTTACGGCTGCCTTTTCTCAATTTGCCAATCCTGTCCGGGTAGGCCAGGGCCAGGATTTTACCGGCGTCGTCCGGGTGCCCGTTTGACGAATCCCCCTGTCCGGCTATTTTTTGCCAGCGCTCTGACAGCTGCAAAGTCCTGTTTAGCGTGTGGCGATCCATTAGCGGCTTATGCCCGGTGGTATTGTGTAAAAGATCCAGTCTGACCCGAATATCAGCCTCGCGCGCCAGGGAGGTTCGGGACAGTATGTCCCGGCGGCTGATCAGGGCGGCCATTTCCGCAGCAATTCGTCCGCACCCCAGTCCAGCCCCTTTCAAGATCATATGCCCCAGGCGGGGATGCACGCCGAGTGCATTGATGCGGCGGCCGTGACGGGTCACCCGCCGATCGGCATCGACCGCCGCGATGGCCTGTAAATATTCCCATGCCCGGGCCATTGCCGCGGTCGGTGGAGGATCCAGCCAGTCCAGTTCAGCGGTTTCAACATTGCCCCAGCAGGCGAGTTCAAGTGCCAGGGGACATAGATCGGTATTACAGATTTCAGGTTTGGTGTGGGGAATCAGGGAAAGCTGGTCATGTTCCGTCCAGAGCCGGAGGCAGGTCCCCGGGCCGGTTCGCCCGGCCCGTCCGCGCCGTTGATCCGCGGATGCCTTTGAAACCCTCACCGTTTCCAGGGCAGTCATCAAACTGCCCGGCTGAAAACGCGGAATCCGCATCTGGCCGGCATCCACTACGATATGGATGCCTTCAATGGTGAGGCTGGTCTCGGCAATCGAGGTGGCCAGGACCACTTTGCGCCGGTCGGCCGGACAGGGCTTGATGGCCAGGTCCTGCTTTTTACCCGGCAGATCGCCGTAAAGCGGTGCTATAATCAAGTCGCCCCGCGGCCGTTTTTTCTGCAGCAGAGCAGCTGCCCGGCGAATCTCACCGGCTCCGGGCAGGAAGACCAGCATGCTGCCGGACTGCTCGTCCAGGATGCGATCGATTTTATCGGCAACAAAAGCCGCCGTGACTTTTTGCACCGGTTTATCCAGGTAGCGGGTTTCAACCGGGTACTGCCGTCCCTCACAGGCAATCACCCGGGCATTGCCCAGAATCCGTGCAACCGGGTCGCCCGCGAGCGTGGCGGACATCACCAGTATGCGCAAATCCGCTCTCAGTTCCCCCTGGACCTCCCGACAGAGTGCCAGCCCCAGGTCTGAGTGAATGCTTCTTTCATGAAACTCATCGAAAATGACCAGTCCGGTACCGGTAAGTTCCGGATCTTTCTGGAGTTTGCGGGTGAGTACGGCCTCGGTGACAACTTCAATCCGTGTATCCGGTCCGACCCGGTTATCAAACCGGATGCGGTAGCCCACGCGCTTTCCCACGGCTTCTTGCAGAGTGCCGGCCATCCGCCGGGCAGCGGCCCGGGTTGCCAGCCGCCTGGGCTGCAGCAGGATAATCTTGCGCTTGTTCAACCACGGTTCTTCCAGAAGCTCAAGCGGGACAAGCGTGGTTTTGCCGGCTCCCGGCGGAGCTTGCAGCACCACATTTTGCCCCGCCTGCAAGGCGGTTTTAAGTGCCGGTAGAATCGCCTGTACGGGTAAGGTCATGACGAGTAGTAGGCGGCATTTTCTTCAATATACCCTTCGGTGAGATCACAACCATAGGCCGTGGCCCGTCCGGAACCTATGTTCAGGTCGGCTTCAATGCGGACCTGCTCTCCGCCCAGCAGCTTGCGCACGGCATCCTCATCAAAATCAACCCGTGCAAGATCCCGGTAAACCAGAGTGTCATTGATCCGGATACTGATGCGGGCCGGATCCTGCTTACACTGCACGCATTTGCCGATGGCCATGAGGACCCGGCCGATGTTCGGGTCCGCCCCATAGGCCATGGTTTTCACCAGGGGGGAATTGACCAGGGACTTGGCGATCACAATGGCCTGCTTTTCATCTGCGGCCCCGCTCACATCCGCAATCAGCAGTTTGGTCGCGCCTTCCGCGTCACGGGCCAGCATTTTTGCCATTTCCTTACAGGCAAACGTCAGCGCAGTCATAAACTGTTTCGGGTCTACCGGCCCGGCCAGTCCGTTGGCCATGGCGACACAGGTGTCCGATGTACTGGTGTCGGTGTCGACCGAAAGCATGTTGAACGAAACGGACACGGCCCGCCGCAGGATATGGTCCAGGGCCGGCGCATCTATTTCCGCATCGGTAAAGATGTAGACCAGCATGGTGGCCATGTTGGGTTCGATCATGCCGGCCCCTTTCCCCACGATGGTCAACACCGTCCCGCCGACATCCATCGAAATGGCCTTGGGGTAGGTGTCGGTGGTCATGATCCCGGCGGTCCCGACCAGCGGGTCGTCTGCGAGCAGGCTGGAAATACCCTGGATACCGGCCTCTATCTTCTCAATTTCCAACTGTTTGGCAATGACCCCCGTGGAACTCATGATCACCTGGTCGGCCGGAATGTTGAATTCCGCCGACACTGCCGTGGCCATGCGCGCAGCGTTGTCCAGGCCGGTCTGGCCGGTGCCCACGTTGCTGATCTTGCTGTTGGCCACGATGGCCCGCAGAATACCTTTTTTGATGATGTCGCGTCCCAGAATCACGGGCGCACCCGGGAATTTGTTCAGGGTAAAAACACCGGATGCACTGGCGGCCACTTCAGAGTAGAAAACGGCCAGGTCAGGCCCGGCCTTCTTCAGTCCGCAGTTGGTACTCGCACAGGTGAACCCCCGGGGCATTACGGCTTTGTCATGCAGTTTCATGTGTATCCTTTTGTAAACACTCAGAATTTATTCTGTTAAGGCTGCGCCGCTGCTTATCCGGCATAACGCGCATGCCCCGGGAACTCAAAAGTCTTACGCATTGCTTAAACGTGGCGTTTATGATAGCAGGCATCCACCATGTTTTCAGGAATGAACGAAATTTTGCTGATTGCGGCCATTGTCCTGGTCGTCATTTTCATCCCCCGCGTGAATGCGTCCCGGAAGGCCGGTCGCCCGGGAGTTCGGTCGGCAGCAAGGTCGGGGTTTGCGCTGTCAGGCCGGCAGAGGCTCGCCCTTTTCGCTTCCATCATCTGGCTGGTCTTCTGGGCGGTCCACTATGAGCCCTGGCAGCGAGAATGGAAACTCTTTGTATACATCGGCGCCGGCCCGATTCTGGTCACATGGGGCCTCTGGTGGACCCTGAAAGGCCGGCGCAGTATGTTTAAAGTGAAGAAAAATCCGAAATCTGAATTTCGAAGCTCGAAACAAAAGGGCAAATCAGAATGACCGAAAGAAACAAACAAAACCTGTCATTACAATAGGTTCGCCCCTGTTTTGGTCATTTGGCAATTTTAATTTCGAATTTGTTTCGAATTTCGTGCTTCGTATTTCGGATTTAGCCGACCTCATTAACCAGATATTTTTCGCCCCATATTTCTTTGTCTTATTTGTGAGACGCAACACTAGTCTGTGAGTATGAACGCCCGGACGCGCTAGTTCAACCGTTCCGGCCCCACAGGTTCCAGCTCCAGCGCCCTCATTTTCTCCGGGGTGGGCCCGCCAATCTCCCGGCTCCATCCCACCGTCTGGTAAAATTCGTCCATCAGGGTGTGAAGATCAACGCGGTTGCCCTTGAGCGGGCCTTCCTTTAAGGGCGTCGTCCCGATGGCCCGGTCATGTATCTGGTATTCCCGGGTGGCAACACCCTCGCGCAGGTTAAAAGCCTTCCGCAGGTTCAGAATCCGTTCGCCGCTCTTCAGGTACTCATCCGCACTCACCCCCCAACCGGTGACGGCGTTCATGTATTCCACCACCGGTAAATGGCTGGTGATCGCCCCGAAAAGGCACATGCCGCCACAATTGAGCAGTTGCATGTAGTAGGTCCCGGCCGCAAACCGTCGGATATCTTTGATCGCCCTGCCCTTGCCGGATTTTACCATCCGGGCGGCGGCCGGGAATCTCTTTTCCAGACCGAAAAGCGAGGCATAAAGATAGCACGACACCGTGTGACGCCCGGGAGTGGGTTCACATTCATAGGCAATGGCAAACCCTGGGTCCAGCCGGGGATCGTGCATGGGCAGTTCCTGCCCACCGGCGTGGATGGCGTAGGCTTCACTGCCGTTGCCTATTTTTTCAGAAGCCCGTTTGACGCCGTCGGCCAATATATCGCCAAAGCCTTCGCGCTTGATGATCAGGTCCACCAGTTGGACGACGGCTTCGGTTTTACCCCAGCCCAGCTGCAGCCCGCCGGTGGTGGTTTCGTCGATGATCCCGTTTTCAAAGCATTCCGTGGCAAATGCCACGGTCGCGCCGGTGGAGATGGTATCGATGGCTGCCCGGTTGCACATTTCATTAATTTCGACAATGGCGTCGAAATCATCCTGCAACAGCATCCCGCCAAAGGAACCGATGGTTTCATATTCAGGTTTGTGGTGTGACGCCCGGGAGTGGGTTCACATTCATAGGCAATGGCAAACCCTGGGTCCAGCCGGGGATCGTGCATGGGCAGTTCCTGCCCACCGGCGTGGATGGCGTAGGCTTCACTGCCGTTGCCTATTTTTTCAGAAGCCCGTTTGACGCCGTCGGCCAATATATCGCCAAAGCCTTCGCGCTTGATGATCAGGTCCACCAGTTGGACGACGGCTTCGGTTTTACCCCAGCCCAGCTGCAGCCCGCCGGTGGTGGTTTCGTCGATGATCCCGTTTTCAAAGCATTCCGTGGCAAATGCCACGGTCGCGCCGGTGGAGATGGTATCGATGGCTGCCCGGTTGCACATTTCATTAATTTCGACAATGGCGTCGAAATCATCCTGCAACAGCATCCCGCCAAAGGAACCGATGGTTTCATATTCAGGTTTGTGGCCTTTTTCGCCCTTGTACTTCCCTTTCTTGATCTCGATAATACCACCGCAGCCCAGGGGACAGGCCTGACAGGCATACCGCTTTTTCTGGTATTTGATTACGTTCTCATCCGAGCCCTTTGATGAACTTTTAATGGGAAACTCCTTGTATCCGACTCCGCCCCAGTTTTTAATGGGCATATCGCCAACCATGGCGGAATAGGTCGTCAGACCGGCTGTGCCGTATTTCCTGAGGATTTCCCGGATAAGCGATGGTTGCGACGGGACGGAAATACCGGTGCGGGCGATGATCTGGCTGAGAAAGTTCATCACGTACATCGTGATGCGGTCGATGATGCTGGATTTATTGTACCCCGCAATGAAGCGGCTGTTGATTGTCTTGAGCGCTTCCGGGTCAGCCACCTTCACTTTCGCCTTGCCGCGCAGGGCAATCGCCTTGAGGTTTTTGCTGCCCATAACCGCGCCGAGACCCGAACGCGCGGCAATCCGGGCTCCGTCCGTGGCTATACCGGAAATCAGGGACTTTTTCTCACCACTCACCCCGATGGAGGCAATCTGAATGTTGCGGCCACCGAGCTCGTCCCGGATGGCCTGTTCCGTTTCCAGGATATCTTTACCCCACAGGCCGTTTGCCTCCCGAATTTCCACGTCACCCGCGTCGATGACCACCCAGACCGGTTTTTCGGCGGCACCGGTAAAAAAGATGGCATCATAGCCGGAACGCTTGATGGCCCTGGAAAAGTAGCCGCCGGCATTGGCATCCCCCCACCCGCCTGTCAAAGGAGATTTGCCGACCACCATGAACCGGCCGGAAAAGAATGCCTTTGTGCCGGAAAGCAGGCCTGAACAGAATCCCAGGTGGCTCTCCGCGGCCAGCGCATCCACACCGGCTTTCTGCCGCTCCATGATCACGGCCGCCCCCAATCCGTACCCGGACAGGTATTTCTTGTAGAACGCCTCACCCGGCTCGACAATTTCAGTTTTACCGGTACTCAGATCGATAACACAGTATTTCCCCATGACCCCATTCAACATATATTCCCCCAAAATCTGTTTCTCATCGCGATATTCAACCACAAAGTTCCAGGACTTTATTCACCAGTTTTTCAATTCCAACGGCCACTTCCTTGATGCCCGGGCCCAGCATATAGGCCGGGGTGGTGACGATTTTATTCTTCGCATCGACATGGATCTCGTCAACCGCATGGTCAATGTGGACACCGCCCATCTGGCCGATGGCCGCCGCCGTGCCGGCATCATTACCGATGGTCACTTCCGGTGCTTTAGCGGCTACGGCCCGCACCAGGGTCGCCGGTGCGATACAAAGGGCCCCCACCGGTTTACCGGCATCCAGCATCTCCCCGATCACCCGCTGCACTTCTGGATGAACATTGGCCTCAGGGCCTTTTACCGCAAAGTTGCTCAAATTTTTGGCGGCCCCGAATCCCCCGGGAATAATCAGCGCATCCATCTGGGAGGCGGTGACATCGGCAAGGTTTTCAATGTCCCCCCTGGCGATCCGGGCGGATTCAATCAGCACATTGCGTTTTTCATAGCTTTCGGTCTGGCTGTAATGGTTCATCACGTGCATTTGCTCTATGTCAGGAGCCATACAGACTATCTCCGCGCCGGCCCGGTCCAGAGACAGCAGCGTCAATACGGACTCATGGATTTCAGAACCGTCATAAACGCCGCAACCGGATAGCATTACACCTACTTTTTTAGCCATTGCAAATCTCCTTAATAAGTTTCAGGTGTTAGGTTTTAGGTGTTAAGACATAACCCGCAAACCATCGAAACCAAGTCTTAAAACTTAACACCTAAAACTTAAAACAATCATAAAACTTTGTTTTTTATAGTTTTATGCTTCCAATACATGCTTATCCAGCACAAAGCACGTAAACGTCCCCTGAAAGACCAGGTCGTCTCCCCGGGCGACATCGACCAGGACGATATGCTTTTTACCTTTGACCGCCTCGGTTCTGGCTGTGGCCAGCACGGTATCGCCCACTTTTACCGGCTTCAGAAAACGTGTCTCCGCTCCACCAAGGACCACATAGGGGTCGTTGACCGCAATCATGGCCGCGTGGTCGGCCAGTCCGAAAATAAAGCCGCCATGCACCAGTCCCGGGCTGTCGACCGCCATATCGGCACTGGTTTCCATTGCGACGCTGCTGTTGCCGTCCGCGGTGTGAACCGGTGCGCCACACAAGCGCTGGTCGATCTGTTCGTGGGTCCTGATGTCCATAAGTACCTCCCTGCCAAACATGTCCACCCATCAATCAAAGATTTCAGGATGGAGCATTTGGCTGTTAGCGGTTAGCAATTAGGTAAAATCCTGTAATTTATTCGTTTTATCTAAAACCTAATAGCGAAAGGCTAACACCTTTCATCCTTGATTTCCAATCATGGATGGACAACAGTTATAATCTGCAGGCTGGAACCGAACGTTTCAAACTTCCAGATGCTCATTACCAGATTCTTCGATGGATATCAAATTAGGCTTGACAAATAGCCGGGATCTCTGAAATTTTCCTTTAAAACCTACACGGAAACGCCACAGCAGGAAGGACCCGATGAATACAGCTCAAACAAAGTGCATGGATCTCAAAACCGCTATCCAGGCCTACGTTCCAGACGGCGCGCATCTTTCCATCGGCGGATTCACCATCAACCGCAATCCCATGGCGGCTGTCTACGAAATCATTCGCCAGGGTAAAAAGGACCTGCACCTGTACGCCCATTCCAACGGCCATGGGGCGGACGAGCTGATCGGCGGGGGCTGCGTTGCACGCCTGGAGATTGCCTACGGCGGCAGCGGACGTTTTGCACCCACCTGTATCCGTTTTCGCAAAGCAGTCGAAAACGGCACGCTGCAGGTTGAAGACTATTCAAATTACCAGATGACCCTGCGATTCACGGCCGGGGCCATGGGGGTGCCGTTCTTACCCACACGTTCCGGCCTGGGAACCGACATCGTCAACCGCTGGGGATTCAGCCCCGAACAGCGTAAAAATGACCCCCGCCTGCCGGATGACAAACTGATCGTGGCAGACAATCCCTTCGGAGAATGGACCGACACATTCAAGCTTGTTCTGGTGCCGGCCATTAATCCGGACGTGACTATAATCCACGTCCAGCAGGCGGACGCCACCGGGCTGGCCCGCATAAAAGGGCTGCCCTTTGCCGATGTGGAACAGGCCAAGGCGGCCCGGCACCTCATCGTCACCTGCGAGGAACTCCTGGAACCGGGATTCCTGAAATCAGATCCGGACAGCAACCAGATACCGCCTTTTTGCGTGGACGCCGTTGTCCATGTACCGCACGGGGCCTATCCCACGGCCTGTTACGGCCACTACGACTATGACCCGGTCTACCTGAACCATTACAAGGAAACCGCTCCCGACGATGAGCGTCACCGGATCTATCTGGACAAATTCGTTTGCGGCACCCGAACCCATGCCGAATTCATGGAAAAGATCAAGCCAGAACAACTGCAGGCCATCCAGGCAGACAAACGCACCGGTTATGCGGTGGGGCTGGATAGAAAGTAAAGCGGTTAGCCATTAGCAATTAGCTGTTAGCATAAGAAAGGAACGAATTGAGAGATATTATGACCGACTATACCCTGCGGGAAATGATGGCCATCGCCGCGGCCCGGGAAATCAAGGACGGCGACATCGTCTTCTGCGGCACCGGCATATCCATGCTGGCCGCCATGGCCGCCAAGAACATCAGCGCCCCCAACAGTACCATCTTCTTTGAAACCGGGGCCATCGATTCAAAACTTGAGGAAGTGCCCCTGGCTGTGGCCGATCCCCGGGTGATGTACCACACCGCGGTCAACGGCAGCCTGGCCGATTCATTTGCCACCATGCAAAACCGGTTCACGGGCCGCCGGGTGGTGGGTATCATGGGCGCCGCCCAGATCGACCCCTACGGCAACCTGAACTCGACGGTCATCGGCGACTATGCCTCACCGCAAGTACGGTTTTCCGGCAGCGGCGGCGCCTGCGACGTGGCCTCGTTTGTCGGCCGGACCATCATCTTCATGCAGCACGAAAAGCGCAAATTCGTGCGCAAGCTGGACTACCTCACCAGCCCGGGCTGGATGGGCGGTCCGGACGGCCGCAAGGAGGCTGGATTACCGGACGGCGGCCCGGAATCCGTCATTACCAACCTGGGCATCATGCGCTTTGATCAAGCTTCCCGCCGGATGATTCTCGACAGCTATTACCCCGGGGTAACCCCGCAGCAGATTCTGGACAATATGGAATTTACCGTGGATATTGATGGCGCCCGCCTGGCACAGGCGCCCTCTATGGAGGAGTTGGATATTCTTCGCGAACGCTGCGATCCGCAACGTCTGATCCTCGGCAATTAAGCCGTCTTGATTTTCGGCGCACCAAAGGGTCAACCCTGCGGCTGCCCGGGAATTGGAAACGTTTGTTGGGCAAGCGTTATACGATGGGAACCGCCGGGTTTGCATTACTGCCTAGAAGTCTGCCCACCTGCTTGGGTACCAAGCGCACGCTGCAGATCGGCAATATGGCGGGCCGGGTAAACGCGGGAGGGACAGACCCGGCTGCAGGCCAGGTGACGCCGGCACATGTTTACCCCGCGGGGCCCCGCCGCGATTTGCAGCAGAGATTGCTTGCCGGCCGGCTTCTTTCGCATCTCAGTGTGTACGGCTGCCAGGGCGGCCGGTCCCATGAACGCCTCAGCACTGGATGTCACCGGGCAGGCCGCCACACAACAGCCGCACTCAATGCAGTTTTCCAACCGCTTCAATTGCACGACACCGCTGGGCGTGCGAGCGGCAGTTGCATCTTCACATGACCGGTGGCCACTCCAATGCGGGTCCCACTCCTGGAAAAAGGATGCCATATCCACGGCCAGGTCACCCAGACGGATGTGATTGACCAGGGGTTCCAGGGTAACGGTGCCGGACTGCAGATCTTCAATTCGACGTGTGCAGGCCAGTGCGGGGACACCGTTGATCGTGCAGGCACAGGTACCGCAGGAACTGTGGTGACAGCAGTGCCGGTACATGAGTGTCGCATCTTGCATCAGTCGGATCTGTTCCAGACCGTCCAGCACGGTCATCCGCGGTTCGATGCGCACCTTGAAATCCTCGTATCGGGAAAGATCCCTCTGTTCGGGCTTAAAACGCAATATACGGAATGTAAGC